>JAZKCE010000027.1:0-92088 GCA_040388255.1 Pseudomonadota bacterium | reverse complement strand
GGCTGTATGGTGGGTTCTGCGAGATTCGAACTCGCGACCTACGGATTAAGAGTCCGCTGCTCTACCAGCTGAGCTAAGAACCCAATGAAAAAGCGTCTGATGTTTAAATCAGACGCTTTCATGATTGGTGGGGCCTGCGGGGGTCGAACCCACGACAAACGGATTAAAAGTCCGCTGCTCTACCAACTGAGCTAAGGCCCCGAGGCATATCGTTTGATATTCCCGGTTGAACCACACAGTAGTGCAGAACAGCCTCAAATTATAGCGTTATTTTTGAGGCCTTTGCAAAGCTCATTCAGCAATTTTTCCAAGCACCCAACCTGCAGCGCAAATACCGAAGGTGGAGGTGACGCTGACGACCGACCCATAACCGTGGCAGTTGAGGCTGCCATCGCTTTGGGCATCGAGGGCCGTGTCATCAGCAGGCCCGTCATTTTCCAGGGCAACGGCCGCTATCGGCTGCATCACGGCTTCGCGGCTGAACACACAGGTCACACCGATTTTTCCCTGCCGCGCAGCGCCCTGCTCCTTGCGCAGGCGGTAACGCAGCTGGGCCAGCAACGGGTCATGGGTTGTCAGTGATAAATCGTCGATATCAACCTTGTGCGCGTGGCGTTTGCCGCCGGCAGCGCCTACGCTGATGAAGTTGATTTTCTGCGGCCCCTTGTGTCTGGCGTTGTACTGCAGCGCCCAGGCCGCCATGGCGGTTTTGGCCCTGACCTGGTCGCAGGCATCAATGACTGAAACCGGCGGCCCGGCTGGCAAATCCAGCCCGGCAATGGCTGGCCAGTTGGCCGCATCTACAAACTCTTCAACACAGCGCACATCGCACCCGGGGTTGATGTGGCTGATGCGTTCGCGCATGGTCTGGACCTTGGCCTGGCCCAGCGTGTCGTCCAGCGCATGAATCTGGCGGTTGATATTGGACTCGGCGATATGGTCGAGGTCAATCAGCGTCAGCCGGGCCACACCGCTGCGCGCCAAAGCCTCGGCAGCCCACGAACCCACGCCCCCCAAGCCAACAACGACCACATGCGCGGCACGAATCTTCTGTGCGCCCTTTGCGCCATAAAGACGCGCCAGTCCGCCAAAGCGGCGCTCAAGATCAGCCTCGGTGATGGTTTCTACAACGCCGGTCATTGGCAATTTACCGCCGGGCCGTCCCAAGGGAAGTCAACCCCCTCTAAGGGCAGAAAGCCACGCGGCAGTGAAGTGAACGTGAGGGCCATCAAACGCTGCGCTCAAGACGCCAGACCTGGTACTTGAGACAGGCAACACAGCCGGCAAGAATGGCTGCGACGGCAACAATGCTGGTGGCGCTGAGGGTTGAAATACCTGACAGGCCCTGCCCTATGGTGCAACCCATGGCGCACACGCCGCCAACGCCCATCAGCACCGCGCCGACCAGGTGGTTGGCCGTGTCTTCGGCATCACGAAAGCCTTCCCAGCGGAAGCTGCGTGTTGCCAGCGCATAAATGGCGGAACCGGCCACCACGCCAAACACCGACACAATACCTATGGTGAGCAGTTTGCTTTTGTCGCTGAAAAACATGAACCAGTCTATGGTGTAGGCCACGGGCGACACAAAACTCAGGGCCTCGGCCCTGCCGGAATTGGTGGCCAGGAAGGCCTCCTGCAAGGTCTCAGGATGCTCGGCCACATAACCCAGGTGCCCGCTGACCCACCACATGCCCACAATCACCGCACCTATGCCAAGGCCTGCCAACAGGTTGTCTGTGCGCAGAAAATCCCGACCGACCAGTGCCCACGCCAACAAGCCCAGGCCAAGCACCAAGGCCAGAACAAGGCCGGCAACCGCGGGAGAAAGGCCCGCAGCGCCCGCCAGCCAGTTCGGCAGGCTTGCATTGCCGGAAAAATCGACGGCAACGCGGTCCACTGTGGCCACCCGCATCACGGCCGTGATGCCTTTCAGCGTTGCAAACGCGGCCACGCCCATGACCACAAACACCACCACCGACTTGAGGCTGCCACCGCCGATGCGAACCAGCGTTTTGCTACCGCAGCCCGATGCCAGCACCATGCCAAACCCAAACAGGAAACCGCCCACCAGCGCCGACAGCCAGATAAATCGGCCAGAGGCATAAAGTGTTTTGGAGGCGTCAATCAGGCCGGCTGCGGCCATGACGTAAAAGCCGATCATGGCCACGCCAATGGCCATGCCCCACATGCGCATGCGGGTCCAGTCGCCCATATTGACGATGTCGCTGACGGCACCCATGGTGCAGAAGTGTGTGCGTTGCGCAATGGCGCCAAACAGCATGGCAAGAATGAAAGCAGCCCACAGCACCTGGGTGGTGAGCGCATTGAGTGAAGAGATATCCATGCCTCAATTTTAAGTGGGAATAAAAAAGCCGCCTTCCACGCGCATCACCCGCGGAAGACGGCTTTTAAAAGGCCCCTGTTACTTGAGCTTGCTCAGGCGATCCTTGGCCACCGAGGCTGCCTCGGACTGCGGATAGACCTTGAGGAGGTCTTCCAGCGTTTTGCGGGCTGACTTGGTGTCTTTCAACTCAAGCTGGCAGTTGGCAATGGACAGGGCCGCCTCGGGTGCACGCAGGTGGTCTGGCGCGACCGACAGCACAGTCTTGAAATTGACGATGGCCTCGCGGTAACTGCGCAGGGCATACTGGGCGTTGCCCAGCCAGAACAGCGCAGAGGGTTTGTAGCCGCTGTCGGGATTGCGCTTGATGAAGTCCAGGAAAGCCGCCTGCGCCGGTGCAAACTCGCCCTTGCGCAGGATGGCCAGCGCGGCCTCAAAGTCACGTGTTTCCTCGGGCTTGGCTACAAACTCCTTGCCGTCCACCGTGATTTTTGAGGGCTCGAACTTTCGCAAGCGGTCATCAACACCCTGTGCCATGTCCTTTTGCTTGCGCTGTATATCGGCCACATCACGGGCCAGTTGCTCGTCCTGGCCGCGAAGTTTGGCCAGGTCACTGCGCATGACTTCAATCTGGTTGGACAGGTCCAGCAAGCTGCGGCGCAACTGGGCATTGTCCTCGGCAGTCTTTTTCAGCTCGATTTGGGTCGCATCGGACTTTTGCCGCAACTCGAGAATGGCGCGGCGGGCCTCGTCGTCCTCGAACAAACCCGCCTGCGCATTGAATGCGAGCAGCCAGGCCGCAGAAACCCCCAGTACGGCGCGAAAAATTCGAAGTCGGTTCATGGTCATCATGCTTGCTTCATTCCTCGGGCTTCAGGCAACTGGTTTTTCCACCGGGTTTAGCGGTAGTTGAATTCGGCGCGCCGATTTTTGGCATAGGCCTCTTCATCGGAGCCGGCAACTGCGGGTTTTTCCTTGCCAAAGCTCACAGCCTCAACCTGTGCATCCGTCACGCCCAGCAGGCCCAGCGCGCGACGCACAGCCTCGGCCCGCTTTTGCCCCAGCGCCAGGTTGTACTCGCGGCCGCCGCGTTCATCGGTGTGGCCTTCGATGGCCAGCTTGCGGGTCTTGTTGGCTGCCAGGTACTTGGCATGGGCCTCGACGGCGCTTTGGAATTCCGGCTTGATGACATAGCTGTCATAGTCAAAATAAATGATTTTCGCAATCCCGACCGGGCCGCCGGCGGCGCTATTTGCGCCCGAAATTTCTACGGGAGCAACTGCCGTGGATGAAGCACCGCCTGCTGAGCTAACGCTGGTCGCCGTGCGGTTTTCCACGGGCACATCGTCAAGCTTGACATTGGAGCCGCAAGCGACCAGAGCGGCCGACAAGGTGATGGCGGAGAAGATCGAAAAAAGAATGCGTTTCATGAATTACCCCTGCAAAACAAAAAATGAAAGAAATCAGAATATGACTGTATTTGACGACAATGGATGTAGGCCGAGCGGCCAATCTAGCGAGAAAAAGGCCCCCAATCGGGCTCCCGGATGTCCCCGCTGGCACCGGACAGCCTGGCCTTGATCTTGCCGTCCAGCGTGGTGGTCATCAGCGCCTCGCGGCCTTGTTGCCGGGTAGCGTACACAATCAAACGGCTGTTGGGGGCAAAACTCGGGCTTTCATCGGCGCTGGTATCGGTGATCTGAGTCACGGTGCCGCTGGCAAGTTCCATCACCTGCAATTTGAATGCGCCGCCCACCCGCGAAACATAAGCCAGCCAGCGGCCATCCGGGCTGATGGCCGGAGAGATGTTGTAGCTGCCGTTAAAAGTCACGCGTTCGATATTGCTGCCGCTGGCACCCATACGGTAGATCTGCGGCGCGCCGCCCCTGTCGCTGACGAAATAGATGTATTTGCCGTCCGGCGAGAATGCCGGCTCTGTGTCAATGCTGGACGACTGGGTCAACCGTCGCGGCTCGCCGCCATTGGCATTGATGGCATAAAGCTGGGAACCACCATCGCGGCTGAGTGTGGCCACCAGTTGCCGGCCATCGGGGAACCATGCCGGCGCACTGTTGGAGCCGCGGAAGTTCGCCAGCAGACGGCGCTTGCCACTGGCCACGTCATGCGCATAGATCACCGGCTTGCGGGACTCAAAAGACACATAAGCCAGTTGTGCGCCGTTCGGCGACCAGGCGGGAGAAATGATCGGCTCGGGACTGGCCAGCGCCGACTGGGCATTTTCCCCATCGGAATCGGCCACCCACAAGGTGAAGCGCTGGCCGGCCTTGGTGACGTAGGCAATCCGGGTTGAAAAAATACCTTTTTCGCCCGTCAATTTTTCATAAATGAAGTCGGAAATCCGGTGCGCCGACAGGCGCAAATCCGCTGCGCTTACCGCATAACTCTGGCCGCCCAAATCCTGGGCGCGCACGACGTCCCACAACCTCATGCGAACATCAAAGCGGCCATCGGCCAGGGGGGTGATGCTGCCCGTGACCAGAGAGTCCGCGCCTTTTTGCCGCCACTGCGCGAGGTCCGGCCGCGTGCTTTCATCGGCCACCACACCGGTGGTATCCACGGAGCGGAACACCCCGCTACGCTCCAGGTCGGCCTTGACAATGGCGCCAATTTTTTGCGGCGCCTGGGCTTCCCCGCGAAAAGTGGCAATGGCAATCGGCATTTGCGTCAGGCCCACACCGGATACTTCTACCCTGAATTGCGCCAAGGCAGGGCCAGCGATGGGCAAGGTGCTCGCGGCCAGCAGGCTGATGATGGTTCGGCGATGAAATGATGCAGGAATGCTCATAGGGAAGGGAGTTTAAAAGGCATTTGAAGGAGTTAATGTAATGGGGTCACCTTGACCGAAGCGTCATGGCCGATTTCGTTAAGGCCTTTTTCAGCCCGCAGCAGCCGGGTTTTCATGCGCTGAAAAACCTTTTGTTTGTTGACGGACTCCTGATCGCGCTGGTTTTCCCGGTGCCACAGGTGGTACACCTCGGTCGCCAGAAACCCGTTCTTGCGCCGGATGCCCTGATGGCTAAGACGCAGCACAAGGTCGGCATCTTCGTGGCCCCAGCCTTCGAAAGTCTCGTCAAATCCATTGATGGCAACAAAATCATGGCGCCAGACAGCAAGATTGCAACTGCGGATTCCGCGCCACCTGAAGCCCTGTTTTACCCTGAATAAAGACCAGGGCCAGTAAAGCATATGCAACAGTTTGTTGCTGTCGCCCCGCAAACGGGCCTGCCACCAGAAAGCAGCGGGCTGCTTGGGTAAATCGATTTCCCCATTCACTACCCGGGCCGTCAGGCGCTCGCTGAGCAGTACCCGGCTGCCATTCACAAAAAAACCTTTTTCAGCAAGACGGGTCTGCGCCTTCACAAACCCCTTGTTGGGTACGCAGTCCCCATCCAGGAAAACCAGGTAATCACCATCGGCGAAATGGGCCCCAAGATTGCGCGCAGCAGCCGCGGTGAACCCGGTATCGCGGTGCCATACATGGCGCACCGGACATCCGAATGCAGGACAGTTTTTATAGAGCAGATCGACCTGCCCGGGTGTTGAGCCGTCGTCGGCAATCAGCACTTCATGGCCCGCGCCGCATTGCCCGGCCAGTGAGCGCAGAACCGCCAGCAAGGTATCCGTGCGGTTGTAGGTCAGCACAATAAAGCTGATTTTCATTGGGCAGGGCGTGACCCGGATGCTGGTGCAACAGGCACACGGGCTGGCTGCGTCAGCAACCAGAGCTTGAGGTAGCGGTAATAAGTGCCCTCCGCATTGGAGATCGCCAGCACCAGTCCCATGCGGCCATCCAGAAATCCGCGGCGGAAAATATAGGTCCGAAGGAAGGCCCAAAAGCCGTGCGCGATGGCCTTGCCCACCGAGGCTGTACGGCCCTTTTCAAGCAGTATCTGGGCGCCGGCCGATGAATACCGGTTGGCCTTGTCCAGTACCGCTTCAAAATTCTGAAAGCTTTCATGCAAGAGGGGCGCTTCAAACTGGCCGACCGGGCTGGAGGTGATGACTCTCTCGTGAACCAGCTCACTTGAAAATGTAGCGGCATTGCGTTTGAACAAGCGTGTGACCCGGTCCGGGTACCAGCCGGAGTGCCGCATGTACTGGCCGCAATAACTGGACAGCCGCGGGAAACTGTAGACCGCGTGTCCGGGGTTTGCCATTGCGGCCCGGATCTCGGCCTGCAGTGCGGGTGTCACGCGTTCATCGGCATCGATGGACAGCACCCAGTCGGATCGGGCAAGCGCCAGCGCACGATTTTTCTGTACGCCAAAACCCTTCCAGTCCAGGTTTTCGCTGACTTCTGCTCCCAGCTTTCTGGCCAGATCCTGCGTGCCATCGGTACTGCCGGAGTCCAGCACCACAATGTGATCTGCAAACCGGACCGATTGCAGGCAGGCCTCGATGTTGTGCGCCTCATTTTTGGTAATCACAATGACAGACAAACTGGCCAACGGTCACCTTTCACAATTCACTTCGGGGGAACCCAGGGCGCTTTTTGGGTTGCCCGGAGCATCGACAGCATAGCAGAGCACCGTCTGCCGCCCAGGGGCCGGCCGGGGTATGGAATCACTGATAATGAATCCCGTTATCCAGCGACGACCGCCATTATTTTGCAGAAAAAAACAATCAACTTCCGGCTCATACTTGTTTGCCTTGCTGCAGCATCCGTAGGCCTGCCCATTGCGATTATCAGCATCGCCAAGTTTCTTCTGCTACTGGGTGGAACAGCGATTTTATTGGGCCGCAAACCGGCAGCCGCGCAGGAACCCGCGAAGGACCAGCTGCGTTTCACGCCCGTTGTGGTGCTGCTCGTCCTGGCCGCCTTTGCCATCAGCCTGTTATGGAGCACAGCGCCAACGGGAGATGCCATGAGCTCACTTGGCAAGTACGGCAAGCTGCTGATGATTCCGCTAATCGTTGCCCTGCTTCGAACACGCGCTGAGGTTATCTGTGCATTGGGCGCATTTGCGCTGGCACAACTCTTTCTAATGCTCAGCTCATGGATGCTGTTTTTCCACCTGCCCGTCCCATGGGCGACGTCGCCGCCAGTGGCCAGGCTTACTTTTGCAGTTTTTTCCAGCTACCTGGACGAGGGCATCATGACGGCGGTATTTGCCGGGGTCTGCTGGCATTTGCGTGCACTGGTTCCCGGCAGGTATGGCCAGCATTGCGCAGTTGCTGTTGCCGCGGTGGCCTTGGTGAATGTATTTTTTGTATTCGATGGCCGGAGCGGTCATGTGGTAGCCATCGTCCTGATGTCGCTTGCCATCATGTGGGCGCTGCCCGTGCGCTATCGCATGGGTATCGTGTTGCTGCCGTTCCTTTTGTTGCTCGTGGTATCCCTTGTCTCGCCCAAGGTACAAACCCGGATTGGGCAGGTCAAAAATGAGGTTCAAAGCTTCTCTTTTGCCAAGGGAGCAAGTGTTACGTCAGGCAATTCCTCCGGCATACGGCTTCATTTCTGGCACCGCGCAGCACAGTCCATGCTCGAAAGCCCCGTCCTGGGTTCTGGCGTCGGCAGCTGGAGCAGCGAATTCAACCGGATTGAGAGACAGCAAAACTCCAGCAACCCCAACATAGCCGAGATGGGCAACCCGCACCAGGAATACCTGCTATGGGGCGTGCAACTAGGCATACCAGGCATCCTGCTTATAGTGGCCCTGATGATTTCTATCCTGCGTGATACCTTGGGCATGGAGAAGACGGCCGCGCGTGCGGCCCAGTCGGTGCTGGCGGCGCTTGCCGTGGCCTGCCTGTTCAACTCGACAATTTATGACGCGTTGATTGGCGATTTTTTCTGCGTGACGCTGGGCTTGCTGCTGGCGCTGGGTGTCTGCAGGCCAGCGGCCCCCTATGCCGGGCCGGGCGGCAAGGAGCAATCGGCCTGACCATGACAGAAACCGTCCAACCATTAACTTCAAAAAAATTGTCCACATGGCGGCGGATTCTCCGGGTCTGGCCTTATTTCAGCACCTCGCGTAGCGGCTGGGCTCTGGCCATAGGCGCGACCATTGTTGCATCGGCTACCGAACCCTTTGTCCCGGCCCTGCTCAAGCCATTGCTTGACCGGGGCTTCCAGAAGGGCTCGCTGGATCTATGGCTGGTGCCTGTCACGCTCCTGCTCCTGTTCGCCATCCGGGGGCTTTCGGGTTTTGTCGCGCAATACGCCCTGGCCCAGGTCACGAATGAGGGCCTTCAGGCCCTGCGCAAGGCCATGTTTGACAAGTTGTTGAGCGCTCGTCTTGCCCTGTTTGCAGACCAGTCGTCCAGCGCGATTTCAAATACGGTGGTGTACGAGGTCTACAACGGCTCCGTGATCCTGAACAACGCCATCATGAAACTGGCGCGCGACGTGCTGACGCTGATGGCGCTGGTCGGCTACCTGGTTTTCCTGAACTGGAAACTGATGCTGGTGGTGTCACTGTTGTTCCCCGCGGTAGCACTGGTGATCCAGCTGCTGACGCGGCGCCTTTACCGGCTGACCAAACAAAGCCAGACCGCTACTGACAACCTCGCCTATGTGGTTGAAGAAAACGTGCTGGCGCACCGCGACGTTCGCCTGCATGGCGCCCAGTCCAGCCAGGCCAGCCGCTTCGACGCCCTGAGCCATTCCCTGCGCCGGCTATCGATGAAATCCACGGTGGCCTATGCCAGCATGAGCGCCATTACTCAGGTGCTGGCCGCGATAGCCCTGTCGGCGGTTATCTCGATTGCCCTGCTGCAGGGCTCGGAAAACACTACCACCGTGGGCGGCTTTGTGGCTTTTGTGACTGCCATGCTGCTGTTGATCGCGCCCATCAAAAGCCTGTCGGACGGGGCAACACCCATCACCCGCGGGCTGGCAGCGCTGGAGCGTGGGCTGGACCTGATGGAACTGACGGATGACGAGACAGGCGGCCCTTTTACCAGGGTCAAGGCCTCGGGCGACATCGAGTTTGCCGATGTCAGCGTCTTGTACAAGGTGGATGCATCCCCTGCCCTTGACCATTTCAGCCTGTCCATCAGGGCCGGGGAAACCGTGGCGCTCGTGGGCAGCTCGGGCTCGGGCAAAACCACGCTGGTCAACCTCTTGCCGCGTTTTGTGGAGATGAGCACAGGCGCCATTTACCTGGACGGCACTGAACTCCGGCAATGGGACCTGGCATCGCTGCGTTCGCAGTTTGCAGTGGTGAGCCAGCACGTGGTCATGCTCAATAGCAGCATCGCCTTTAACGTGGCGCTGGGCCAGGCATTCGATCGTGACAAGGTCACGCAGTGCCTGCAAGCGGCCAACCTCGGCACCCTGCTTGCCGAACTCCCGCAGGGGATTGACACCGTGCTGGGCCATAACGCCATGCAGCTCTCAGGCGGCCAGCGCCAGCGGCTGGCCATTGCCCGTGCGCTGTACAAGGATGCGCCCATCCTGATTCTCGATGAGGCCACCTCGGCGCTGGACACCGAGTCCGAGCAGGCGGTACAGGAAGCCATCAAACGGCTGACATCAAACCGGACTTCACTGGTGATTGCCCACAGGCTCTCAACGGTTCAACACGCCGACCGCATCATCATGATGAATGCAGGCCGCATCGTCGAATCGGGCACCCATGCGCAATTGCTGGCCCAAAATGGTGCCTACGCGCACCTGTACAAACTGGGGTTCCAGGGCACCTGATGCCACCCGGGCTGAGCCCCGGCTAATGGGATCGGGCGGCTACCACGGCGCGATACAGCTGCTCATGCCGGGCGGCAATTTCGCCCCACTCGAATTGGGCGGCAAATTCGCGCGCGTTGTGGCTCAAGCGTTCCTTGAGCACGTCATCCCCCAGCTCGCGGCGCAAGGAAACGGCCAGGGCATTCGCGTCATGCGGGTCGTCGAGGATCAAGGCATTGCCCTCGTTTTCAAGCATGCCGGAAATACCGCAATACCTGGAACCGCTGACAACAACCGGCAAACCGTGCGCCATGGCTTCAAGCACCACCATGGCAAAGGTATCTTCCCGCGTGGGGTGTGCAAGGCAGTCAGCGGCACGATAAGCCGCGCTGACATCCTGCAAGGCGCCCAGGAAAAACACCCGCGATGCCAGGCCGGCCTGCGCTGCCTGCTGGCGAAACACAGGCAGTTGCGCCGAATGCCCAACCACGGCCAGCACCACCTCATCCGGCAGCAGGCGTATCGCGTCGATCAGGGTTTGAAGTCCTTTTTTACGAAAATCATTGCCGACAAACAAAATGCAGGGTCTGTCCCGGGGCAAGCCCAGTTGCAGCCTTGCATCACGGCGCATGCTGGCCGATATGGGGAACGACGGCAACGCTATACCCGGCGTGATGAGGGTCGTCATCGCCATGGCCCCGGGGTAACTCGCGGCGAAGATGGCTCGCAGGGTTTCAGAAATCACCACCACCTGACGCCCGGTGCGGACCGCATAACGCATGCGCTCCAGCCACAGGTAAACCAGCAGCCGTGGACTGCTCAATACCTTGATCCAGCGCAGCGCGCGCCGCCAGCCCGTATGGCCAAAAAACAGGTTGTATTTGACCGGCAGCACGTGCACCGTCTGCACATCGCCATGCCAGGTGTTTTCATGCGAGTGAACCACGTCAAAACCCTTTCGGGTGGCCCACCAGGTGGTTTTTGCAAACCAGAGCTGGTTAAACCAGCGAGGCCTGCGCACAAGCATGCTGACACGGTGATAGCTCACGCCCGGCCAGTCATGTTCCATGGACTGGGCGAAGACGTGAATGTCGTGCTTTTCCGCAAGCTGCTCCACCAGCGCAATCGCGTAACGCTCCGCACCGCCGGCCGTGGGCGAGAAGCTGCGGCTCAGTACCGCGATGCGCAGTTTTCCCGCCGGGGATGTCATTTTTTGCGTCTGTCCTCGTAGCCGCTCGCAATCTTGAGCCAGAACATGGGCAAGCTGGTCGAGCGCAAAACCGGTACACGGGGTATTTCAAGCATGTCAACGCCCGCATGGCAGCGGCCGCGCTGCGTGGTGGTGGCGGTCACAAAACCCTGGGCCCTGGCCATGGCAACGTGTTTGGGTTCATAACGACCATAGGGATAGCAAAAATGACTCACAGCACTGCGAAGAGCTGTCTCCAGCTCAGCCTTGCCGCCGGCAATTTCCTGAACACAGGATGCGTCAGCCGTTTCCACCAGGTTAACGTGCTTGCGGGTGTGCGAGCCAATCTCCTGCCCGCCCGCGACCCATTGCCGCATCTGGGACTGGTCCATCAGCGCTGTCTGTGCAATACCAATGCCCTGGTCCCAGAGGTTTGTTTTGCCCGCCAGGCCGCTGACCGCGTAACAGGTTGAGGAAAACCCGTGGCGCGCCAGTACCGGCAACGCATGTCTCAGGTTGTTGAGGTAGCCGTCATCAAAGGTAATCCCCACCACCTTGCCCGTGCGTTCACCACTCAGGTAAGGCTGCAGAGCAGTCATGGACAAACCGGTGTAGCCCAGCCATTTCAGCAAAGTCATCTGGCGTGCAAAGGCCGCCGGCGATACATACAGGCTACGAAACGGCCGGCCTTTGGGCGGCGCTTCGTCAATCTGGTGGTAAACCAGAACGGGAATCGGCTGCGGGTTGCGGGTCAGCGGCTTGGTCATGCTTGCGGTCGAGAAGAACTGCGCCTGAATCACTCAAAGCAGGACGATATCGTATTGTTCCTGCGCCATGGCCGCTTCTGCCTGCAGTGAAATCGGCTTGCCGATAAAGTCGCTCAGGCCCGCGAGATGCTGGCTTTCCTCATCGAGAAAAAGCTCTATGACCTTGGGCGATGCGACAACACGAAACTCCCGCGGGTTGAATTGTCTGGCCTCGCGAAGAATCTCGCGCAGGATGTCATAAGTCACGCTGCGCGCCGTCTTGACCACGCCCTTGCCCATGCAGGCATCGCAAGGTTCACAGAGTTGGTGCGCCAGCGACTCCCGGGTGCGCTTGCGCGTCATCTCCAGCAGTCCCAGCGCTGAAAAGCCGTTCACGGTGGTTTTGATGCGGTCACGCGCCAGCTGTTTCTGGAACTCGGCCAGCACGGCATCACGGTGGTTGTCCTTGACCATGTCTATGAAATCGACAATCACGATCCCGCCCAGGTTGCGCAGCCTGAGTTGCCGGGCAATCGCCTGCGAGGCCTCGAGGTTGGTCTTGAAAATCGTATCGTCGAAATTGCGCGCGCCCACAAATCCGCCGGTATTGACGTCCACCGTGGTCAGGGCTTCGGTCTGGTCAATGATCAGGTAACCACCGGACTTGAGGTCCACCCGGCGGCCCAGCGCCCGGGCAATATCCTCATCGATGTTGAACAGGTCAAAAATGGGCCGTTCACCGGTGTAAAGCTGCAGCTTTTGCACGGTTGCCGGCATGAATTCGGCGGCGAAGGTCTTGAGGCTTTCAAACTGCTCGCGCGAATCAATACGAATGGTTTGTGTGCCCTCCACCACCACGTCACGCAGCACGCGCTGCAGCAGGTTCAGGTCCTGGTGCAACACCGATGCAGGAGGCAGGCGCACCGAGGCGTCCTTGATGCGGGCCCAGGTTTTACGCAGGTAGGCAATGTCTTCCGACAACTCCGCATCGGTGGCGTCTTCGCCATTGGTCCTGAGGATAAAACCGCCGCCCATGTCGCCAGTCAGGGCCTGCATGCGCTGGCGCAGTTCCTCGCGCTGTCGGGCCGGTATTTTTTGCGACACGCCTATGTGGTTGTCCTGCGGCAAAAAAACCAGCAAACGCCCGGCAATGCTGATCTGCGCCGTCAGCCGAGCGCCCTTGGTGCCTATCGGGTCCTTGAGCACCTGCACCATCACGGCCTGGCCTTCAAACAACTGCTTTTCAATCGGCTGCAGGGCGGCCATGTTGGGCGTGGTCAAGGCCCCGGCGACTTGGGCTTCCGATTCCGCGTGTCGGCTGTTGATGCTGCTCATCAGGTCGGCCACGTGCAAAAAGGCGGCCCGGTCCAGCCCGATATCGATAAAGGCCGACTGCATGCCGGGCAGCACACGCGCGACTTTCCCGAGGTAAACATTGCCGACCAGGCCGCGTTCCAGCGTGCGTTCGACCTGCAGCTCCTGCACCGCGCCGTGCTCCACCACGGCCATCCGGGTTTCCTGCGGGGACCAGTTGATCAGGATGTCTTGTTGCATGTTGTTTATTAAAAACTGGCTATATTTTGATGCCGACGCTGCGCAGCAGTGTGGCTGTTTCCCGTAGCGGGAGCCCCATGATGCCACTGTAATTGCCATTGATGCGCGTGATGTGCAAGGCCGCCCTGCCCTGCACCGCATAAGCACCAGCCTTGCCCATGGGCTCGCCTGTGGCGACGTAGGCGCGGATTTGCGCACCGGTCATGGCCTCAAAACTTACACGCGAGGTGCTCAGGGCTGCAAAACGCCGCCGGCCCGACTGTACGGCCACGGCGGTCAGCACGCGATGGGTCGTGCCCGACAGCTCCGCAAGCATGCGTCTGGCATCTTTTGCATCGTCGGGCTTGCCGTAAATGGTGCGCCCCAGCGCCACGGTAGTGTCCGAGCACAGAATGGGCGCGGGCTTGAGCTGCCGCTGCTTCAGGCGCGCCACTGCCGCGTCAAGCTTCAGGCCGGTCACACGTTTGACGTAGGCCGTTGGCGCCTCATTTTCAAGCACGGCCTCCAGCGCCTCGGCATCTTCATCGGCGTCAGGCAGCAGCAATTCATAGGGCACACCAAGCTGCTCCAGCAACTGCCTGCGCCTTGGGCTTTGCGAAGCCAGGTAAATGAAATCAGTCATGTTTGCAGCAAGGGCTGGGGTTGAAAGTGGGCAATCGTGGGCGCGTCCTTGCATCTTTCAAACAGGGGCCGCGGAACAGGCTTCGCCGGGCCGCAGGCGCAGCGGCCCCCTCGGGGGGCAGGGAGCTACACGCAGTGAGCGACCGTGGGGGCATCATTCCCGGTGGTACGGGTGGTTGATGGTGATGCTCCAGGCACGGTAGAGCTGCTCAATCAGCAGCACACGCACCATGGCATGCGGCAAGGTCAGGTCTGACAGGCGCAGGCGCTCATGCGCAGCTTTTTTGAATTCGCCGTCCAGTCCGTCCGGCCCGCCAATCACGATGGCCACATCGTCACCGGACAGCTGCCATGCCTTGAGCCGTTCAGCCAGCGCGACGGTGGTAACGGCCGTGCCGCGTTCATCGAGGGCGACCACGCGGGTGCCACGGGTGATGGCGCCCTCAATGCGGGCGCGTTCAGCAGCCAGCAGTGTGTCCAGTGTTTTGGAGGCGCGCGGCTCGGTCTTGACCGCCTTCAGCTCGACCTTGAGTTCGGACGGGAAACGCTTGGCGTAGTCGTCATAAGCCGTTTGTGCCCAGTCGGGCACCTTCTGGCCGACGGCTACGATCGTCAGCCTCATTTGCTCCGGGGCGCGGTTTTCCTGGCTGCGGGCTTTTTGGCCGATGGTGTCGCTGCGGTTTTCCGTGCGGCAACCTTTTTCGGTGCCGGTACCTTGATGATCGGCGTCTTGGTCGCTGGTTTGGCGGCCGATTTCGCTGCTACGATTTTGGCGCCTGCGCGGACAGCCTTCTTCGCAGCGGATTTTGCAGCGGGTTCGGCGGCAGGTTCAGCCTGGTTGCGTTTGGCAGTCCAGTCGCTGGTCTTGCCGAGCCGGCCTACATAACCGGGTTCGTGGTCTTTAACAGGGGCTTTCACTGCCGGTTTGGCGCTGCTTTTGCCCGCAGACTTTGCAGCGGCTTTGGGTTTTGCGGGCTTGGCAGCGGTTTTGGCCTCTTCCCTGGGTTCGGCCTTGGGGGCTTTCACCAGCGGTGCGGGCGCGCCCAGCTTCAGCTTGATGGGTTTTTCGCCCCAGAGCTCTTCCAGGTGGTAATACTGGCGAATGGTCGGCTGCATGATGTGCGCGACGGCCGCGCCGCAATCCACGATGATCCACTCGCCGTTTTCTTCACCCTCAATGCGGGGTTTGGCAAAACCGGCATCACGCACGGCGTCACGCACGCTGGCGGCAAGCGCCTTGGTCTGGCGGTTTGAGGTCCCCGAGGCGATGATCACACGCTCGAACAATGAGGTGATGTGCTCCGTGTCAAACACCTGGATGTCCTGCGCCTTGACGTCTTCCAGACCGTCAATGATGGCGCGCTGCAGTTTCTGCACATCCTTCTTCTCAAGGGTCGCGGTGGTTTTGACGGGGGTAGAGGTCATGCAGTGCTTTTGTTCGGTAAGGTGGAAATTAACGGGGGCCGTAAACGTGGTTTGCTGAAATATAACGCGCAACCGGCTCGGGGACCAAGTCGCTGATTTCACGGGTTTGGCCGGCGCCGGAGGCCATCAGCTGGCGAATTTGCGTGGCGCTTACGGGCATCAGGGCTAGCGGGAGCGCTAAAAAGCGGTCTTGTTGCCCCGGATAGGCATCAAATTGGGCTTCGGCCGCCGTAGATGTGGCGCGGCCAGCTATACAAATTATAGCAAGCTCAATAATGGCCTGCCATCGGTGCCATTGCCGGAACGCCGCAAGCTGGTCCGCGCCCATGATGAGGTAGAACTGCGCACCAGGGTTTTCAGCCTGCAGCGCCTCCAGCGTGTCTATGGTGAAGGTCGGCCCGGCACGCCGCAACTCACGCTCATCGACCACCACCCGTGGCAGATCCTGGAAGGCCAGCCGGGTCATGGCCAGCCGGTCTTCAGGCGCGCTCAGCACCCTGGCCTTGTGCCAGGCATGGCCGGTGGGAATGATGTGCAGTTCGTCCAGCGCAAGCTGCTCCAGCGCAAGCTGCGCCAGTGCGACGTGGGCCTTGTGCGGCGGGTCAAACGCGCCGCCAAAAACGCCTATGCGTTTTTTCGCACTTTCACCTGCGCGTTTTTGCTGCGATGAAGGCATGGTCATGCTCAAACCCAGTCCCGCCTGACCAGAAACTCCTTGTACAGCCGCTCTTCGGGTGAACCGGCTTGCACCTGACGCTGGTAGGCCCAGCTTGCCAATGGCGGCATGGACAGCAAAATCGACTCCGTGCGGCCGCCCGACTGCAGGCCAAAGTGCGTGCCGCGGTCCCACACCAGGTTGAACTCAACGTAACGGCCGCGCCGGTAAAGCTGGAACTCGCGCTCGCGCTCAGCGTAAGGCGTGTCCTTGCGTCTCTGGACAATCGGAAGGTAGGCCGCCAAAAACGAGTCCGCCACGCTTTGCATCATGGCAAAACTCCGCTCCCGGCCCAGCTCGTGGAAATCATCGAAAAATATGCCGCCTATACCGCGCTGCTCCTGGCGATGCTTAAGGTAAAAGTACTCATCACACCATTGCTTGAAGCGCGGGTACTTGTCGCCGCCGAACGGGGCCAGCGCATTCTTGCAGGTCTGGTGGAAATGCACCGCATCTTCGTCAAAACCGTAGTAGGGTGTCAGGTCCATGCCGCCGCCAAACCAGCAGACCGGCTCACCGCCGCCCACAGGCGTGGCGGCCAGCATGCGCACATTCATGTGAACGGTCGGCACGTAGGGGTTGCGTGGGTGAAACACCAGCGAAACACCCATGGCCTCAAACGGCGCACCCGCCAGTTCGGGCCTGTGCTGGGTTGCCGACGGCGGCAATTTGGGACCGCGCACATGCGAAAAGCCGCAGCCGGCGCGCTCAAACACCTCGCCCTGCTCCAGGATTTTGGTGATGCCATTGCCCTGCAGCGGCTCGCCGGGTTCTTTTTGCCAGTGGTCGGCCACAAAAGACCGGCCATCCAGGGTGGCAATGGCGCTGGTGATGCGCTCCTGCAAACCCAGCAAAAAGGCGCGCACGCCGGAAAGGTCAGCCGTGCCCATCAGGACTTGATGGCCCTGTAGCCGATGTCCCTGCGGTACTGTGCGCCGTCAAACTGAATGCCCTGGGCGACTTCATAGGCGCGTTGCTGTGCCGCCTTGACGGTACTGCCCAGTGCCGTGACACACAGTACCCGGCCGCCGGAGGTCACGGTGTCGCCGTCCTGCTTGCTGGTGCCCGCATGGAACACCATGGCATCCTCGCTCGCCTGGGGCAAGCCGTGGATCGCGTCGCCCTTGCGCGGGTGCAGCGGGTAACCATGCGCGGCCATCACGACGCCGAGCGCCGGGCGGCGGTCCCAGTCGAGTTCGATCTGGTCCAGCGTGCCCGAAGTGGCGGCCATCATCACGTCGTACAGATCGGTTTTGAGCCGCATCATGATGGGCTGGGTCTCGGGGTCGCCCATGCGGCAATTGAATTCCAGCGTCTTGGGTTTGCCCTGGGCATCAATCATCAGGCCCGCGTACAAAAAGCCGGTGAAGGGAATGCCGTCTTTTTCCATGCCCTTGATGGTCGGCAAAATGATTTCGCGCATGGCCCGCCCATGCACCTCGGGCGTGACCACCGGGGCCGGCGAATACGCGCCCATGCCGCCGGTGTTGGGGCCCTGGTCGGCATCGAGCAGGCGCTTGTGGTCCTGGCTGGTGGCCATGGCCGCCACGTTTTTACCGTCACACATGACGATGAAACTGGCTTCCTCGCCTTGCAAAAATTCTTCGATCACAACCCGTGCGCCGCCTTCGTTGTGCGTCACGCCCAGCACATTCTGGTCCGGGCCGGCGGCCAGCATGAATTCGATGGCTTCGTGCGCCTCGTGCAGCGTCATCGCCACCACCACGCCCTTGCCGGCGGCCAGGCCATCGGCCTTGACCACGATGGGCGCGCCTTTTTCGTCCACGTAGGCATGGGCCGCCACCGCATCGGTGAAGGTTTCGTACTCCGCCGTCGGAATGCCATGGCGCTTCATGAAGGCCTTGGAAAAGGCCTTGGAGCTTTCAAGCTGCGCCGCCGCTTTGGTCGGGCCAAACACACGCAGGCCATGCGCGCGGAACTCGTCAACAATGCCGGCCGCCAGCGGTTGTTCCGGGCCCACCACCGTCAGCGCTATCTTTTCAGTAGCTGCCCACGCCCGCAGCGCCTGGACATCGGTGATATTGATGTTCTCAAGCCGGGCATCGAGCGCGGTGCCGCCGTTGCCGGGCGCAACATACACCGCCTGTACTTTGGGCGACTGCGCCAGCTTCCACGCCAGCGCGTGTTCACGGCCACCGCCGCCGACTACCAATACTTTCATGCTGAGCTCTCGTGTTTTAAATGTTATTCAGACAACGCTGCGTTGTGAAAGACGTTCTGCGTGTCGTCCAGGTCTTCCAGCACGTCAAGCAGGCGCTGCATTTTTGCTGCCTCTTCGCCGGACATTTCAATCATGTTGTCGGCCCGCATGGTGACCTCGGCCACTTCCGGCTTCAGACCAGCGGCTTCCAGCGCGTTTTTGACGGTTTCAACGTCCGTGTAAGGCGTCAGCACCTCGATCGCGCCGTCGTCATGCGTGATCACGTCATCGGCGCCGGCGTCCAGCGCGACTTCCATGACCTTGTCCTCACTGGTGCCAGGTGCAAAAATCAGCTGGCCGCAATGCTTGAACTGGAAGGCCACCGAGCCTTCTGTGCCCATGTTGCCGCCGTGTTTTGAAAACGCATGCCTCACTTCGGCCACGGTGCGCACCTTGTTGTCTGTCATGCAGTCCACGATGATGGCCGCGCCGCCGATTCCGTAACCTTCGTAGCGAACTTCTTCGTAGTGAACGCCCTCCAGGCTGCCAGTGGCCTTGGCAATGCCGTATTTGACGTTTTCATTGGGCATGTTGGCCGCCTTGGCCTTGTCCACCGCCAGGCGCAGGCGTGGGTTGGTGCCCAGGTCGCCGCCGCCCATGCGGGCCGCGACCATGATCTCGCGCATCACACGGGTCCAGATACGCTGGCGTTTTTCATCCTGGCGACCCTTGCGGTGTTGAATATTCGCCCATTTACTGTGACCGGCCACGGAAATCCCTTGGTTTTTGATTAATTGCTTTAATCTGCAAACACCATTTTACTTTTGCGGGCCGGACGCCCTTTTGACGTCACCCAATTCTGGTAAAACCCAAGCAAGCTCCACTTAACAGGTACGACACCCATGCCACTTGCCATGCAGCTTAGCAACCCGTCCCGCCGCCTGACCCTGCAACTGGCCGCCTCGTCATTGGCCGCGCCTGCCCTTCCCGGCGCTACAGCCCATGCAGCCACAGCCGGGGCGCCGGCCAGGGTCAGCCAGGCGATTGCCCGTTTTGCCGCGCTGGCGCCGGCCACCAGCAACTGCCTGATTCAGGTCGACTCGCCAAATGCCCCCTGGAGCGCCGCCCACCAGCCGGACCGGCAACTGTTTGTCGGCAGTTCGGTCAAAACCTTCATACTGGCCCAGTTCCTGCGCGATGTCGAGGCCGGGCGTGAAGGCCTCACCGAAAACCAGCCGGCCGATATCAGCGATGCGGTGCGTTCGCCCGGCAGCCCTGTTTTTGTGGGCCTCAGCGGCAAAACCCCTTACCGCAGTGTGCTCGAAGCCATGATCACCCACAGCGACAACACCGCCACAGACATCGCCCTGGGCAAGGTCGGACCGGACCGCGTGCGCGCCCTCATCGCCGAGGCCGGCCTGAAGCAGACCCAGATCCCCAACTCAACCCGCAGGCTGTTTTCTTACCTGGCCGGCGCCGACTATGGCGTTGACCTGGGCTGGAGCGGCATGGAGCGCCTGGCCCGCAATGACACACAGGGGCTCAAGTCGCGCACCAACGTCATCAACAGCCAGGAGTCCATGCTCAGCACCGCCAGCGAGATGGTCCACTGGTACCGCCAGGCATTGACCGGCAAGTTCTTCCAGAAACCCGACACACTGAAGGAATTCAGGCGCATCCAGGCCATGGCCGATGCCATTTCACCCACCGTGCCGCAAGGCCTGCTGGCCTTCGGGAAAGGCGGCAGCATTGATTGGGAGAACTTTCATTGCATGTGTTTCCCCGGCCAGATGCTGGTTGGCAAGGTTCCCGTCGGTTTCTGTTTTACCCTGAACTGGACTGGCGGCGTCTCAAGCGATGTCCGCGCGCCCGCATTCATCGCTGCGGTGGCCGATGTGTTGAAGGAAGCGGCTTTGGCGGTCAGGGCTTAGGCCTTGCTGCATGTGTGCGCCGTGCGGCCGTCTTCACTGCGCAAATTGTTTTTTTGAATAACGAGGTTTTGTTGTATGTCTGATCCGCTCCTGATCGCGAAAAACGCGTCCACCACCTGCGAACTGCTGCCCGGCCTGGCCAACCGTCACGGACTGATCACAGGCGCCACCGGCACCGGCAAGACCGTCACGCTGCAAACCCTGGCCGAAAACTTCTCGAAAATCGGTGTGCCGGTGTTCATGGCCGACGTCAAGGGTGACCTGACCGGCATCAGCCAGGCCGGCAGCATAGGCGACAAGATGGCCGGCATCCTGAAAGAGCGCGGCATTGATACGCCCGAGTCCTTGGCCTGCCCGGCCACGCTGTGGGACGTCTTCGGCGAACAGGGCCACCCGGTGCGCGCCACCATTTCCGACATGGGGCCGCTGTTGCTGGGCCGCATGCTCAACCTCAACGAAACCCAGGCCGGCGTGCTCAATCTGGTCTTCAAGATCGCCGACGACAACGGCATGCTGCTGCTGGACCTGAAGGACCTGCGCGCCATGCTGCAGTATGTGGGCGAAAACGCCAGCGAGTTCACCACCAAATACGGCAACGTCAGCGCCGCCAGCGTGGGCGCCATCCAGCGCGGCCTGATGCAGGTTGAAAGCCAGGGTGCCGACAAGTTCTTCGGCGAGCCCATGCTCAATATCAGCGATTTCATGCAAACGGTCGATGGCAAGGGGGTCATCAACATCCTGGCCGCCGACAAGCTGATGAACTCGCCGCGCCTATACGCGACCTTTTTACTGTGGATGCTGTCCGAGCTGTTTGAGCAATTGCCCGAAATCGGCGATCCCGAGCAGCCCAAGCTGGTGTTCTTCTTTGACGAAGCCCACTTGCTGTTCAACGAGGCGCCCAAGGTGCTGGTCGAGCGCATAGAGCTGGTCGTACGCCTGGTGCGCTCCAAGGGTGTGGGCGTTTATTTCGTTACGCAAAATCCACTGGATATTCCCGACTCGGTGCTGGCCCAGCTTGGCAACCGGGTGCAGCACGCCTTGCGCGCCTTCACGCCACGCGACCAGAAAGCCGTCAAGGCCACGGCCCAGACCATGCGGCAAAAACCCGGGCTGGACATTGAAACCGCCATCACCGAACTCGCCGTGGGCGAGGCGCTGGTGAGTTTGCTCGATGCAAAGGGCCGGCCCAGCGTGACCGAGCGCGTCTACGTGTTGCCGCCCGGCAGCCAGATTGGCCCGATCACGGCACAGCAACGCCAGGCGCTGGTACAAAACTCGCTGGTGGCCGGTGTCTATGAAAAGACGGTCGACCGTGAATCCGCCTACGAAAAACTCCAGGGCCGCGCCGCCGCAAGCGCACCGGCTGCCGGCTCGGCGCCCAATGGCGGCGCCGCCGGGCAAACCGAATCCGGCGGTATTCTGGGTGGCCTGAACGACATACTCTTTGGCACCACCGGCCCGCGCGGCGCCAAACATGACGGCCTGGCGCAAAGCATGGCCAAGTCGGCCGTGCGCACCATGGGCTCAACAGTGGGCCGCGAAATCATTCGCGGCGTGCTGGGCGGCATTTTCGGCGGCAAAAGCCGCTGAGGCGAACGAGCACTGTTTGCGGCAGGCAGCCTGTCGCAAATTAACGACCTTCAAAAACCGGCAGGCTTGTCAAGCAAAGCGCGCATCGCTACATTGGGTTTTTGGAAGGATACGCAATGCCTGCTGAAGTTGCCGCCACATCTTTCGAGCCTGTCCCCTCACCTGCTGCTGCGCCCCACCACATCCGCCTGACCTCCCACGCCAGCGGCCATGGCGCAATCCCCATCCACTGGGCGGCAGCGACCGCCACCGAGCGCGGCCCGGTGGTCGGCACCACCACCAAACGCAGCCACCGCAACGTCATAGGCACGCACAGCGGCTCCTACAGCATTTACCGCGCGCTGGCAGTGGCATCGGGCGCGCTCAAGGCCAGCCACAAGGCCGACCTGACCAACACCTCGCCGACCAATGTGATAGGCCCCTACCCACAGTGGAGCGAACCCGGCCGCATCGTCGCCATGGACCCCTGGGGCGCAACCGTGGCCGATGTCTTTGCCAATGAACTGGCCGCCGGCTACGACATCCGCCCGACCATTGCCGTGACCCAGGCACATGTCATCCTGCCCGAAGTGATTGAAGCGCTGCAATCGGGCCGCCTGAAAGCCGATGGCAAGTTCCTGACCGCCGGCGGCGCGGCCATGGTGACCAAGGTGGCCGTCGAGCCGGTGTGGTTCCTGCCCGAGGTCGCCAAACGTTTTGGCTGCACCGAAGCCGACCTGCGCCGCGTGTTGTTTGAGGAGACCGGCGGCATGTACCCCGAACTGGTCACACGCAGCGACCTGGAGGTGTTCCTCCCGCCCATAGGTGGCCTCACGGCTTATATCTTCGGCAATCCGCGCGACCTGGCCAACCCCGACATTGAACTGACAGCCCGCGTGCACGATGAATGCAACGGCTCGGACGTCTTTGGCTCCGACATCTGCACTTGCCGCCCTTACCTCACGCATGCGATCGAGGAGTGCATACAGGGCGCGCAGCGCGGCGGCGTGGGCCTGGTGTCCTACTTCCGCAAGGAAGGCCGGGCACTCGGCGAGGTCACCAAATTCCTGGTCTACAACGCCCGCAAGCGCCAGGTCGGCGGCGACACGGCCGACCAGTACTTTGCCCGCACTGAATGTGTGGCCGGCGTGCAGGACATGCGTTTCCAGGAGCTGATGCCCGACGTGCTGAACTGGCTGGGCATACGCAGGATCCACCGCCTGGTGTCCATGAGCAACATGAAGTACGACGCCATCACCCACGCCGGCATTGAAGTCGTCGAGCGCGTGAACATCCCGGAGCACATGATTCCCGCCGACGCCCGGGTCGAGATGGATGCCAAGATGGCCGCAGGTTATTTCACCCCCGGCGTGGTGCCGGACGCCGACGAGCTTAAAAAAGCCAAGGGCCGCGGACTGGATGCCTGATGAGTCAGCCCATGCCCACTATCAAAGGAGCTGGCAGCGCCCAACTGGCAATGGCCACAGCCGAATTACGCTCCACAAACACGATTCGCGAACGCGCCCGGAGCATGCTTGCGCGGGCGCGGCGCGGCGAATCTGCCTGGTTTTCGGTCAATGACGGCGCGCTGGTCACCACCGCCGCGCTGGTGGCCGAACTGACCCAGGCACGTTACCCTGACCTGAAGATCCCCTACCACAGCCGCTGGCGGCATTTTGAGGCCGGCGGCGTGGACCGTGCCGGGCAACTCACGCGGGCGCTGAAAGACGCATCGGCCGCCGACAGGGCCCGCACCCAGATAGACCTCGCCCTGGTCAGCGTGCTGCTCGATGCCGGCGCCGGCCCCGACTGGAGCTACCGCGAACCCGCGCCGGTGCAAAAAACCCAACAGGAATACAGCCGCTCCGAAGGCCTGGGCGTGGCCAGCTTTCACGCCTTTATGTCCGGCCTGTTTTCCGGCGACCCGGCCCACCCGCTGCAGGCCGATGCGCACGGGCTGCAGGCCGTCACGGCCGAAAAGCTGGCCGCAGCCTTCCAGGTCACCGCCGCCAACCCCTTGACAGGTCTGGAAGGCCGCGCCGCCCTGCTGCGCCGCTTGGGCCAGGCGCTGCAGGACCAGCCCGAGCTGTTTGGCCAGCCTGGCCGGCCTGGCCATTTATTTGACCTGCTTGCCAAAAACCGTAAAACAATCCTGGCGCACGACCTCCTTTCAGTTCTTTTAAGAGGCCTGGCCCCCATCTGGCCTGCGCAGAACGCTATTGAAAACATAGCACTTGGCGACTGCTGGCGCCTCGCCGAAGCGCACAGTGCCGAGGCCGGCAGCCTTAGCGACGGCTGGATGCCGTTTCACAAACTCTCGCAGTGGCTGACCTATTCCCTGCTGGAGCCCTTTGAATGGGCCGGCATCCACGTTGAAGGACTGGACGTGCTCACCGGCCTGCCCGAGTACCGCAACGGCGGCCTGTTCCTCGATGCCGGCGTGCTGCGCCTGAAGGACGCTTCGCAGGCCGGGCGCCTGCACCAGGCGGGCGATGCGCTGATTGTGGAATGGCGCGCGCTGACAGTCGCCCTGCTTGACGAACTCGCGCCGCTGGTGCGCGCGCAGTTAGGATTGACGGCTGCCCAAATGCCGCTGGCCTGCGTACTCGAAGGCGGCACCTGGGCTGCGGGCCGCGTACTGGCACAACAGTTGCGTCAAGGCTTGCCGCCGCTAAACATCATTAGTGACGGCACGGTATTTTGATAGGCACACCGATGTCTGCCAGCTCTACAACCTTGTCATCCCGGGCGAGACCCGGGATCCATGCCCCCGCATTCCAGGCAGCGCCACCGGATTCAGGTTCATGGATTGCGGGTCAGGCCCGCAATGACAAGCCCTTAATGCCGACCGTTAGTCCACATTCACTTTGAGAAAACCATGACCTCCTCCAAATACAACGACAAAGTCCACCTGATAGACCACCCGCTGGTCCAGCACAAACTCACGCTGATGCGCCGCAAGGACGCCTCGACCAACACCTTTCGCACCCTGCTCAATGAACTGAGCATGCTCATGGCCTATGAAGTCACGCGCGACGTGCCCACACAGGACATCACCATCGAAACACCACTGGAAACAATGACCTCCAAAGTCATAGACGGCAAAAAACTGGTGTTTGTCTCCATACTGCGCGCCGGCAACGGCATCCTGGAAGGCATGCTCAGCGTCGTGCCCGGCGCCCGCGTCGGCCATGTGGGCCTGTACCGCGACCCCAAAACCCTGACGGCGGTGGAGTACTACTTCAAGATGCCCAACGACATGCAGGAGCGCGACATCGTGGTGGTTGATCCCATGCTGGCCACCGGCAACTCGGCGATTGCGGCGGTCGAGCGGCTGAAAGAACTCAACCCCAAGTCCATCAAGTTCGTCTGCCTGCTGACCTGCCCCGAAGGCATCACCGCCCTGCAAGCCGCACACCCGGACGTGCATATCTACACCGCTGCCATAGACCGCGAGCTCAACAGCCACGGCTACATCCTGCCTGGCCTGGGCGATGCCGGTGACCGCATTTTTGGAACGAAATAGGCTTGTAGCTGGCGTCAAACGTGCGCGGCCAGCTCCTTAATTAATAGCACCCAAGCATGTATAGGCCATCCACCCCAAAGCGCCTGTGGCTTTCTTTTGCCTTGTACGCCCTCGCGGGCCTGACCGCATTTGTGCTGGACGGCTGCGCCGGCATGGCATCCGCTCGGCTCGACAACACTCCGCGCCTTGCGGTGCTGTCGGCCTTTGAACCCGAGCTGGCGTTGCTGCTGGCCCGGCTTGAACAGCCTGCCCGGCACAGCCTCAACGGCGTCGAGTTCACTACCGGCACGCTGGAGGGCAAACCGGTACTGCTCTTCCTGTCGGGCATCAGCATGACCAACGCCACCATGAACACGCAGCTGGCGCTGGACCGTTTCAACATCCAGGGCATCGTCTTCAGCGGTATCGCGGGCGGCGTCAATCCCGGCCTGCACATAGGCGATGTCAGCGTGCCGGCGCAATGGGGCCAGTACCTTGAAGTGGCCATATCGCGCGAAACCGCCCCCGGCCAATTCACCCCGCCGCCGCACATGGAGCGCCCGCTGTTCCCCGCCTTCGGCATGCTGCAACCGCGCACGGTTGAAACCCGCACGGCGGCCAACACGGCCCTGGTCCGCAAGTTCTGGTTTGAGGTTGATCCCAACATGCTGGAGGTGGCGCGCGGCCTGCGCCATGTCGAACTCATCAGCTGCAAGGCCGGCCAATGCCTCACGCGCAAGCCCGGGCTGGTGGTGGGCGGCAATGGCGTGTCCGGTCAGGCCTTTGTCGACAACGCCGCCTTCCGCGAATATGCCTTCAAGACCTTCCAGGCCAACGTGCTGGACATGGAAACCGCCGCCGTTGGCATGGTGGCCTACAGCAACGGTGTGCCTTATATCGCCTTTCGCTCGCTCAGCGACCTGGCCGGCGGCGGCGAAGGCGCAAACGAGATGAAGACCTTTATCAGCATTGCAGCCGACAACTCGGCGCGGGTGCTGCTGGCTTTCCTGGCGGCCTGGAAACCCTGAGTTTTACATGCTGGACCTGCTTGTCAAAAACGCCACCCTGCCGGACGGGCGCCGCCACATGTCGGTTGCCGTGCAAAACGGCCGCATCACCGAGGTGACTGCCGGGCTGGATGCACCTGCGCATGAAACGGTAGACGCCCGCTGCTATCTGCTCAGCCCGCATTTTGTGGACCCGCATTTCCACATGGACGCGACCCTGAGCTACGGCCTGCCGCGTGTCAATGAAAGCGGCACACTGCTCGAAGGCATCGCCATTTGGGGTGAACTCAAACCCACGCTGAAAGCGGAGGCCATCATTGAACGCGCCCTCACCTACTGCGACTGGGCGGTTGCAAAAGGCCTGCTGGCGATACGCAGCCATGTGGACACCAGCGATGCCAGCCTGCTCGCCGTCGATGCGCTGCTGGAGGTGAAGAAGCAAGTCGCACCGTATATAGACCTGCAACTGGTCGCCTTCCCGCAGGACGGCGTGCTGCGAACCAAGGGCGGTGTCGATAACCTCAAACGCGCATTGGACAAAGGCGTAGACGTTGTCGGCGGTATCCCGCACTTCGAGCGCACCATGGCCGAGGGCGCGGCCAGCGTCAAACTGCTGTGTGAAATCGCCGCCGGACGTGGCTTGCCTGTAGACATGCACTGCGACGAAACCGACGACCCCTTGTCGCGCCATATTGAAACACTGGCATTTGAAACCCAGCGCTTGGGCCTGCAGGGCCGCGTCAACGGTTCGCATTGCACCTCCATGCATTCGATGGACAACTATTACGTGTCAAAGCTACTGCCGCTGATTGCCGAGAGCGGCGTCAGCATCATCTCCAACCCGCTGATCAACATCACCCTGCAAGGCCGCCACGACAGCTACCCCAAACGCCGCGGCATGACCCGCGTGCCCGAGCTGATGGCCGCAGGCGTCAACGTCGCCTTCGGCCACGACTGCGTGATGGACCCCTGGTACGGCATGGGCTCCGGCGACATGCTGGAAGTGGCGCACATGGGACTGCACGTGGCGCAGATGACAAGCCAAGCCGGCATTCGGCAATGCTTCGACGCGGTGACGAGCAACGCAGCGAAGGTGATGCATCTGCAAGGCTATGGGCTGGAGGCGGGCTGCGATGCGAGTTTTGTGTTGCTGCAAGCCCGGGATGCGGTGGAGGCGATTCGCTTAAGGGCGAATCGATTGAAGGTGTGGAAGAAAGGGACGCTGGTGGCGGAGACTGCGGAAGTCGTGGCCAGATTGCAGCTGGCAGGACGTCCGAACGAACTTGGTTTGTCTCTTCAATGAGAATGCCAATGCCCGTCGGGCTTGCAACGGCCTTGCGCCAGGACCCCGCTATCCCGCCGCCACAATCACATGCGCCTGAATTTTGCCGGCCACCGGGCCTTCGCCATGACGGCTGGCGATAGCCTGCGTCGCGCGATCCGTAGCGAGCTCAAGCAAGCTGGCGTCGCGCACCTCGATTTCGTTGCGCAGCGGCGTTCCCAGGCAATAGGCAGTGGCGGCGGCGCGTGCCGAGGTCGCGCGACTCACCTTCTCGCACGTTTCGATCTTGATGTCGGCGAACCCTGCGCGGCCCAATTCCTCGCGTATCAATGCAATATCGTGATAGCCGTGCGGCGTGCGGGCGAGGAATCGCGGCGGGTCCTGCGGAAACACCGAAGCGACGGCATTGGTGACCTCGTAGGCAAAGGCGTTTTCTTCGATGCGGTCCCAGACACTGAAAACAAAGCGCCCGCCTGGCCTCAGCACGCGACGCGCCTCCGCGTAGCCGGTGACCCGGTTGGGAAAGAACATCGCGCCGAACTGGCAGCACACGACGTCGAACCAGGCATCTGCGAACGGCAGGGCTAGCGCGTCCGCCTGCCGCCATTCAATGCGACTGTCAAACCCCTGCCGCGTGGCGGCATAGTCGAGCATGGGCTGATTGAGGTCGGTCACCACGTAGCGCGCATCGGGCCTGAGTTTTGGCGCAAGCAAGCGCGTGACCACGCCGCTGCCGGCCGCCGTTTCCAGCACCGCGCCGGGCGAGGAGGCAGCGACAAGCTCCGCCAGGTCGGCAGCATAGGCCTCGAAAATAAGGGGGACCATCAGCGTGTCGTAGGACTTCGGGATAGCGCCCGCAAACACCTTGTCACTCTCAGCCATAAGATCCCCTTGAAAGCTGTGAACGGCGCCATTGTTGCCCCGCAACCCAACTTCGTCAACGTCGCCTTCGACTACGACTGCGTGATGGACCCATAGTGCGACGTGTGCTGCGATTACATACTGAAAGCGACGCACATGGGCCTGCATGTGGCGCAGATGACAAGCCAGAAAGGGATTGGTGACTGCTTCAATGCGGCGAAGGTAATGCACCTGCAAGACTATGGGCTGGACGCGGGCTGCGATGCGAGTTTTGTGCTGTTGCAGGCGCGGGATGCGGTGGAGGCGATCCGGTTAAGGGCGAATCGGTTGAAGGTTTGGAAAAAGGGAATACTGTTGGCGGAGACGGCGGAGGTGCTGGCTAGATTGCAGTTGGCAGGACGTCCGAACGAGGTTGGTTTCTCACCTCAATGAGAATTGCCTAACAGGGTGAGTTGTAACTGCTGCTTTCGGCCATAAGCCGTCATTCGCGCCCGCCTCTCCATTGGGCAATGACGCAGACCGTGACAAGCCGTAGCTATCGGCAGGTTTTTGCCTTTGCCTCAAGTTGACGCGCAAGCGCCTCCCGACAACGTTGTGCTGCGTCAGTATTCACCTGGTCCTCCAAGACCTGAGCCAACTGGCTCAGTTGCGCCGCTGTGATGCCGACGTTCATGCTGATGCCCATGTGAGATTGCAGTTGGGACTCGGCACCTTGCAGCACAGACAGCATGCCGACAGTGGCAATCTCGCGGCTTTGCCAGTCGAGGTTGTCACGCTCGAAGATGTCACCGAAAAGGTGGGCCCGGAGGTAGTCGTTTGCGACTGGCGCGAACTCGAACAGTGGACCCGACACGGGAGCGCCTGCCAGCTTCGTCTGGTTTGCCGTACCCGCCGCCAGCAAGGCGTCGCCTTTCGGTATGGGGCGACTGGGCTCCTGGCCCTGCGCATCCTCGATTCCCCGTTGTTTGCGGGCCGCAACAACCTTCATGAGCTCGCCGAGCGCGTTAAGGCTGCGCGGGAAGCCCGCATAGGCGTAAAGCTGGACCAGCACTTCTTTCGCATCGCTCACGGTCAGCCCGCCATCGAGGCCTCGGTTGAGCGCGGGGCCGAGCCGTGCAATGTCGCCGGCGGCGGCGAGCGCAGCAATGTGAACAACGGCCTGTTGGCGAGCCGAAAGGGCTTCTGAATGGGGCGGTATCTGTGTCATGGCATCTGAATCGGGAAAAGTGGAGCCTGCTTGACTGGAGACTGCGTTGCAAGCAACGCAGGCGGTGGCCAACACAGCGAGTCTCGTGAGCGGCTGCCTCGGCTGCGGGCCGTCGAGCGGCATAGCATTTCAGGTGGTCACGAGCGGGCCGTCCTGGTATTGCGCGTCTGTCACCGGTTCCATCCAGTCGACATTCTTGCCGCCAACCATCTCGGTCAGCGCAAGGTGGGACATGGCGGTGGTTGCGGACGCACCATGCCAGTGGCGCTTCTGGCAGGGGCACCAAACCACATCGCCCGCGCGAATCTCCGTGCGTGGGCCGCCTTCGCAGGCGGTCCAGCCTACACCAGAGAGCACCACCAGCGTCTGGCCGGCTGGGTGGCTGTGCCAGTTGGTACGGGCGCCTGGCTCGAACGTCACGATGGCACCGCCGGAGCGCCCCTCGCCTTCAGCCTGAAAGGGGCTGTCGATGCGAACAGTGCCGGTGAAGTACGAGGCCGGGCCTTTGACCGATGGCTTGGAACCGTTGCGTGTGAGTTTCATGTTTCTTCCTTTGAATTCGTTGTATCGACTTTAAAGAAAGCCGGCCGACAGCACTAGATGGGAAAATAGGGAAACACTTATCCAGGAGCGCATAAATGGCGACTTCAAACCTGAACGACTTGGTAGCGCTGCTGACCGTGGCGCGCGAACGCAGTTTCACCCGCGCCGCCATTCAGCTCGGCGTCTCTCAATCGTCGTTGAGCCGCACCGTCACCGCCCTCGAGCAGCGGATGGGCATGCTACTGCTCACCCGCACTACCCGGAGCGTTTCACCAACGGAAGCAGGGCAGCAACTGCTCGACTCGGTCGCGCCGAAGCTCGAAGAAATCGAAGCGGACCTGGCGGCCGTCGTCGCGTTACGGGAGCGTGCGGTGGGAACCGTCCGCATCACGGCCACCTACTACGCAGCCAATCAATATGTCTGGCCCAAGCTGCAAGCCGTGCTGCGTGAACACCACGAGTTAAAAGTAGAACTCATCAACGACTATGGGTTTTCGAACATCGTCGCGCAGCGTTTCGACATCGGGATACGGCTCGGCGACCAGGTCGAAAAAGATATGGTCGCGGTGCGTATCGCGCCAGACGAAACCCTGGCCATCGTCGCAGCGCCGTCGTACCTCCAGGACAGGCCGCCGCTGAATAAGCCAGCCGAGCTCACCGGTCACAACTGCATAAACCTGAGGCTGCCCAGCAAGGACGCGCTGTTGCCTTGGGAGCTGCGCAAGGGCCGAAAGAGCATCGAGGTGAAGGTCGGCGGACAGTTGGTCTTCAATAATTCCTACCAGATGCTGGAAGCCGCCGTGAAGGGCTTCGGGCTTGCGTACCTGCCGAAGGCGCTCGCGCAGCCGTTGGTTGACTCCGGCCAACTTGAATGGGTGCTGGAAGACTGGTTTCCCACGTTCACTGGGCACCATGCCTACTACGCGACAAGGCGCCAGTCGTCGATGACCGTGCGCATAGTCATCGCGGCTCTTCGGGCGTCTTCATTGCCGTAGCAAGAACGCAGTCTCAGAAAGGGCCGCCCCGAGGCTCTAGCGTCCGCTTAGGAGCAATGCGTAAGACCGGAATGGGCCCCAACCAGACCTCATGACATGACGGACGTCGCGCTTGCCCCAAATGCCTCACCACAAGTCCATGCTCAGGATCAGCGGGTACATTGCTACAAATCACTCACGAGCATCTTATGGACACCACCCATCTGCACCAAATCGCCGTCGAGGCCATGCGCTCCCGGGGTTTGCTGCCCGACTTTGCGCCGCAGGCCCTGCAAGAGGCGGAAGCCGCGCGGCAAACTGCGTCGGAACGCAAGGACACGATCCGCGACCTGCGCCATCTGACCTGGTTTTCCATCGACAACGACGACACGCTCGACCTGGACCAGCTGAGCGTGGCCGAGCCACTGGCCGCTGGCGGCATGCGCCTGCTGGTGGCCGTGGCCGATGTGGATGCAAAGGTAGCGCCCGGCGGCGCGGTGGATGGGCATGCGGCCGTCAACACCACCTCGGTGTACACGGCGGCCGGCGTTTTTCCGATGTTGCCGGAGGTCTTGTCTACCGACCTGACCTCGCTGCACGAAGGCCAGGAGCGTCTGGCGGTGGTGGTTGACATGCAGGTCGCCGCCGACGGCACGGTGTCCGGGTCAGACATCTACCGGGCAACGGTGTTCAACCGCGCCAAGCTCACCTACGACGCCGTCTCGGCCTGGCTGGACGGCGTGGGGCCACCACCATCGCAGATGACCAGCGTGCCGGGACTGGAAGACCAACTGCGTTGGCACGACACCCTGGCGGGCCAATTGCGGCAGTGGCGCCAGACGCGCGGCGCGCTAAACCTCAACACGATTGCCGCCCGCCCGGTGTTTCAGGATGGGCAATTGGTGGACCTGCGCCCCGATGAGAAAAACCGCGCCAAGGACCTGATCGCCGACCTTATGATCGCGGCCAATGGGGCCACGGCCCGCTTTCTGGCGGGCAAGGGCTTCCCCTCGCTGCGGCGTTTGCTGCAGGCGCCGCGCCGTTGGGACAGCATCGTCGCGCTGGCCTCTGGCCACGGCGTTCAGTTGCCGGTGGTGCCCGATGCGCTGGCGCTGGACCGCTTCCTGAGCGCGCGACGCCTGGCCGACCCGGCCGGGTTTGCTGATCTGTCGCTGGCAGTCGTAAAGATGCTGGGTTCGGGCCAGTACGCGGCCGCACCGGCCGCAGCCGCCGGCCCGGCAGGAGGAGCGGGTACGGCGGGATTGGGGCACTTCGGGCTGGCGGTGAACGACTACGCGCATTCCACCGCGCCCAACCGGCGCTTTCCCGACCTGGTGACGCAGCGCCTGTTAAAGGCCGCCCTCGCGGGTGAAGCGCCGCCCTATTCCGCCGAGCAGCTGACCGGGATCGCCAGTCACTGCACGCTGCAGGAAGACAACGCCAGCAAGGTCGAGCGCCAGGTGCTGAAGGCTGCAGGAGCCTGGCTGCTGCAGGGGCGCATTGGCGAGGTCTTCGACGCCATCGTCACCGGCGCCGCGGCCAAGGGCACCTTCGTGCGCATCAGCAGCCCTTTGCTGGAAGGCCGTGTGGTGCGCGGTTTTGAAGGGCTGGATGTGGGCAACACCGTGCGCGTCAGGCTGGTGGCGGTGGATGCAGAAAAAAGCTTTATAGACTTCGAACGCGCCTGAATTCCGCTTGTGCTTCCTTGGGCGAAATGTAACGCCCGGTGACCCAGCCCTTGCAGCGAGCACGGGCGGCGCCATTTGGCTTGGAGCCTGTTTACGATCTATACGGGGCCGCGTATAGATCGTAAACAGGCTCTTAAACACGGCCCGCCGGGGCCGGCCACCAAGGAGTAGCCATGTTGAAACGCCTGACCCTGCTGTGGGCCGTGCTGCGCGGCGACGCGCGGCAGCTGTGGTTTGCGCTGCGCCACCCCAGGGCACCGGCCTGGCTGAAGCTGGGCACCGCGCTGGTCGTGCTGTACATCCTCTCGCCGATTGACCTTATCCCGGACATGCTCCCCGTGGTTGGCGTGGTGGATGACCTGGTGCTGGTGCCGCTGGCGATCCGCTGGATGCTCAAACGCCTGCCGCCGGATATCCAGACAGCGGCACGGCACCGAACCGGCCAGGCTGGCGGCTGAAACGCCCCCCAAACGCCCTTTCTCTGCGCTACTATCTACGCCGCGCATTGATGCGCAGGCGTGGCATCCTATTCGTGCAGATTGTGAAACCCCGACACTCCATCACACCATGAACTACTGGCTCATGAAATCCGAACCCGAAGAATGCTCGGTAGACGACGCGCTCGTTGCCAAGGACTCGACCGTGCCCTGGGTAGGTGTGCGCAACTACCAGGCGCGCAACTTCATGCGTGACGGGATGCGGGTCGGTGATGGCGTGCTGTTCTACCACTCCAGCTGTGCCGAGCCCGGCATCGTGGGCATTGCACAGGTGGCGTCCACGCCCTACCCTGACCCTACGCAGTTTGACCCCAAGTCGCCTTACCATGACGCCAAATCAAAACCCGAGGAGCCGCGCTGGCTGCTGGTGGATGTGCAGGTGCTGAAGAAAACGCGCAACCTCACGCTACCGGAATTGCGGGCTCACAAAGACCTGGAAGACATGTTGATCCTGCGCAAGGGCAACCGCCTGTCGATCACGCCGGTCGAGCCGCAGCACTGGCGGGTGATCTCAAAACTGCTCGCCAATACTTAATCCTGAGGCGCGTCCTGACGCTGGGCGGCCTTTCCTGGCAACCCTTGTTGGCCGTCCATGCAGGCATTCCAGCGCTCATCTCACGCACCACAAGCGGGCAACAAGGCGCGCGTTTCGCCCCAAAACAAGGCAAATTACCGCGCAGTGATGGCGCATTGCGGCGCATGCAAGCAGCGCTGGGATGCACTGAAACCGCACCCTCGCCCCTCTGCGATGCATGCGCCGCACCAATCGTGAGCGGCTGGATTTTTTTGGCCCGGATTTTGCTCGCTCTGGCGATGCATTGATCCAAATGCGCAAAACGATTCATAACATTGCCGATTTCCAGAGGAGTTTAAATGTCGTATCTAGTACCTTCAGAGTTTGTGACCAAGATGGTGGATGCAGGGGAATCCAAGATCTTCATGTCTACGCGCGACACCGTGATCCGGGCCTTCATGGCGGGTGCCATCCTGGCCCTGTCCGCCGTGTTCGCCGTAACGGTCAATGTGCAAACGGGGTACTCGATCATTGGCGCCATCCTGTTTCCGGTTGGCTTTTGCATGCTCTATCTGCTGGGCTTTGACCTGCTGACCGGTGTGTTTGTGTTGACGCCGCTCGCACTTATTGACAAACGGCCCGGCGTGACAGTCGGTGGTGTCCTGCGGAACTGGGGCCTGGTCTTTGTTGGCAATTTTGCGGGCGCCTTTACCGTGGCCGTGCTGATGGCGATTGTTTTTACCTTTGGCTTCTCGACCCCGCCCGACAAGGTGGGCACCGTGATTGCCGGCATTGGCGAGGCACGCACGCTGGGCTACGCCAGCCATGGCGCGGCGGGCATGCTGACGCTTTTTGTACGCGGCATGCTCTGCAACTGGATGGTGTCCACCGGTGTTGTCGGCGCCATGATCTCCACCACGGTGACCGGCAAGGTCGTCGCGATGTGGATGCCCATCATGGTCTTCTTTTTTATGGTGTTCGAGCACTCCGTGGTCAACATGTTCCTGTTCCCGTCGGCCCTGCTGATGGGCGGCCATTTCTCCATCATGGACTACATCGTCTGGAACGAAATCCCCACGGTGCTGGGCAACCTGGTCGGCGGCCTGACCTTCACCGGACTCACGCTATACGCCACGCACGTGAAGACCGCCCCCAAGCGCAAGCCGGCCTGACGAACCCCAAGCAAGAGCGCCCGGCCCCCCCAGGGGGCTGATACGCTTGCAGCATGAACATGGCCAAAACGTTGAAGGTCTCGGTTGGCCAGCATTCCGACAAGGGCCGCAAGGAAGTCAACCAGGACTTTCATGGCGTACTGGTGCCCAAGGAACCGCTGCTGGGCTCCAAAGGCATTGCCATCGCGCTGGCCGACGGCATCAGCAGCAGTGAAGTCAGCCAGATTGCCAGCGAGTTCGCCGTCATGGGTTTCCTGGACGACTATTACTGCACCTCGGAAGCCTGGTCGGTCAAGAAGTCGGTTGAACGCGTGCTGACCGCGACCAACGCGTGGCTGCATTCGCGCACCCGGCAAAGCCAGTACCGCTATGACAAGGACAAGGGTTATGTCTGCACCCTGAGCGCACTGGTCATCAAGTCAAGCACCGCGCACGTCTTCCACGTCGGTGACACGCGTATCTACCGCGTGCATGCCGATGGGCTTGAGCAATTGACACAGGACCACCGGGTCTGGGTGTCGCAGGAGCAGAGCTACCTGAGCCGGGCCGTGGGCGTCAACCCGCAGATCGAAATCGACTACCAGGCTCTGCAGCTTGACGAAGGCGATGTGTTCCTGCTGGCATCGGACGGTGTCTACGAGTTTGCCGGCGCGGCATTCATGGCTGAAGCCATCCGGCGCGCGAAAGAAGAAAAAGGCCATCTTGATCAGGCGGCCCGCGCCATCGTGGCGGAGGCCTACACGCGCGGCAGCGACGACAACCTGACGGTGCAGATCGTTGTCATCGACGAGTTGCCCAGCCAGGGCGTCAGCGAGATCCAGCGGCAACTGTCTGAACTGGCCCTGCCCCCGATTCTTGAGGCAAGAATGAGTTTTGACGGGTACAGGATTGTCCGGGAGGTGCATGGCAGCAGCCGCAGCCACATCTACCTGGCGGAAGACATGGAGACCGGTGCGCTGGTCATCATCAAGACACCTTCGATAGACCTTCAGGCGGACCAGGCCTACCTGGAACGCTTCCTGATGGAGGAGTGGGTGGCCCGGCGCATCAACAGTGCGCATGTGCTCAAGCCGTGCCAGCAGACCCGGGAACGCCACTACCTGTATGTCGCGACGGAATTCATTGACGGCCAGACCCTGGCGCAGTGGATGATAGACAACCCCAGGCCGGACCTGGAGACCGTGCGCGGGATTGTCGAGCAGATCGCCAAAGGGTTGCAGGCCTTCCACCGGCTGGAGATGCTGCACCAGGACCTCAGGCCCAACAACATCATGATAGACAGGACCGGCACGGTGAAGATCATTGATTTCGGGGCGACCAGCGTGGCCGGCATCGCGGAGACGCGCTCACCCAACGAGGCGGACAACATCCTGGGCACGGCGCAATACACTGCGCCGGAGTATTTTCTGGGAGAAGCGGGCAGCGCCCATTCCGACATGTTCTCGCTGGGTGTCATCACTTACCAGATGCTGTCGGGCAGGCTGCCGTATGGCGCCGAGGTGGCGAAGTCCAGAACCCAATCCGCGCAGCGGCAATTGCAGTACCAGTCAGTGCTCCATGAGGACCGCGAGATCCCGGCCTGGCTTGATGGCGTGCTGATGAAGGCCGTACACATCAACCCGCTCAAACGCTACGAGGCCCTGTCCGAGTACGTCCATGACTTGCGCCACCCAAGCGCGGCCTTCCTGAACAGGACACGCCCGCCGCTGCTGGAGCGGCACCCGGTGGTTTTCTGGAAAATCATGTCCGCCCTACTCGCGGCCATCGTCATCGCACTCCTGTACGCACGCTACGGCGTCCGGTGAATGTAAAAGCGGCGCACCTGGTTGCCGCTACGAAGATCAGGCCGCAGATCGCTCCGGCGACTCCATCAACTTCACCAGCGCCCACAACACCCGGTTCGCTGGCACCGCCACGCCCAGCGCTTCCCCACGCTTGACGATCAGGCCGTTGAGGTAGTCAATTTCGGTGGGCTTGCCGCGCGCCAGGTCTTGCGCGGTTGATGAATACTGGCTGGGCATGCTGCCGGCGAGCTTGTCCACGGCCGCATGCATATCGCCCGGCACCCGCACACCTTCGGCCTGGGCCACGGCCAGGCATTCGGCGACCACGTCGCGCATCACGTCGTTCACGCCCACGCCCAGCACAGTCTTGCCATAGGGCAGCTGGGCGATGGCCGAGACGGCGTTGTAGGCGCAGTTGAGGATCAGCTTGGCCCACAGGGCGCCGCGCACATTGACCGAAACTTCTGCAGGTACACCGGCGGCGATCATCGCTTGCGCAACGGTGTCGCTGAGGACGGAAGGCTCAATCACCAGGTCGCCGCGGCCGTGGTGTTTGAGGTGGCCGGGGCCGGCCATTTCAGTGGCCACATACACCACCGCAGCGGCCACCGCATGCCCAGGCAGCACCGCGCGCAGCCGATCGGCATTGTCGACACCATTTTGCAGGCACAGCACCAGCGCGCCGGACGCCAGGTGCGGCCGTATCAGGGCACCGGCCGATTCGGTATCAAGGGATTTGACGCAGAACAACACAAGCTCAGCGCCCTGCATGGCGCCGGGCTCGCTGCTGGCGGCCAGGCGCACCTGTTCGTCAAACGTCGTGGTTTCCAAACGCAGGCCATCGCGCTCAATCGCCTCCACATGCTGGGGCCGCGCGATCAGCACCACCTCGTGCCCGGCGCGCGCCAGCATGCCGCCGAAGTAGCAGCCGACGGCGCCTGCGCCCATCACGGCGACTTTCAGGGGCTTTTGGGGCAGTTTGGAGGTCGTCATGGATCAACTTCAAAAGTGGCGCCTCTTGGGAGGCAAAGGGCAAACGCTGGGGTCATTTTAAGAAGGCTTCGGCATCCGCGGTGTGGGCTGGCAGCTGGTCGGCCGGGCACCACCGGCCAGAATCCGGGCACACACTGACCCGTACGCCGTTCAGCCAGACTTGCTCTTCATCCAATTGCGATGAAGTCGAGGGGGCTATGTCAAAGGCGACCTGAAGTGCGCGCGCAACACGGGCATCTTCGATCGGAAGCTCCCAGCTCAGGAAGACCTGGGTGCAATCCTGGTCGGGCGGGAAATCGGCCACATCAAAGCCAGCGCTGCGGCGTTGAATGACTGCGTGAGGCTGGCCGGTATCGAATATCACCGCCGTACCCCGGGCAAGGGGGATGCGATGACCTGTAGAGGGGAAATGCAAGTCCAGCCCCCTGTCCTTGCTCAGGAAGAGATTGCAAAACGCCGCGCCGCCATATTGCGCACCGTCATGGTGGTACCGCGCGCCGCGGCAGGCCATCAGGGCTACGTCACTGGAGGCCAGCACCCCGGACAGGCCAAGCGCGTGCGTCCAGTCAGACACCGCCTGCACGCAATGCCGGTAGTCCGGCCAGCGTGCTCGCGCTCGCGCCAGAGGCAATGCCTCGACATCTCCGGGCTCCAGGCCCAGGCGCAACGCCACCTCCCTTTCCCAATCGGCGATCAGCCTTGCAGGGGGTGCAGGCACGTCGACCGTGCCCGACAGCAGCACATCACTCACGCTTCGACTACGGATGGCATCGCCGCTCCAGAAATAGGAGGTCAGGAGGTTTTGCACACGATGCGCCTGAGTGGGAGTGCTCATCCGGACTAGTGTAGTCAGGCTATGTGCATGCCTGGATGCATGAACTTCATCATCGTTCGTTTCAGAGGTCGAAGGAAGCTTCAACAGCGTTCAGAAAGGGTGCACGGCACTGTACAAGGTGGGCACTCTTCTTTTTAATGTTGCGCCGTACCTCGCCCTGCATATGCTGGGGAACCATGGCGGCGAACGGGGCGGCCCTGCAGGGATGGTGTTCATGGCTTGAAATGAATCCATATAAAAATGCTCAGGCCTCTGCGCGTCTGGGACGAAAGATTGCATAGTTTCCGTTCGCCTGTGCCACGAGGACTTGCTCTACGTACAGCCGCGACTCAAGATTTGCAACGGTCTTGCCGCGGTTGACGAGTTCGGTCATGCAGACGACCTGGCCTTCAAACACAGGCTTGAAGTAGTTGATCTTGATCTCTATCGTCGCGCAAATCTCGCCCGCATCCAGAGTTGGATAGAGTGCCAGGCCCATGCCCGTGTCGGCCATTGCGTACAAGACGGCCCCGTGAACCACTTCATGTGGATTCAGGTGTTGCGGTGCAACAATCAGCGTCAGTGTGCTTGCGCCGGCCTGTGTCTTATCGACGTGCAAATCTATCAGTTCAGCGAAAGGATGTTTCATGGCGTTAATTTGATCTCAAAGGTTATGTAGATCGCATGCGGGCGCAGGCCACATCGCGCGCCTGCGACCTGAATCGGCGGGAAGCCAGTGCGGAGTTGTTTTACAAATGTGACCAGGGACTGAAGTTGGCGTCGGGTGGGCGTCAAGCTGCCGTCTCAAGGTATCTGAACTATCAGGGTTTGATCTGGCACAGGTGTCTTTTGTTTTATGGGTGAGCGCTCCAACGCCAGACTCACTCAGCCATCGGCGTCCTTGACGGCCGGAATGGCTGCAAGTTGCTCGTTCAGCTGTTCATGAAAGCGTGGCGCGCTGAACTCAAAGGTGCCGAAGGTCAAAGCAGCATTGGCGCCAGAGGACAAACCCGCCTGGATGGACTCGGACAGCTCGTAGTCCTCCGCCAGGGCGCGGCGATAAAGATTGACGTTGGCATCCCAATAACCTTGCGCCTTGGGTCCGTCCGGCGCAGCAGGCAACAAGGTGATCTCATGAACCATTGTGGCACCCGAAGAAACCAGCTCCAGCGTGCTGAGCTGGGCATGATCGGGCTGCACCAGAATCATGGTGCTTGGAAAGAAAAAATAGATCAGGTTTCCGTGCTGACGGGGCTTGAAGTCTTCAACATCTGGAGGACTGTTGCCGTCGAAGCTTGATTTGACGAGATACAGGCGACGATTGAGACCAAACTCGTCGACGATCTGCACATTTTCGGCAAACATGTGGGCGATCGTCTGCCTATGCGCCACCTTGAAGTGGTAGGCCTCAAAAGAGCCATCCACAAGCAACTTCCAGTTTGCAGCCACCTCGTACGACCTGGACGCGAAGGCCACCGGGGTACTCAAATCCAGCGTTTCCAGCTCGTCCATGAGCGGCCCCAGACACGCATTCACGTCGGTACCAGCCAGCTCGGGATCAGGGATGACCCATATCAGGCCTGCGCGCTCTGTCGCGGCCAGCCGACGCAAGCCGGAAGATGCATGGTCCAAGCAGGGAAAACCAAAGGCCTGGGGCAGACCGCGCAACGCGCCGTCTGGCTTGTAGGTCCAGGCGTGATACGGACAAACGAATGCCCTGGCCTGCTCGCCGCCACCCAAAGGTGCAACACGCGCACCCCGATGACGACAGACGTTGAGAAACGCGTGAACATCTCCATTCTCTTGCCGCACAAGCAAGAACGGTGTGCCGGCCCGGTCACGTGCGAGCCAGGCGCCGGGAACAGACAGCTCGGAACTGGCGGCAACAGGTTGCGGAAAGCGTTTGAAAAGCCGAGCCTCCTGCGCGAATTTGCGAGGGCTCAGATAGCGATCGACAGCCACCGCTCCAACGCTCGCCCCAGGCTCCGGTCTGTCCCCACGAACCGCTGTCAGTGTGCGCTGGTACAAATCACGGATAACTTCCTGCTTCATAAATCGTCCCGTATCAAAGTCTGAAAAAGTGTTTCTGTAATCTTCTGAATCCAGGGTTCGTCCTCTGATAACAAAGGCTCCTCCAGCTGCATTCGATTGAAGGTCGGTCTGACAACCAGTGCATAGGCCAATGTGCCCAGCGCCTGCGTCAAAAATGCCAGGGGAGGTCCGGCCAGCAACAACCCCTTGTTTTGCGCCGCCGAGAATTCCCGCGTCAGAATCTTCACAAGATGGGTCAGTGGCAGCGTTTCTGCCGCATCGACCCGCTCAACGTTATCGATCAGCTCACGCAGGATCAACCTGACGGCTGGGGGGCGTTGAATGGTCCATGTCGCCAGTGCCGCCATCAAGGCCCGCAAGCGGTCCTTGGGTCCGACCACATCAACCAAGGCGGTCGTCACGCGTTCGACGAGCTCGCCGCCCACCCGATCGAGCAATTCAAGATACAAAGCCGCCTTCGTCGGGTAGTGGTGAATCAAGCCTGGGTTGCTTAAACCCGCAACTCGGGCAATGGCGCTCAAGGACGCGCCATGAAAGCCCTGGGCAGCGAACGCATCTTCGGCGGCAGCCAACGCACGCCGTCGCGACTCGGCGGAGAGATCGTGTTTTTTAGAAGAAGCAGCTGTAGCGGTCATTCATCGAATAATACAGACCGATCAGTCGGTCTGTCAATACGTAACCTACGAATAGAAAATTTTGCACAGGGCCTCATAGCTGCGAAAGCAGCCCCGGGGCATGGCGGGCCGGTTTGGGTTCTGGCCAGAAGCCCACCTTCTGCACGCCCGGCCCCCGATGCGCAAGACCAACGAAGTTCTCCGTTTCTACAGGCGTGGCAATCCATGATTGCCCCCATACGCAGTTATCCTTGGAGCATGATTTTTGACTGTCCACGCGGGTCCAACAACACCGCAAAAACCACCCAGCATCCGCCCCTGCACCAGGCAAGGTTCACTCGCAAAACCAACACCCCACAGCCGGGCTGTATGGCATGACGATTTGGCAAACAGCACTTTTTTTATTGTGTGTGGCCCTGGCTTCCTGCGCCCAGAGCCTGAGCGGCTTCGCCTTTTCGCTGATCCTGCTGGGCCTGGCCGGCCTGCTGGAGCTGGCGCCACTGGCGGATCTGGCCAATGTGGCTAATGTGCTGGCACTGGCGAACGCCCAGGTTGCACTGCGCCGCTCGGGCAAAACCCTGGATGTGCCAGCCTTTCGCGACATGTCCATGGGCGGCCTGGCCGGCATTGTGACTGGCGTGCTGCTGCTCGACTGGCTTGGCAGCAGCGTGATCCTGGGCTTGCGCCTGTTGCTGGGCCTGACGGTGGTCGCCTGCGCGATCATCGTTCTGCTGGACAGTGCGGCCCTGCGCCAGCGCTCGTCCGCCGCGGCCTTCCGCCTTTGGGGCGCGCTGTCCGGCTTGCTGACCGGCCTTTTTTCGACCGGCGGGCCGCCGCTGGTCTACCACCTGTACCGCCAGCCAATGGAGCCGCGAACAGTGCGCGACACGCTGGTGGCCACGCTGGCGGCCAGCTCTCTTGTGCGGCTGCTTGTCGTCCTGAGCACCGGCCAATTCGGCTTGAACGCGCTGAAAATGTGCCTGCTTGCCGTACCGCTGGTGTTCGCGCTGAGCTGGTGGATGGAGCGGCACCCGCCAGGCTGGTCGCGTCCGGCGATGCTCAAACTGATCTGCTTTTTGTTGCTGCTCACGGGCGGCGGGCTGATTGTTCCAGCGCTGCTGCAGATCGCACGCTGAGCCACCGGCGCATGCCCCTGCGCGGCTGCGAGGCACTCAATAGTCATTAAAATAGGGCTTTCCCCATTCAGGGACGGGCGCAACCAGCTATCAAATATATAGCAAGCAAAGCAGCCGGCAGGCCCTGACCGTTTCTTCTTTCTGACCGCAATGCCCTCCTTCCTGACCGCCGCCCTGTACAAGTTTGTCGAGCTGCCCGACCATGCCGCCCTGCAAGCCCCGCTGCTGGCCTGCTGCGAAGCCAACGACGTCAAGGGCACGCTGCTGCTGGCGGCCGAAGGCATCAACGGCACGATTGCCGGAGCTGAAGCCGGCGTGCGCGCGGTGCTGGCCTATTTGCGCAGCGATGCACGCCTGGCCGCGCTGGAACACAAAGAGGCCTGGGCCGACCACCTGCCGTTTTACCGGATGAAGGTGCGGCTCAAGCGCGAAATCGTCACCATGGGCGTGCCCGAGGTGCATCCCGCGCTGATGGCCGGCGAATACGTCAAACCCGCGGACTGGAACCAGTTGCTGAGCGACCCCGATGTTGTGCTGGTCGATACCCGCAACGACTACGAAGTCTCCATAGGCACGTTTGAAGGCGCAATCAACCCGGCGACCAGCAGCTTTTCAGAGCTGCCCGGCTGGGTGGATCGCGAGATGCTTGATGGCGGCAAGCTGGCTGCCCATGACGGCAAAAAACCCAAAGTCGCCATGTTTTGCACAGGCGGCATACGCTGCGAAAAGTCCACCGCACTGCTGCGCTCGCGTGGTTTTGACGAGGTCTACCACCTGGAAGGCGGCATCCTCAAATACCTGGAGACCGTGCCCGAGACGCAAAGCCGCTGGCAGGGCGAGTGTTTTGTGTTTGACGAACGCGTCTCGGTTGGCCACGGCCTCAAGCCCGGTGATTTCACGCTGTGCCGCTCCTGCCGCGATCCCTTGAGCGATGCGGACCGCGCCTCGCCGCTTTATGAACTCGGCGTGAGTTGCCCGCACTGCCATGGCAAGACGACAGAAGAACAAAAAGCCGGCTACCGCGAGCGCCAGCGCCAGGTCGAACTGGCCGAAAAACGCAAGGCTGCACACATAGGCGTGCGCCAGCCCGGCGCCTGAGTGCCAGCCCATGACCGGCGCACCTCTTCTTCCCGCCCTGCCCGTCCTGTATTCGTTTCGCCGCTGCCCCTATGCCATGCGCGCCCGGCTGGCGCTGGCCATCAGCGGCCAGCCTTATGAGCTTCGCGAGGTCGTGCTGCGCAACAAGCCAGCCGAGATGCTGGCCGCCTCGCCCAAGGGCACGGTGCCCGTGCTGGTGCTACCGGACGGCAAGGTCATAGAACAAAGCCTGGAGGTGATGCTGTGGGCGCTGCGCCGCAGCGATCCCGAAAGCTGGCTTGCACCGGCGCAAGCTTGCATGGACGACATGCTGGCGCTGATAGCCGGGAACGATGGCACATTCAAGCAGCAGCTGGACCGCTACAAATATCCGAACCGTTATCCGCAGGAGCCGTGCGGCGACACGCCCCAGACCTTCGCCCAGGCACACAGGGCGGAAGGCGCGCGCTGGCTGGACCAGCTCGAAACCAGGCTGGCTGATGGCTGGCTGTTTGGCCCGCACACCAGCCTTGCAGACATGGCCATGCTGCCTTTTGTGCGCCAGTTCGCCCATACCGATGCAGCCTGGTTCGCGGCGCAAGCCTGGCCGTGCCTGCAGGCCTGGCTGGCGAGTTTTGAAGCCAGTGCGTTGTACGCCAGCGTCATGCACAAGCATGCGGCGTGGCAGCCGCTATCAAATCAGTAGCTTCCTGCGCTCGTCGCTATTGGACTGCGGGCCTATTTGATGCATAAAACCGGCCTGACTGAGCTTCACGGCCGCGCCGGACAGGAAATGCACTTCCGCACAGCCCAAAACCTTCATTTTTTAGATAAAAAAGGGCTGTAGCCCCCAGAAGGTAAGCGCAGCCAGCTATCAAATAAATAGCATGCATTTTGTGCCGCCTTAACGCTGGATGCGTGTAGACAGCACCACCGAGGTATGGGTGCGCTCCACCCCGTCAAGCAGGCCTATGCCGTCTATCAACGCGTCCAGCCTTTCGATGGAGCCGGCCTGCACGATGGCGATCATGTCGAAGGTGCCGCTGATCGACAGCAGGGAGCGCACTTCCGGAATCTTGCGCAGCGCCGCCTCCACCGTGCCCGTGAGCTTGGGGCCGACGGTGAGCATCACATGGGCCGATACCTGTGCCTTCTCATAGGCCTCGCCGGTGCGCACGCCGTAGCCGCTGATCACCTTGTCGCGCTCCAGCCGTGCAATGCGCGCCTGCACGGCGGTACGCGACAAGCCCACCTTGCGGGCCAGCAGGGCGACCGGGCAGCGCGCGTTTTCGCGCAGCTCGTTGAGCAGGGTTTGGTCTATGGCGTCGAGGGTCATGCCAAATGCATTGTTAGTGATGTCAATTCGACTAAATTATGGCTTCGATTTACATGAATTGCCACTACCAACTGACGCCACCATGGTCCACACTCCATGCAGAGCCCCGCTTCGGTGCGGCACCTCAAGGAGCTGGAAATGAAAAAAATCATGGTCGTGGGTGCCGGGAAAATCGGCGCGACCATCGCCACCCTGCTGGGCACTGCCGGTGATTACGCGGTCACAGTGGTCGACGCATCGCCGGCCGCGCTGGCTGGCATCAAGGCCGGCCCCCGGCTTCAGCTGCAAACGCTGGACGTCACCAATCCCGTAGCCCTGCGTGCAGCCCTCAAAGGGCAATTCGCGGTGCTCAGCGCGGCGCCGTTTCACCTGAGCACGGCAATTGCCGAGGCCGCCGTTGCCGGGAAGGCGCACTACCTGGACCTGACCGAAGACGTAGCCAGCACGCGGCGCGTCAAGGAGCTGGCCGCCGGTGCACAGTCGGCGCTGATCCCGCAATGCGGCCTGGCGCCCGGTTTTGTCTCCATCGTGGCGGCCGACCTGTGCCGGCGTTTTGACAGCCTGTACAGCGTGCGCATGCGCGTGGGCGCGCTGCCGCAGTTCCCATCGAATGCGCTCAACTACAACCTGACCTGGAGCACCGACGGCGTCATCAACGAGTACTGCGAACCCTGCGAAGCCATCGTCGAAGGCGTGCTGCGCCAGGTGCCGCCGCTGGCCGAGCATGAGGAGTTTTCGCTGGACGGCGTGACCTACGAGGCCTTCAACACCTCAGGCGGCCTGGGCACGCTGTGCGAGACCCTGCTCGGCAAGGTCCGCCAGCTCAACTACAAGACCATACGCTACCCCGGCCACGCCGCCATCATGAAGGCGCTGCTCAATGACCTGCGCCTGCGCGAGCGCCGCGGCGTGCTCAAGGACATCCTGGAAAACGCCCTGCCGACCACCACACAGGACGTGGTGATCGTGTTTGTCACCGTGAGCGGCCAGCGCGAAGGCCGGCTGACGCAGGAAACCTATGCCCACAAGGTCTATAGCCAGGTGGTGGATGGCGCGCTGCGTAGCGCCATCCAGATCACCACGGCGGCCGGTATTTGCACGGTGCTGGATTTGCTGGCCAACGGGGGTTTGCCGGCACAGGGTTTTGTGCGGCAGGAAGAGATTGCGCTAGCCGACTTTCTGGCCAACCGCTTTGGCAGTGCCTATGCCGGGCACATGGCGCAGCGCGCTGCCGCCTGAGCGGCTGCCCCTGCGCAGCTTTCAGAGCTCGGGCGCTATGGCCTCTGCATAGTCGTACAGCGCACCCAGAATCGCCTCGCCGCGCTCATCGGCGGTTTCCGACAGCGTGTCGATCTCGGCAAACAGCGCATCCACATTGCGCGCTCCAGCCTCACCTTCGAGCAGGCGCGCAGCGCGATGCGCTTCCCAGCGTTCGCTGTCTTCTGGCGAAAGCGTTTCAACAAAATTGCGGGCGCGGTACCTGAACACCAGCTCCGCCAGCCGTTCGTCGTCAAAGCCGGTGCGGCTATGCGCCATTTCTGCGGGTGACAGGGCGCGCAGCTGGTTCAGGCGCCGGCGGTCGGCGTTGCCTATAAAGCCGCCATACAAATCCTCATCAACATCCGGCGTGGCCTCCTTGGGGCGCTGGAAAACCTCTGGCCAGATGGCGCTCATGTCGGGCAGGCCGGCGGCTTTTTCGGCATTGCGCAGCGCGGCTTCGATATCCACGCCCCATTTGGCCGCCATCTCTGGCGTCAGGGTGGCCAGCTTGCGCACGACCATGGGCGACTTGTTGAGGTGAACCGATTTGAGCGGCAGGCGCTGCACGCCTTCGGGCAAATCGGCCGACTTGCTGAACAGGCGCTGGCGCAAGGTGGCGACATCCAGCAGCGGCAGTTCACTCGGGTCATGCGCAAGGTCCCAGGCCAGCAACTCGTTTTTATTGGTTGGGTGCGTGGCCAGCGGCCACATCACGGCCAGGCAGCCGCGCTCGGACGGGAACATGCCCGACACATGCAGGAAAGGCCGCGCCGTCTGGGCGCTGGCGGGCAGGCCCAATTCGGCCGCCACGCGGTCTTTTTTATGCAGGCCGAGGCAAAAGTCAAAGAGTTTGGGTTGCGCCGTGCGTATCAGCCGCGCCAGCGCAATCGTGGCGCGCACGTCCGACAGCGCGTCGTGCGCCGACTCATGCAGCAGACCGTTGGCACGCGCCAGGTCTTCGAGCTTGAAGCTGGGGCGGGTCACATTCGGGTCATTCGGGAAACGCTCGTCAGGCTTGCGCGGCCAGACAATGCCTTCGGGCCGCAGGGCGTAGGCCATGCGCACCACGTCAAGCAGATCCCAGCGGCCGCAGTCGTTTTGCCACTCGCGCGCGTAAGGGTCGATCAGGTTGCGCCAGAACAGGTAACGCGTGACTTCATCGTCAAAACGGATGGTGTTGTAGCCCACGCCTATGGTGCCGGGCTGGGCCAGCACGGCCTCGATCTGCGCGGCAAACTCATGCTCGGGCAGGCCGCGCTCCAAGCACAGCTGCGGTGTGATGCCGGTGATCAGGCAGGACGCCGGGTCGGGCAGGTAGTCATTGGCGGGCTGGCAATAAATCATCAGCGGCTCGCCGATTTCATTGAGCTCCGCATCGGTACGAATGCCGGCAAACTGCGCCGGCCGGTCGCGCCGGGTGTTCAGGCCAAAGGTTTCGTAGTCGTGCCAGAGAAAGGTGTGCATTGCCATCATTGGATTCAAAGTAAGGGGGAAAACAGCCGCGCCGTTGCATCGGCCAGGCGCATGGGGAAGTTCTGCGGGCGCTGGGCAGGCACGGCGGCCGAACTGCACAGGTCGGTCTCGAACTGCGCCGTGAGCGGCCCGGCCAGCGCCGGGCCATAAACCACCGCCATCACCTCATAATTGAGACGGAAACTGCGGTTGTCAAAGTTGGCGGTGCCCACCATAGCGCAGTTGTCGTCCACCACCAGTGTTTTGGAATGCAGCATGCGTGCCTTGTATTCCCAGACCTTGACACCGGCGGCGATCAGTTCGTTGAAGTAGGAACGCGCGGCAGCGCTGACGATCAGGCTGTCGCTGCGGCGCGGCACCAGCAGCCGCACATCAACACCGCGCAGCGCGGCACTCGTCAGCGCCATCAGTGCGGGCTCCCCGGGCACAAAATAAGGCGTGGTCAGCCAGGCGCGTTGCGTTGATGCATTGATGGCCGCGACATGCATGCGGTGTATGGCCTCCAGCGTGTTGTCCGGCCCGCTGGTGATGATTTGCACCGGAATGTCGCCGGCCTCCACGGATGGCAGCAAGTGCGGCAGGAGGTGCGGAAGGGATGGATTGGTGTCGCTCGGGTATTCACCTGTGGTGTAGGCCCAGTCCTCCAGGAAGGTGGTCTGCAGCCAGCGCACCGCGCTGCCTTCCATGCGCAGGTGCACATCATGGTAAGCATCGGCGCGGGTTCGCATGTCTTCTTCATCGGTGATGTTGACGCCGCCCGTAAAACCGATACGCCCGTCGCACACCACGATTTTGCGGTGGGAGCGGTAGTTGGTCACCGGGCGCAGGCGCCGGCCTATGCGGGTGTCGTGAAACAGCGCAACATGGGCGCCGGCAGCTTCCAGCGGCGCCAGGAATTTGCGGCCAAGCCGCTGCGAGCCCAGCGCATCGACCAGCAGGCGCACAACAATGCCCTCCCGGGCTTTTTGCACCAGCAGGTCGCGCAGCGCCGTGCCAATCCGGTCGGGTTCAAAGATGTAGTACTCAAGGTGGATGTGGTCCCTGGCATTGCGTACCGCGTCGAAGATGCTGTCAAAAGTCCGTGCGCCGCCGGAAAGGAGCTCAACCGAGGTGGCGCTTGAGACCGGGAGCCCGCAGGCAGCGGTGCCCAGTACCGCCATCTGCCGCAAGGCCGCGGGCGCCCTCTCGGCCGCCTGGCGCAGCAAGGCCAGGTCGGCGCTGCCACGCTCGCCGGCACGGCTGCGCAGCCGCTTGAGGCGTTGCTTTTTCAGGCGCTGGGGGCCCAGGAAGTAGTAGATGACAAAGCCCGCAAAAGGCAGCAGGGCCAGGGACAGTATCCAGCTCATGGTGGACACCGGCGCGCGCTTTTGCATCACGATCCAGATCGACAGCACCGCAATGTAGGCGCTCCATGCCAGGGAAAGGCCGGTCGTCCATTCGGAGCTGAGTTGTGGGAGCGTCAAGGCGAAGAAGTCTTTAAGTACGGACGGAAATAAAAAAGGCCGATAGCGTGATGCTACCGGCCTTTTGGGCATGCGCTGGGGAAATCCCGCTTAGTTGGTCTCAGCGGCCTCCGCCTCGGGTTTGGCCCGGCCCTCTTTTTTGGGCAGCGGCTGGATGTCGAGTTCGACCTCGCCGTTTTCCACGCCCTTCTCGTCCTTCGTGACCTTCATGTCGACGGTCAGGCGGCCGCCGTCCATCAAACGGCCAAACAGCAACTCGTCGGCCAGCGCACGGCGTATCGTGTCCTGGATCAGGCGCTGCATGGGGCGCGCACCCATGAGTGGGTCAAAACCCTTCTTGCCGAGGTATTTGCGCAAGGTGTCGGTGAAAGTGACTTCCACCTTTTTCTCGGCCAGTTGCGTCTCCAGCTGCAGCAGGAACTTGTCGACCACACGCAGGATGACGGTCTCGTCCAGCGCCTTGAAGCTCACCACCGCATCCAGGCGGTTGCGGAACTCGGGCGTGAACAGGCGTTTGATGTCCGCCATCTCGTCACCGGCCTCGCGCGGGTTGGTAAAACCGATCGTCGCCTTGTTCATGGTCTCGGCACCGGCATTGGTGGTCATGACGATGATGACGTTGCGGAAATCGGCCTTGCGCCCGTTGTTGTCCGTCAGCGTGCCGTGGTCCATGACCTGCAGCAGCACGTTGAAGATGTCCGGATGGGCTTTTTCGATCTCGTCGAGCAGCAGCACCGCATGCGGCTTCTTGGTGATGGCCTCGGTCAGCAGGCCGCCCTGGTCAAAGCCCACGTAGCCCGGGGGCGCGCCTATCAGGCGGCTCACGGCATGGCGCTCCATGTACTCCGACATGTCAAAGCGGATCAGCTCGATGCCCATGATGTAGGCCAGCTGTTTGGCGGCTTCGGTCTTGCCGACGCCCGTGGGCCCGGAGAACAGGAAGGATCCAATCGGCTTGTCATCCTTGCCCAGGCCCGAGCGCGCCATCTTGACCGAGGAGGCCAGCACATCCAGCGCCTTGTCCTGGCCGAACACCACGCTTTTCAGGTCACGTTCCAGCGTTTTCAGCTTGCCGCGGTCGTCGTTGGAGACATTGGCGGGCGGAATGCGGGCGATCTTGGCCACAATTTCCTCCACCTCGGTCTTGGTGATGGTTTTCTTGCGTTTGGACGCCGGCAAAATGCGCTGGGCCGCCCCGGCCTCGTCAATCACGTCAATCGCCTTGTCGGGCAGGTGGCGGTCGTTGATGTACTTGGCGCTCAGCTCGGCCGCGGCTTGCAGGGCTGCCAGGGCGTATTTGACGCCGTGGTGCTCTTCAAAGCGCGACTTCAGACCTTTGAGGATGTCGACGGTTTCCTGCACCGAGGGCTCGACCACATCGACCTTCTGGAAGCGGCGCGACAGTGCCGCGTCTTTCTCGAAGATGCCGCGGTATTCGGTGAAGGTGGTGGCGCCAATGCACTTGAGCTGGCCCGAGCTGAGGGCCGGCTTGAGCAGGTTGGACGCATCCAGCGTGCCGCCCGAGGCCGCACCGGCACCGATCAGGGTGTGGATTTCGTCGATGAACAGGATGCCGTTGGGCTTGTCTTTCAGGGCCTTGAGCACGCCCTTGAGGCGCTGCTCGAAGTCACCACGGTATTTGGTGCCGGCCAGCAAGGCGCCCATGTCCAGCGAGTACACCTGCGCCTCGGCCAGGATTTCAGGCACGTCTTTTTGCGTGATGCGCCATGCCAGGCCCTCGGCTATCGCGGTTTTGCCCACACCGGCCTCACCGACCAGCAGCGGGTTGTTTTTACGGCGGCGGCACAGGATCTGGATCACACGCTCGACTTCGTACTGGCGGCCGATCAGCGGATCGATCTTGCCATCCTTGGCAAGCTGGTTCAGGTTTTGTGTGTACTGCTCAAGCGGCGAGGCTTTTTCGTTCTTTTCGCCGCCGTCTTCGTTTTCGGCCGCGCTTTCACCGGCCTTGGCTGGCTCGGGCGGGTCGCTCTTTTTGATGCCGTGGGCGATGAAATTGACCACGTCCAGGCGCGTCACGCCCTGCTGGTGCAGGTAATACACGGCATGCGAGTCTTTTTCGCCGAAGATGGCGACCAGCACGTTGGCGCCGGTGACTTCCTTCTTGCCGTTGCCGGTGGACTGCACATGCATGATGGCGCGCTGGATCACACGCTGGAAACCCAGCGTGGGCTGTGTATCCACATCATCGGCACCGGCCACCTGGGGCGTGTTGTCCTTGATGAAATTGGCCAGCGACTTGCGCAGATCATCAACATTGGCAGAGCAGGCGCGCAGCACTTCAGCCGCACTGGGGTTGTCCAGCAACGCAAGCAGCAGGTGCTCCACGGTGATGAACTCGTGGCGCTGCTGGCGCGCTTCGACAAAGGCCATGTGCAAGCTGACTTCTAATTCCTGGGCAATCATTGATTTTCCTTTCGGCTTGCTACGTTGATGGTTGAACTCATGAATGGAATATTGGCCGCATTTTTCATTATTCAATAGGCTCGCTGACGCACTGCAAGGGATGGCCATTCTTGCGGGCGGCTTCCGTGACCTGGTCGACCTTGGTGGCGGCCACGTCCTTTGAAAACACGCCGCAAACGCCTTTGCCGTCCAGATGGATCTTCAGCATGATCTGGGTGGCGGTGTCGCGGTCCTTGTTGAAAAACTCCTGGATGACCACCACCACGAACTCCATGGGGGTGTAGTCGTCATTGAGCAGCACCACCTGGTACATCTGGGGCGGCTTGGTTTTCTGGGGCCGGCGCTCGAGCACCACCGAATCCCCGCCGCGGCCGTCTTCGGGCTTGAACACCGGTGCCGCGGGCGCTGGGGGAATCTTCGGGGTTTTCGGGGATTGGGTAGCCATGGATTTCATTCTAGCCATCGGTGATGGTCTGTGCGCTTGATAGGGGATTCAAAAGACAGTGGTGGCGAGAACGCGACATTCAAGCGGGCTGCGTTGCTTTTTACGGGCCATTCAAGGAAAAAACCGCCTCGGGATTGCTCCCGGGCGGTTTGCCTGGTGACCCGAAGCAGGCCAGCTTTACATATTGTCTATCATGACCTGGCCAAAGCCGGAGCAACTGACCTGGGTTGCGCCCTCCATGAGGCGGGCAAAGTCGTAGGTGACTTTCTTCGAGGCGATGGATTTTTCCATGGAGCTGATGATCAGGTCGGCAGCGGCTGTCCAGCCCATGTGGCGCAGCATCATTTCTGCGGACAGGATTTCGGAGCCCGGGTTTACATAGTCCTTGCCGGCGTACTTGGGCGCCGTGCCATGGGTGGCTTCAAAACAGGCGACGGTGTCGGACAGGTTGGCGCCCGGGGCAATGCCGATACCGCCCACCTGGGCGGCCAGCGCGTCGGAAATATAGTCGCCATTGAGGTTCAAGGTCGCCACCACGGAGTATTCGGCGGGGCGCAGCAGGATTTGCTGCAGGAAAGCATCTGCAATGACGTCCTTGACAACAATGTCTTTCCCCGTTTTCGGGTTCTTGAACCTGCACCAAGGGCCGCCGTCAATCAGTTCCGCGCCGAACTCCTTTTGCGCCAGCGCGTAGGCCCAGTCACGGAAACCGCCTTCGGTGAACTTCATGATGTTGCCCTTGTGCACGATGGTCACGCTGGGTTTGTCATTGGCTATGGCGTACTGGATGGCCTTGCGCATCAGGCGCTCGGTGCCTTCGCTGGAGACCGGTTTCACGCCGATACCGGAAGTATTCGGGAAACGGATCTTCTTGACGCCCATCTCCTCTTGCAGGAACTTGATGAGTTTTTTGGCCTTGTCGCTGCCGGACTCGAATTCGATGCCGGCGTAAATGTCTTCCGAGTTTTCACGGAAGATGACCATATTGGTCTTTTCGGGTTCTTTCACCGGGGATGGCACGCCCTTGAAATACTGGATGGGACGCAGGCAGACATACAGGTCAAGCTCCTGGCGCATGGCAACATTCAGGCTGCGGATACCGCCGCCTACAGGCGTCGTCAGCGGGCCCTTGATGGACACCACATAGTCGCGCACGGCATGCAGGGTTTCCTCCGGCAGCCAGACGTCCGGGCCATATACCTTGGTGGATTTTTCACCTGCATAAACCTCCATCCAGTGGATTTTTTTCTTGCCGCCATAAGCTTTGGCAACTGCGGCATCCACCACTTTCAACATGACCGGCGTGATGTCCGCGCCGGTACCGTCACCTTCAATAAAGGGAATCACGGGTTCGTCAGGCACATTCAGGGAGTTGTCGGCGTTGACCGTGATTTTCTGGCCCTGGGCGGGCACCTTGATGTGCTTGTACATATAGAAAATTCTCCAATCAGCAGTACTGGCGTCAATGAAAAACCAACATGGTTGGTTTAGGTGGAAACCCTTAAATTCTAGTCCCAAACACATTCGCAAAAGAAATGTTGGGCCGCCCTGTCAACCGATTGCAAAGCGGCCTCGTTACGGTGAGGCCTCCGAAATTTTCGGGGTACTTTTTTTTAAAACGTTATTCCAGGAAATTTCCAAATGAACAAACTCCTTGCTACCCTGATCGCTGGTCTCTTCGTTGCTGGCGCCGCTTTCGCACAAGCTCCTGCTGCTGCACCTGCAGCGGCTCCTGCCGCCGCAGCAGCACCTGCTGCTGCCGCTCCAGCTGCAAAAGCTGCCAAGCCTGCTGCTGCAAAACTGACCAAAGAAGAAAAAGCAGCTGCACGTGCAGCCAGGAAAGAAAAAGCAGCTGCTGCAAAAAAAGCAAAAGCTGAAGCCGCTGCCGCAAAAAAAGCTGAAGCCAAGCCTGCTGCAAAAGCAGAAGTGAAAGCAGAAGCAAAAGCAGAAGCAAAGAAGTAATTTCCAGGCTTTTCGTAAAGATGCCCGCCTTGTGCGGGCATTTTTTATGCGCGTCGTTTATGCTTGTATTCCACTACCATCCGCTCTGAGTCATGGCTTCAAAATTTCACGCACCCCGTTTCCTGCAACAAGCCCTGGCCGGCATATTTTTGTCGACCGCCTTCCTGCTCGGCGCCTTGCCCGCCCAGGCACAGGATGCGCCGCAAATGGACTTGCAGCGCGCCAGGATTTCGGCGGGCATGTACCAGATCGACGCGCAGGTCGCCCTGACACCAGAGCAACGCCAGATCGGCCTGATGTTCCGCAAGGAGATGCCTCAACATGAAGGCATGCTGTTTGTATTCGAGCAGCCTGCCGGGCAATGTTTCTGGATGAAGAATACCCTGCTGCCACTGACAGCCGCCTTTGTCGCCGACGATGGCACCATCGTCAACCTGGCCGACATGAAGCCCCAGACCACGGATTCGCACTGTTCGGCCAAACCCGTTCGTTATGTGCTTGAGATGAACCAGGGCTGGTTTGCCAAGCGCGGCATCAAGGCTGGAGCCCGGTTGGGCGGCCAGGCATTTGGCGGCCGCAACTAAGGCCAGCCTGGCTACAGGCCGGCAGCGCACAAAATCCAGGCATTGATAGACCAGAAAGACCAAAGGCGATCCGGACTTCCGTCCGGATCGCCTTTTTGCTTTTAAGCGCCAGCTCTGCTTACGCCTTGATGGACGCCAGCGCCGAGTTCAAGGTCTTGCTCGGGCGCATCACGGTATCGAGCTTATTGAAGTCAGGCTTGTAATAACCGCCAATATCCGCCGGCTTGCCTTGCACCTCCGCCAGTTCGGCCAGGATGACCGCCTCGTTGTCGGTCAGCTGTTTGGCCAGGGGTGCGAACTGCGCAGCCAGCGCCGTGTCGTCCTTTTGCGCCGCCAGCTGCTGCGCCCAGTACATGGCCAGGTAGAACTGGCTGCCGCGGTTGTCCAGCTTGCCCGTCTTGGGCGATGGGTTCTTGTTGTTTTCCAGCAGCTGGCCCGTGGCGGCATCCAGCGTTTTGGCCAGTATCTTGGCCTTGTTGTTGCCGGTCTTTAGCCCCAAATCTTCCAGCGACACCGCAAGTGCCAGGAACTCGCCGAGCGAGTCCCAGCGCAGGTGGTTTTCCTCCACCAGTTGCTGCACGTGCTTGGGCGCCGAGCCGCCCGCACCGGTTTCGTACATGCCGCCACCCGCCATCAGCGGCACGATGGACAACATCTTGGCGCTGGTGCCCAGCTCCATGATGGGGAACAGGTCGGTCAGGTAGTCGCGCAGGATATTGCCGGTCACCGAGATGGTGTCAACGCCCCGGATCACGCGCTCCAGCGTGAAGCGCATCGCACGTACCTGCGACATGATCTGGATGTCAAGGCCATTGGTGTCATGATCCTTGAGGTAGGTTTCCACCTTCTTGATCAGTTCGGCCTCGTGCGGACGGTACGAATCCAGCCAGAACACGGCGGTCATGCCGGAATTGCGGGCGCGCGTCACAGCCAGTTTCACCCAGTCGCGGATAGGCGCGTCCTTGACCTGGCACATGCGCCAGATGTCACCGGCGTCAACATTCTGCGACAGCAGCACTTCACCGGTGGCCAGGTCAACGATGTTGGCCACGCCGCCTTCGGCAACCTCAAAAGTCTTGTCGTGCGAGCCGTATTCCTCGGCCTGCTGCGCCATCAGGCCCACGTTGGGCACCGTGCCCATGGTCACGGGGTTGAAGTTGCCATTGGTCTTGCAGAAGTTGATGACTTCCTGGTAGATGCGGGCAAAGGTGCTCTCGGGGATGACCGCCTTGGTGTCCTGCGGCTTGCCGTTGGCGTCCCACATCTTGCCGCCTATGCGGATCATGGCCGGCATCGACGCATCGACGATCACGTCGTTGGGCGCGTGCAGGTTGGAGATGCCCTTGGCCGAATCGACCATGGCCAGCGAAGGACGGTGCTCGTGGCAGGCATGCAGATCACGGATGATCTCTTCTTTTTTGGAGGTCGGCAGCGTGGCGATCTTGTCGTACAGGTTCACCATGCCGTTGTTGACGTTCACGCCCAGCTCGTCAAACAGCTTGCCGTGCTTCTCGAACGCTTCCTTGTAGAAGATGCGCACGGCGTGACCGAACACGATGGGGTGCGAAACCTTCATCATGGTGGCCTTGACGTGCAGCGACAGCATCACGCCCGTCTCGCGCGCATCCTCGAATTGCTTTTCGTAGAAGTCACACAGCGCTTTTTTGCTCATGAACATGCTGTCCACGATTTCGCCAGCGAGCAGCGACACCTTGGGTTTGAGCACAATGGTCTTGCCGCTCACGGTGAGCAGTTCCATCTTCACGTCGCGCGCCTTGTCCAGCGTCAGTGACTTTTCACCGTGGTAGAAATCGCCCTCCGTCATGTGGGCCACATGCGAGCGCGAAGCCATGCTCCACTCACCCATGCTGTGCGGGTTCTTGCGCGCGTAATTCTTCACGGCGGCGGGCGCGCGGCGATCGGAATTGCCCTCGCGCAGCACCGGGTTCACGGCACTGCCCAGGCACCTGGAATAGCGTTGACGTATCGCCTTTTCTTCGTCGGTCTTCGGATCTTCCGGGAAATCCGGCACGGCATAGCCCTTGGCCTGCAATTCCTTGATGGCGCTCACCAGCTGGTGCACCGATGCGCTGATATTGGGCAGCTTGATGATGTTGGTGTCAGGCAGCAGGGTCAGGCGGCCCAGCTCGGCCAGGTTGTCGGGAGCACGCTGAGCCTCGGCCAAAAACTCGGGAAACTCGCCCAAAATGCGCCCGGCCACCGAAATGTCGCTGGTGGTGACCTTGATGCCGACCGGCGCGGTGAAGGTCCGGATGATGGGCAGGAAAGCACTGGTCGCCAGCAACGGGGCTTCGTCGGTCAGTGTGTAGATGATGGTGGGTTGCTCGGTACTCATCGCTTATCTCCAGAAATTGGTATGGGAATGTCGCCGCTTGCGTCACAGGCCGGCAGCAATAATTGGACGTGCCTGATTTTGCTTTAGGGGGGTGGACCAAATCCACGTTTTTTGCAATGCAATCTCACAATATGAAATTACACGCCTTTTGACCCAACTATTTTTTCACCCGGGTGCAAAAACGGGCACCGCAAGGTCGAAAAACTGCCTCCGAAGCCAGCCAAATGCCTTTTTAACGAAGGCACGTGCCAGGTATAGGGAGAAAGACACCTATTGACGGCAATAAAGGCAAAAGGGCTCGAAGATTACTCTTCGAGCCCTTTTTAGTTCAAGGCTGATGCTTCAGATGTGTTTGCCAGGTTCAAACCCCGGTGGTTTTGCCCAGGGCCTGCTTCATGGGAAACACCGCGAACAGCTGAAGGGGTTTCAGGCGAAGTTCTTGGCCGCGAAGTCCCAGTTCACCAGCTTGTCGAGGAAGGTCTCGACGAACTTCGGACGCAGGTTGCGGTAGTCGATGTAATAGGCATGCTCCCACACGTCAACCGTCAGCAAGGCCTTGTCGGCCGTGGTCAGGGGCGTGCCGGCCGGACCGGTGTTGACGATGTCCACCGAGCCATCCGCTTTCTTGACCAGCCAGGTCCAGCCGGAGCCGAAATTGCCGACAGCCGATTTCACAAACGCTTCCTTGAAGGCTGCATAGGAACCGAACTTGGCGTTGATGGCAGTTGCCAGCGCGCCTGAAGGCTCGCCGCCGCCCGCTGGTTTCATGCAGCTCCAGAAAAAGGTGTGGTTCCAGATCTGGGCTGCATTGTTGTAAACGCCGCCGCTGGATTTCTTGACGATTTCTTCCAGCGTCATCGCCTCAAACTCGGTGCCTTTTTGCAGGTTGTTGAGGTTGACGACGTAGGCATTGTGGTGCTTGCCGTGATGGTATTCAAAGGCTTCCTGGCTGTAGCTGGGCGCCAGGGCGTCGATCGCATAGGGAAGCGGGGGGAGTTTGTGTTCCATGTATTTCCTCTTGTGGTGGGGTGGTTAAAAAATTATGAGGCGATTGTAAAAACTAAATCAGCCGCGGCGCAGACACCGTCATATCGACCTCGCCATCAACAAGGGTAGCACGTACCGGCTGTCCAATCCGGGTCTGGCTGCTGCTGGTAATGGCCAGCCCTTCAGCATCGGTCAGCCAGGCATAGCCTCGCCGCAACACCAGCGCAGGGTTCAGCAGTTCCAGGCGAAGCTGCGCGTTCTCCAGCCGCCTTGCCTGCTTTTGAATCGCGTCCGCGACCGTCCTGGGAAACTGCCCCTCAAGCGCTTGCAAGCCGCCCGACAAACGAACAAAGGCCGTGTTTTTGGCATGCTGCAGGTCCTGCGCATGGGCCGCCAGCCGCGCCTGTTGCCGGGTCACAAAATGCGACGGGCGGCTAAACCGCGAAGCCGCCAGGTCCAGCCTCTGGTTGCTGGACTGCAACAGCCTGTCCACGCCGTTTTGCAGGCGCGACAGCACGGCCCCCAGCACACCCAGCCATACGGCCTGGGGCTGAACACTCAGCTCAGCCGCCGCTGTTGGCGTCGGGGCGCGCACATCCGCGCAAAAATCAGCGATGGTGAAATCGGTCTCATGCCCTACCCCGCTGACGACAGGCATGGGCGATGCGACGATGGCACGAGCCAGTTGCTCATCATTAAACGCCCACAAATCTTCCATGGCCCCGCCACCGCGTACCAGCAACAACACGTCAACCTCGTTACGCTGGCCGGCTTTCAGCAAAGCCTGCCGCAACTCGCCAGCAGCCTGCCCGCCCTGGACGCTGGCGGGATAAATGATGACCGGGATATGGGGCGCACGGCGCTGCAAGGCGGTCACGACATCGTGCAAAGCCGCCGCGCCCAGAGACGTCACCACGCCAATGGCCCTGGGCATCACGGGCAAGGGGCGTTTGCGGCCTGCATCAAACAGCCCTTGCGCTTCAAGCCTGGCTTTGAGCTTCAGGAACTCCTCAAACAGGCTGCCCTGCCCGGCCTGGCGCATGGACTCCACCACCAATTGCAGTTCACCGCGCGCGTCATAAACACCCAGGCGGCCGCGCAGTTCGACCACCTGGCCATCACGCGGGGCAAAGTCCAGCAGCGAGGCGGCCCGGCGAAACATCGCGCAGCGGATTTGCCCCTGGTCGTCCTTCAGCGAAAAATAACAATGCCCGCTGGCCGCGCGTGAAAATCCCGAAATCTCTCCCTGAACGGCTACCGGATTGAAGCGTGCCTCCAGGCTGTCGGCGATCGCCCTGAGCAAGGACCCGACAGGCCAGATACGAACACCCGTTGCCGCGCCAGCGCGGGCGCCAGAGCCAGATCCCGTGAACCCGTCCGGAGCGTCAATCATGGCGAATCCCCTGCGTTGTGGCGGGGTAATACTCCACAGAGGCCCGTCGCGCTTGGGCAAAACCCACCAGATGAGGCCGAAACGATGGAGAGTTCGTGTAACGCATTGATTTTAAATAACTTAATTCTGCTCAAAATTTCATCGTTCTGTCACACTGCAGATTTGGCGCGGCTTGGCAGCGGGTCCGGCAGTACTTGCTCACAAAGTTATCCACAACTTCTGTGAGTTACGGCCTACAGCGGGCGATGCCGCCCGATTCTGCCGAACGCCAGACAAAGCCAAGGGGGTGTTGACCCCCGGTAAGCCATAATCCAGTTCAATTTATTCGCCGGGAGATGTGCGTTGTTTTCGATCATACAAGCCGCAGGCTGGCCCATCTGGCCCCTGGTTGCCTGCTCCGTCCTGGCCCTGGCGCTGGTCATTGAGCGTTTTAGCAGTCTCAAAACCCGCAAAGTCGCCCCGCTGAAGCTGATTGACGAGGCCATTACCGTCTCCCGCAGCGCCCTTCCTTCACCGGATGTGGTGATGCAACTGGAGCAAAACTCTTTGCTGGGCGAGGTCCTGGCCAGTGGTTTCAGGGCGCTCAATGCAAACCCCAGGCTCAGCGAAGAGGACCTGCGCTCCACCCTTGAAGGTGCGGGCCGCCAGGCCGCCCACAAACTCGAGCGTTACCTCTCCGCCCTGGCCACCATCGCCTCGGCCGCGCCCCTGCTGGGCCTGCTGGGCACCGTCATCGGCATGATCGAAATTTTCGGCTCACAGGCTGGTGGCGGCGCCGTCGGCAGTGCAACCGGCGGCAACCCGGCGCAACTGGCCCAGGGTATTTCGATTGCGCTGTACAACACGGCGTTTGGCCTGATTGTGGCCATCCCTTCGCTGATTTTCTGGCGTTATTTCCGGGCAAGGGTGGACGAGCACCTGCTGATGATGGAGCTCGCCTCGGAGCGGTTTGTGCGCCATCTCAACACCCTTAGAAAATGACCTGCACGCGCGCCACCCCGCCATTGCATCAAGGATACCGGCCATGAACTTCCGCCAGGGTTCTCGCGATGAACCCGAGATCAACCTGATCCCGTTTATCGACGTCTTGCTGGTGGTGCTGATTTTCCTGATGCTGTCCACCACCTACAGCAAATTCACGGAACTCCAGATCAAGCTGCCATTGGCTGACGCCGAGCAGCAGCGCGACTATCCCAAGGAAGTCATCGTGGCGGTCAGCAGCGATGGCCGCTACATGGTCAACAAGACGGCCGTGGGGGGCCGCAGCATTGAGGCGCTGGGTGCGGCCCTGGTTCAGGCAGCCAAGGCCGGAAAAGACAGTGTGATCATCATCAGCGCGGACGCCAGCGCCACCCACCAGTCGGTCATCACCGTGATGGAGGCCGCGCGGCGCGGCGGCTTCACCCAGATTACATTCGCCACGCAAAGCACCGCCCAGGCGGGAGCCCGCTAGCCAACCCACCGAGCATCGCGATTTGCCTTGGAAACGTCAGCCAGCAGCCGCCAGCCTGTCAAAAGCATCCTGCAACAGGCCTGGCTAAGCCGGGGCTGGCTGGCTTGCCTGCTCTGGCCGGCGGCACAGGTCTACGGCCTGCTGGTCCGGGTACGGCGCCATCTTTATCGCTCCGGTTTTTTCAAATCCACACGGGCCAGGGTGCCGGTGCTGGTCGTCGGCAATGTGGTGGCTGGCGGCGCCGGGAAAACACCTTTGGTGATGGCCCTGGTGCAGCATTTTCAAGGCCAGGGCTTAAAGGTCGGCGTCGTATCGCGCGGCTATGGGCGCCTGGGGGAACAATGCCAGGAAGTCTTTGCCGACACCCCTGTTTCGGAGTCCGGTGATGAGCCAGCCCTTATAAGGCAAGCGACAGACGCTCCTGTTTTTGTAGCAACCAAACGCATTGAAGCGGTTGCCGCCTTGCTCCATGCCCATCCGGCAACGCAGCTCCTGGTATGCGATGACGGTCTGCAGCACTACGCGCTCAAGCGCGATATTGAAATTACGGTGTTTGATGATCGTGGCCTGGGCAATGGCTGGCTGCTGCCGGCGGGCCCCTTGCGCGAACCCTGGCCGGAAAGAGCCGGTGGCGCTGCTGACCTGGTGTTGCATACCGGGCGGGCACCAGCCTTCGCCGGTTTCAACTCGTCAAGGCAATTGGCCGGCCACGCGGTTGCCATCGATGGCAGCCAGCTTCCCTTGAGCAGCCTGCGGGGACAGCCAGTGGCGGCGCTTGCCGCCATAGCCAATCCCGGCGCCTTTTTCGGCATGCTGCAATCCTGCGGTCTAAACCTGAGCCAGACAATCAGCCTGCCGGATCATTACGATTTCTCGGACTACCAGCTGGCCGTCAAGGACGGGACAACGCTGTTGTGCACCGAAAAAGATGCGGTCAAGCTGTTCCGGCTGCCCGCCATGGCGTCAATCCGCCTGCTGGCGGTTCCGCTGCAATTTGTGCCCGAGCCGGCGTTCCTGTCCGCCGTGGATGCGCTGCTGGCCCCCCTGCTTTCTCAATTACCATCAAGCCATGGACACTAAACTGCTCGAACTCCTGGTTTGCCCGGTCACCAAAGGACCTCTCGACTATGACCGCGAGAAGCAAGAACTCATCTCAAAAAGCGCCCGTCTGGCCTACCCGGTTCGAGACGGTCTGCCGGTGATGCTGGAAACCGAGGCCCGCCCATTGAGCGATGAGGAACTCGGCCTGTGACGGGCCGCTGAAATGTAATTGGCATGAGTTTTACCGTTCTTATTCCCGCACGCCTGGCCTCCACCCGCCTGCCCAACAAACCCCTTGCCGACATCGGCGGCGCGCCCATGGTGGTTCGCGTTGCGCAACGTGCATTAAAAAGCGGCGCCCAGCGCGTCGTTATCGCCACCGACAGCCAGGACGTCATTGAAAAATGCGCCGACTTTGACATCCAGGCGGTTTTGACCAGGAGCGACCATCCCAGCGGCAGCGACAGGCTTGCCGAGGCTTGCGACATCCTTGGCCTGCCCGACGATGCGCTGGTCGTGAACGTTCAGGGCGATGAGCCCCTGATAGACCCGGTCTTGATTGATTCGGTCGCGCTGCTGCTTTCGGCCCGTTCCGACTGCGCCATGAGTACTGCGGCACATGCCATTGAAACGCTGGCCGACCTGCAGAACCCGAATATCGTCAAGGTGGTGCTTGATGCACGCCAGACCGCCCTGTATTTCAGCCGCTCGCCGATTCCGGCGGCACGCGACTTTGCGGGCCAGGCCTGGTGGACGTCGGGCAGCACCTTGCCCAAACCCTTGCGCCATGTGGGTATCTACGGCTATCGCGTGGGCTTTTTGAGGCTGTTTCCGACCTTGCCGCAAGCGCCCATGGAGCAACTGGAGTCCCTGGAGCAACTGCGGGCCTTGTGGCACGGCCACCGCATCGCGGTGCACATTACCGAGCGGGCGCCCGGGCTTGGCATAGATACACCGGAAGACCTGGTCCAGGTTCGAAAACTTTTCCAGTAAACCGCTTTCAGGGATGCTGCCGGTCCGGCAAACAGGCGGATGGACAAGCGCGCCAGGCAGCTTGTGTAAGCTGGCATCAAGAGCTGCATGCTATCCTTGGAAAAACGGCTGCGGTGCGGCTATCGGGCGTCAATCTCCCGACATATGCCGCCGCCTCTCCGACTTGCCCGGCCACTGACGGGATGACCTGGCAAGCAATCCACTGAATTCATAAAAATACGAGGACATCCATGAGACTGATTTTGTTGGGCGCACCTGGTGCAGGCAAAGGAACCCAGGCGACTTTTATCTGCCAGAAATACAACATTCCGCAGATTTCAACAGGCGACATGCTGCGCGCAGCCGTCAAGGCCGGCACCCCACTGGGGCTTGAAGCCAAAAAAGTAATGGACGCCGGCGCGCTGGTGAGCGACGACCTGATCATCAACCTGGTCAAGGAGCGCATAAGCCAGCCCGACTGCGACAAGGGCTTTCTGTTCGACGGTTTCCCGCGCACCATTCCCCAGGCAGACGCCATGAAGGCCGCCGGCGTCAAGCTGGACTATGTGCTTGAAATCGACGTTCCCTTTGAAGCCATCATCGAGCGCATGAGCGGACGCCGCTCGCATACCGCGTCCGGCCGTACCTACCATGTCAAATACAACCCGCCCAAAGTCGAGGGCAAGGACGATGTGACCGGCGAGCCCCTGATCCAGCGCGAGGACGACAAGGAAGACACCGTGCGCAAGCGGCTGGAGGTGTACAGCGCCCAGACCCGGCCCCTGGTCGACTACTACTCCCGCTGGGCCAAGGCCGAGCCGGCTTTGGCGCCGGCCTACCGCGCCATCAGCGGCATGGGCACGGTTGACGAGATCACGGCAAGAGCCTTCTCCGCGCTGGCGGATTAAGGGTTTAAGCCGCGCCTGGCGCCATCAGGGCAAGCATCAGGGCGATGCGCGCCTTGACGGGGCTCAGGCCCCGGGAATCCTCAAAGGCATCGCCGGTTTTCGGCAACATCCGGCCATTCGCGCAACGGCTGGCCCGGACAACCCGCACACCGCCGGCCTGCGCCGCCAGCAAGGCGGCTTCAAGGTCTCGATGCGCCGTGCCATTGCCCGTGCCTGCAAGCACCAGGCCCTGGACGCCCTGGGCAACAAGGGCCTCCACCACGGCTGCGCCAGCGCCAGCGTAACTCGTCACAATCTCCACCCTGGGCCAGGGGCTGCCGGCAGGCGCTATATTTTTGATAGCTGTCTGCGCCCATTCCGCCTGGGCTACGGGCCAATTTCTTAACAACCTCAGTTGCCCCTCTTCCACGTAAGCCACCGGCCCGGCATCGCCCGAGCTAAATGCATCCAGCCGGTAGGTATGGGTTTTCTGCACATCCCGCGCGCCATGAACAACGCCCGCGCACACCACCACCACGCCCCGTGCCTGGGCAAAACGGGCCACGGCGACCGCATCCATCACGTTTTGCGGCCCGTCCGGCGTCAACGAGCTTGCCGGCCGCATGGCGCAGGTCAGCACGACCGCCTTGGCCGGGTTCAACACCGCCTGCAAAAAGAAGGCCGTTTCCTCAATCGTGTCCGTCCCGTGGGTGATAACCACGCCCTGTACATCATCCCTGGCCAGGAAATGACGCACGCGCTCGGCCAGCCGCCCCCACACTGCAAAACTCATGTCCTTGCTGTCGATCTGGGCGAGCTGTTCGGTGATCAGCTCGCCCGCCGCGGCCAATGCTGGAATGGCCAGCACCAGTTCATCCACCCCCACTTGCGCGGCGGTGTAGCCAATATTGTCAAAGGCGTTGCCTGCCCGGCCGGCAATGGTGCCACCCGTACCCAAAATCACGATCTTTTTGCTTTGCATAAGTGAATTGATTGTGAATTGACTTGCGTTTCGTAAAAAACTGGATGAAAATACAGTTACTGGTTATTAACACAGCTCCATGCAGGCAATGCCTGCCGCCTCGACCTGTTTTGCTGCCAAGACCTCCAAGGAGTTTTCGCCATGAGCACTTTGAATCACTTTTCCGACATGCCCTCTGAAGGCCCCAAACTCACAGCCCGCCAGCAGCAAATCCTCGAACTGATTCAAAGCGCCATCGCCCGTACCGGTGCGCCCCCCACCCGGGCCGAGATCGCCACCGAGCTGGGTTTTCGCTCCGCCAACGCCGCCGAAGAACACCTGCAGGCGCTGGCACGCAAAGGCGTCATCGAACTGGTCAGCGGGACCTCACGCGGCATACGGCTGCGTAGCGACACCCTGCGCTCGCTGAACGAATCACGCATCAAACAGTTTTCCCTGCCGTTGCAAAGCCTGGCCCAACTCGCCCTGCCTCTGGTGGGGCGGGTTGCTGCTGGCAGTCCCATTCTCGCGCAGGAGCACATTGAGCAAACCTATTATTTTGAGAGCAGCCTGTTTCACAAGCAGCCCGACTACCTGCTCAAGGTCCGCGGCATGAGCATGCGGGATGTCGGCATCATGGACGGCGACCTGCTGGCCGTCAAACAGGCCAGCGAGGCCAAAAACGGGCAAATCGTGGTCGCGCGTCTTGGCGATGAAGTCACCGTCAAACGCTTTCGGCGCACAAAAAACCTGATTGAGTTGCTGCCCGAAAACCCCGACTTCAAAACCATCGTGGTCGAACCCGGTGAACCCTTCGAACTGGAAGGCCTCGCCGTGGGCCTGATCCGCAACACGATGTTGATGTAAGCCACCTGACCGCGCAGCAGGTGGCGGGCGTTTGGCTAACCGATTGGCCAACACCCTGCTGCAGCGGTTTTTTGCGGCAGCACAGCCGTATCGCAATCCTGCCTGTGTAAACCTCTCTTAATCCGGAGCTCATCATGGGAATCGCCAGTTTTTCGCCTTATCTTTCACGCATGCCCGCGCTTTCAACTTTGCTGGCGCCATTGCAGACCCTGCTTTCGCTGTTTGTACCGGCACAAGCCGCCGCAGCCAGCCAGAAGAGCCTGCAGCAGCGCCCGGCAGGCGGCCTGCCGCACCAGGTTGTGGCAAGAGTCGCCGCGAAGCCCTGCCGGACCACTGCAAAAATAGCCCTCACCCGTTCATCGCCGAGTCGCTTGCGCATTGTGCGAGCCTTTGAAGCCGGTGTAGGACCGTCCTGCGCTGGCCGGATGGTGATTTCAGGCCGGATGGCCGATGTCTGTGCAGAGCTGGACCGCATGGCACAACGCGAGTCGGCCGCTCATTAAGCTGGCATCCCCTATGGCCGGCAAGTTGTCCGGCTTCCGCAGTTTTTTTGCCTCGCCAGCGGAGTGCCCATAGCCGCCACCGACCAGCCGTACGCAGCACAGCCTGCGTCGCATTGGTGCCGTAAAACCGCGCCATTGCGAATGCCCGATCACCATGCGCTGAAAGCTGCTGGCGGCGTGAGCCGCCTGCCTGGAAGAATTCTCTCCTGCCCGCAGATTAATGCCCATGCCCCAGTGCGGCAAAGCCGTAATTGAAAAACTTGCAGGCACAATATCGGCATGAATATTGTGATTCTCGACGACTATCAGGACGCAGTGCGAAAACTGGCCTGCGCCACCAAGCTCGACGCCTACCCCGCAAAGGTCTATACAAACACTGTCAAAGGCATAGGCCAGCTATCGGTCCGGCTCAAGGATGCCGATGTGATTGTGCTCATTCGCGAGCGCACGCACCTCAGCCGCCAGTTGATAGAAAAACTGCCAAAACTCAAAATGGTCGCCCAGACCGGACGGGTCGGCTCGCATGTCGATGTGGGCGCCTGTACCGAGCGCGGTGTGGTGGTGGCTGAAGGCATAGGATCACCAACCGCACCGGCAGAACTCGCCTGGGCGCTGATCATGGCAGCCATGCGGCGCATACCCCACTATGTCGCGCACCTGAAACACGGCGCCTGGCAGCAGGCCGGACTTAAATCGGTGTCCATGCCGCAGAATTTCGGACTGGGCTCCGTATTGAAGGGCAAAACCCTGGGCATATGGAGTTACGGAAAAATCGGGCAGCTCCTGGCGGGCTATGGCCGCGCCTTTGGCATGCGTGTCGTGATCTGGGGACGCGAGGCTTCACTGGAGCGCGCACAGGCCGATGGTTTTGAGGTTGCCACCAGCAAGGCCGAGTTTTTCGAGCAAAGCGATGTGCTCAGCCTGCACCTGCGCCTCAATGATGAAACCCGCAGCATCGTGACACTCGACGATCTTTCGCGCATGAAACCAACCGCGCTGCTGGTCAACACCTCGCGCGCAGAACTGATTGAGCCGGACGCCCTGATCGCGGCGCTCAACCGTGGTCGCCCCGGGCTGGCCGCGGTGGATGTGTTTGAATCCGAACCCATTTTGCAGGGCCACGCCCTGTTGAGGCTGGAAAACTGCATTTGCACCCCGCACATCGGCTACGTCGAACAAGACAGCTACGAAATGTATTTCGGTGCGGCGTTTGACAACGTGGTCAATTTCATCAAGGGTACGCCGACAAATATCGTCAATCCGGGCGCCCTTCAGGTCAGGCGCTGAGCGCCATCGCCACCGCAGGCCTGCTGGTTCTTCGGGGCTTGCCCCTGCAGGCTGCGTACGGGGTTTTCAGCCGCCCGCAGTTTTTCGGCATCCCGCAGGATTTGGCACGACCCATACGTCCAGGCCCTGCGTAATAATCCATTTCCATGAAACCCTTTTACAAAACCGTTGGCGTTGTTGGCACTGGTGCCATGGGACGCGGCATTGCCCAGATCGCCGCGCAGGCGGGCAGCCTTGTCAAATTGTTCGATGTACAGCCCCAGGCAGGCGAAAAGGCCAGGGCCGCGCTGTACGAGCAGTGGGACAAGCTGGTAGCCAAAAACCGGCTGGACCCGGCCCTGGCCGCAGACCACAAGGCCCGCGTCGTGACCCTGGACGCACTGGCCGGACTGGCCGACTGCGACCTGGTCATAGAGGCCGTTGTTGAGCGGCTGGATGTCAAGCAGTCACTGTTCGCCGAACTGGAAGCCCTGGTATCGCCGCAGTCCGTGCTGGCAACAAATACCTCCTCCCTGTCCGTCACCGCCATCGCGGCGAAGCTAAAACACCCCGAGCGTTTCGCGGGTTACCACTTTTTCAACCCGGTTCCGCTGATGAAGGTGGTGGAAGTCATTGCCGGCCTGAAAACCAGCGCATCGGTCAGCAGCCACCTGATGGACTACGCCCGCCAGATGGGGCACACGCCTGTGCTGGCGCAGGACACGCCGGGTTTCATCGTCAACCATGCGGGCCGCGGCTACGGCACCGAAGCACTGCGCATCGTCAGCGAAGGCATTGCCGATTTCGCCACCATAGACCGCATCCTGCGCGACCAGGTCGGCTTCAAGCTCGGCCCGTTCGAGCTGATGGACCTGACCGCGCTGGACGTTTCACATCCCGTGATGGAGTCCGTCTACCGCCAGTACTACGATGAAGCCCGTTATCGCCCCAGCGTGATCACCGCCCAGCGGCTGGCTGGCGGCATGCTGGGCCGCAAGAGCGGTGAAGGCTTTTACCGCTACACCGACGGTGTGATGCAGACCACGGCCGAGGTGCCCGTTCCCGAGGTCGCTGAAATGCCGCCTATCTGGGTTTCACCGCGTGCGTCCCGGCGTTCGGAGCTGCTTCAGTTGCTCAAAAACCTGGGCGCCAAAATTGAAACCGGGCAATCCGCATCGCCACAGGCCCTGATGCTGGTGGCACCGCTGGGTTTTGACATCACCACTGTTGCCGTGGTCGAGCGGCTTGACCCGGCACGCACGGTCGGCATTGACATGCTGATTGACGATGCCGCCACCAAACGCCGCGTGCTCGCCACCAACCCGGCCACACGTACGGATATGCGCAACGCGGCACACGCCCTGTTTGCGCGCGACGGCAAGGCGGTCAGCGTGATACGCGACAGCGGCGGCTTTGTCACGCAGCGCGTGGTCGCCACCATCGTGAACATCGCCAGCGACATCTGCCAGCAAGGCATCTGCAGCCCGAAAGACCTGGAAACCGCCGTCACGCTCGGCCTGGGTTACCCCATGGGCCCGCTGGCCATGGGCGACCGTTACGGCCCCACCAACATACTGGAAGTCCTGTTCAACATGCAAACCGTCTATGGCGACCAGCGCTACCGCCCTTCCCCGTGGCTGCGCCGCCGTGGTGCCATAGGCTTGAGCCTGATGCACGAAGAGGAATGAACCACCCCCGTCGGGCGCTCACTTCGTGTAGCGCCTTCCCCCCTCAAGGGGGCGGCGCCTGCGGTCCGGCAAAGCCGGTTCCGCGGCACCCACTTGCACAGAGCGCTCATTCAACACACCGGAAGCACAACTAAATGGCAGGCGCAATCAAAAGTACCAGTGAGGGCCAGACCCTCATCCTGACGATCAGCAATCCCGAGTTCAAAAACGCGCTGGGCCCGGAGATCTATGCCGCCGGCGTCGAAGCCCTCAACGCCGCGGAAAACAACCCCGACATTCGCAGCGTGGTCATCACCGGCGAGGGCGCGGTATTTTGCGCGGGGGGTAACCTGCAGCGCCTGCAGGCGAATCGCAGCGAGTTACCTGAAGTGCAGGCCCAAAGCATTGACGGCCTGCACAGCTGGATTGATTCGATACGCACCTATCCCAAACCGGTGATTGCCGCGGTTGAAGGCGCGGCGGCGGGCGCCGGTTTTTCGCTGGCGCTGGCTTGCGATTTCTGTGTGGCGGCCGACAACGCTGTATTTGTGATGTCCTACAGCACGGTTGCGCTGTCGCCCGATGGTGGAGGCAGCTGGAGCATCGCCCGCGCCCTGCCCCGCGCGCTGGCCAGCGAGCTCCTGATGGCCGGCGAGCGCATCAGCGCCCAGCGGCTGCATGACTTTGGCCTGGTCAACCGGGTGACAAGCTCTGGCGCCGCGCTGCGCGACGCGCTCAAGTTCGCCGAACGCCTTAATGCCCGTGCACCCAATGCGCTGGCCAGCATCAAGGACCTGATCAACGATGCGCCCGGAAATACGCTGGGCCAGCAGCTTTCCAGCGAGCGCGACCACTTTGTCCGCAACCTGCACCATGCCAACGGCGGTGAAGGCATTGCCGCATTCCTGGAAAAGCGCACGCCGCAATACCGCTAGCCAGCAGGCAGGCAGGACACCCATGCGACACCGTCAAGGCCATCGCATGGCCAGGGGAGCGTCCCCCAAGCGACAATGAGGCCTCTGTCAGCCACCTCCCAGTCACACACAAGACAGCTTATGGACGATCCTATTCTTACGATAGACGAACGCTCGGCGATCAATGACGGTCGCTGGTTTTCATCCCTGTCCCCCTCACTCAGGCACGACATACTTCGATGCGCTTACGTCCAACGTTTCAAGGATGGCGAACTGATCTGCGCCCGCGGCGATCCGCCGGAGCAATGGATTGCCTGTGCCAAGGGCGCGGTTCGCGTGAGCTCCACCTCGATCTCGGGCAAGCAGATCACGCTGACCTATGTGGAGCCAGGCATCTGGTTTGGCGATGTGGCGATCTTCGACGGCGACCGGCGCACGCACGACGCCTACGCGCACGGCGAAACCACCATCCTGTGCGTGGCCAAGGCCGACTTCAAGAAAATCCTGGCTATGCATGTGGAGCTTTACGAAGCCATGCTGCGCCTGCACGCGCGCCGCATACGCCAGCTTTACGGCCTGGTGGAAGACCTCAACACCCTGCCGCTGCGGGCGCGGCTGGCCAAACAGCTCTTGCACCTGGTGCGCAGCTACGGTGTCGCCAGCCTGAGCGACGGGCGCGAAGTCCGCATCGGACTACAACTGGCGCAAGAGGAACTGGCGCAGCTGCTGGGCGCCTCACGCCAGCGCGTGAACCAGGAACTCAAGGCCATGGAGCGCGAGGAAGCCATCCGCATCGAGCCGGGCGGTCTGGTGGTGCGAAACCGCGAAACGCTGCTGCGCATTTCTGAAGCTGACACTGAAAAATAAACCATGACCAACTTTGACCATTTCCTCGGCACCCGCGCGGTGTCCGGCCAGCATGCATTTGATATCGCTGCACTGAGCACCTACCTTGAGAAAAACCTGCCGGGTTTCCAGGGGCCGCTGACCGTGGAAATGTTCAAGGGCGGCCAGTCGAACCCGACCTACAAGCTGCTCACGCCGGCATGCGCCTATGTGATGCGCGCCAAGCCCGGCCCGGTGGCCAAACTGCTGCCGTCGGCACATGCGGTCGAGCGCGAGTTCAAGGTCATGAGCGGCCTGCAGGGCACCGATGTGCCGGTGGCCAAAATGTATTGCCTGTGTGAAGACGAAACCGTGATCGGCCGCGCCTTTTACGTGATGGAGTTTGTCGCAGGCCGGGTGCTCTGGGACCAGGCCCTGCCCGGCATGACAAAACCCCAGCGCGGTGAGATTTACAACGAGATGAACCGCGTCATCTCGGCCCTGCACAAGGTGAAGTTTGCCGAACGCGGTCTGGCCGACTACGGCAAACCCGGCAATTATTTCGAGCGCCAGATAGGCCGCTGGAGCAAACAGTACGTCGCCTCCATCACCAAACCCATCCCCGAGATGGACAGCCTGATGCAATGGTTGCCAGCCAACATGCCCGCCAGCGCCCGCGATGAAAGCATGGTCTCCATCGTGCATGGCGACTTCCGTCTGGACAACCTGATGTTCCACCCGACCGAGCCGCGTGTGCTGGCAGTTCTGGACTGGGAACTCTCCACCCTGGGCCACCCGCTGGCCGACTTCGCGTATCACTGCATGGGCTGGCATATCTCGCCTGGCGCCTTTCGCGGCATTGGCGGGCTGGACCTGCCGGATCTCGGCATCCCTTCGGAAGCCGATTACATCCGCCTGTACTGCGAACGCACCGGCCTTGCAACGCCGGAAGCGCTCAAGGCCGACTGGGACTTTTACCTGGCCTACAACCTGTTTCGCCTCGCGGCGATTTTGCAGGGCATTGCCAAACGGGTTGAGGCCGGCACGGCTTCCAGCGCACAGGCTGTCACGTCCGCAGCCGGTGCACCGGTGCTGGCAAAGATGGCCTGGGACTTCGCGCTTAAAAGCCGGGGCTGATCCGCGTCGCCCACACACGCCAGGAGCATTCATGGACTTCAACTACACGCCCAAGGTACAGGAACTCCAGGCGCGCCTGCTGAAGTTCATGGACACGCATATCTACCCCAATGAAGCCCGCTTCTTCAGGGAGATTGCCGAGAACCGCGCCAGGGGCAACGCCTGGATACCCACCACACTGATTGAAGAGCTCAAGCCCAAGGCCCGTGCGGCGGGTTTGTGGAACCTGTTTTTGCCGCATTCACCGCGCGCACCTGAAGGCCTGTCCAACCTCGAATACGCGCCACTGTGCGAAATCATGGGCCGCGTGCCCTTTGCCGCCGAAGTGTTCAACTGCTCGGCGCCCGATACCGGCAATATGGAAACCATTGCCCGCTACGGCTCGGAAGCCAACAAGGACCAGTGGCTGGACCCGTTGCTGCGCGGCGAGATCCGCTCGGCCTTCCTGATGACCGAGCCCGAGGTGGCTTCATCGGATGCCACCAATGTCCAGTGCAGCATCGTGCGCGACGGCGACGACTACGTCATCAATGGTCTGAAATGGTGGTCATCCGGCGCGGGCGATCCGCGCTGCGCCATCTACATCGTCATGGGCAAGACCAACCCCGACGCCGGCCGCCACGAGCAGCAGTCCATGGTCCTGGTGCCGGCCAACACGCCGGGCATCACCGTGATCCGCCCGCTCAGCGTTTTCGGCTACGACGACGCGCCGCACGGCCATATGGAAGTGCGCCTCGCCAATGTGCGCGTGCCGGCCAGCAATCTGTTGCTCGGCGAAGGCCGTGGTTTCGAGATTGCGCAAGGCCGCCTCGGCCCCGGGCGCATTCACCACTGCATGCGCAGCATAGGCAGCGCCGAGCGCGCACTTGAGTTGATGTGCAAACGCCTGAACAGCCGCGTGGCCTTCGGCAAACCGATTGCGCGCCAGTCCGTCTGGGAGGAGCGCATTGCCGAATCCCGCTGCATGATCGAGCAGGCGCGCCTGCTGACGCTCAAGGCCGCTTTCATGATGGACACCGTGGGCAACAAGGTCGCCCGGGCTGAAATCGCCATGATCAAGGTTGTCGGCCCCAGCATGGCCTGCAAGATCATCGACTGGGCGATCCAGGCCCACGGCGCCGGCGGCGTGTCGGAGGACTTCCCGCTGGCCTACGCCTATGCCAACCAGCGCACACTGCGCCTGGCCGATGGCCCGGATGAAGTGCACCGCGCCTCGCTGGCCAAGCTGGAACTGGCCAAACACCTGTTGATACCCGGCGATGTGGAGATGCCGGTCACGCGCGGCGGTTAAGCCGCGCGGTCAAGCGCTATCAAATCAATATCTGTTTGCGCTTAAAACACGGGGGCTCAGGGCCTAAAACACCCTGAAAAATGCAAAAAATCCACCTCAATAGCCCCGGCCGCGCTACCGCCCACCCGCCCTGGCCAGCCCTTTAAACGGCGTCCCCGATGCCCGTTCAAGCAACACGGCCAGCTTCTCGGCAAGCGGCGTCAACGGCATGGCGCTGCGCCTGATCAGCACAATGTCCGGGCCATCCAGCGCCTCCCCGACCTGGATCTCCTGCAGCGAATCCCTGAATATCTGGCTGCTGATCCACTGCTGCGGCAGGAAAGCCAGCGCATCGCTGGAGGTCAGCAAGGCCACGATGGGCAAGGTCGTCAGGGTCTCGGTGACGGACCTGGGCGCCGGCAAGCCGTGCGCCGAGAACTGTTCCTCAAATTCGATTTCAACCGGCTGCCTGACGCCCGTCATGATCCACTCGGCATCAATCAGCTCACGCAGGCTGCGCGCATGTGCCAGCGGATGGCCTTTTCGGCCCACCACCACGCGCTGGTTGCGAAACAACAATTGCAGCGTGTAGAACTTGTCCAGCTCACCCGTGGGGCGCGGCCCCACATAAAAATCCAGGCTGCCGTTTTTCAGCTGGGGCTCCAGCGCCGGGAACAAGCCTTCCGCCAGGCTCAGGCGCGCGTCCGGAAAACTCTGGCGAAACGCCTGGTAGACATCGGGCACCAGTGAGAGAAACACCGCGCTGGACAGCCCGACACTGACCTTTCCTTCGCCCTTGCCCCTGAGCTGCTCAATTTCCTGCCGGCCGCGCTCCACATCCTGCAGCACCGAGCGCGCGCGCACCACAAAAGACTGCCCATACAGATTAAGCGACACACCCTTGCCATGCCGCTCCAGCAAGGGCACGCCAAGCTCCTTCTCCAGGTCGCGCAGGCCGCGCGTGATGGCCGGCTGCGCCAGGCCCTGGACGCGCGCAGCGCCGCGTATGCTGCCGGCGTCAGCCACCGCCACCAGGTTGCGTAAATGATGCAGCTTCATAAGTGATGCTCAATAGGTATCAAAAAGATGATTTTGCACTCTTTTTGTTTTCCCGAGAGACGCCTACATTCACCCACAACAACTATTGAAGACCACATGAAACAGCGCTTTACCCTCTTTCTGGCAGGCCTTGGCCTGGCCCTGGCGGCCGGCCCAGGCCTGGCACAGCCCTTCCCTACGCAATCCGTGCGCATCATTTCCCCGTTTCCCGCAGGCAGCGGCCCAGACGCCATTGCCCGCATTGTTGGCGACAAGCTGGGCACCAGCTGGAAGCAGCCGGTGGTGGTGGATGCCCGCCCAGGTGCCAATGGTTTTCTTGCCGCCAATGCCGTCAAGCAGGCAGCCCCCACAGGTTACGACCTGCTGCTGGCCGACGTTGGCCACCTGGCCATCAGCCCGTCGCTGTTCCGGAAATTGCCCTACGACCCCAAGAAGGACTATGTGCCGGTCGGCGGGGTCTACAAAACCTCGTTTTTCATCGCCGTCGGCGCCAACAGCCCCATCAGGTCCGTCAAGGACCTGATCGCCGCTGCCGCCACGCCGGGCAAGGTCACCTATGCCTCCAACTCCATAGGCGGGCCGCTGCACCTGGGCGCCGCCCAGATCGAAGCCGCCACCGGGACAAAGATGGTGCACGTGCCTTTCAAGGAAATATCGCAGCTGTACGCCGCGGTGGCCACAGGGGAAGTGGACTGGGCCCTGGGCAGCATTGCCAGCGCTGGCCCCCTGCTGCGGGCCGGCAAGCTGCGTTTTATCGCCATCGTGGACACTGTGCGCTCCAGCAATCTTCCGGACATCCCGACCTTTGAACAATCGGGCGGACCCAAACCCCTGGTTGCCAACACCTGGGTGGCCCTGATGGCGCCCAAAGGCACACCGGCCGCAGTCACAACCATGCTGAACCGCAGCCTCAACGAGGCGCTCAAGCAGCCTGACGTGGTTGAAAAGTTTTCCGGCTTCGGTTTTACGCCCTGGCCGACAACAGCGGCGAACGTCTCCAAGGTCATCGACGTCGACACGGTGTCCTATGCAGAGATGGTCAAACGCACCGGCGCCAGCGCCGATTAAGCTCAGGCCCGGCATGAAAACGACTGATGTTGCCATCGTGGGCGGTGGCCCTGCAGGCCTGATGCTGGCCATTGAGCTGGGCTGCCGTGGTGTGGATTGTGTGGTGCTGGAAGAGGACCTTGCGGCACCGGACTTTCCCAAGGCCAACGCCACTTCGTCGCGCACCATGGAGCACTACCGGCGCCGCGGTTTTTCGCAAAAGATTCGTGCCCTGGGCCTGGTCCCGGATCATCCGCAGGACGTGGTGTACTGCACCACCCTGGCCGGCAGGGAACTGACCCGCTTTTGCATTCCCTCGCGCGCCGAAGCGCTCAACCGCTCCTCGTTTGGCGACTACGGCGAAGAGTCCTGGCCAACACCGGAGTTGCCGCACCGCAGCCAGCAGATGTTTATTGAGCCCGTGCTGCGCGAGCAGGCGCAGCAATACGCGTCGGTGAAACTGATGCTGGGCTGGCAGGCCAGCGCCATCTCACAGGACGGGCAACGCGTCAGCATCCAGGCACGCCATACGGCAAGCAATGAACAGCTGGCGCTCAGCGCGCGTTACATCGTAGGCTGCGACGGCCCGCGCAGCCTGGTGCGCAAAAGCTGCGGCATACGCTACAGCGGCCAGAGCGAGGAGGCGCGCGACTTCTTCGGCGGGCAAATGCTGTCGGTGTTTTTCACTTCGCAAACCCTCTACCAGGTGCTGGGTAAAAAACGTGCCTGGCAATACTGGGCCGTCAACGCCGTGCAGCGCGGCCTGCTGATCGCCATTGACGGCATCGATAAATTCCTTTTCTGCATACAGCTGCAGCCAGGGCAGACGCCCGAATCGGTGGACTTCAAAACAGCCATGTTCAAAGCCATGGGCGCGCCCTTCGAGCTTGAGCTGATCGCCGTTGCGCCCTGGCAAGCCGGGTTCACGCTGGTGGCCGACAGTTTCTCCAAAGGCCGAGCCTTTATCGCCGGCGATGCGGCGCATCTTTTCACGCCAACCGGCGGCATGGGCTACAACACCAGCGTGGACGATGCCGTCAACCTGGGCTGGAAACTCGCGGCCGTTGTGCAGGGATGGGCATCCGAAAAACTGCTGGATTCGTATGAAGCCGAACGCAAACCCATAGGCCACAGAAACACCGCCTTCGCCCGTTCCATGGCCGACAGCATAGGCAGCATCAAGGTCCCTCCCAATGTGGATGAAGACGGCGCCGATGCAACGCTGGTACGTGAAAAACTGGGGCATGCATTGCACCAGCATGTACGCAACGAATTCAACATTCCCGGCCTGCAGCTTGGCCTGCGTTATGAAGGCAGCCCCATCGTGGCGCGAGAATCCGAAGCGCCCACGGCGGACCAGCCCAACAACTACATCCCTACGGCCAGGCCGGGCGCACGTGCGCCGCATGTCTGGCTCGATGGCAAATCCATCTTCGACCTGTTTGGCCGCGACTACACCCTGCTGTGTTTTACCGGCCAGGGCCAGGCAGCGGCACAGGCTGACGGCGCGCGCTGGCAAGCAGCGGCAGCCGCGATGGGCGTGCCACTGGGCATTTTGTATTGCGGCAGCGCAGAGGCGCATGCACTGTACGGCGCGGACCGCGTGCTGGTCAGGCCTGACCACCATGTCACCTGGCGCGGCGGCACAGGCGCGGATGCGGAAAACCTGCTGGCCATGGCCTGCGCTCGCGAAATCCAAGCGGACCGGCAGCGCAACGCAGCCTGACACACCCCCTCACCACGGAAAGAAACAAATCATGCAATTCCTCAATTTCAGGCAAGGACAACAACAAGGCCTCGCTGTCGGCGACGGCAAAACCTTCACAGGCCTGCTGGCAAGCGACGCAGCTTATCCGGGCTCGTTGCAGTCACTGGTCAAACAGGGGCCGGACGCGTTCGCAAAAGCTGCCGGGGCCTTGCGCAGGGGCGCTGCCATTGAGCTTGCAAAAATCGATTACCTGCCGCCCTTCGACAACCCGGGCCGGATTTTCTGCATAGGCCTGAACTATGTGGACCACTCGCTTGAGAGTGGTTTTGAAATCCCCGGCTACCCGGCCATCTTCTCGCGCTTTACCGACAGCATGATGGGCCACGGCGCGCCCATCATCCGGCCCAAGGTTTCCACGCAACTGGACTACGAAGGCGAACTGGTCGCCGTGATAGGCAAAGCCGGCCGCTACATCGCAAAAGACAAGGCGCTAGAGCACGTCGCTGGTTACTCCATCTTCAACGACGCGTCCATACGCGACTACCAGCGCAAGTCCGCGCAATGGACGATAGGCAAAAACTTTGATGACACCGGCGCCTTCGGCCCCTTCTTTGTCACCAGCGATGCATTGCCGCCAGGCGCTACGGGACTGAAAATCCAGACCCGGCTGAATGGCGCTGTTGTCCAGGATGCATCCACATCCTCCCTGATTTTTGATGTGGCCACGCTGGTCCAGTTGCTCAGCGAAGCCGTCTGCCTGCAGCCGGGTGACATCATCGTCACGGGCACGCCTTCAGGCGTAGGCCTGGCACGCAAACCGCCGCTGTTCATGAAACACGGTGATGTGTGTGAAGTCGAAATCGAAGGCCTGGGGATTTTGAGCAACCCGGTGCTAGACGAGAAATGAGCCCGGACGCGAGGGCATGGCGCTTTTCGCCCTGAACCGTACTGATCGCTATCATTTCAGGAGCTTGCTACGCCCGTATTCAGGAGCCCAGAGCCTGATTTGATGCCTTGTTCAGAGTGAAATATCGGTTGTCAGGCCGGCTACGGCCGATTCGCAGGCGCTGGTGAAGATCAGCGCCGCATGCTCCAGCGTGGGTATGTCCGCCGGTGTGTACTGCATACGCAAATAACCTTTGCCGCGCAGCAGCATCAGCATAAAGGGCACCTGCGCATCCGGCGCGGGTTCCGGCCAGGACATCAGCAGCTCGGCCAGGTTCAGGTCCAGCCATACCAGGGCATGCTCGCGCTGGTCGGCCAGCACCGAATAGCGGTCCCAGAAAATTTTTGGCAGGCTGTCCCAGCCGACTTCGGGGTACATCGCCAGCCAGCGCATTTCCTCCGGCAGGCTGGGGTCGGCCGTGGTTTGCAGCGTGTCGGTGTACATCTGGTAGGCCTTTTTCTCAAGCGCCTCCTTGAGCGGCCGGTTCATGATCAGGAGCGACACATCGTCATTGATCTTGAGCTCGGCACGCGCGCGAAGCTCTTCGCCGCGTATGTAGTCGCGCGAGGAACGGCCGCGTTCCAGTTTCCAGGGCTTGCCCGACACATCGCCCGTCATTGCAAAACCCTTGCCCTCGCCAAAACCGGTAAATGACAACCCCTGCGCGCTGGCCCATTGGGAAACCGCGTCCGGCGTGCCTGGGACGCCCGCATCCGGCGCCGCCTCGGGTTTGCCCTGAGCAGTAAAGACCTTCTTGAGCCGATCAAACATGGATTGGGGTTTTCTCTTAAAGTGCAACAAACATCATAGTATTAAAGGAAAATCCAGTGATCCAGGTTTATTCATGGGCCACGCCCAACGGTCACAAAGTCCACGTCATGCTGGAGGAATGCGGCCTGCGCCTGGGCCGCGACTGGGAGGTGCTTCCCGTCAACATCGGCACCGGTGACCAGTTCAGGCCGGAGTTCCTTGCCATTAGCCCGAACAACAAGATCCCGGCGCTGGTGGACCCGGACGGGCCGGACGGCAAACCGATTGCCTTGTTTGAATCAGGTGCGATCCTGCTTTACCTGGCCGCCAAAACCGGCAAGCTGCTGCCGAAAACCGATCGTTTGAAATTCCAGACCCTGCAATGGCTGATGTTCCAGATGGGCGGCGTCGGCCCCATGCTCGGCCAGGCCCACCATTTCCGCATGTACGCGCCGGAAAAAATCGGCTATGCCGTAGACCGCTACACCAATGAAGCCAAACGGCTTTATGACGTGATGGACAAACAGCTGGCCGGCAGCAAATTCATCGCCTGCAACCAGTACACGGTTGCCGACGTGGCCATCTACCCCTGGCTGCGCAGCTGGGAAAACCAGGGCATTGACTGGGCCGACTACCCGCATCTGAAAAAGTGGTTTGACCTGGTGGGCGCCCGTCCGGCGGTGCAACGCGGTGTCAGGGTGCTGGCCGACCTGCGAAAACCCCTGACCGGCGACAAGGAGCGCGACATCCTGTTTGGCAAGACACAGTACGGGAAGCGTTAAATTTTGAACCCATACGCAAATAGCGGCTTTTGTTCGGGCTATAATACTTGACTTGTCGGAGTGTGGCGCAGTCTGGTAGCGCACCTGGTTTGGGACCAGGGGGTCCAAGGTTCGAATCCTTGTACTCCGACCATTAATTCATTAAAAAAGCTCACTCTGTGGGCTTTTTTTATATCTGTCCGTAGCTCAGTTGGATAGAGCATCAGCCTTCTAAGCTGAGGGTCGGGGGTTCGATCCCCTCCGGACAGGCCAGCCACGGCCCATATCGCCCCACCGCATAATGTTGCTTGAGCCAGTCCGGCTCCACAGGAGCGCTTTATGGCCATCAAAATCATCCGGCTTGGCACACCACGAAGCAGCAACGAAGGTCTGCGCATAGGCACGGTGCGGCGCCCGCCGCGCGGCGTGCCCAAGGCCGAGTTTGCGTCACAGGACTGGTATGACGTCTGGTACCCCAACCTTTCACCGGAGCCGGACACCATGCAGCTTGCATTGGCGGCCCAAAAGAGCGGCGACGACAAGGCCTGGGCCGGGTTCCAGCGCAAATTCAGGACCGAAATGCGAGCCCCTGGAGCCAGCCACAGCCTGGACCTGCTGGCCGCGCTGTCGCACAACACAAACTTTGCGATTGGCTGTTATTGCGAAGACGAGGCACGCTGCCACCGCTCATTGCTGCGCGAGCTGCTCAACGAACGCGGGGCCAAAATAAGCTGAGGCCTGTTGGCGCCATTTGTATAAACGGCGTGAACAGGCCCCGGGGTATTCCATTCGCCAGGCGCGGATGAAACGGAAACGAAAGCTGGTTTTTAGAGTTTTACGTACTCGTATTCAATCGGGTTGGCATTGATGCCGCGATCCGGCGGTGCAATCCAGGCAGCCATCTTGCCGGGCTCGGTCACCCGGTTCATCAGGCTTTTCACAAAAGCCGTGTCCTCCGGCGTCGGCAACCACTGGTCTTTTTTCGCTTCAAATTCGGCGGCGCTGATGGGATTGCCTTGCGGGTCCGTGTTGGCAACAGCCCAGGCGCCGACCTCGCGGCGAAAGCGCGTTGACGGCAGGCTCAGCTCAAAGTCAACACCCGCGCGCTTGATGCCCATGTTCCAGCGCGTCACGCCGATATTGCAGTCCTTGACGTATTCCATGCGGGTGATTTCATTCATGCCGTTGCGGGTTGAAATCGTCTCGTTCTTCAAACCACCCTTGCCGTCCGGCACCTGTATGCTCATTTCGCTTTCCAGCTCGACATGGTCGGCAAACTTGGCCTCGTCGGGCCGGCCCTTGATGCCGTTGCTGAAGTAATTGGCGGCGTTGCTCGACGCCTCCGAACCAAACAGGTCCAGCGACGATGTGAACCAGAAGTTCATGAATTTCTGTATGGTTTGCAGGTCTATCACGCCGGCCTTGCGCAAGGTCGCCGGGTCCTGCGTGTCCAGTTCCTTCATGACTTCCAGCGTACGCTTGATGACGCGGCCAATGCCGGTTTCACCGACAAACATGTGGTGCGCCTCTTCGGTCAGCATGAAGCGCGTGGTGCGCGCCAGCGGGTCAAAGGCCGACTCGGCAAAGGACTTGAGCTGGAACTTGCCGTCACGGTCTGTGAAGTAGGTGAACATGAAGAAGGACAGCCAGTTGTCCATGGGCTCGTTGAAGGTGCCCAGGATGCGCGGCTTGTCGGCGTCGCCGCTGTGGCGCATCAGCAGTTCTTCGGCTTCTTCGCGGCCATCGCGGCCAAAGTGTGCGTGCAGCAGGTAGACCATGGCCCAGAGGTGGCGGCCCTCTTCGACGTTGACCTGAAACAGGTTGCGCAGGTCGTACAGCGACGGTGCGGTGTGGCCCAGCAGGCGCTGCTGCTCGACGGATGCAGGCTCGGTGTCGCCCTGGGTGACGATCAGGCGGCGGAAGGTCGATCGGTATTCGCCGGGCACGTCCTGCCAGACCTCCTGGCCCATGTGGTCGCCAAAACCGATCTTGCGGCCCTCTTCCTTGTCGGCCAGGAAAATACCCCAGCGGTAATCCGGCATGGGCGTATAGCCGTAGCTGGCCCAGCCCGAAGCGTCCACCCCCACGGCGGTGCGCAAATAAACTTCCTTGGCCTTGAAATCGCTAGGGCCCATTTCTTCCCACCAGTTCAGGAAGGCGGGTTGCCAGTGTTCCAGCGCGCGCTGGAGCTGGCGGTTTTCGCCAAGGTAAACGTTGTTGGGGATCAGGGCTTGCAGGTCTATGGTGCTCATGGTGTTTCCTTTAATGCTTCTTGTGTCGTTGCGGGCCTGACCCGCAATCCATGCTGAACCGGCTTTCAGAGTTTGGGCATGACAGATTTCTCTAGATGCGCTTCCAGTCGAATTTGGCTTTTTTTCCGGTTCCAAATAATTTGAGTGCGCCGTCTTCACCCACCGCATTCGGCCGGATGAAAATCCAGTTCTGCCACGCAGACAGGCGGCCAAAGATGCGCGTCTCCATGGTTTCCTTGCCGGGAAAACGCAGCGAGGCTTCCATGCCCGTCATCGCGTCAGGCGACAGACTGGCCCGTTCTTCCAGCATGATGCGGATCTCGTCTTCCCAGTCGATGTCGTCGGGCGTCAGGGTGACCAGGCCGAGTGCCAGGGCCTGGTCGGCGCGCAAGGGGCTGTCGCCGAGGTTTTTCAGTTGTGTGATGGTTGCGTCGTCTTCGCAGAAGCGGGTTTGCAGGCGCGTCAGGCCGTTGACCGCCGGGAACCAGCCAAAGTTGGCGGCGCTCAGCTGCAGCGCCGGCGCGGCGTCTGGCGAATCCGGCAGGTCCAGCATGTAAATGCGGTCGCAGGCCAGGGCCAGTTCATAAAACGTGCCGGCAAAACACGAACCCGAATCGACCAGGGCAATCAGCGAGCGGCTGGTCACGTCCAGGCGCGCCAGCGTGCGGCGCAAGGCACCCGTGGTTTCTTTTACCAGCCAGTGGTCTTTGAGTTTGGCCAGCACTTCGTCCATGCGGATGATCTGGCCGGCAACGCCCTGCGTCTTGATGACCCAGGTGCCGACTTCAAGTTCGTTGGTGCGCAGGTTCAGGATGGCGTCATCGAGTTCCCGCTGCATCCGGAGCGGGTACCAGGCCGCGCCTGCGGCTTCGATCGCTGCGGGTGTTGACTCAATCGCTGCGGCAGGCGCCTTGACGGTAATCGTGGCGATGCGGCTGGTCCGGTCAACCGCGGCATCAACCGTGCTGTAGTGGTAGCCGGCATCGTCTATCAGCGGTTTGAGGGCCGTCAATTCAATGCCTTTTGAGCCTGCAGCCCTTGTGGACTGTGCGCGCAGCGCTTCTATTTCTGTAGCAAGCAACTCGCCGAACTGCTGCGGCTTGGCATGCGCGTCAATCAGCTTCCAGTCTTTTGCGCGGTCGGCGCGCACGCCTTCCGAGGTGGTGCAAAAAATGTCGGCCAGGTCGCGGCGCACCTTGCGTTTGTCGGTCACGCGGGTCAGGCCGCCGGTGCCGGGCAGCACGCCGAGCAGCGGAACTTCCGGCAGGCTGACTGTTGACGAGCGGTCGTCCACCATGATGATGCGGTCGCAGGCCAGTGCCAGTTCGTAGCCGCCGCCTGCGCAGGCGCCGGTGACCGAGGCAACGGCTTTCAGGCCGTCATGGCGCGAGGAGTCTTCCAGGCCGTTGCGGGTTTCGTTGGTGAACTTGCAGAAGTTGACCTTCCAGCCGTGGGTCGACAGGCCCAGCATGTAGATGTTGGCGCCTGAGCACCAGATTTTTTCCTTGCCAGATTCAAGCACCACCACCTTGACGGAAGGGTGTTCAAAGCGGATGCGGTTGATCGCGTCGTGCAGCTCGATGTCCACGCCCAGGTCGTAGCTGTTGAGCTTGAGTTTGTAGCCCGGCTTGATGCCGCCGTCCTCGTTGATGTCGAGCTTGAGTCTTGCAACGTCGCCCTCCACGCCCAGTGTCCAGTGCTGGTACTTGGCCGGGTGCGTGGCGAAACTCACCATTTCGCGCTCCTGGCCGGCTATCACCTGTTTGAATAACAGTGGTTCAGTCATGGCATTCATGTTGTCTCCTTGGAATTTCCGGTTAATTGGACGATTCGGGCACGGCCCGTTTCAGGTCCATCAGGCTTTGCTTGAGGGTGCGCGCCGCGGTATCCACCACCGCATCGGCGCGTGCATACAGGGCTTCACGGCTGGACAGGATGCGGCGCAGGTCTTCCATCGCCTCGCTGGTCGCGCCATGTGTGGTGTTGAAGGGCCGCATGTCGCCCTGCGCGACAACGCGGGCCATGTGCTCTTCGGGGCTGGCCTTGAGCCAGACGCAATAAAAACGGCTTTGCAAGAGGTCAAAGGTTTCGCGCTCGCTGACAATGCTGCCGCCGGTGGTCATGACAACGCCATCGGGGTGGTCTTCGGCAATGCGAAACAGCGCGCGCCTTTCATAACGGCGGTAACCCGCCTGCCCGTGCAGCAGCAGGATTTCATTCATGCTGGTGCCGGCTTCGCGTTCGATTTCGCGGTCAAGCTCTATAAAGGGCACACCGCGCTCGGCCGCCAGTTGCGAACCCAGGGTGGACTTGCCGGCGCCGCGCAAGCCAATCAGCGCCACGCGCCGCTCGCGGCCCAGGGAATCATTCAAGCCAAAAGTGCTGCCCAGCAGGCCGTAAGCCTGGTCGAGCTGGCTATCGTCCAGCCGCGACAACAGGCCCTGTGCCCGTGCCAGCGCCGGCCGTGGTGCGTCCTGCAGCAACTCCAGGATGGAAATATTCAGTGCACGCGCAGCGGCTTCGAGTGAGTTGATGGAGACATTGCCCTTGCCCGACTCCACGTCGGCCAGGAAACGTTCGCTCAAGCCCGAGTCGGATGCCAGCGCCTTGCGGGTCATGCCGCGGCGGGCACGCCAGGCGCGGACGCGGGCGCCCAACTCGCTGAGCGTGGCTTTCGATTCCTGATCAGACATGGTTTCCAAGGAACACCTGCTTTGAAAATTTAAACGCCGGGCCGGAATGGTCTTTGCGTTTTACTTAAATTGCAGTATACTTCAGCAAAATTCAGTGTCAAGCAGTTTATTGCATCTTTTTTGGAGATACCTGATGAAGCTCAAAATCCTGGTGGGAACCATGACCAGCACCGCTGACTACGTAGCACAAGCCATACAGATGGATTGTGCCGATCTGGTGAGCGATATCGAGGTCCAGCTGATGGACGACCTGGATATCAGCGTCTTTGATGCCGAGAAAGCAAAAGATGCGGTATATCTCATATGTAGCTCGACTTACGGCTCGGGCGACGTGCCCGACAACGCCCGCGCGCTGTACGAGTCCCTGAGTGCACAACCGCAGTTTCTCGGCCATGTCCGCTACGGCGTGATTGCGCTGGGTGACCGTACCTATATGCAGACCTTCTGCTTTGGCGGCAAAAAATTTGACGAGCGCCTGCAGGACCTGGGCGCCCAGCGCATCGGCGAGGTCTGGTGCCACGATGCCAGCAGCGGCACCATGCCCGAAACCGAGGGCACGGAATGGTGCCGCCAGTGGCTGGCCGAAGCCCTGGAGGCCACGGCCAGCCATCCCGTGGCCGCCTGAAGCGTCCTGAATCGCGAATAAAAAATAGCCAGGATGCACGGCTGCCGGGCGCAGCCAGCTATCAAAACAAGAGCATCGCAAAAGCGATCACTGGAGACAACCATGCAACTGAGCAGCGCCGACCACACGGCAAGCCCGCCTCTCGTGACCATCCCGCGCGACTACAACGCCGCGCATGACCTGCTGGCCCGCAACACCGGGCGCGCCGGCAAGATCGCCTTTATCGATGCTGTCAGCGGCGAGCAACTGAGTTATGGCGAGCTGGCGGAGCAGGCGCACCGCTTTGCCAACGCCCTGCGCGCCCAGGGTTTTGCGCCCGAGAGCCGCATCCTGCTGGCCATGCTGGACACGCCGCAGTGGCCGGTGGTGTTTTTGGGCTGCATACTCGCCGGCGTGGTGCCGGTAGCCGCCAACACCTTGCTGACCACCCAGGACTTTGAGTTCATGCTGCGCGACTCGCGCGCGCAGGGCCTGGTGGTCTCCGGCGCCCTGCTGCCGGCTTTTGAGCCCCTGCTGGGCAGGCTTGAGACCTTGAAAACGGTGATCGTGGCCGGCGCTGGGGATTTAGCTTCAAGTTCTTCATCAAATCAGGCGCTGGCAGCCATGATCCGTGCGCAGCCAGCTACCAAAACGATAGCAAACACCTGCGCCGACGATGCCTGTTTCTGGCTCTATTCCAGCGGCTCGACCGGCACGCCCAAGGGCACGGTGCACCTGCACAGCCACCTGCTGCAAACCGCCGAGCTGTATGGCCGCGGCGTGCTGGGCATCCAGGAATCCGACGTGGTGTATTCGGCCGCCAAGCTGTTTTTTGCCTACGGCCTGGGCAATGCGCTGACCTTTCCCATGAGCGTGGGCGCCACCACGGTGCTGCTGCCCGCCCGTCCCACGCCAGCCGATGTGTTTGGCATCCTCAAGACGCACAAGCCCAGCATTTTTTACGGCGTGCCCACGCTTTATGCGGCACTGCTCGCGGACCCGGCCCGCCCGGCCAAGGAAGAACTGAGCCTGCGCGTCTGCACCAGTGCGGGCGAGGCCCTGCCCGCCGAGATCGGCAAAAAATGGACGGCCCAATACAACTGCGAAATCCTGGACGGCATAGGTTCGACCGAGATGCTGCACATCTTTTTGAGCAACCGGCCCGGCCAGGTGCGTTACGGCACCACCGGCCAGGCCGTGCCCGGTTACGCATTGCGCATCGTTGCTGACGACGGCAGCGAATGCGGCGCAGGCGAGATTGGCGAACTGCAGATCAACGGCCCCAGCGCCGCGCTGATGTACTGGAACAACCGTGCAAAAACCAAGGCCACCTTTGCTGGCGAGTGGACCAAAAGCGGCGACAAATACATACGCGACGCCGACGGTTACTACACCTATGGCGGCCGCAGCGACGACATGCTCAAGGTCGGCGGCATTTACGTGTCACCCTTTGAAGTCGAGGCCTGCCTGATGACGCATCCCGCGGTGCTGGAAGTCGCGGTCATAGGCGCCATGGATGCCGACCAGTTGGTCAAGCCCAAGGCCTACGTGGTGTTCAAGTCTGGCCAGGCGGCCACCATGGAGGACCTCAAGGCCCACGTCAAGCAGCAGCTGGCGCCCTACAAATACCCGCGCTGGATTGAATTTGTGAATGAACTGCCCAAAACAGCGACCGGAAAAATCCAGCGTTTCAAGTTGCGCCAGCACGGCTAGCAATTTCGGCGCGGCCGGGCATGACAATTGCTTTAAATATAAACAATTTAATCTTCAATCTCGGGTTTTACACTAGGCCAGATTGCCCCCAGGGGCCTTACCATTCGTCTCGTATGTTTCCAGTCCCAACAAGGAGCTTTCAATGACCTCTCGCCGCCTCGTTCTGACCCGCAGCGCTGCCGTTATCGGCGCCGCATCCACCGGCCTTTTGCTGCCTGAAATCGTGCGCGCACAGTCCGGCAAGGTGCGTGTCGGTTTCATGCTGCCCTATACCGGCACATTTGCCCAGCTCGGTGTCGCCATTGAAAACGGCTTTCGCATGGCCATCAATGAGCAAGGCGGCAAACTCGGCGGCCGCGAGATCGAATACTTCAAGGTCGACGACGAGTCCGAGCCGTCCAAGGGCATTGAAAACGCCAACAAGCTGGTGCAACGCGACAAGGTCGATGTGCTGGTCGGCACGGTGCACTCCGGCGTGCAGATGGGCATACAGAAAGTCGCGCGCGACAGCGGTGTGCTGAGCCTGATTCCCAATGCCGGTGTACACGCCGCCACGCGCTCCCTGTGCGCGCCCAATGTGTTTCGCACATCCTTCAGCAATTCCCAGCCGACACGCGCCCTGGGCAAGGCCATGTATGACCGTGGCGCCAAGCGCGCCGTCTGGATCACCTGGAAGTACGCAGCCGGTGACGAGGCTTTTGAAGGCTTCAAGGAAAGCTACACCGCCGCCGGCGGCACCATCATCAAGGAACTCGGCCTGCCCTTCCCGCAGGTTGAATTCCAGGCTTTGCTGACCGAAATCGCGGCGCTCAAGCCCGATGCCGTCGCCTGCTTCTTCGCCGGTGGCGGCGCCGCCAAGTTCATCAAGGACTATGCAGCCTCGGGCCTGAAGGACAAGATCCCCCTGTACGGTTCGGGCTTCCTGACCGAAGGCGTGCTGGATGCGGCCGGCCCGGCGGCCAACGGCATCATCACCACCATGCACTACAGCGACTCCCTGCCCACGGTGCGCAATGGCCAGTTCCGCCTGAATTACGCGAAAAACTTCAAGCTGCAGCCCGATGTGTACGCGGTCCAGGGCTACGACACCGGCTTGCTGCTGATCCAGGGCGCCAATGCCGTCAAGGGCGACCTGAACAACAAGCCGGCACTCTACAAGGCCATGGAAGGCGCCGTCATCGACAGCCCGCGCGGCAAATGGACCATGAGCAAATCACACAACCCGATACAGGACATGTACCTGCGCGTGGTCGAGAACAAGGAAAACAAGGTCATAGGCGTTGCAGCCAAAGCCCTCGCCGATTCCGGCGCCGGCTGCAAGATGGGCTGAAAAGATGGCCCCCTCGCTTTTCACTTCGTGTAAGGCGCTGCCCCCCGAGGGGGTTAATTTTCCTAGGGGCGGCCCGTCGGAAAATTGCCTTCTCAGGCATTAAGCGTGGCTCTCAACCAGGGAGGTTTTCGGACCTCCCATTTTTTTGACCTGACCTGCAAACTTACCCGAATCACCGATGGATTTAGCCAACTTCCTCATCCAGTTACTCAACAGCGTGCAGTACGGCCTGCTGCTGTTCATGCTGGCGGCCGGGCTCACGCTGATCTTCGGCATCATGGGCGTGGTCAACCTGGCGCATGGCAGTTTTTACATGCTGGGCGCCTACCTGGCCTGGTCGCTCAGCAGTTATTTCGGTAGCCTCACGCTGGCCATCATCGGCGGCGCGGTGCTGTCTGTCATCTTTGGCCTGGCGCTGGAATGGCTGCTGTTTCGCCACTTCTACAAACGCGACCACCTCGACCAGGTGCTGCTCACCTTTGGCCTGATCTACATCTTTGAAGAACTGCGCTCCATAGTCTGGGGCGACGACGTGCATGGCGTGACGATTCCCGATGTGCTCAGCGCGTCGATTCCGCTGACCGACAACCTGTCCTACCCGGTCTATCGCCTCTTCATGTCGGTCGTGTGCATTGCCCTGGCATTGGGCCTGTACCTGCTGATCTCCAAAACCCGGCTGGGCATGAAGATACGCGCCGGAGCCTTCAACAGGGACATGGCCGAGTCGCTGGGCATCAACATCAAGCTGATCCACGCGGTGGTCTTCGCGCTGGGCGTGGGCCTGGCCGCCGTGGCCGGCATGATCGCCGCACCGGTGGCCAGCGTCTACCCCAACATGGGCTCGCAGGTGCTCATCATGTGTTTTGTGGTGGTGGTGATAGGCGGCATAGGCTCGGTACGCGGTGCGCTGATTTCCGCCCTGCTGGTCGGCCTGGTCGATACCTTTGGCAAGGTGCTGCTGCCGTCCATGGCGGGCATGCTGGTGTATATGTTGATGGCGGCCGTGCTGCTCTGGAAACCCGAAGGGCTTTTTAAACAATGACTCATTGGCCCCCACGCTTGTCACTTCGTGTACTACGCCGCCCCCCGAGGGGGCTAATTTTCCTAGGGGCGGCCCGTCGGAAAATTGCTGGCCTCTGCATTAGAGGTGCAACATGACGAAAGCAAACCTCGAAATATTGCCGCGCGGCGTGCAGGTCGCGCTGGGCCTGGGCCTGATAGCGCTTGTTGCCTTCCCTTTTGTCGGCACCGCGTTCTACACAGAAATGGTCACGCGCATGATGATCATGGCGATTTTTGCCATGAGCCTGGATTTGCTGCAGGGCGTCACCGGCCTGGTGTCGCTGGGCCATGCAACCTACTTTGGCCTGGCCGGTTATGCACTCGCCTTTCTCACGCCGCAAGGCGATGCCGTGAGCCTGTGGTGGACCTTGCCCGTGGCCGTGCTGGCCTCCGGCCTGGCAGCGCTTTTCATCGGCTTTTTTGTGGTGCGCACCCACGGTATCTACTTCATCATGGTGACCATGGCGTTTGCGCAAATGGTGTTTTACCTCTTTTTTGACAACAAGGTGCTGGGCGGCTCCGACGGGCTGTACATCAATTTCAAGCCCAGCGCCGCCATCTTCGGCTGGGCCCCGTTTGACCTGGACGACAAGCGCACGCTGTACTACTTCACGCTGGCCGCCCTGCTGCTGGTATATGCCTTTTTGCGGCGCCTGCTGTGGAGCCCGTTTGGCCGCACACTGGCCGGCATTCGCGTCAACGAACACCGCATGCGCGCCATGGGTTTTGGCGTCTTTGCCTACAAACTCTCGGCCTTCACATTGGCCGGCGCGCTGGCCGGGCTGGCAGGTTATTTGTGGGGCGTGCAGACCGGTTATATCAACCCCGAGCTCATGGGTTTCCAGATGAGCGCACACGCCATCATGATGGTGATCCTGGGCGGCATGGGCAACTTTGCCGGTGCGATTGTGGGCGCCTTTGGTTTTGAGTATCTGCTGCATGTCTTCAAGGACCTGCCGCAAGTCGGCAACGTGAATCTGGGCAAACACTGGCAGCTCTGGATGGGCCTGTTCATCGTGCTGCTGGTGAGCTTTGCACCGCGCGGCATTTTGGGACTTGCTGAAAAACTCATGCAGCGCAAAAACAAAACGGAGGTTGGCCATGAGTGAAGTCCTGCGCGACGCCGGGCCGCCCCAAGGCGCGCAAGCCCCCTCGGGGGGCAGCGCATTACACGAAGTGAAAAGCGTGGGGGCAGAAACTCTGCTTTCAGCTAAAAACCTCACCAAACGCTTTGGCGGCCTCGCTGCAGTCAACGATGTTTCGGTTGATTTGCTGCGCAACCACATCCATGCGGTGATAGGCCCCAATGGCGCGGGCAAATCGACCCTCACCAACCTGCTGTCGGGCGACCTGCCACCAACATCGGGCAGCGTGACCCTGGGCAAACTCGATGTGACCGGCTGGACGCCGGAGAAGATTTCCGGCCAGGGCCTGGGCCGCAGCTACCAGAAGACGAATATCTTTTTGCCTTTCAGCGTCTGGGAAAACGTGCGGCTGGCCGCGCAGTCGCGCCAGCCTTTCGCGGCGCGCTGGCTGAATCGGGCTACAGGTTTTGCATCCATCAATGAACGCGCAGAAAAAGCCCTGGAACTTTCCGGTCTGAGCTACCGCAAAAACAGCATGGCCGGCACCATCAGCCACGGCGAGCAGCGCCAGCTCGAAATCGCCATGACGCTGGCCACAGAGCCGCAGGTGCTGCTGCTCGACGAGCCGCTGGCCGGCATGGGTGTGGCAGAGGCCGAGCGCATGGTCGCCCTGCTGCAAAGCATTAAAAAGGAGCACGGCATTTTGCTGGTGGAGCATGACATGGATGCGGTTTTTACCCTGGCCGACAAACTCACCGTCATGGTCAATGGCCAGGTGATTGCCAGCGGCACGCCGGCAGAGATACGCGCCGACGCCGGTGTACAAGCGGCTTACCTCGGGGAGGAACACGCGTGAGCACACAACTGCTGATAGACGCAAAAGCGGTCAACACCTATTACGGCGCCAGCCATATCCTGCGCGGCATCAACTTCTCGGTGGCGCGTGGTGAAACCATTGGCCTGATGGGCCGCAACGGCATGGGCAAAAGCACGCTGCTCAAAAGCATCATGGGCCTGGTCAAGCCCCGTTCCGGCTCCATAGACATCGCCGGCAAACCGATGATGGGTGCCGCACCTTATGAAATCGCCCGGCTGGGCATGGCCTACGTGCCTGAAGGCCGCGGCATCTTCGGCAACCTCAGCGTGGTCGAAAACCTGAAAATGGCCGCGCGAGCCGGCACACGCGGGCAGCGCGATTGGACCTATGAGCGTGTGCTGGAAACCTTCCCGCGCCTGAAAGAGCGCCTTGGCCACGGCGGGCAGCAACTCAGCGGCGGCGAGCAGCAGATGCTGACGATTGGCCGCGCCCTCATGACCAATCCGGACGTGCTGATTCTTGACGAAGCCACCGAAGGCCTGGCGCCGCTGATTGCGCGCGACATCTGGAGGATCTGCGCCTTGATCCGCGAAAGCGGCATCAGCAGCGTCATCGTGGACAAAAACTGGAAACACGTCACGCAGATCACCGACCGCAATGTCATCCTGGTCAAGGGTGAGGTGGTGTTTGAGGGCAGCTCGCCGGAACTCCGCGCACAACCGGAGCTGCTGCAGCAGTACCTGGGTGTTTAAAAAAGGCAGGCCCTAAAGCAAAGGCCGCAGTTCACGCGCGGCATCCAGCAGCAGCGGCAGCAAGTCGCGCTGCATGGCCTGCGGCTCCAGGCGTTCGGGCGTCGTCACCACATTCAGCGCCGCCACCGTCGCACCGCGCATATTGCGCAGCGGTACGGCCAGCGCAAACACACCCAGCTCATGCTCCTGCCTTGCAACGCAGTAGTCCTGCTTTCGGGCTTGCGCGACCAGCGCGCGCAATGTCTTGCCGTCAGTGACGGTATGGGGCGTCAGGCGCGGCAGCTCGTGCGCTTGCATCCAGCTTGAAAACCCGGTGCGCGGCAGGCAGGCCAGCAGCATGCGGCCCGTGGACGTGGCATGTGCCGGCAGCCGCGCACCCAGGTGCAGGGGTCTCCTCGTTTTCAGTGCAATAAGTGACGGTACGAAAAGCTAGCACTGGC
>JAZKCE010000026.1:0-43089 GCA_040388255.1 Pseudomonadota bacterium | reverse complement strand
AGTAGAGGACTTTCACCTCCAAGTAGATACGCCCTGCCGGGCGCACCAAAAAAAAGGCACCCGAAGGTGCCTCATGCATGAAGACTAAATTATTAACCGCGGCATGAGCCAGGCAGGAATTTTGAAGGAATTCCAGAGGCCGTGCTTGGTCCGCAGACCCACAATGCCACGACCGAACCAGCGGCCAATGTTCCGGTTGACGGATTACCCTTGGGAGACAAAGACAACCACATATTGTCGATAGTCGCATCATTAAACCCTTGAGCCTGCACGCTTGCAACGCCTACATCATTGGTTGTAATAGCTTGCACATACTTGCTTGGTGAAGTTGCCGCTTCGCAACCCCATGAGCCTGCCGTAGGAAGCGAGGTCGCTGACTGATACGTCTCGGTGATCGATGTACGGCAAGCCGATGCCGCCAGAATCAGCTCGGACAGCTTGGCTCGCTTTGTGTAGTCCTGATACGCAGGCAAAGCCACTGCAGCCAAAATACCAATAATCGCCACAACGATCATCAATTCAATCAGGGTAAAACCCTTTTGGAGAGAACGCTTCATAAAAACTCCTTGGTTAAAAACTAACGCAAAAACTCGCCTGCAATTCTCAGCAGGTTTTGTGCCAAGGAGCTCAAGCCCCCAACATGCTGTTTTGGATATAAAAAAATGTCAAAACTTACTTTTTTGCCTGCCCAGACCCAAGTCCCCTGACGTTTTTGTCACTTAATGCAAACCGACCGCACCATCTTCAGGTCCGTCATCCCCATCAAAACCTTCTCCATGCCGTCCATCTTCAGGGTGCGCATGCCGCTATTGACGGCTGAAGAAAACAGCTCGGCAACACGCGCGCGTTCCTGAATCAGTTTTTTGGCGTCATCATCGGCAATCATGAGCTCGTGCAAACCTATGCGGCCCTTGTAGCCAGTCTTGTTGCATTTGTCGCAGCCGACCGCGCGGTACATTTTGAGCTTGCCGCCCTCGCCGTATTGTTTAACCCAGGATTCATAGAGCTTTTTCGACTCGCCGGCATGGTCGGCTTTCCAGACTGCGGTGTGGCGCAACTCCTCGGCATACTCCGCGACAAAGGTTTTGATCTCTTCGGCATCCGGGAAATAGGACTCCTTGCAATCACAAAGCTTTTTGGCCAGCCGCTGCGCCAGGATGCCCAGCAGCGCATCGGCGAAGTTGAAAGGGTCCATGCCCATATCCAGCAAGCGCGTGATGGACTCCGGCGCCGAGTTGGTATGCAGGGTCGAGAAAACCATGTGCCCGGTCAGGGACGCTTCAACGCCCATGGACACGGTCTCCTTGTCGCGCGACTCGCCCACCATGATGATGTCGGGATCGGCCCGCAGAAACGCCCGCATGACCAGGGCGAAATCTATTCCCGCCTTTTTGTTGATCTGGACTTGCCGCAAGCCCTTTTGCGTGATCTCCACCGGGTCCTCGGCTGTCCAGATTTTGGTGTCCGGGGTGTTGAGGAACTTGAGTATCGAATGCAGTGTTGTCGTCTTGCCCGAGCCCGTGGGGCCGCACACATAAAAAAGGCCATAGGGTTTGGAGACCGTCTTTTCGAGCCGCTCCTTGTTATGCGCCGTCAGGCCGAGTTTTTCCAGCGGTATGGGCTCCCCGGCTGCCAGAATGCGCATGACCACATCTTCAACGCCGCCCGCCGAAGGAATGGTGGCCACGCGCAGCTCAATGTCGATGGGCCCGTACTTCTTGAATTTGATTTTCCCGTCTTGTGGTTTGCGTTTTTCTGAAATATCGAGGTCGCACATGATCTTCAAACGTGTAACCATGGCCTGGCGGAACTGGGCCGGGACTTCAATATAGGGCTGCAAGGTACCGTCAATCCTGAAACGGATGCCGGTTTTTGCCTTGCCCGGCATGGGCTCTATGTGAATATCCGACACCTTCTGGTTATAGGCGTCAATGATGACCTTGTTCACAAACTTGACCAGTTCGTTGTCAGCCGCCGCGGACTCCAGGGACGAGTCATCAATGGCGTCGTTCTCCAGCGGCGAGTCCATGTCGGCCAGCAACTGGTCAATCGAGCCGCCCTCGTTGCCCGCACCGAACAACTGTCCCAGGGTTTCCTCAAATTCCGTCTGGGTCGTGACCCGGTAGGCAAATTTGCTGATGCGCGGAAACACCTGGGGAACGACGCGCGCGCCCCGCACGGCTTCCGGGTCCACGCACATGATCAGGAGGCCCTCGGGGCTTTCTTCCAGCGGTATCCAGCCCTGTTGCTCAATGAACTCCCGCTTGAGCGGTCCATGCAGCATTTCCGAGCGAATCCGGCCGGCATTGAATCCCTCATAGGGAACACCAAAAAACCTGGACAGTGAAGGGCCTATCTGCGCAGGGCGGATATGGTAGTCAGCCATCAGCAAATGCTCCACCGAACACACTTCTTCACGCGCTTTCTGTATGCATTTTGAAAGCTCATCTGCAGAAAGCACACCCTCCGTAACCAGTCCGTCGTATTTGGTCGCCTTGCGCCGCTGGCCGTCCTCGGTTTTTTGCATGCGCTGGCGTATGGCGATGCCCAGGGTTTTGCACAGCTGTTGCGCACCGTCTTCGTCCAGTTTCCCGAAAGATTGGTCGCTGCGGTTGTTGATCACCTGCAGGACGCCGTACAGCGTGTCTCCGTCCATCACAGGCGCCACCAGCATCTGTTTGGTCCGGTAACCCGAGCGCTTGTCAACCTCCTGCAAAAAACTCAGTTGAGGATGGATTTTCTTGAGCGCGGCATCGTCGTAAACGTCCACGATATTGACCATCTGCCGGGCCATGGCCACATAACCGGCGATGCTCTGCGCACTGATGGGGAGCTTGAGGTCGCGACTCGTGTTGAGCCCCGTCTTGACCTTCGAGATGATGGCGCTGCGGTCTTCGTTGAGCGCATACAGGGTCAACCGGTCCGCATTGAAGAGTTTGCAGATGTCCTGGCTGGCCTCCAGCATGATCTGGTCTATGTTTTCGGTTTCATGAATCCGGTTGGTGACCAACTGGAGCTGCCGAAAATACAGCGCTTCGAAAGTAACGCCGCGCTCCTGCGGCGGCAGCATCTGGGAGTCAAAGAACTCGTCCTCAGGGTCGCGCTGCAGTACGGCGGCACTCATAATTCAAACTCCTGCCCAGCCCTTAACCAGCGGATGTCATGCGATACGTGGGGTCCGGACGGCTGGGTCTGGTCAAACCGCTGTATCTCGGCCATGATCAATTCAGTCTCCGCAGGCTTGGTATGCGTGATGTAAATCGGGTAGTTTTTACCCTTGCCAATGCAGTCAAGTTCGCTGGCCAAGGCATGCGGTGACAGGTGCAGGCTTTTCTCGGCAAGGCCGCTCTCACGGTTGCTGAAAGCGGTTTCAATCACCAGCATGGCGACATCGAGCTGGTTGACACGGGCCCACAGCGCGGGGTTGCGCTCGGTGTCGCCGGTAAACACCCAGCAGCCTTTCCCCGTGGCGATGGCATACCCCACCGCCGGTACCGTGTGCACAGCGGGCAAAACCTCGATGTACTTGCCCGCCAGAACCAGGGTTTGCCCGATTTCAAGCGGATGAAAACTGATGAAAGGCGACTCGGGCGTGGGAATTCTTGAAAAGTCAGGCCAGATGGTGTTGTTGAAAATGTGCGCCTTCAAGGCGTCTATGGTGCCCTGCAAGGCATGGATCTGGATGGGCGTGGTTCTACGCGATGCAATGGCATCGACCATCAGGGGCAGTGCGGCCACATGGTCAAGATGCGAGTGCGTGAGCAGCACATGGTCAATCCCGCCCATCTCTTCCAGCGTGAGGTCGCCGACACCGGTGCCGGCATCCACCAGCAGGTCGCTGTCGAGCAAAAAAGACGTGGTTCGGCAGTCTTTGGCAATTGCCCCGGAGCAGCCCAATACCCGTACTTTCATGAACTTTGTCTTGCCTTAACCTTGACTTACTTGGTTTGAAAATTGGTTGCGCCGTCCCACCCGGGATCAAACGGAAGCAACCTCATGGAGGCTACACGCTCTCCATATAGCTGGTAAAGGTATTTTTTGGCATTCAGCCTCTGCAAATTGAGCAATTGGACGTCGCATTGATCCCAATCCTGCATGCGATAGGCCTTAAGCGCCAGCGCCCACGCCCTGAGTTCGGCGGTATTGCCTTCATCGATGCCGCCCAGGGTGGCCAGGGGCCAGAAAATGGCGACCGCGTTGTCCCGCCCCTTCACCCTTACCTTGTCGAGTTCCTGCCATACAAAATCGTTGGCCAGCTTGCGGGTGGACTCGCTCACCACGATATCCGCGCCATAAGTCTTGGACAGCCCTTCCAGGCGGGAGCCGAGATTGACCGAATCGCCAATCACCGTATAACTGCGCCGGATATCAGAACCCATGTCACCAACACACATGGTGCCGGTGTTCAAGCCTATCCCGATACCGATCTCGGGTAAACCCTTGGCGCGATGCTCTTCATTGAGTTTACGCACCGCGTTGGCCATTTCAAGCGCCGTTTTTACCGCCAGGCTGGCGTGATCGGGCGTATCGACAGGCGCGCCCCAAAACGCCATGACGCAGTCCCCCATGTATTTGTCTATGGTGCCGCGGTTGCCGCGAATCAAATCGGTCAGGCGGCTGAACACGCTGTTCAAAAGCGCCTGCAACTGCGTGGGCTCCATGGTTTCAGACATCTGGGTAAAACCGCGCATGTCGCAAAACATCACCGTCAGTTCCTTGGCGCTTGCCTTCATGCTGTAGCTGTCGGGGTCCTTGACCATCTCGTTGACCAGCTCGGGCGGCACGTAAGTTCCAAACAGGTTGGCCAGCTCACGCTTGGATTTGCTCTCCACAAAGTAGCCATAACTCATGTTCAGCGCAAACGCCGTCAGGGCCATGACCAGCGCGCTGGCCAAGGGCAGCACCAGGCCATAACTCAGATAAAGCCAGAAATTGAGACCGACCAGCGCTGAAATCACCACCGCACTGAGTGCAACCGCCTTGGGCGCCGACAACACAGGCAGCGCAAAAGCCAGGATCAGGCCCGCCAGGGCCAGGATGACGACCTCAAAACCAACGGCATAGTCGGGCCGGACAAACACCTTGCCGTCCAGGAAGCCGGAAATCACGTTCGCGTGGGTTTCCACACCAGGGTAGGTCTCGCCGACCGGGGTGACCCTCAAGTCCAGCAGGCCGGGAGCGGTTGTGCCGAGCAGAACGATCTTGTCCCTGAGCGAGCCGGGCGCAACCCGTTTGGCAAGGACGTCGGCCGCCGAAATATAGCGAAACGATCCACCCTTGACCCCCCCATTGCCGCGGAACGGCACCAGTGTTGCAACCCGGTCATCGACCGGTATGGCCAGCGTCTTGTTGCCTTGCTTGAGCAAAATGCTCTCCAGCCCCTGGTAGTTGCGGCTCAGGAATTTTTCCTGCGGGAAGCCGGGTTCTACCTTTGGCAGGCCCACCAGCGCCCGAAACATGGCCAGCGAGAGCGACTCGTAATATTGCCCCTTGTACTCCGCCAGGAGGGGGAGGGAACGCACAACGCCATCGCCGTCCGTGATGGAATTGAAAAACCCGCCCATGGGAGCGGCCCTGGCAATCGCTTCAATGTTGGCACCGTAGCCGTTCCAGCTGGTGAACTTGATGGGCCGCCCCCGCAGGGAGTCGGCACCCATCACAGGCGGCGGCAACACCCCGTTAACCCGCCCGTCCCGGTCACTGGTGAAGTAGTAACCCATCACGACCGGGCGCTTGTCCAGGGATTTCGCAAAGACAGCGTCGTAGTCAAGGCTGCCCTGTATCTGCGCCAGTTTTTCGGCAAAACCGGGCTGGTCCCGCAGCTCGTTTTGGGCCAGCTGTTTGAGCCGCTTCAGACCCGAGCTTTCGTCAGACTCCGCGAACACGACGTCAAAGCCCAAAAGCGCTATTTTTTGCTGGTCCAGCAACTCCCCCACAAGGTCGGCCAGCTTGTGGCGGCCCCATGGCCAGCGGCCAACCTCGGCCAGGCTTTTTTCGTCAATATCAACAATGACAATCCGCTCATCGAGCGTTTGCGGCATGGTGGCGCGCAGACGCGCGTCGTAAATGATGTCATCCAGCCGTTGAAGAACCCCTATTCGCAGCGCGCCACTGGCATGCATCAGGGCAAACACCAGCGGTATCAGCGTGACAGCGATGCGGGGCCAGTGCCGGGAAAGGAGTTGCATGAGGCCTCTTGTGTCAAGCCAAACCGGTTTCCCGCCTGCCAGGGGGAACCCTGCTGCTTACAGTTGAACGAACTGCATCTGGGTACCCGCCAGCTCAAGCATGTCGCCATTTTTGAGCGTGACCGGATCGGCACCTATGGGCGTCCCGTTGAGCGAAGGCTTGTCCACCCCCTCGACATGCGCCACCACAAAACCATGCGGCCTCTTGGTGATGGCCGCGACCGCCACACCGGGTTTGCCAATGGTCGTGACCACCTTGACCAGCGCCACCTCACGGCCGGCGGCCGCGCCGGACATGACCTTGATGGCCGCCGCGCCCAGGCTGCCCCCTGCGCCAGCCGCCGGAGCGGCGGCCGGGCTTGCCGGGGGAACCAGGCCGGTGGAGCCGGCCTTGATGACCATGGTTTTCTCGAACCCGGCGCTGGCCGCTTCGTTGACGTACTTGATCTTGTACTTGCCGATTTCAACCGTATCGCTGTTTTGCAGCAGCTGCTTCTTGACGGCCTTGCCATTGACATAAGTGCCGTTGGTACTGTTGAGGTCTTCCAGGTACACCTCATTGCCGGACATCTGCAGCACGGCGTGTTCCCCACTCACAGCCAGGTTGTCAATCACGATGTCGTTGTAAGGACGCCGGCCCACGGACGTGCGGTCCTTGGTCAGCTGGACTTCCTTGATCACAACGCCGTCGATAGAGACGATCATTTTCGGCATGGCCGACTCCTGTCTGTTTTTGATATTTCAATCATCATCGCCTTATTTTCCCAGCATTCTGGCTAAAAGCCCGCGTTTGACCGAAGCTTGTTTGGCCCGCGTCAGCAAGACTGAAATATTATCGCGGCCACCAGCCTCATTGGCCGCAACAACCAGCTGTTTCGCCCTTTGTTCCAGGGATGCATTGCCCTGCATGATGCCCGAAATGACTGCGTCATTGATCATGTCTGACAGCCCATCTGAACACATCAGGTAAACATCGCCCACTTCAACGCGGTGTTCATTGACTTCGAGCATGACTGTATCTTCAACACCGAGCGCCCGTGTTACCAAATTCTTGTTCAGGGACGTCAGGGCCTGCTCCGGCGTGATGAGCCCGGCGTCAATCTGCTCCTGCAACAGGGAATGGTCCTTGGTGATCTGCTGGAATTCTGTGCCGCGCAGGCGGTAGCAGCGCGAATCCCCGATATGGCCCAGCATCAGACGGCCATCCTGGAATACGCCGACAACCAGGGTCGTCCCCATGCCTGTGTATTGGGGGTTGGAATTGGCCGCGTTAAAAATGGAGTGGTTCGCGTTTTCCACGCAGATTTCCATGGCGCGGCGCACCTCCTTGGCATTGGCATGCCTTCCGGCCTGCGAAAGCCAGCGGCCCATTTCGGACTTGATGAAAGCCGCCGCCATGCCACTGGCAATTTCACCGGCGTTGTAACCCCCCATCCCGTCGGCCAGGATGCAAAGGTTGGTCAGCGGGTCGAACGCAACGGCATCCTCATTGTTGTCCCGCGCCAGACCAGTGTCGGTTTGGGTGCATATCTCGTAAATCATCTTTATTCGGCTTATGGCTTGTATTTATGGCTTTGCATCCCCATCGCCGCCCCTGGACTCGGCGCCGGCAGGACGGTTCACAATGGTTTTCTCAAAGGCCGGTGCAGCATCCGCCGCATGCATGGTTTGTGTCGCCTCGTACGGCGCGGACGGCGTTGCATCGCCAGCTGCAGCCTGCACGACAGTGGTATCGAACCGGGCTGCTTCAGCAGTTGCCGGCGCCGCAAATGCCGCCGCTTTTTCATTGCCCGCATGGTTGCCGGTCATGCCAGTGGCGGTGGGGCTTGCCGCCGCACCACCGGAGAGTTCAGCAATGGCGGCCCGCAAGTCGGCGGCAAACTGGTCACCGTCCTGGTAACGTGTTTCGGACCGCTTGCTGAGTGAAAACGCCACAATATTGGCCAACTTTTCGGACAGCTCACTGCGGATGATGCGAATGTCCGGCGCCGGCTCGTTGGCGATCTTGTACATCAGCTCGGCCATGGAGTCGCCACGGAAAGGCAACACGCCGGCCAGCATCTGGAACAGCATGACGCCCAGCGAATACAGGTCCGAGCGGCCATCGACCTTTTTGCCCGCGATCTGCTCGGGCGACATGAAGCTGGGCGTGCCCAGCACCATGCCGGTCTTGGTCTTGCTGGAATCCGTGATGCGGGCGATGCCGAAGTCGGTGACCTTGACGGAGTCGCCGTCGAAGTCATACATGATGTTGGCCGGCTTGATGTCCCGGTGCACCACGTTTTGCTTGTGCGCATAGGCCAGCGCCTCGGCGACCCGCGCCACGATGGACAGCACCTTGGGGATGGGCAGCAGGTGCCCGTCCCTGGTGACATCGGCCAGGTCCTTGCCCTTCAAAAACTCCATGGCAATGTAGGCCAGGTCGTGTTCTTCGCCAGCGTCAAAAATGGTGACGATATTCTGGTGCTGCAACCGGCCGGCCGTCTCGGCTTCGCGGAAAAACCGTTCGCGGGCGTCATCAAGCTCTTCGCCTTCAAACTCCTGGCTGAGCGCCATGGTCTTGATGGCCACCACGCGGCCAATCTTGGGGTCCTTGCCAAGATAAACCACGCCCATGGCGCCTTTGCCCAGCTCTTTCTCGACCTGATAGCGACCCAGCATGGGTTTTTCAACACCACCGCCATCGAGCAGCATGGTACCGCCCGGATGGGTACCGCTGCCGCCGAGAATGACGGTTTCCGAAAGGTTTTTCGCGCGCGTGAGTTTGGACTGCAGGTCCTTGTGGTTCTTGTTGTAGCTGGCCATGTGTTCATACACGGCCTGCGCCTTGTTGAACTGCCGCTTGCGCTCGAAATCAAGCGCAAGATTGTTCATGTTGTCCATCAAGGCATCGGTGAAGGGCACGCGGCGGAAACGGTCAAACGCCATGTCCAGCTGGCCCTGGCCCTGCAAGGCCAGGCCCATCATGCGGTTGGTTTCGGCGGACTCCTCGTCCGACTTGAGTTTGCCCGCCTCGGTCATCAGGAAACGCTTGGTGGTCAGGGCCAGATGCCCAATCACCAGCAGGGCCGCAGGAAATACCAGCTTGAGCCAGGTTGCCGATGCCGACAGCAAGCCAAACTCAGCCACCAACAGGACTACAAACAGCGCCAGCGTCACAATGGCCGCCTTGCCAGCCGACAGGCGCGGCAAGCCCGCAACCAGGTAAGCGGCCACCAGCAGCAACACGCCCAGCGTGGCCCACACACCCCAGCCGGGCTGCACGATGAAATGCTCGCTCAGGATGCTGGACGTGATGTGCGCGATGGTTTCCGCCGGTGAAAGCCCCGGGCCTGCAGGCGTCGGGAACTGGGTGCCCACGCCCGCGGCGGTGGCGCCAATGATCACAATCTTGTCCGCATATTTGCTGGCGGGGATCTTGCCGGAAATCACGTCATAAAACGAGTCCACGGCAAAGGCCGGCCGGCCCTCCTTGCCCTTGTAGAACTGCGGCAGCATCAGTGCCGACTCGTCGGTTTTGATCACCAGCTTGCCGATTTGCACCGACTCACCCACGTTGAGCCTGATGTCGGCGGGCCCGAGGTTGAGGCTTTTGGCCGCGACCAGCAGGCTCATGGAAGGCACGGCCTTGCCAAAGTAGTTGATGAGCAGGGGCTCCTGCCGCACCGCGCCGTCAACATCCGGCAACTGGTTCAGGTGGGCGATGCCGGCTGCCGCCGTGCCAATCATCTCAATCGGTTGCTGCCCACGAATGGCCGGTAAAGAGAAATTGGCGGGATCATCCACCGCGCTTTTCAGCGCATAGGCCGGCAGCGGATTGTCTGGACGGCCCTGGGGCACGCCCAGCGAAAAAACCGAGGGCACCAGCACATTGCCGGCCTTGGTCATGCTGGCGGCCAGCTTGGCATCCGTGTCCAGCGCCACTTCCGCGTCGGCAATCACTTTTCCCAGTTGCTCGTTGGTGTCGCTCTGGACAAGCGCCGGGTCGCCCAGCACTTCCTTCATCTTGCGGATAAACACCAGTCCGCGGTCTGTCTGCGGTTCGAAAAAGAAGGCGGTATGCGCAATGGTTTTGGCCTTGGCCGCCGACAGCTGGTCTATCAGCTGGGCGTGGACATCGCGCGTCCAGGGCCATCTGCCGATATTGGCGATGCTCTGGTCATCAATCGCAATGATGGCAATGCGGTCCGAGGGCTGGCGCGAGGTGCTGGTGCTCGCGAAGTCGTAGTAGCGGCGCTCCAGCGTGCCAAAAAAATCCGTCAGCCCGTGCAGGAATATGACGGCCAGAACCACCAAAACGCCAACAAACCAGTCGGCGCGCCAGAACTGGCTGCGTTTGCTAAATGATTTGGCCACTTCCCGCCCCTTGTCCTGATTCGCTGTGCATTGCCCGCTTGATCCATCGGTTTTTCTTGTTCACCTGCAAAATCCTTTCAACTGTTGCAGAAAGGTTACAAGTCTTGCGAATATGGACGTTAACAGACAGGCTGAGGCTGGACAAGTGACTTTTTAACGCCGGACGGCCTTTTCGTTGAGAACACGTGGCGTTCCCCCGCAAGGCCCATCCCGGACCTTGCGGCGCTAGCTGCCGCCGGGTCAGGCCGGCGGCAGCTGCTTTTGCTGGCGTTTGGTCAGATAGGTGCCCAGTGCAACCACCAGGACGGCGCCGACAATGCCGCCAAATGTGACTGTTTGTTCACTGACCGCGCCCAGGTGGGTGGTGACTGCGGGGTCGGTCAGCAGCATCTCACCCGCCAGGAAACCCAGCAGGGCGGCGCCAATGGTGATGATGATGGGGAAGCGTTCCATGACCTTGGTCAGCAGGGTCGCGCCAAAAATGATCAACGGGATGCTGACCAGCAGGCCCAGGATCAGCAGCGGCAAATCGCCTTTGGCGGCTGCGGCCACCGCCAGGACGTTGTCCAGGCTCATGACCAGGTCGGCGATCAGGATGGTGCGGATGGCGGCCATCATGCCGTTGACTTCGTGGCCTTCGCCGTCTTCGTCGTCCTCACCCTTGAGCAGGTCCACGCCGATGTAGACAAGCAGGATGGCGCCAACGATTTTCAGGTAGGGCAGGCTCAGCAGCTGGATCGCCACAATGGTCAGGATGATCCGCATCACGATGGCGGCAGCGCTACCCCAGAAAATCGCCTTGCCGCGCTGCTCGGGCTTGAGGGTTCGCGCCGCCATGGCAATCACCACGGCGTTATCGCCGGACAGCACAATGTTGGCCAGCACGATGGAGCCAAAAGCGCTCCAGAAAAGGGGGGAAGCTAGATCCAGACCGAAAAACATGGCGTCTCCTGTTATGAATTGAAAAAAGCGCCAGTCAGCGCTTTTTTGTTTTTTGAGTTTAGCCCGAATGGGGACATCGCCCCGTTCGTAATAACGCTTACTAAGCCCTGTCATGGCGCCATAACGCCATCCGTCAGGCAGGGAGGGTTACAGCAGCGCCTTCAACAGCTTGGCCATTTCAGACGGGTTGCGCGTCACGGTAAAACCGCAGGCTTCCATGATTTCGAGCTTGGCATCGGCCGTGTCGGCGCCACCGGAAATCAGCGCGCCGGCATGGCCCATGCGCTTGCCGGCCGGAGCCGTCACACCGGCGATAAAACCGACGATGGGCTTTTTCATGTTGGCCTTGCACCACAGGGCGGCTTCGGCTTCATCCGGACCGCCGATTTCGCCAATCATGATGACGGCATCGGTTTCAGGATCGTCATTAAAAGCCTTCATCACATCGATGTGCTTCAGGCCATTGATGGGGTCGCCACCAATACCGACGGCGCTGGACTGGCCCAGGCCGATTTCGGTCAGCTGTGCCACGGCTTCATAGGTCAGCGTGCCGGAGCGGCTGACCACGCCAATGCGGCCCTTGCGGTGGATGTGGCCGGGCATGATGCCGATCTTGATCTCGTCGGGCGTGATCAGGCCGGGGCAGTTGGGGCCCAGCAGCAGGGTTTTCTTGCCGCCGGCGGCTTCCTTGGCCTTCATGCGGTTGCGCACTTCCAGCATGTCACGCACGGGGATGCCTTCGGTGATGCAAATCGCCAGGTCCAGGTTGGCTTCAACCGCTTCCCAGATGGCGGCGGCAGCGCCTGCGGGCGGCACGTAGATGACCGACACGGTCGCGCCGGTCGCGTTGGCAGCTTCCGTCACGTTCGCAAAAATCGGGATGCCTTCAAAGTCTTCGCCAGCCTTTTTCGGGTTCACGCCCGCCACAAAGGCTTCCTTGCCGTTGGCGTAATCGCGGCACATGCGGGTGTGGAACTGGCCGGTCTTGCCGGTGATGCCCTGCGTGATGACTTTGGTGTTTTTGTTGATGTAGATAGACATGTGTACTTTGCTCCGGGCTTATTTGACAGCGGCGACGATTTTGGTCGCGGCTTCTGCCATGGTGTCTGCGGCGATGATGGGCAGGCCGGAGTCGGCCAGCATCTTCTTGCCCAGGTCTTCGTTGGTGCCCTTCATGCGCACGACCAGCGGAACCGACAGGTTGACGGCCTTGCAGGCTGTGATGACACCGTCGGCAATGGTGTCGCACTTCATGATGCCGCCGAAGATGTTGACCAGGATGCCCTTGACGTCCGGGTTCTTCAACATGATCTTGAAAGCTTCGGTGACTTTTTCAGCCGTGGCGCCGCCGCCCACGTCCAGGAAGTTGGCCGGCTCGCCGCCGAACAGCTTGATGGTGTCCATGGTCGCCATGGCCAGGCCGGCGCCGTTGACCAGGCAGCCGATGTTGCCGTCCAGACTGATGTAGGCCAGGTCAAATTTGCTGGCTTCGACTTCTGCCGGATCTTCTTCGTCGAGGTCGCGGTAAGCGACGATTTCAGGGTGGCGGAACAGCGCGTTGGCGTCAAAGTTGAACTTGGCGTCCAGGGCCGTCAGCTTGTTCTTGCTGTCGCGGTTCAGGGGATTGATTTCCACCAACGAGGCGTCGGTGTCCATGTAGCACTTGTAGAGCTTCTGGAAGATGTCCACGGCCTGTGCAGTGGACTCGGCGGGCAGGCCGATACCGTTGGCGATCTTGGCGGCTTGCTCTGCGCCCAGGCCGGTCAGCGGATCGATGTATTCGGTGATGATCTTCTCGGGCGTGGAATGGGCCACTTCCTCGATGTCCATGCCGCCCTCGCTCGAAGCGATGAAGGCCACTTTCTGGGAGGTGCGGTCCGTGACCAGGGAAACGTAGTATTCCTTCTGGATGTCAGCGCCGTCTTCGATGTAGAGGCGTCTAACCTTCTGGCCTTCGGGGCCGGTCTGGTGCGTCTTGAGCTGCATGCCCAGGATCTCGCCAGCGATGCGCTTGACGTCGTCAATGGTTTTTGCAACTTTCACGCCGCCGCCCTTGCCTCGTCCACCCGCGTGGATTTGCGCCTTGACCACCCACACCGGGCCGCCGAGTTTTTGCGCGGCTTCCACCGCCTCCTGCACCGTAAATGCCGGAATGCCGCGCGGCACAGGCACACCAAAATTACGCAAGATTTCCTTGCCCTGGTACTCGTGAATTTTCATGAAAAAGCCTTCAGAATTCAGTAAAAAGGGGGGTGCAACAGAAGTTTACGCGGGGGCTTTGATACTGCTCAAAAGGCTTGAAAACAGTCCATGCCGACTCAAAACGCCATGTTAGCGGCCGCTGGATGCAGCAAGGCAGAACTGTATCATGCTGCAACGCACAAGCCTTTTGCGAGCCTGACGTAGGGGAAATGGCCCCCGCCCGCTGCACCCGGCCGCTCTTTGCCATGTAATTGGCATCTGATCCGCGTCAAACATTGGTCCCAGTTCACCCGAGAGTTTTATGCCCAAGATTTTTATTGATGGAGAAGCCGGCACCACGGGCCTGCAAATCCGCGAACGGCTGCAAGCCATGCCGCAAATCGAGCTGGTCAGCATCGCGCCCGAGCTGCGCAAGGACGCGGCCGCCAAGCGCGAACTGATGGCCACGGTGGAGCTGGTCATCCTGTGCCTGCACGATGACGCGGCACGCGAATCGGTTGCCATGATCGACTCCCTGCCAGGCAAAAAGCCCAAGATCATCGACGCATCCACTGCGCACCGCACGACACCGGGCTGGGTTTACGGCTTTCCGGAACTCACCTCGAACCAGCGCGCCGCCGTGGCGGTGGCCGACCGCGTGGGCAACCCGGGCTGTTATGCAACCGGCGCGATTGCGCTGATCCGACCGCTGGTGGATGCCGGTTTTATCCCCGCCGATTTCCCCTTGAGCCTGCCTGCAGTGAGTGGTTACTCCGGCGGCGGGCGGCAGATGATTGAGGCCTACAAGGCCGGCACCGCACCCCTGTTTGAAATTTACGGCCTGGGACTGGAGCACAAACACCTGCCGGAAATCATGAAATACACCGGGCTGAGCCGTCGCCCGGTGTTTATCCCGTCCGTCGGCAATTTTGAGCAGGGCATGCTGGTGCAACTGCCGCTGCACCTGGACCTGCTGCCGGGCAAACCGACGGCGGCGCAACTGAAAGACGCGCTGGCGCGGCATTATGCGGGCAGCGAATGGGTCACGGTGGAAGCCGCGCCCGAGTCCGGCAAGCTGGATGCGCTGGCGCTCAACGACAGCAACAAGATGGAACTGCGAGTCTTCGGCAATGAGACCTACCGGCACGCCGTGCTGATTGCCCGGCTGGACAACCTGGGCAAGGGCGCATCCGGCGCGGCCGTGCAAAACCTCAAGCTGATGCTCGGAATATAGCCCCCACGGTCGCTCACAACGCGCAAGCTCCCTGCCCCCCGAGGGGGCCGCTGCGCCTGTGGCCCGGCGAAGCCGGTTCCACGGCCCCTGCTGGAATGAAGAGTCCCCACTGTCACTCTTCAAGTGCTATTAATTTCGCAGCTAGATGCGCTCGAATTCATTGGGCTTGGGCGACATTTCGCCTCAAACTATGCATTCATGGGAATGCCTCAATCCTCATCCGACTGCGACACCACACGCCGGATCACTTCACCGCCAAAACCGCGCGCAGCCAGAAAGCGCATCTGCTTTGCCCGTGCGGCGGCGTCCGCTGCCGGCTCGCCGAATTTGCGGCGCCAGACTTCGCGGGCACGCTCCAGCTCGGTCGCTTTCAGGTCATCCATCGCGTCCGCCACCAGTTCGGCGCCCAGCCCCTTGCCCAGCAGCTCATGCCGCACGCGGGCGGCGCCAAAACGCGCGGCCTTGCGGTTGATGACCGACGCCACCACGCGGGCTTCGCTGATGAAGTCCTTGGCCTGCAACTCATCCAGCACCTGGGCCAGCTGGCCGGGCGTTTCCTCGTGCGGGGCCAATTTGCGCTCCAGCTCGGCCCGTGAATGCTCGCGCGCGGCGAGGTAGCGCAGGGCGCGCCCCTTGAGTGAAAGTGCAAAACCCGTCCTGCGGGCCGCCGGGGCGGTCTCGCTCACGGGCATTGGCTCATCAGGACGCAATTTTTGCTACCTTTTTTATAGCTGCTTGCGCACATACCACGGAGGCCAGGGCCTTGTTTGGCATGTAAAAGCGGCCTCAGGCGGCTATTTTTGGCGCTTTTTCTGCCTTGGCGGGCTTGTCAGCCTTTCCGGCCTCTTCCGGAGTTGCGGCCTGCGAGGGCTGCACCAGCGGAATGCCCAGCGACTCGCGCACCTTGTTTTCGATCTCTATGGCGAGTTCGGGGTTTTCTTTCAGGAATTCACGCGAGTTGTCGCGGCCCTGGCCGATTTTTTCGCCGTTAAAGGCATACCAGGCGCCGGCTTTCTCGACGATGTGGCCGGCCACACCCAGGTCCAGCACCTCGCCCAGGCGGCTGATGCCCTCGCCGTAGAGGATGTCGAACTCCGCCGTCTTGAACGGTGAGGCCACCTTGTTTTTCACCACCTTGACACGGGTTTCGTTGCCGATGACCTCCTCGCCCTTCTTGATGGAGCCGATGCGGCGGATGTCCAGGCGCACCGAGGCGTAGAACTTCAGCGCGTTGCCGCCTGTGGTGGTTTCGGGCGAGCCGAACATCACGCCGATCTTCATGCGGATCTGGTTGATGAAGATGACCATGCAGTTGGCCTTCTTGATGGTCGCCGTCAGCTTGCGCAGTGCCTGGCTCATCAAACGGGCCTGCAGGCCGGGCAGCGAGTCGCCCATTTCGCCTTCGAGTTCGGCCTTGGGCGTGAGGGCGGCCACCGAGTCAATGACGATCAAATCGACCGCGCCGGAGCGGGTCAGGGAATCGACGATTTCCAGCGCCTGCTCACCGGTGTCGGGCTGGGAGATCAGCAGTTCCTGCAGGTTCACGCCGAGTTTTTGCGCGTACTGGATGTCCAGCGCGTGTTCGGCATCAACAAAAGCGCAGGTGCCGCCCAGTTTTTGCATTTCGGCAATCACCTGCAGGGTCAGCGTGGTCTTGCCGGACGATTCCGGGCCGTAGATTTCAACCACGCGGCCACGCGGCAGGCCGCCGACGCCGAGTGCAATGTCCAGCCCCAGTGAACCGGTGGAGACGACCTGGATGTCTTCAATCACCTCGCCGGCGCCCAGCTTCATGATGGTGCCTTTGCCGAACTGCTTTTCGATCTGGGCCAGCGCGGCCTGCAGGGCCTTGGCTTTTTCGGTGTTCAGGGCGGCGGATGGGGCGACAGCGGCTTTGTTCGGCAGGTCCATGGAAATCTCCTTGAAAATCAATGTGTTGAAAACTTTGGCATCCACTCCAGTCTCTGCTTTTAATTACAGCGCTGGATGCATGACCAGTACTTTATTGGCGTCGTTGAAATAAGTAAACCCTGTTTTTAGTCAGTTTGCCTGACCAACTGGGGTAGCATCACATGATGCAAAAAACCGGGGGCCAAACCGATGCCCAGCCCGCCCAAACCGCCAGCGACCAGAGCTGGCGCATCACGCACCTGGGCCGCCTGCTGGGCCATGCCTTGCGCCGTTTTGACGAGCGCGTGCTCATGCTCATGGCCAGCAATGTCAACGTCCCGCTGGCGCTGTCCAACCTGGCGGCGCGCGACCAGGTCGGTGCTGCGCACATCCACATCACACGCCACCTCGCCGTCGGCGGTTCGCGCCTGACTGACTTGGCGCAGAGCGCCGGCATGAGCAAACAGGCCATGGGAGACCTGGTCAGCCAGTGCGAAGCCTGGGGCCTGGTGACGCGTGAGGCCGACCCGCATGACAAGCGGGCCAGGCAGGTGGTGTTTACCGCATCCGGCCTGCTCTGGCTGGAGGCCTTCAGGCGCGCGGTGGCCCAGGCCGAGGACGAGTTCCGGCAGGCCGTGGGCCAGGATGTGGCCACCGTGGTGGCACTGGGGCTGGAGGCTTACGCAGGCGCCTGATCTGTCAGCAAACCAGAGGGTGCAAAAGCCTAAAATTTGGGGTACAAGTAAAAAACACCGCCCGCGCAGCCGCTGCGCAGGGCCGGCATCTGGAGACCACCATGCGCATTTTGATTGCTGAAGACGACCAGGTTCTTGCCGACGGCCTGCTGCGCACCCTGCGCGCTTCGGGCGCGGCCGCCGACCATGTGGCCAGCGGCACCGAAGCCGATGCCGCGCTGCTGACCAACACCGAATTTGACCTGCTGATCCTGGACCTGGGCCTGCCGCGCATGCACGGCCTGGAAGTGCTCAAGCGTTTGCGCGCCCGCGGCTCGTCGCTGCCGGTGCTGATCCTGACGGCAGCCGACAGTGTTGAAGAGCGCGTCAAGGGCCTGGACTATGGCGCCGACGACTACATGGCCAAGCCGTTTTCATTGCAGGAACTCGAAGCGCGTGTGCGCGCCCTGATTCGCCGCGGCATGGGCGGCGCCAGCAGCACCATCAAACACGGCCCGCTGGTGTACGACCAGGCCGGACGCGTGGCAACCATAGACGGCCAGATGGTGGAGTTGTCGGCGCGCGAACTCGGCCTGCTGGAGGTGCTGCTGCAGCGCGCCGGCCGGCTCGTCAGCAAGGACCAGCTGGTGGAACGCCTGTGCGAATGGGGCGAGGAAGTCAGCAACAACGCGATCGAGGTCTACATCCATCGCCTGCGCAAGAAGATTGAAAAAGGGCCTGTGCGGATTGCCACAGTACGCGGGCTGGGTTATTGCCTGGAGAAAATTCCTGGCTGATATGGCCCCCACGCTTTTCACTGCGTGTAATGCGCTGCCCCCCGGGGGGGGCCGCTGCGCCTGCGGCCCCTGCTTGCATGAAGAGGGAACCCCGCCGTTGAACGCGTTCGCGTTCGTTGAACTGTGGCATTAAGGTTATTCCAGCGCGAGCGGCGCAGCCTCTTCGGCGAGATCCTCGACTGGATGCTCACGCCGCTGCTGCTGCTGTGGCCCATCAGCCTGGCGCTGACCTGGCTGGTGGCGCAAAACATTGCCGGCAAGCCTTTTGACCGCGCGCTGGAATACAACGTGCAGGCGCTGGCCAAGCTGGTGGTGGTCAAAAACAACCAGGTGCAGTTCAACCTGACCGGGCCGGCGCGCGAGATCCTGCGGGCCGATGACACCGACTTGGTGTATTACCAGGTGATAGGCACACACGGCGAATACCTCAGCGGCGAACACGATTTGCCCCCGCCGCCGCCTGATGAGGACAAAGCCACCGACGGCGAAGTGCGACTGCGTGAAGACGTGATCCAGGGCGAGGACGTGCGCGTGGCCTACACCTGGATCAAGGTCGAAGTCAAAAATGGCGGATCGGTGTTGGTACAGGTTGCCGAAACGCTGGAAAAACGCAAAACCCTGGCCACGGAAATCGTCAAGGGCACCATGGTGCCGCAGTTCGTCACCTTGCCGCTGGCCGTGCTGCTGGTGTGGCTGGCGCTGGTGCGCGGCATCAAGCCGCTGGCGCAGCTGGAAAAACGCATACGCGCGCGCAAGTCCGACGACATGAGCCCGCTGGATGACACCGCCGTGCCCGAAGAAGTCGCGCCGCTGGTGTCCTCCATCAACGACTTGCTGGGCCGGCTCAAGGTCTCGCTGACCACGCAAAAACGTTTCCTGGCCGATGCCGCGCACCAGTTGAAGACGCCGCTGGCGGGCCTGCGCATGCAGGCCGACCTGGCACAGCGCGAAACCGATGCCGACGAACTGAAAAAATCGCTCAAGCACATAGGCCAGTCCAGCATTCGCGCGACCCACACCGTGAACCAGCTGCTGGCGCTGGCGCGCGCCGAAACCACGGGCCGCAGCCTGGCCAAGCAGCAGGTGGACATGGTGCTGGTGGTCTCGGAAGTCATGGCCGACTCGGTGCCGCGTGCGCTTGAAAAGAAAATCGACCTCGGCTATGACGGCCCCGAAGCGGGTGAGCAGACCAGCCGGCTTGAAGGCAACCCGACGCTGCTCAAGGAACTGGTGCGCAACCTGCTGGACAACGCCATCAACTACACGCCCGAAAACGGCCAGGTCACCTTGCGCCTGCTGACGGACCGCTTCAGCGGCGTGCTGGTGCTGCTGGTCGAGGACTCGGGGCCGGGCATCCCGGCGTCGGAGCGCGAGCTGGTGTTCCAGCCCTTTTACCGCGCGCTCGGCACCAACGTCGACGGCTCCGGCCTGGGCCTGGCCATCGTGCTGGAAATCGCCAACCAGCACGATGCCACGATCAGCATCGAGGATGCCACTTTGCCGGGTCATCCGCCTACGCCGCCGAATGGACCCGGCACGCGCATTGCGGTACGCTTTACGGGAATGGACTTAACGCGCCAAGCCTGAAAAGACAAACCATGAGCACCCGCCGCCTCAAAATCGGCCTTTCGGCCTGTTTTTCACATGCCGACCCGACACGTTCGCTGTTTAGCGGCAAAACCCTTCAGTACGTCGAGCAGTCCGTTGCACACTGGCTGATGTCCTCGGGCGCCATGGTGGTCATGGTGCCCTGCCCGACAGGCACCACGCAGCGCGGCGACGTCACCTACAAACATTACGCCGAATGGCTGGACGGCCTGGTGCTGCACGGCGGCGCCGACGTCTGGCCCGGCAGCTACGGCGAAACGCCGCTGCAGGAACAGTGGTCCGGCGACCGCGTGCGCGACGACTACGACAAGGCGCTGGTTGCCGCGTTTGAGGCCGTTGGCAAGCCAATGTTTGGCATCTGCCGCGGCCTGCAGCTGCTCAATGTGGCCTATGGCGGCACGCTTTACCAGGACATCAACACACAGGTGCCTGAATCGTTCATACACCGCGACGCGGCGGTGTACGACCAGAACTTCCACAATGTCGACATCGTGCCGGGCTCGGGACTTGCTGCGCTGTACCCCGGCGTGGAACGGGTGCTGGTCAACAGCATCCATCACCAGGCCATCAAGGACCTGTCGCCCGAGTTTGCAGCCGAGGCCTTCAGCGTGACCGATGGCATTGTTGAAGCGATACGCCGCAAGGACAAGTCGAAAAGTTACATCGTCGCGCTGCAATGGCACCCCGAGTTCCACCAGCCGGGGTCTGACACGATTGACGATAGGGCCGTTCTGGAAGATTTCCTGGCGGCAGTTGCCAGGGCTAAAAGCCATAGCGGCAGCTGATACCCGCCTCAAGGCCACGCCGCAGGCGCAAAAAGCAGCCTGAAACGCGAAAAACCGCTTTTTTAATGTCAAAAAGGCCTCTGGCCGCCTAAGAACGCGCGCCACAAGCTATAAAAATCATAGCAACTTAGATGGCAAGTAGTAATTTCGTTGCGTAGTAGAAGTCAGACGCACAACCCGCCAAGCCCATTAGCATTGCCGTAAAAGAGAAATGCGCCTTCTTCTTTTATTTTTTGGAAATTTATCATTTTGATTTCTCACGTATTTTTTCCAAATCCTCTGATGGGACTCCCCATGACCAGCTATCAACTATTTTCTTGTAAAGCTCTTTAGTTTTTTCAGTTTTATCACCGTTGATGTTTTCAATTTTCGCCAGCTCCCGACCGATTTCGTAGGTGTTGTGATAGCTTGGGTAGTAAGCCTCGGCACGAGCGAAATTTAGTCTGGCTGCTTTTAAATCCCCGTTGACGATGTTCTGAAAACCCTTTCGCTCTTCTTCCTGCGCGCCACGCCAGTTGACGGTTCCTGCCTGAGCGACTTCGACAGCAGCTTTCGCTCTCGCATACTGCGTGATGGCTCCCACAACTTGAATATAGGAGTCGACCAGCGCTTCCGGTTTGATATCGTTGTTGAGCGAAAGAAGGCACAAGCTGTATAACGCGTCTCTGAGCGCAAGCACGGTTGAGTCCCGTCCTGGCAGAACCACCACATGCTGCCCGATCGAGCCGGAAGCCTGGGCGATACCGGTTTTGATTGCAGAAGCCTGCGCTTCGAAATCACTTGCCGTATCAGGGGAAGGCTCGGAACAGACGCGAACGCTTGTTGTCCCGTTCGCGCTGGTCTTTTGAATGATGGAGCCACGACGGTCGGCACTGTAGTTGGCCCAGTAAGCGCCATCCTTTTCAAGAACTTCAATGTTTGCCGGTGGTGTCAGAACACTGCATCCAGACATTTGCAAGACGGCGATCAAAATAGTTGCAAGCGATCTTTTGGTGATATTCATTGCTATGCCCCCAGGTAAGAAATCAATCGTTCTCTGAATCTATAAATGGCTGTCCGATTTGCATCAATTCAAATCGCTTTACCTCTTTGCATCCCCCTTGCGCAGTGACCAACACCCCACATTGGCGCGGGATGCAGCTGTAATGGTTTGCGAATCGAATTTGTCAATGTACGGAAAGCTGTTTTTGCAGGCGACAAGAAACGTGTATTGGTTCCCGTCATAGGCATATGCCTCGTTGGTCGTCTCTCCTGGTTTTAAACCACCACTTTGAGTTACATAGTTGTACCCGGTGCGGGTGAATTCGCTTTTCTTTGCGCGGCAAATCGAGCCATCCTGGTGGCTCTTGGCAACAACGTGGCAATACCCAAAACCAACCAGGACACTACAAACATTGGTATAGGTCACACGGCCAGATTCATCCCGCCCCTGACGCAGGCACTCGTTGTCGCGAGAGGTGTAAACAATTTGATCGCCCTCCTTCTTTTCGCCCCTGCCAGGTTTGGGATTTGCTTTTTCGCTTGCCGTACTACCGCCGTCCGAAGAGGATTTTCTCCTGGAGTTGGCCGCAACTTGATCCGGCGCCATGGAACTCTTGCCGGTGGAAGTGCCTGCGTTATCGTCCAGCTTCTGCGAACGTACTAAGGCCGACTGAATGCCCCCACCGTCGAGACGGTTCTTCATGCGATCAGCGGCGGCCTTATCGCCAAAGGGGCCGACTCGCACTCGGTAGATCGAGCGACCTGACTGCTCACTTTCGGAGATTAGCGCCTCTACGCCCATCGACGAAAGTTTGGTGCGCATTATCTCGGCATCTCTGGGAGTGGTGAATGCGCCAGCCTGAAGAAAATAAAGGAACGGGTCCGAGTTAGTCTTTTTGGCTCCAGCCTTGGCACGCGAAACAGCCTCGTCAAGATGGCACTGAACGAAATTGATAAAAGGCTCGGCGCTGTTAACCTTGTAATAGGGCGTGGCCGCAATGAGGACATTCGAAGCGATAATAGTTTCGGCCGTGCGTCCGGTTAAATCGGTAAAGCCCTTATAGAAAGAGCGTATCCCCTTTGCATCGCGGGTTTCGTCGCGTTGAGCTCTCAATTCATTCAGCAGTTCCTCCATCTTCTCAGGACTGCTCGCGACTTCATCATCTAATTTATATGAAAAAGATCGGCCATCTTGATCCCGTTCCACAGTTTGCACACATGCAGCTGAGGCTTGCCCCACCAAGCCAATGAGAAATAGCGCGCCCACAGCGAAATGAATTTTGGTTTTAGAAAGAAACCTAAATACATGTAATTTCATTTTTTTCTCCACTTAGAAATCAGGCATCAAAGCTCGTTAATTCGGTTTCCCCAGGGACAGACTCAGATCCGGGTCGTAGGCAAGCTGGACGAGCATGCGAGTCCAACCGGTAGATACGTGCGTTTCCATATGCGAAGGACCATCTGCATTAAAGCTTTCAGCTCGTAACCAGTCATCTCCAATTTTGGAGATGACAACTCAATCCCCACAATGGCAATGGGAAGCTCACTGGGGCGTGAGAAAAGCATCCGCTAGAGGCTGCACTCACAGTGGAAAGTAGCGGAGGCAGCCAGGTAGCGCTGACGACCGCGCGCGAACAGGCGCCATGCGTCACATGGCTCCGCTGAGTCCGTCTATAACGACGCCACAAGCCGCACCAGCTCCGGCAACCTCGTCACACCTGTCTTGAAGTAAATCGACTTGATCTGCGAGCGTATCGTTCCGATCAATACCTGGCGTACATCGGCACAGGCTTGCGGCGAAAGGCCTTCGTCACACAACTGGATGCAAATAGCGGCCTCTGCAGCCGTGAGGCCGTAGATCACGCAGAGGTGCCGCTGCCGCTCGGTTGCCGAGCGGGCGCCAGATCCCAGCATGAGCGTCAAGGGGCGTTGCCGGTCTCTTGCCAAGCTGGCCTGCGCGGGCACGGGGATCAAGGTGAGAACCAGTGGCCTGGTTCCGGGCGCCTTGCATGGAATGACGACCACGCCTCGTTCACAGGCCGCTTGCCATGAGGCCGGGTCCAGGCTGCCCGCAGGCGCAAAGCAGCCCTGCACAAATCGCAAGGCCGGCTCGCGCGCCATCAGCGCTCGCGCGGCCGCATTGGTGCGCAGCAGGCGACGCTGCTCGTCGAGCAGAAACAAGGGTGCAGTCAACGCATCCAGCGCGGCTTCGCCTTGCGCGACCTGCCCCTGAAGTTCATCGAGCCGTGCCTGCATCCGGATAGCCCGGCCAAGATGCGCTTGAATGCCGGCGATCTGGTCACGGTATGACCGTACCTCGTCTTGCCGTCCGCCCCGGCCTACAAGGCTCAAAAAGTGCCCCAGTGTCTCCGTGCGATGAAGGAATGTTCCTTCCCAGTAACCAGCGTCGCGCGGGGGAAAAAACTCCTGATGAAAAACACTGCGGGTACGTTTTTCCGGCAAGTTCCATTCCCGGTCGTCATACCAGCGACCTGCCGCCCAATTGGCCACGACCTGGCCGGTTGGGTCATGCCCGTGAAATTCTGCGTTGTAGCTTTGCCTTAACTCGTCGGCCCAGCCCACATCGTCACTCGCTATCTTCTGCATCATCGGAAGGCCGGTTCCATCCAGGGTCATCAGGCTGACGAGCCGCGCGCCAGTCAGCTGGCGGATGCCATGCAATACAGGCTCCCATGGCTGATCGCCAAGTGCCGTCGCATAGATATCCTCTACCAGCGCGGCTGATGCCGATTCAACCCTTTTGCTGTTGATCTTCATACCCGCTCGCTTTCCGGCGCTCCCTTGAATAGGAGCTTATTCCGAAAAATTGTAACGATTTTCTGCCCGTTATCTTCAATTTTGGAGATGCGCCGGCTTTGACCTTCGACATAGGATTCCGTCAGAGCTTGTCGATTTTCTTTTTTAGAAATCGGGCTCCTGCGATCAAGAGAAAAAAGTCATTACTTCACAAGGAGAACCTGTCATGCGTAATTCCGTTTTTTTATGCTCAGCCATCGTCACGGCATTGACACTGACCGGCTGCACCACGCTCCCGCCCATGCGTGACGAGGACTCATACTCAAAAATGAACTGCAATGAACTGGACACAGAAATTACTGCGGTACAGGCGCATAAAAGCAATGCCGACGACAACGCCGGACCCGGCTTCATGGACGTTCTGGCGGGTCTGACTGCCGGCTTGGCTGCGGGCTCAGGCCGTAGCGACCTGATGCAACAGCAACGCCAAGTTGACGCCAGCGTTGCGCAGGGACGCGCGACGAGTAAAGCAAATGCAGACGCGCACACCAATCGACTGGATTTGCTGAACAAAATCCGTACCGTTAAAAAATGCACGTGATGCATCACCCTCAATAAGTCGCATTCCGATGGAGGCCAAATTCATGCTTTCCCTTTTCAAAAAAATATGTGCGGCTGTATTGCTCACGCTGAGTTGCCATGCAAGCTTTGCGGCGTGCGCCGCGCAGGAGATCTCTGGCGCTTCTGGTGAGAGTTATGTACTGAAAAACTCATGCGCCTACAGCATCAACATCAAGTACGTATTTGATGAGAGTCGTCCATTCAGCGGAACCTACTCAACCTTGCGCCCAGGCGAGAAAACACTTGATACAGCCAAGACGAGCGAAAACGCCCGTTACTACGAATGCCGATTTCCCGGAGTGCCGCAAACCATGAGCGGCGGCTGCGTCGGCGGAGCAAGCACTCAAGGTAATTTTGGTCAGATTAAACCCTCGGACCAAGCGGAGAAAAAAAACGCGGCATCGCCAGGGTGCGCCGTACAGGAGTTCTCCGACACCTCCGGTGAGAGTTATGTGCTGAAAAATTCATGCGCCTATAGCATCAACATCAAGTACGTGTTCGATAAGAGCCGGCCGTTCAGCGGAACCTACACGACCCTGCGCCCAGGTGAAAAAACATTCGATGCTGCCAAGACGAGTGAAACCGCCCGTTACTACGAATGCCGGGTCCCCGGAATACCGCAAACAATCAACGGCATTTGCGCCGGAGGCAAAGACAGTTTCGGCAACTATAGACAAATTAACGCCTCGGACGAGGCAGAGAAAAAGAAAATCGCTGAAGAAGAAAAGAAACGTCAGACTGAGAAGGAGGCTGCCACGGAAGAAGCCCGCAAGCAGCAAGCTGAGATCGAGTCCCTGGTGAACAGCGCCAAGACAAGCGGCTCTCTTAAACCGGACTACAGCAAGGTTGCGCCAGACAATACCAATTCAATGTCCATGACGGATGCTGTCACACAGTTGATGAATATGAAAGCTGCCCAACAGACCGCAGATAACAGGCCGCAACAGCAACCATCAGCATCACGAATGGTGCCGTTGAAACCTGTCCTTGAACCCAAATTAAGCAAGTGCATCGGCTTGTCATATACAGCAGCAATGGAGTGTTATCGCAAGCGTTAAATTGACGCTATAACTGAAGCAAAAATCTGACAATTGCACAGTAAAGATCGCGCTGACACCCGAAACTGAACCCCGCCGCTCAGCTCAGATGCTTGCCCACAATCCCGGCCAGCTCAAACATCGTCACCTGCGGCTTGCCAAACACCGGCAGCAGCTTGGCGTCGGCATTGATCGCGCGTTTATTGGCCGCGTCCTGCAGGCCCTCGGCCTTGATGTAGTCCCAGAGCTTTTTGATGACCTGGGTGCGCGCCACCGGCTCGGCGCCTATCACCGCGGCGAGTGCGTCGCTGGGTTTCAGGCCTGAGCCCGGCTTGGCGACGCGTGCGACTTTGGGTTTGGCGGTTTTTGCAGCCGGTGCTTTTTTCGCGGCGACCTTTTTTGCCGCCGGAGCAGCTTTGGCCGCCACGGTTTTGCCAAAAGGCGTTTTCACCGTGCCGGTCTTGGCCGCTGCGGGCTTGCGCGGCGGGAACTTCGAGGGGGCGAATTCAAAATTCACCTTGTCGGCCTCCTTGTCCCAGGCCAGCATGGCCTTGAAGGGCCGGCGTGTGCGCATGGAGACAAACTTGTCGAGCAGATCGGTCTTGCCGGTTTCCAGCAACTTGACCATCTGTTCGCGTTCGATCGGCTGCTGCAGGATGACCTGGCCGGTCTTGAAGTTGCAGCTTGGCGTTGGCTGGGTCAGCGTGGGGACTGACTTTTCGCAGACGTAGTTTTTGCCGAGTTCAAACACGCGCGACGCGCAGCGCGGGCAGGCGCCCAGCGACTGCTGCTCGCCAAAGTCGACGATCTCGCCGGTCTCGCCGTTCTTGTCGTCGCCGAAATCAAACTCCAGCTTGTAGTTTTTTGTTTCTTCGTCGAACTTGATGACCATCTCGGCCGTGAACGGCCAGCCGGCCTTGGAGCGAAAGCCGTCCAGCGGGCCGATCTTCCTGTCGCGCAGGAACTGCTCGACCTCGGCCGTTTCAAAGGTGCGGCCGGCAGGTGTCTTGCCGAAAGAAAAGCCGCAGCCATCGTCGCCATTTTTGCCGGTGCAGGTGTAGCGACGGTAGTTTTCCTTCACCACGCCGCCGCAATTCGGGCAGGGGGTTTTCAGCGTGGCGTAGTCGCCGGGAATGGTGTCCTTGTCATAGCCCTTGGCCTTGGCGACCATGCGCTCCGTCATGGCGGCAATTTCGGCCATAAAGGTTTCGCGGCTGAGCTTGCCGTGCTCCATCTGCGCCAGCTTGAACTCCCACTCGCCCGTGAGCTCAGCCTTTGAAAGCTCCTGCACATCCAGCCCGCGCAGCAAGGTCATGAGCTGGAAGGCCTTGGCCGTCGGGATCAGCTCGCGGCCTTCACGCAACATGTACTTTTCGGCGATCAAACCTTCAATCGTGGCGGCGCGGGTGGCCGGCGTGCCCAGGCCTTTTTCCTGCATGGCTTCGCGCAGCTCGTCGTCGTCAATCGTCTTGCCCGCGCCTTCCATGGCGCCCAGCAGCGTGGCTTCGCTGTAACGTGCGGGTGGCCGGGTTTTCAGGCCCTTGGCCTCGACCACTTCGGCACGCACCATTTCGCCGGGCTTGACCGGCACCAGGGTCTTGCTGTCTTTTTCGTCGGTGTTTTCGTCCTCGGCTTCCTTGCCGTAAATCGCCAGCCAACCCGGTTTGACCAGCACCTTGCCTTCAGTTTTAAAACTGTGGCCGACCGCCAGCGAAATACGCGTCGTCACCAGGTATTCGGCACTCGGGAAAAACACCGCCATGAAGCGGCGCACCACCAGGTCGTACAACTTTTGCTCGGCCTCGCTCAGGCCGCTGGGCGCCTGCAGCGTGGGGATGATGGCAAAGTGATCGCTAACTTTTGCGTTGTCAAAAATGCGCTTGTTGGGCTTGATGTAATTGCCCTTGAGCGCCGTGGCCGCGTGCGGGGCCAGGTGCCGCATACCGCTGTCCTCCAGCATTTCAAAGGTCTTTTTGACCACCGGCAGGTAGTCCTCGGGCAAGGCGCGCGAATCGGTACGCGGGTAGGTCAGCGCCTTGTGGCGTTCGTACAGGCTTTGCGCAATCGACAGCGTGGTCTTGGCCGAGAAGCCGAACTTGCCGTTGGCCTCGCGCTGCAGGGAGGTCAGGTCAAACAACTGGCCTGCGGCCTGCGTGGTGGGTTTGCTTTCTTCGGTGACCGTGGCGGCCTTGCCGCGCACGGCCTCGGCAATCGCGCGGGCTTCCTTTTCAGACCAGACGCGGTCGGCCTTGAGTTCGGCATCGGGCTCGGCATTGTCCGCATTGGCGACGGATTTTTTCCATTTCGGGTCAAACCACTTGGCGGGGTATTCACCGGCCTCGGCCAGGAAACTCGCGTGCACTTCCCAGTAGTCGCGGCTGACAAAACTGCGGATTTTTTCCTCGCGCTCGACCACGATGGACAGGGTAGGCGTCTGCACCCGGCCCACGGTGGTCAGAAAGAAACCACCGTCGCGCGAGTTGAAGGCCGTCATGGCGCGCGTGCCGTTGATGCCGACCATCCAGTCGGCTTCGGAACGCGAGCGCGCCGCATCGGCCAGGCCCTGCATCTGCAGGTCGGTGCGCAGGCTGTCAAAGCCGTCGCGGATCGCCGCCGGCGTCATGGACTGCAGCCACAGGCGCTTGACCGGGTGTTTGCTTTTGGCGTATTGCTGGATCAGGCGAAAGATCAGCTCGCCCTCGCGGCCCGCATCGCAGGCGTTGACCAGCGCGCCCACGTCCTTGCGTTTGGTCAGCTTGACGATGGCGTTGAGCCGCGTCTTGGTCTTGTCCATGGGCTTGAGGTCAAAGTAGGGCGGGATCACCGGCAGGTTGGCAAAACTCCACTTGCCGCGCTTGACGTCAAACTCCTCGGGCGCCTGGATTTCCACCAGGTGGCCGACGGCCGAGGTGACCAGCCACTCGTCACTTTCGAAATATTCGTCGTGTTTTTCAAACTTGCCCGCCGTCGGCGTGATGGCGCGGACGATGTCCTGCGCCACCGAAGGCTTTTCTGCAATCACCAGAGTTTTCATAAGTACTTCTTCAAACCTTCTACATCTTCGGGGAACATTTCCCCGCTTTCGGCAAAAACGACCTTGCCTGTATTTGCGCCCGAACTGCCGTCCCGGCCATCAACCTTCAAAACCACCACCACCGGCAGCCCCACCGGCTTGGGGAGCAGCCTGGCCACCTTGGGTGTCAGCATCCCGGCGGGAAAGCTGTAGCCCTTGGCCTTCATATAGTTAACGGCCGCGGCGGGCTGTTTATCAATCGACAGCGCCAGCACCTCCAGCCCATTGGCCTGTTGCGCCCGCCACAAGGCCTCTATATGGGGCGACTGCACGGCGCAAAAAGGGCACCAGCTGGCCCACCAGTACACCACAAGCGTCTTTCCCCGCATGTCGGCGGCCCGCCAGGGGCGTCCGTCCAGCAGCACGGCGTCCGGCAATCGCAGCTCGCTGCCGATGCGCGGCAGGGGGCTTTCCGAACCCCTGGCCCACGCCGGCAGGACCAGCGCAGGCACGGCCAGGGCCAGTGCGGACTGCAGGCTTGAGCCGATCGCATTTCGGCGCGTCATTGGACGGTTCGACATCATGGACTCCGGTGACCCTTTGTTGACATACTTATTGCATCACTACAATACGGCTTCTCGCGCATGCACGCGCGCTCGCACACGCGCGCACATGCATGAATTAACAATACCAAAATTTTCACGAAAATTCCGCCGTGCTAAAAAACCAGGCTTCCTCCTCCGCTTCTTTAGCCCCTTCGGCGCCTGCAACAGCCGGTGCGCCAGTTTCACGGCCAGCGCCAAAATCACCCGCCAAAACCCCGGCCAGCGACAGCCGCCGTATCCAGACCCGGCGCTCCGGCGTGCACGGCAAGGGCGTGTTTGCGCTGAGCGACCTGGCCGAGGGCGAGACGCTGATTGAATATGTAGGCGAGATCATCAGCTGGAAGGAAGCCCTGCGCCGGCACCCGCACGACCCCAAGGATCCCAACCACACGTTTTATTTCCACATGGATGAAAAGCATGTGATTGACGCCAAGGTTGGGGGCAACTCCTCGCGCTGGATCAACCACAGCTGCCAGCCCAATTGCGAAGCCGACGAAAACGATGGGCGTGTCTTTATCAAGGCGATGCGCAACATCAAGACCGGCGAAGAGCTGTTTTACGACTACGGCCTCATCATCGACGCCAAGTACACCAAAAAGCTGAAAGCCGAATACCCCTGCTGGTGCGGTGCGAAAAGCTGCCGCGGCACGCTGCTAGCGCCCAAGGACAAGGACGGCAAGGCCGACAGGAAAGCCGGGAAGAAAGCTGAAAAGAAGGCCGATAAAAAGTCCGAGAAAAAAGACAAGAAAAAGTCCAAAGACAAAGCCGGCAAGAAAAAGGACTGAGAAAGACCGAGCCCCACACCCCGTCCAAGGTGCTGCCATGACCTCACCCCTCATCACCCCCCTCCAATGGCCAGCCGAGGCCATCTGGGAGGCCGTGGCGCCCGGCTTGCCGGGTTTCACGGTCGAAGTGCTGCCCGAGATCGACTCCAGCAACACGGAGCTGATGCGGCGCTTTCGGGGCAGCCCCTCCGGTAACGGCGGCGGCCCCGGCATCGCCCCCCGGCCCGAGCCCACGCTGCTGGTGGCCGAACAGCAAAGTGCCGGGCGCGGCCGGCTGGGCCGCAACTGGCAAAGCCGGCGCGGCGACAGCCTGACCTTTTCGCTGGGCCTGCCGCTGCAACCGGCCGACTGGTCCGGCCTGTCGCTGGTGGTCGGCATCAGCCTGGCGGAAAGCCTGGACCCGGGCAATGCAAACCCTGACGGCAACGCAGGCGACCGGGTTGGCCTCAAATGGCCCAACGACCTGTGGCTTTGCGGCGCCCGGGGCGAGCGCAAGCTGGCCGGCATCCTGGTCGAAACAGCCAGCCTGGAAGGCATCCGTTATGTGGTGATTGGCGTCGGCATCAACATCCGCGCCATCACCTTGCCGGACCTCCCCGCGCCAGCCGCAGCAACAAGCCCGGCCGCCGCCCCCATGCCGCCCGGCTGCCTGCAGGACGTGTTTCCCGGCATGGACGCCGCCCAGGCCCTGCTGCGCGTGGTGCCGCCGCTGGTGCAGGCCGTGCGGGCTTTTGAGCAGTTTGGCTTTGCGCCTTTCCAGGCGCGTTTTGACCGGCGCGACGTCCTCTCGGGCCGGGCCGTGCAGCTATCAGACGGCATCCGGGGAACCGCGCACGGCGTCGGCGAAGACGGCGCCCTGCTGGTGCATACCGCGGCTGGCATGAAACAGATCACCAGCTCCGAAGTCAGCGTGCGGCCGCTTGATGGCGGCAACGGCGCCAGCGCCGCCGAAGGCTCGCGCCCGTGCTGAGGCTGCTGGCCCTGCTGCTGGTACTTGGCAATGCGGGCTACTTCGCCTGGACCCGGGGTTTGCTGGTAGCTTACGGTTTTGCGCCTGCCTCGCAAACCGAACCGCAGCGCCTGGCACAGCAGATACACCCCGAGGCCATGCGCCTCCTGATACCGCCTGAAATCCGCCCGGCTGGCGGCGCGGCAGCGGCGGCCCCATCGTCCTCTTCGCCGGCACCTGCCGCCTCCAGCGCCGTTGCGCCCGCCTCTGCCGCCATGCAGGTATCGGCCTCCAATACAGCGCCCGAGTGCCTGCAGGTTGGCCTGTTTAATGAAGAACAAACCGTCGTGCTGCGCGCGCGCCTGCAAAGCGTCTTGCCGGCCGGCAGCTGGGTACTGGAAAGCGGCGCCGAGCCGCCCCGCTGGATCGTCTACATGGGCAAATACAGCGGCGCGGATGCCGTGGCCAAAAAGAAAGGAGAGTTGCGCCAGCTGCATGTCTCCTTCGAGCCGCTGAACAACCCGGCGCTGGAACCCGGCCTGTCGCTGGGCAGCTTTGGCTCACAGCCTGAAGCCGATGCCGAAATGGCCCGCATCGCCAAACGCGGCGTGCGCACCGCCAAGGTGATCCAGGCAGCGCCCGAGTCGCGCGGCCAGAAACTCCGGCTGCCCGCCGTGGATGCCGGTTTGCGCCCGCAGCTGGAAGCGCTCAAGCCGCAACTGGCCGGAAAAATCCTGCAAGCCTGCCATTAAGCAGCTTTTTACCGCTACTTTTTTGATAGCTGGCTGCGCAATCCCTGTGCGGGCCAGAGGCATTTTTCGCTTGAAATTCAGAGCGCACGCCAGTAACGCAGGGGCACACAGGTCTGCAGGCGCACCACCGCCTGGTCCATCAGCGCGGGATGCAGCTCGTGGCCCAGCGATGCGGCCACGTCCAGCGTGGCATCGGCGCTCAGGGCCATCAGGCGCTCAAAGCCCTGGCGCGCCAGCACGACAGGCGCCACCGTGTCGTTTTCCCCGTGCAGCAGGTGCAGCGTGGTCAGCGCCGGCGCCTTTTCAACAAAACTCCCGGCAACGCCCGCGTAGGCACTGCCAAACGCCAGCACCCGGCCCACCAGGCCGTCGTGCGCATCGCTCAATGCCAGTGCCAGGTCGGCGCCCGCGCCCAGGCCCGCCAGCGCGACAGCCGATTGCGAAATCTCAAAACGCTGCTGCTGCGCCCGCACAAACGCGACCAGCGCATCCACCTGCGCCAGGCCCTCTGGAATCAGCACCGCAGCCTCGGCAAAGGCGTCGCCAATCCGGTTGCCCAGCGCCAGCATGTCGGCGGCCGTGCCGTCCTGGTCGTGCAGCAGCACAAACAGCTGTTTCGGTGCGGCTGCCGCAGACAGCAGCTCAATGGTTTCAGTATCCAGTGGTTTCATGATGGATCAATAAATAGGGGGGCTTGCCGCAATTTAAAGGAGGGCCTGCTTGGCCAATTATTGCCAACCCGGGCGGCCTGCGCATCGGGGAAATCGGCAACTTTTCCGTTCGCCGGGCTTCATTGCTAAGATTCCACCCCAGCGGGCGCCACCCGGGCGCCGGAAAGCAGCTTATGAAAATCGAAAAAAACACCGCCGTCACCCTGCAGTTCAAGGTATCGGATGCCAATGGCAAACCGATAGAGGAAAGCAAGGCGCCCATGGTCTACCTGCACGGCGGCTACGGCAACACTCTGCCCAAAATTGAAGAAGCGCTGGAGGGCCAGGAGCCCGGCTACCAGGTCGTGCTGCAACTGCAGCCGCAGGACGCCTTTGGCCTGCGCGATGAAAGCCTGCTGCGCAGCCTGCCGAAAAAGCAGTTCCCGCCCGGCGTGAAAGTCGGCGGCCAGCTCGAAGGCCACGGCGACGACGGCCGCGTACAGATCTTCAACGTCATGAAGATCAAGGGCGACACGGTGTTGCTGGACGGCAACCACCCGCTGGCCGGCAAGGAATTGCGTTTTAACCTCAAGGTCACCGATGTGCGCCTGGCCTCCGAAGAAGAGATTGCACACCAGCACGTGCATGGCGAACACGGTCACCACCATTGAACAGCCCTCGCAAGCCAGCTGAAGCGGGCAGCGCAGATTCAACGCGATCCGTCTGGATCATGCTGTTTGCGCTGACCACCGCATTCGCGCTCAGCCAGGCCTGGCGCACCGTGGCGGCCATCATGGCGGCGCCGCTGCAGGCCGACTTTCAGCTCAGCGCGCAGCAGCTGGGCCTGTTTGCCGGCGCGTTTCATTTTGCGTTTGGCGCCATGCAGCTGTTCATGGGCATAGGCATAGACCTGCACGGCGTGCGGCGTACCGTGCTCACCGCGTATCCGGTTGCAATTGCCGGCTCTGCCCTGTCGGCCATGTCCGACAGCTACGGCATGCTGGTGCTGGGCCAGGTGCTGATAGGCGTTGGTTGCGCGCCCGCGTTTCTGGTTTGCACGGTTTTTATTGCGCGGCATTTTCCGGCCGGGCGTTTTGCGGCGATTTCCGGCCTTACCCTGGGCCTGGGCGGCATAGGCATGCTTATCACCGGCACGCCCCTGGCCTGGCTGATCCAGGCCACCTCATGGCGCATGGGTTTTGCAGTGCTGGGCGGCCTGGCTGTGCTGGCCTGGCTGCTGATCTGGAAAATGGTGCATGAGCCGACACCATCAGGCGCGTCGGGCGCATTGCCTAAAGAATCCGTGCGCCAAGCTTTTTACAAATTCGGCGCGCTGTTCTTGCTGCCGCATACCGCGGGCATCGTGCTGCTGGCCAGCGTGGGCTACGCTTCCTTTATTTCACTGCGCGGCCTCTGGCTGGGGCCGCTGCTGATGCAGCGCCATGATTTTTCGCTGGTGCAAAGCGGCAATGTGGCGCTGGTGATGTCGCTGGCCTCGCTGTTCGGCCCGCCGCTGTTTGGCCGGCTGGACCCGGGACCGGCGCGGCGGCGCGCCTGGATTGTGGGCTTCACCCTGTTGCTGGCGGCGCTGTTTACCGTGTTTGCAGTGACCCACAACACCTTTATTGATGTCATCGGCCCCATCGTGATCGGCCTGCTGTCGGGTTGCCTGGTGCTGCAGTACGCCGACGTGCGCGCCGCCTACCCGGCCTCGCTCACCGGCCGTGCCATGGCGGTTTTCACCATGGCCATGTTCCTGGGTGTGGCGGTGATGCAATGGTTCACCGGCATTGTGGCCTCCGTCGCCACGGCCCATGGCGCAGATCCGTTCACTGCGGTGCTGGCCAGCATTGCCGCGCTGCTGACGGCCGGTGCGCTGGCGTATGTGGTGTTGCCCGGCCCACCCAAGCAGGCTTAAAACCGCCGGCTTAAAAACCGCGAGCCCGCGGCACCAAAACGCCAGGGCACATCCGCCGCTTTTGAAATGCCTATGCGCGGGCCGGTCAGCACCACGGCCGGTGCCGCATCGTCCGGCCCCAGCAATTTGAACGGCGCCCTGTCCAGGCGCATGCCGTTAAAACCGCCATCAATCGCCAGCGCCTGCCCGACCCGGCCAGGGCCCGAGCACAGCAGGCGGCTATCCGCCAATCCACGGCGCGCCTGCATGCGTTCAATGCCGGCGGTCGGTTCCATCGCACGAATCAGCACCCCGGCGCCATGGCCTTCTTCACGGCAAACAAGGTTCAGGCACCAGTGGATGCCATAGGAGCGGTACACATAGGCCCGGCCGGCCGGGCCAAACATCGCCGCGTTGCGAGGTGTCGGCCCGCCAAAGGTATGCGAGGCCGGGTCGCCCTGGTCGTAAGCCTCGGTCTCGACAATGCGGCCGCCCACACCATCGATCAGCAGCGTCATGCCAATCAGCGCGCGGGCGACGATGTCGGAATCTGCGGAAAAATCCATGGGCAAGGCGGGCATCGGAGTGAAGAATACCGCAGCACTATCAGCGATGCCCGCGCAGGCAGGCTTTGCTGGCCGCCGTGTTCTGGATTCCGGCCATTGCCACCTGGCTACCGCAGTTGATCGGGTAACGCGGCACTTGCGACAGCTACCATTTTGATAGCTGGTGGCGCGCTATTAACGGAGGCCACAGGCACTTTTTATGCTGAAATCCCATGAAGACCGCCGGAAACCGGCAGATGCAGGGCTCCAGTCCGCCCGGCCAGCGCTTGAAAGAAGATGCGGTTACCCTCATGTGTTTTCTTTGCAAACCTGAAGGCAGAAAGGCCCCGCCAGCACCATGTCTACCGCCACCGCCAGTCCTATCCTCAACATCAAACCCCTGGGCCACCGTTGGGAAACGCTGGACCCGTTTTTGTTCTGCGTCTACCACGACGATGCCTACCCCGAAGCCAATGCGGACATGGGCCCCAGGGCCTCGCTGGCCGGCCGCGACATGGGCCAGGACTTCAGCCGTAAGGACGGCTGGAGCATGTATCACGGCGAGACCGTGCCCGGCTTTCCCGGCCACCCGCACCGCGGCTTTGAAACCGTCACCATAGTCCGCAAAGGATTGATAGACCACTCCGACTCGCTGGGCGCCACCGCGCGTTTTGGCCGTGGTGATGTGCAGTGGCTCACGGCCGGCAAGGGCATCGTGCATTCGGAAATGTTCCCGCTGCTGGACACGAGCAAACCGAATCCGATGGAGCTGTTCCAGATCTGGCTGAATTTGCCGGCCGCCTCCAAGATGGCGCCGCCACATTTCAAGATGTTCTGGTCTGAAGACATCCCCGACACCGTTGCCAAAGACGAGCAGGGCCACGCCACCTATGTTTCAGTGGTGGCCGGCAAGCTGCAGGGCAGCGGTGCAGCCGACCCCATCACCCCGCTGGCACCGCCGCCCGATTCATGGGCCGCCCGCGAGCAGGCCGACCTGGCCATCTGGACGCTGCGCATGGAGCCCGGCGCGCGCTGGACCTTGCCGGCCGCCAGCCAGGGCACCAATCGCGTGCTGTATTTCTTCAAGGGCGCATCGGTCAGTGTTGCCGGCCAAAACATCAAGAGCAGCGGCGCGATCGAGCTGCGCGCCGATGCGGCGGTTGAGCTGGTCAATGGCGACAGCGTCAGCGAATTCCTGGTGCTGCAGGGCAAGCCGATTGGCGAGCCGGTGGCGCAGTACGGCCCGTTTGTGATGAACAGCCAGGCCGAGATCATGCAGACCATGCAGGACTACCAGCGCACCCAGTTCGGCGGCTGGCCGTGGCCAGACCACGCGCCCACACATGGCCGCGACCCGGCGCGGTTTGCGAAGCATCCGGACGGGCAGGTGGAACGTCCGCAGGGTGGGGCGGCAGGCAAAGAGGCCGTCAGCTCCTGAGGGTTTGCCCCGCCTGAAACACCTCACTGGCAACGCGGTATTAATCGGCCTAAACTGGTTAATGCCTGCGCGAGCCAAACCGCTGTCTGGCCCCGGAAGGTCTGTTTTTTTCCAGGAGGCTGCCATGTCCATTCCCTCAAACCTGGCCACCTACCTCGACCAGCGCGGTGCGCGCTATGAGGTTGTCGCGCATGCCCACAGCCGCACCAGTGCGGAAACGGCCCGCAGCGCCAACGTCATGGCCTGCCACCTGGCCAAGTCGGTGATTCTCGAAGACGACAACGGCTACGTGATGGCCGTGATCCCCGCCGACAAGGCCGTGCGTGTGGGCGAGCTGGCACGCATGCTCCAGCGCAAGGAGTTACGGCTGGCCGACGAAGACCGCATTGCGATGCTCTTCAAAGGCTGCGAGCCCGGCGCCGTGCCCTCGATCGGCATGCCCTGGGGCATTGAAACCGTGATCGATGACGAGCTTGAAGAGAGCGAATTCGTGTACATGGAAGGCGGCGACCACGAACGCCTGCTGCGCATGTCGCACGACAACTTCCACGCCCTGATGCGCGCGCAGCCGCACGGCCAGTTCTGCAAGTACCCGACGCATTGAGGCTTGTTCGGCCGCGTTGACATGCTGTGCCGCGTAGCTGGCGGCGGGGTGATGGTGTGCGTGCAGTGCCAGCGCCGATACGGCCTGATTGACATACGATCGCTACAGTTTTTATAGCTGCCTGCGCCCGTACGACCTGGGTTAGAGGCCTTTTTTCCTTATAAAAATTGCGTTTCTGCATTCGCAAAATGCCAACTACGCCGCGCGCCACCTTCCTGGTGAACTATTTTCTCTAGGGGTTTTCCTAAAAATGAACACCTTTTGAATACCCGAAGACCAAGAAAGCTATGTCTACACAGCATTTTCGGTCATGATCGACGTCACAAACTGTTAGCGAGGTAGTGACTTCCGGATGGCGACTCTTATTCCTTCGATCGGGACCTGCGTTTCACGCATGACCAGTGGTGAACGCAGACTTGCCGAGCGGCTGGAGCAAAAGCTCGATGACGACTATCTGCTTTGGTACGACGTACCGGTTGGCCCGAAGCAGTCTCACCCAGACTTTGTGGTGATGCATCCGCGGCGCGGCATCCTGATTCTTGAAACAAAAGACTGGAAACTCGAAACCGTGCACAAGGCCACGCGTCAAGCGTGGGACATTCTGGTGAACGGCCAAATCAAGGTCGTGATGAGCCCGCTGGCGCAGGCGCGGTTTTGCGCCATTCAGGTTGTCAACTCCCTTGAGCGCGATCCGCAGCTTGTTCACTCCAGTGGCACCCATCAAGGCAAGCTGGCTTTTCCGTGGGGCCACGGTGTTGTCTTTACCAACATCACACGCAAGCAGTTTGACAACGCGGGATTGGGCGAAGCCATAGCCCCCAACTACGTCATCTGCAAAGATGAAATGCAGGAAGACGCGGACGTAGAAACTTTTCAACAGCGGCTGTGGGACATGTTTCCCCATTCGTTCGGTGGCGCCATGTCTTTGCCACAGCTTGACCGCGTGCGCTGGAACATGTTCCCGGAAGTGCGCGTGCAGACGCAGGGCGCGCTGTTTGACGACAGCGATACAGAAGCCGACTTGCCCGACATCATGCGAGTGATGGACATCCAGCAAGAGCAACTCGCGCGCAGCCTTGGCGACGGCCACCGCGTGATTCATGGTGTGGCCGGCTCCGGCAAAACCATGATCCTCGGTTACCGTGCCGAGTACCTGGCCAAGGCGAATACCGAAGCATCCAAACCCATCTTGATTCTTTGCTACAACGAGCCGCTGGCCGTAAAGCTGGAATCCGTGATGGAGGCCAAAGGGCTGACGGCCAAGGTGCACGTGCGCAACTTCCACAAGTGGTGCCGACAACAGCTGGTGGCCTATGGACAGACCGTTCCGCCGCAGGGTCCCAACATGTTTGACGAGATGGTAGAGAACGTTATTCGGGGTGTTGATCGGAAGCAGATTCCGGCAGCTCAATATCTGGCCGTTCTTATTGACGAAGGCCATGACTTTGCCCCTGAATGGCTGAAGCTTGTCACGCAGATGGTCGATCCTGAAACCAATAGTTTGCTGCTTCTGTATGACGATGCTCAACGCATCTACAAACGCAAGCAACTCAAATTTACGTTGAAAAGCGTAGGCATTCAGGCAACGCACGGCCGATCAACCATCCTCAAAATCAACTACCGCAACACGCGGCAGATTCTTCAAACAGCAAGCTTGATTGCGACCGACTTGCTGATTGCACGGGACACCGACGACGAGGATGCGCCACGCGTTCAGCCCATTGGCTGTGGACGCGAAGGGCCGGCGCCGCTCATCATCCGGCTACCCAGCTTGCGCGATGAAGCATTCAAGATCGCGGAGTTGCTAAGTGCAGCCCACCAAGAAGGACATGCTTGGGCAGACATGGCCATCATCTGCCGCGACTACGCCACGATGGACGAATGCGCGAATGCGCTCAGACACCGCAAGCTGCCACACCAAGTGCGCAAGCGCTCTGGTGACTTCAAACCAGACCGCGACACCATTACCGTTCTGACAATGCATGTGAGCAAAGGCCTGGAGTTCCCTGTGGTGGCCTTGCCTGGTGTGGGCCAGATGCCTGCGACTGGCGAAGATGAACAAGAGGAAGCGCGACTGTTTTATGTAGCGGCGACGCGGGCGACGCAGAGGCTCGTGATTGGAGTTAGTGGGGATGGTGGGTTTGGCAGGAGACTTGACGAGCTAGTAACAAGGCAAGTCGCATCCGCAGGGAAAGTAATGGAAAAAGAAAATGAGTAATGATGAAAACGCCATTCACTTTGGCGCGATCAGACAGGCCTTTTCCAACAACAATGCCGCCGTCATGGTCGGCGCCGGGTTCAGTCGCAACGCCGAAGGTGGCGACAGCCTAGCCACTTGGCCCATGGTCGGGAAGGCATTATGGGAAGCGCTGAATCCTGATACCAAAGAGGCTGTCTTTTCGACAGGAATGGTTACTCAGTTGGGCGAACAGTATGCCCGCGTCTTTTCTGTTCCGGCGCTGGAAAATCTACTCAAGCAACTGATACCTGATGACAAAGTAGCTCCCGGACTACTTCACGACCAGTTACTAAAACTTCCTTGGTCGGAAATCTTCACTACAAACTACGACACATTGCTCGAACGAGCCGCAGAAAAAATTCTCGACAGGGCGCATTTTACGGTTGCCTCTCGCGAAGACATTCCCCTGTCCAAGATCCTCGATCGCCGACGTATCGTCAAACTCCACGGGTCCTTCCTTCGCTAGAAGTCCCGGACCATCTTGCAAATCATTATTCGGGGAATTGGGTCAGACCACTGCGGCTTCTCGCACGAGCCCCAAAAGAAATTACCCCGACGCTGCGGCTCGCTCTTGACTCTGAGATTGCGTTGCTACTTGCGGAAATTTCTGGTCCCGAACAATTAACATCCGATATATACAAGCCTCTGAAAGGCAGCGTTTGGGACAGGTTGTTTGCGCTCCAAAGCCTTGGACTAATTCCCAAGGCTATGGAAAAAGTGATCGGCCAAGCAATTTGGAACGGCATCAAGCTATGGCCGGTATTACCGCATTTTCCACAAACCGCCGCGTTGGCTTGGCCTGCGCCCAAAGGGATAGCCGCAAAGAAGCTCTTTCGAACGTTTATCTTAAAGAATGACGTGGCCGAGATCTCCTCGCCCTCGGCCATGATCGTGAGCGGTAAAAACACACGCCGTTCATGGGGCATCCCCGCAAGAAACGAGTTCTTCACCAACTGGATTGCTGCCCACGAAGTGCATCCTTGGGGGCTTAAAGACTTAGTCGTCGGCCTAAACAAAATCAAAAAATGGTGGGATTCAGAATGGTCAGATATTGAGCATGATGTCGAGTTTGTTGACGAGCTACGCGAAGCTATCGTGGTTCGCTTTAATTTGATCGATGAGATTCTGGATAAAAGCACAGATATGCCTTGCGGCAATGGGAAACCTTGGTTCGCTACACCGAAGACGGCATCCTGATGCCCGACAACAACCTGATCGAATCGGCCATACGTCCGGTTGCAGTTGGAAGACGGTCATGGTTGTTCCTGGGCTCCGAGCGCGGTGGCCACGTCGCCGCCACCATGTACTCGCTCATCGGCACCTGTCGGCTCAATGGGGTGGAGCCCTACGCCTGGCTTTGTGATGTCCTCAAGCGCCTGCCCAACCACCCAGTGACTAAACTAGCCGAATTGCTGCCGTTTAACTGGAAACCGCTGTCCCCCTGATCGCAGCGAGGGCGGTGGCGCTACGATGGCACCTACCCCAACGTCAAGCCAATCGGATCATGCGTAAACCCAAACTCAACCCAGAACGAGAACAGCGCATCCTTATGGATATCGTCGTGGATGCATACGACGAAACCGAAAGGGCGATGGGCTGGTATTGCTACTTGGAGGAGGAACTTGGAACTGAGTTTGAGGCCCACGTCAGTAGCGAGTACCCGACCTCGCCTTTGAAGATCGGCGAAACGGTGCGCGTACTGGGTATGGCACCAGACGATATCTGCCAAAGCGATATGTTTGTCTGGATCCGCTGGTCGGATCGCAAGCTGGCCGTGCCGCTGTCACAACTGACTCCCTTGGTGGATGACAACAGTGTTGTCTGTGCTGTAGCCGACTGGCACTACTGGTTGGCACGAGGCTACGAGTTCTAAATCAGGGATGGTGTAAAGATGGACTGGCACAACCTGATGTCTACTCTGGCCAACCAGGCCTCAGACCTGGAGCTACTGCAGCTTCAGACCGCAGTGGAGCATCTGCTCATGCAACCCGCTCGCATGATCGCAATCCGCCAGCAACTGCACGTCGGGCAGACGGTTCAGTATCTGGATTTGCGCGACAACCGCATGCATGCCGCTAAGGTCATCGAGTTCAAGCCTGACCAGCTCATGGTTCATGCGTCCCATGACGGCAAGTACAAATGGATTCGCTACGCTGCAGTTGGACTGGACCCTTCGGTTAAGGTCGCACCGCAGTCCAAAGAGGTTCTGCCACGCCGAGAAGACTTTGCAGTCGGCGACACAGTGAGCTTCGAGGGACGCGATCTGATCCGCAAGTTCGGCAAGATCTCGCGGATCAATCGGAAGACGGCTTCCCTCGTCTGCGAGGACGGCCTTGAGTGGCGCGTCTCTTTTGCCCTACTTCAGCGCGTCATAAACGTTTAACCAGTCGGCGTAGCGAACTGCGTTCATCCGCGCAAGATGGGGATTTCCGGCCAGTTACGAAGGAAAGCGCGTGAAATCTGCAAGTGATCAATGGTTCGACGAGGCGTATTACCAGCGCTACTACTTCGACAAGAAGACCAGCGTAGTGGACCCCGGGCATGTCGAGCGGCTGGGCAACTTTGTCTGCAGCTACCTCAAGTACCTGCGCGTGCCCGTGAAGCGGGTGCTGGACGTGGGCTGCGGCATTGGCCTGTGGCGCGAGATTGTGGCCAGGCATTTTCCCGATGCCAGTTACCAGGGCGTGGAGTTCAGCGAGTACCTGTGTGAACGTTTTGGCTGGGAGCGTGGTTCGGTGGTGGACTATTCATCGACCGAGCCGTTTGACCTGGTGATCTGCCAGGCCGTGTTGTCCTACCTGAGCCCGGCGGACCTGAAGCTGGCCTTGCACAACCTGGGCAAGTTGAGCCGGGGCGCGCTTTATGTGGAGGCCGCGACAGGCGAAGACTATGAGCGCGACATCATCGACGATGCGCTGGCCGACCCACGCCTGTTTCGCCACCGGGCAGAGTTGTACCGGCGCGGCCTGCAGGAAGGCCTGATCGATCTGGGCGGCGGTGTGTGGCTGAGCCGCAAGCTCGATGTGCCGCTGTTCGAGCTCGAATGTGCGGGCCGCCGTTGAGTCTGGACGCAACCAACTCATTAGCTCAGGTCGCTGAAGACCGCAATTCGCAAGCCGTATTGCGCCCGCCACCTTCCAGTTTGCCCAGCACCCCCAGCGCCAGCAAGCCATTGATATCGCGCAAGGCGGTGTCGGGCGAGCACTTGGCAATCGCCGCCCATTTGGCATTGGTGAGCTTGCCCTCCATGCCGTCGAGCACGCGGTTCAGCACCTGCGTCTGGCGCTTGTTCATGGGCGTGCCGGACCAGCGTTGCCAGAACTGGGGCTTATTCACCGCAAATTGTGCGGCGAATCGGGATGCCAATCGCCGCAGAGCTGTGCCCAGTCGCTCGGGTTGGACTGCTTGGTGGGCGATGGAAGCCGGGACAGAACTCCTGATTTCATAGCTGCCAGCGCTTGCTGTTATTAGGCTGGAGGCCGTTTTACCTGATTAAATCACTACTATCCGGTAAATTTTGATAATTTCTTTAAAACAGCTCGACCTGCGTCTTTAGAGCTT
>JAZKCE010000025.1:0-19434 GCA_040388255.1 Pseudomonadota bacterium | reverse complement strand
CGGCGATCCAGCCGCTGACGATGGCGAGCGCCAGCATCCAGGCCTTGATGTTGACAAACTGCAGCGCCATGCCCTGACAGAAGCCCACATTCAGGCGCGCCGCATCGGCCTGGCTCAGCTGGCGCGATTGGGCGATTTTTGCGGCCAGCCACAGCAGATAGCCTACGCCCACCAGCTTGATGACCCAGCTCAGCAGCGGCAGGGCCAGCACCAGCGCACCCAGGCCCATGGCGCACAGGCTCAGCAGCAGACCCCAGCCGACCGGCACGGAGCACACAAAGGGCAGCGCGCGGCGCAGGCCGTGATTCGCCGCCAGGGCGGTCGAGAGCGTGGTGTTGGGGCCGGGCGTAAAACTCATCGCCGTGGCCAGCACCAGTAAAGCGGTGAACTCTTGCCAATTCATGGCATTGACTTTATAGTTGAAACCAACACACTGCCAATACAGTTATGCAGACAAAATTCCAAACTGTACTGCTTGTTGTGACAACACAGCCAGCAGCCGAGACCCCGCCATGTTGTTGAAAGCCGCTTCCCAGTCCCTGACCGAGCAACTCGCCGGGCGTTTTGCCGAGCGTATCCGCAACCGCCTGTTGGCCTCGGGCGCGCGCCTGCCTTCGGTGCGGCAATGCGCGCAGCAGCAGGGGGTAAGTGCCTCGACCGTGGTCGCCGCGTATGACCGGCTGCTGGCCCAGGGCCTGGTGGAGTCCCGCAAAAACCGCGGATTTTATGTGAGGGAAATGGCTCCAGCCCAGGAGGAGCAGGCGCAGTCAGCTATGAATTCAGTAGCGTCTTCCAAGCCGCCCATGGGTTTCCAGCCACAGCACAACCCGGTCAATGCCACGGCGCTGATACGTGGCATGTTCCACGGCAGCAGCGACAAGGCGCAGCCCGGCATGGGCGTGTTTCCGACGGACTGGCTGGAAACCAGCTTCATGCCGGCGGCGGTGCGCCGCGTCACCAGCGCCCGCGCGCTGCAGGAGTATTCGCTGAACTACGGCGAGCCGGCCGGCGATGGCGGCCTGCGCCGCGCCCTGTCGAAAAAACTCGCCAGCCTGAACATCCCGGCCGCGCCTGAACAAATCATCACCACCGTGGGCGCCACCCATGCGCTGGACATCGTCAGCCGCACCCTGCTGCGCGCCGGCGACTACGTGATGGTCGAGGAACCCGGCTGGGCCATAGAGTTTGCGCGGCTGGCGGCCATGGGCATGCGCATACTGCCGGTGCCGCGGCGGGCCGACGGGCCGGATCTGGAGGTGATGGCGCGTTATTGCGAGGTGCATGCGCCCAAGCTGTTTGTCAGCGTCAGCGTGTTCCACAACCCGACCGGTTATTGCCTCACGCCCGGTAGCGCGCACCGCGTGCTGCAGCTGGCCAATACACACAACTTCCACATTGTTGAAGACGACACCTACAGCCATTTGGCACCCGAACATGCGACGCGCCTGTGTGCGCTGGACGGCCTGCAGCGCACGATTTACGTCAGCGGTTTTGCCAAGATTTTGGCGCCGGGCTGGCGTGTCGGTTACCTGGCGGCGCCGCCCGGCCTGGTCGAGCGGCTGCTCGACACCAAGCTGCTGACCACGCTGACCACCCCGGCCCTGCTGGAAAAAGCGCTGGCCTGGTGCATAGACCAGGGCCAGTTGCGCCGCCATGCCGAACGCATACGCACCCGGCTGGCGATCGCGCGCGCCCGCAGCGTCAAGCTGGCGCTGGCGCACGGCTGCAGTTTTGCGGCCGAGCCGGCGGGCCTGTTCGGCTGGGTCGAGACCGGGGTGGACACCGACGCGCTGGCGCAGCGCATGCTCGACGAAGGTTATCTGCTCGCGCCCGGCGCGCTATTCCATGCGGCGCGCCAGCCCAGCACCCTGATGCGCATCAACTTTGCGACCACGCAGGATGCGGTTTTCTGGCAAGTGTTTGCGCGCATGCGGGACGGGATCAGGTAGCCGGATTTTTAAGCCATTTTTGCCTCCAGCCCTTTAATGGTGAGCGCAGACAGCTATTGAATTTATAGCAATCCAGATGGCCTGGGGCGCCGGTTTTTGCCCTGGGTGCGCAAGCGCCGGGGCGATGGCGTGGCCCACCTGCGCCTAGAATCCGGCGATGAACGACGAAGACAACACGCCGGCACGGCGCACCCGCCGGGGCAGCGGCGCGGTCACCCTGCATGACGTGGCCAGGCTGGCCGGCGTGGCGCCCATCACGGCCTCGCGCGCGCTCAACACGCCTGGCCGGGTGTCGGCCGAGGTGCTGAAAAAAGTGACCGAGGCGGTGGCCAGTACTGCTTATGTGCCTAACCGCATGGCTGGTGGCCTGGCCTCGGCGCGCAGCCGGCTGGTGGCGGCGCTGGTGCCGACCATTTCGGGGCCGGTGTTCATGGAAACCCTGCGTTCGCTCAACGAAGCCCTGGCCGCCCAGGGCTACCAGCTGATGCTGGGCCAGAGCGGTTATGCCGATTCGCGCGAAGACGCCTTGCTGGACGCCATCATCAGCCGCCGGCCGGACGGCATTGTGCTGACCGGCATCATGCATTCGCCGGAAGGGCGCAAGCGCCTGCTGGCCGCCGGCATCCCGGTGGTCGAAACCTGGGACCTGACCCCCACACCCATAGACATGCTGGTGGGTTTTTCACATGTGGATGTGGGCCGCGCGGTGGTGGATTTTTTGTACGCCCGGGGCCGCCGCCGCCTGGCCGTGATCGCCGGTGACGACGAGCGCGCCAAGCGGCGCCAGCAGGCTTTTCAGGCCGCAGCGCATGCCGCCGGCCTGGGCGAGGTGGCCGTGGTGATTGTGCCGGCGCCTACCACTTTGAAGAGCGGGCGCAGCGCGCTGCTGCAGTTGCTGCAAACCTCGCCGGGCCTGGACGCGGTGTTTTGCAGCTCCGACCTGTTGGCGCTGGGCGTCATGACCGAAGCGCAGTGGCGCGGTGTTGACGTGCCAAAGCAGCTGGCGGTGGTGGGTTTTGGTGACCTCGAATTTGCCGCTGACCTGCAGCCGGCCCTGACCACTGTGCGCATAGACGGCATGGCGATTGGCCGGCAGGCTGCGCAGTTCATTGTGGACAGGGCAGAAGGCCGCGAAGTTGGTGCGCGGGTGGTGGATGTGGGCTTTTCCATCGTCAGCCGCGGCAGCACCTGAAGGCGCAAAACTCCGTAGTTTTCCGTCTTGACTTTTGAAAAGGTAGCGCTACCATTGGTATGTAATTGGTAGCGCTACCGCTGTTTCTGCTTGGCAGAAATTAGCTGCTGTGCTTGCCGCAGCCGGGCCTGGTGCCCTGTTTTGACAATCCGGCGCCCAAGAGGCGCTATTTATGACCCCAGGAGACATCCCCATGAAAAAACTGCTCAGCATCCTGGCCATAGGCCTGGTCTTTAGTGCCGGCGTTCAGGCCCAGGCCTGGCCCACCAAATCCGTGACCCTGGTCGTGCCTTTCCCGTCCGGCGGCTCCACCGACACCGTGGCCCGCGCCATCGCGCCCAAGCTGACCGAAAAGCTGGGCCAGCCTTTTGTGGTGGAAAACAAGGCCGGCGCCACCGGCACGATAGGCGCGACGCAGGTCAAACGTTCGGCGCCCGACGGCTACAACTTCCTGGTCACCTCGCTGGGCCCGCTGGTGATTGCGCCGCACCTGATCCGCAACATGCCTTACGACACGCTGAAGGATTTCGACACCATCACCGTGGCGGTGCAGGCGCCCAACGTGCTGGTAGTGCCCTCCAAATCGCCCTACAAAACCCTGGGTGCGCTGGTGGCCTACCAAAAGATCAACCCCGGCAAGATGTCGTTTGCCTCCTCGGGCAATGGCTCCAGCGACCACCTGACGGCCGAGTTGTTCTGGCAGCAGACCGGAACCAGCGGCACGCATGTGCCCTACAAGGGCGGCGCACCGGCGATCACCGATTTGCTGGGCGGCCAGGTCGATGCCTCGTTCCAGAACATCAACGCGGTGTTGCAGCACATCAAGTCCGGCAAGCTGACGGCGCTGGCCATCACCTCCGGCAAACGCTCGCCGCTGCTGCCCAATGTGCCCACGCTGGGCGAGGCCGGCATCAAGGACCTGGTGGTTTATTCCTGGCAAGCCGTGGTGGCGCCCAAGGGCCTGCCGGCCGATGTGCGCGCCAAAGCCCATGCGGCCATCGTCGCCGCGCTGAATGACCCGCAGATCAAGCAGCAGTTTGTCTCGGTCGGTTTTGAAGTGGTAGCCAACACGCCGGAACAGTTCGCCAGCTTCCAGCAGCAGGAATTTGCGCGCTGGAAGAAAGTGATTGAGACCGGCAAGATCAGCATAGATTGAGCGATCCGACATGCCCATGAACAGCACTCCCCGCATCACCGCCCTGCGTGTGATTCCCGTCGCCGGGCGCGACAGCATGCTGCTGAACCTCAGCGGCGCGCACGGCCCATTTTTTACGCGCAACCTGTTGATACTGACCGACAACGCCGGGCGCACCGGCGTGGGTGAGGTGCCGGGCGGCGAAAAAATCCGCCAGACCCTGGAGGACGCCCGCGACCTCGTGGTCGGCCAGCCCATAGGCGCGCACCAGCAGGTCTTGCAGCAGGTGCAGCGCCAGTTTGCCGACCGCGATGCCGGCGGCCGCGGCCTGCAGACCTTTGATTTGCGCACCACCATCCACGCCGTGACGGCGATCGAGTCGGCCTTGCTGGACTTGCTGGGTCAACACCTGGAGGTGCCGGTGGCGGCCTTGCTGGGCGAAGGCCAGCAGCGCGATGCGGTCGAGATGTTGGGCTATTTGTTTTTTGTCGGTGACAAATCAAAAACAAACCTGCCTTATGCGAGCGAGCCGCAGGCCCAAGACGCCTGGTCGCGCCTGCGCCACGAAAAAGCCATGACACCCGAGAGCATCGTGCGCCTGGCCGAAGCCGCGCACGAACGCTACGGCTTTAACGACTTCAAACTCAAGGGCGGCGTCTTGCGTGGCGAGGAAGAAGTCGACGCCATGCGCGCCTTGCATGAACGTTTCCCCGAGGCCCGCGTCACGCTGGATCCGAACGGTGGCTGGCTGCTCAAGGATGCGATCCGCCTGATGCGCGACATGCGCGGCGTGGTGGCCTATGCCGAAGACCCTTGCGGCGCCGAAGAGGGTTTTTCGGGCCGCGAGGTGATGGCCGAGTTCCGCCGCGCCACCGGCCTGCCCACGGCAACCAACATGATCGCCACCGACTGGCGCCAGCTGAGCCACGCGCTGTCGCTGCAATCGGTGGATATTCCGCTGGCTGATCCGCATTTCTGGACCATGGCCGGCTCTGTCCGCGTGGCGCAGACCTGCCGCGACTGGGGCCTGACCTGGGGTTCGCATTCGAACAACCACTTCGACGTGTCACTGGCCATGTTCACCCAGGTCGGCGCCGCCGCGCCTGGCCGCGTGACCGCCATCGACACGCACTGGATCTGGCAGGACGGCCAGCGCCTGACCAAAGAGCCTTTGAAGATTGAAGGCGGCCTGGTGCGGGTGCCTAAAAAGCCCGGCCTGGGTGTCGAGCTGGACATGGTCGAGGTCGAAAAAGCGCACCAGCTCTACAAGCAGCACGGCCTGGGTTCACGCGACGATGCCGTGGCCATGCAAAGCCTGATTCCGGGCTGGAAGTTTGATCCCAAACGGCCAGCGTTTGACCGCTAGGACGCGGCTGGTTTGACCGCTCGCATCCGCCGCACAATCAAATCATGCAAGGCCTGCGCCGCCACGGACAGGCTGCCTTCCTGCCTGCGCACCACATAAATCTTTCGCGTCAGGTTTTTGGCGGCCAGCGGCCGGGTCAGCAAACCTTCGCGTTCAAAGTGGAAAAGCGTCAGCGCCGGCACCACGCTGATGCCCAGGCCGGCCTGCACCATGCCGGTCACCGTTGCCAGCTGGTCGACTTCAAGCAAGGTGTTGGTCTGCAGCGGGTGCAGCGCGGCGTCCAGCGCCTGGCGCACGCTGCTGTTGCGTGACATGTGGATAAAAGGGAAGGGCGTGAGCTTTTTGAGCGTCAGCGCTTTCTCGCCGGCCAGAGGGTGGTCCTTGCGGCACACCAGGTAAAACTGGTCGGTGCACAGCAGTTGTGTGCTGAGCCCTGCGTGTTTGGCGCCTGTGGAGGCGAGCGCAAAGTCGGCCTTGCCGCTGCGCACCAGGTCTATGCAGGGGTCCGACAAAAAGTCGCTCAGGTTGAGTTCAATGCCCGGCCAGGCGGCCTTGAACTCGGCGAATATGGCCGGCAACCAGCCCGCCGCGAGTGAGGGCAGGGCAGCGACATGCACGCGGCCTTTCCTGCGCTCGACGTGGTCGCTCAGGTCGTTGACGGCTATCCCGAAATCACCCAGCAACTGGCGCGCCGGGGTTTCAAACAAACGCCCTTCGGCCGTCAACTGCACGCTGCGTGTGTCGCGGTCAAACAGGCGTGTGTTGAGCTCGTTTTCAAGCGTGCGTATCAGGGCGCTGAAGGCCGGCTGCGACAGGTGGCAGGCCGCAGCCGCGCGGGTGAAGCTGCGCTGCTCTGCCAGCGCCAGAAACGCCCGCAGCTGGCGGGTGGAAAGATTGGGGTTGGCCAATTGATTTGAATTGCAGTTGAATCAATATGAATTTTCTATTTTACAAATAGGAGGTGCAAGCCTAAATTCAGCGCCTGGAATACTTTTTATGAGCCCACCTGATTTGCCCCCTCTGTTGATTGGCTGTGCCGCCGGTTTTTCCGGTGACCGGGTCGATGCCGCCGCTGCCGTGGTGGACACGCTGATACAGCGCGGCGGGCCGGCCTTCCTGATTTTTGAAACCCTGGCCGAGCGCACCCTGGCGCTGGCGCAGTTGCGCCGGCGTGCCGATCCCGAAGCCGGCTTTGAGCCCCTGCTGGACGACATGCTGAGGCCGGTGCTGGCGCGCTGCCTGCGGCACAACATTCGCATCGTCAGCAACTTTGGCGCGGCCAACCCGCTGGCGGCGGCGCGGTTTATACGCAAGATGGCAGGGGAACTGGGCTTGCCCGCGCCGCGCATTGCGGTGGTGGGCGGCGACGATTTGTCGGGCGCACCGCACCGCCAGTTGCTGCGCCAGCAACTGGGCGCGGCGATTGATGGCATCCAGATGGTCAGCGCCAATGCCTATATAGGCGCCCAAGCGATTGCCGCCGCACTTGATGCCGGCGCGCAGATCGTGGTCGCCGGGCGCGTGGCCGATCCGTCGCTGGCGGTGGGGCCGGCGATGTCGCATTTCGGCTGGCGCGCCGACGACTGGGACCGCCTGGCCCGCGCCACCATGGCCGGGCATCTGCTTGAATGCGGCGCGCAGGTCTGCGGCGGCTACTTTGCCGACCCAGGCTACAAAGATGTGCCGGAGCTGCATGCGGTCGGTTACCCGATTGCAGAAATCAGCAGCGACGGCCACTGCGTCATAGGCAAGGCGGCGCACACCGGCGGCATGGTCAACCTGGCCAGTGTTACGGAGCAGTTGCTGTACGAGGTGCATGATCCGGCCGCCTACCTCACGCCCGATGTGGTGGCCGACATCAGTGGCGCGCAACTCAAACAGCTTGCACCTGACCGCGTGGCCCTGACGGGTGTGCGCGGCCATGCGCGGCCGGCCAGCCTGAAAGTCAATGTCTGCCATGAAGGCGGCTGGCTGGCGGAAGGTGAAATTTCCTATGCCGGACCGCGTGCCGAAGCACGCGCGCGCCTGGCCGCCGATGTGCTGCGCAAGCGCCTGCCCGCTTTAAACCTGCGTGTGGATTTGATAGGCGTGTTGAGCATCATGGGCGACGACGCCGGCAGGCTGCTGGCGGCAACAGCTGCTGGCGATGCGCGCGATGTGCGTCTGCGGGTGGCCGCAAGCCATGCCGAGCGCAAACAGGCCGAGCGCCTGGCCAGGGAGGTCATGGCGCTTTACACCTGCGGCCCGGCCGGCGGCGGCGGTGTGCGCACCACGCTGACAGCGCGGCTCAACACCCTGTCCTGCCTTGTGCCGCGTGAAGCCGTGCCCGTGCACTTTGAGATGTTGGAGGCCTTGTGATGACACCCGTGATCACTGTGCCGCTGTACCGTGCCGCTCATGGGCGCACCGGCGACAAGGGCAACCGCTCGAATATCAGCGTGATTGCCTGGCACCCCGATCTTTACCCGCTGCTGCTGGCGCAATTGACAGAGGCCGCGGTGGCCCGCCATTTTGCGCAGCGCCGGCCCGGCCGCGTGCAGCGATTTGAATTGCCGCTGCTGCATGCCATGAACTTTGTGCTTGACGAGGTGCTCGATGGCGGCGTCAACGACGCGCTCAACCTCGACACCCACGGCAAGGCTTTGTCGTACTGGCTGCTTGATTTGCCTATACAGATTCCCGCGTCGCTGGCCCCCCTGCTGGCGGGGCCGACGGTGATTGATTTTTAACCAGAAAGAGACAACATGAATCCATTAAAAAACGACCGTATCCGACCCGTCGTACTTGCAGCCGTCGCCCTGTGTGCGCTTTCGCCCATGCTTGCGCAGGCCCAGGGCTTTCCCGACAAGCCCATTACCTTTGTCGTGCCCTTTGCTGCCGGCAGCGCTACCGACCAGCTGGCGCGCGCCATTGGCCAGGCCGTGACGAATGCCAACAAGGTCAGCGTGGTGGTGGACAACAAACCCGGCGCCAACAGTTTCATCGGTGCGCAGGTGGCGGCCAAGGCCAAAGCCGACGGCTACACCGTCTTCATCACTACCAACACCACACAGTCGGCCAATGAACACCTGTTCAAAAAACTGCCTTACGACCCGGTCAAGGACTTCGCGCCGCTGACGGCGCTTGGCCGCGGCGGCCAGATCATGGTGGTTAACCCGGCGCTGCCGGTTAAAAGTGTGGGCGACTTCATCGCGCTGGCCAAATCAAAACCGGGCAGGATGTCCTTTGGCAGCGGCAGTTCGTCAAGCCGCGTGGCGGGCGAGCTGTTCAAGCAGATGACGGGCACCTACATCCTGAACATTCCCTACAAAAGCAACCCGCCGGCCGTGACCGACCTGCTGGGCGGCCAGATCGACATGATGATCACCGACATGGCCACCGGCCTGCCGCAGGTCAAGGCCGGCAAACTCAAGGCCCTGGGCGTCTCGACGCGCCAGCGTTCACCGCTCGCACCGGATGTGCCGACCATTGCCGAAGCGGGCGTGAAGGGCTACGAGATGACCTACTGGTTTGCCGCCTACGCGCCGGCCGGTACACCCGCCGATGTGGTGGCCAAACTGAGCGACATGCTGGTCAAGGCCGCGCACAGCCCATCAGCCGCGCCGTTCTACCAGTCCAGCGGTACTGAAATTTTCACCAGCAGCCCCGAGGAGCTGCGCAAGTTTCAGGCTGCCGAAACCCTCAAGTGGGGCAAGATCATCAAGGGCGCCGGCATAGAGCCTGAATAGGGCCGCAATCATGGCGCCGCAGGTTTTAAACAGCTACGGATGGCCTTATTTCGCCAGCATCCACGCCGTTGTTTTCGCCACCACATCCGCCTCCAGGCCGTTAAAGCCATGGTAGGCAAAGGCCTCGCAGGGGTCACCTCGGTTGTTGCCGCCCTTGAAGCTCAGCAATTGTTTGCGCGGTGCGCCTGTGAGCTGGTCCATCAGGTGCGGTATGTCACCGAATGAGCAGAGGCGGCAGCCGTCCTGCTCGTGGTGCACCACCAGCACCGGGATGCTTAGTTTGCCCAGCGGCATGTTGGGCACGGCGCGACCGCGCTCGTCGCTCAGTATGGTGGAGGTCAACACCAGGCCGTCTGGGCCGGCCTTGCTGCCCTCACCGCTCAGTTCAGTCGCCACAAACGCGCTGGACTGTGTGCCGCGGCTGGTGCCGACCAGCCAGACCGGCACCGTGGTCTGCCCGCGTACCCAGGCTATGACCGCCTTGATGTCGGCCAGGTGCTCCGGCGTTTGCCGGAAACCGCCCAGGTAGGGCGGCGCCTGGTGGTCCGAGGGGGCATCGACCAGCACGGTCATCAGCCCCTGGTCCACAAACAGCTGGCGTGAGCGGATCAGGAAATTACCCTTGCCTTGCCGCAGTTCACCGTTGTCCGCAATCTGCAGGATGCCGTTGCCGCCGGTAAAAAGAATCGCCACGGCCTTGGGTTCGGGTGGCGCCAGCACCACCACCCGCTGTGTCACGCCCGGCCGGGTGGGGATGTCAACCACCCTGGATTCAGCCTGCGCGTGGGCAAGGCCGGTGCAGGCCATGAAGAAGATGGAGATCCAGGTACAGAGAGTTTTGCGCATGATGGCGCCTATCCTAGCCTGCCGGGCCGCTCATTGGTATTGGGACGTCTGGAGAAGTTTTTGCCGGACGCCATAAAAAAAGGCCTGCAAAAGCAGGCCCTGTGGTTTCACCAGCCAGCCAGGCGCAAAGGCCCGGCCGCTGAGAAGACTTAGCGGTAGATCTTGCGATTGCTGCCGTCCAGGATGACATAGTGGCGAGCCTCTTCACGCACAGCAGTACGGGTCAGCGTGGTGGGCTCAGCAGGCGCAACCGCAAAAGCAGCTTCCTGGCTCACAGGCAAAGCACCAGCCTGACGCGCTTGCAGGTACTGGCCGGTCACTTCAGCACGGGTCACAGTGCTGGACGAAGCCACAGGTGCAAACACCAGGGCAGCTTCACCATACAGATGGTTCTGGCTCTGTGCAAAAGCGCTGACGCTACCCATGGCAGCGATGGCAACAACGGCGGAGGCGATAAGTTTCGAGTTCATGATGCGTTTCCTTTGAATGATTTGGTTTTTATTAAATAAAGACTGACAGCCGCTTAGCGGTAGACCTTCTGGTTGCTACCGTCCAGGATGACGTAATGGCGGGCTTCCTCACGCACAGCAGTACGGCTCAGATTGGTCGCAGCAGCAGGTGCAGCCACAAAAGCAGCTTCCTGGCTCACAGGCAAAGCACCAGCCTGACGCGCTTGCAGGTACTGGCCGGTCACTTCAGCGCGGGTCACATTGCTGGACGAAGCCACAGGCGCAAACACGAGGGCGGCTTCACCGTACAGATTGTTCTGGGCAAAAGCACTGGCACTGCCCAGGGCAGCGATGGCAACAACGGCAGAGGCGATAAGTTTCGAGTTCATGATGAGATTCCTTAAAGTTAAAAAAACAAAGAGTCCTGTTTACCTATCCAGCTACAGCGGCCAAAGCCTGAAGGGCCCCGGACTGCTTAACTGGCCTCGGTGAGTCGTTTTTTTGTTTCGGCTCATCGATGACTGAACTTTAGGGTTTACCCGCACGATTGCAAACCACCTAAAGCACAATACATAGTTGCAGAATCCGTAATAATTGATAAAGCCTATGGGGCTGATTGCGTAAAGAGGTGGTGATGGACCGATTGCTTTCGATGCGGGTGTTCCAGAAAGTCATTGACGAAGATGGCTTCGCGGCCGCCGCGCGCGTGCTGGACATGTCGCCGGCGGCCGTGACGCGCCTGGTGACCGACCTGGAGCAGCACCTGGGCACGCGGCTGATACAGCGCACCACGCGCAAGCTGGCGCTGACCGAGGCCGGTCAGGCCTATTTGCTGCGCGTACGCAGCATTTTGAGCGAGGTAGACGACGCGGAAGCCGCCGCAACGCAGAGCTCAAACGAGTTGCATGGGTCCGTGCATGTGCTGGCGCCGTCCCTCTTTGCCAGCTATTTCCTGGCGAAACAAGTGACGCCCTGGCTGGCGCTTTATCCCAAGGTGGCGCTGCACCTGCATGTGGATTCGTTTCCGTACTCTCGGGTGGAAGAGTTTGACGTGACCTTCATGGTGGTCAACGAAGGTTTTGATGCCAACATTGTTGCGCGCCCTATCGGCAGCGTTGAATGGATTGTGTGCGCCAGCCCGGATTACCTGAAACGCCGCGGTACGCCGTTGCAGCCACAGGATTTGCAGGAGCATCTTTACCTGCGGTTTCCCTGGCAGGCGAAGTCGGGGCATGCCGCGCAGAGCATGCGCCTGTCGCGGCAGGATGGCACCGAGGACGATGTTGAGGTCAGGATGCATGTGGCGCTGCAGTCCGAAAGCTACGAAGTGCTGTTCCGCGCGACCATTGACGGCGCCGGTGTTGCGGTGTTGCCCCGTTTCCCGGCAGTGGACTACGTGGCGAGAGGCGAACTTGTGCAGTTGTTGCCCGACTGGATTTTTGGCCGTTACACCGTGTATGCGGCCTTGCCAACCCGCAAACTGATTCCTGCGCGTACTCGCGCCTTTCTGGACTTTGCGACAAGCCAGGCTTTGCAGACAGGACCAGGGAAAAACCTGCCCTGATGTCCCAGCCTCCAATGGCCGAGGCTTGCCTGTTCGCGGCGGTTAGGGCTTGCTATAAATTCAATAGCTGGTTGTGTATGAAATACGTAGGCTAGCGGCTTTTTTTTCAAGAAATGCCTTAAAGATCATTCCTGGCAACCCATCGGTCCCTCACAGCATCTCATCCGGCGCAAACGGCGCAATCAGCCTGACCATCAGCCTCAGGCCGAGGCTGGCGTCGGGCTCGGTGTTGGCGTCTTGCAGGCCCGAGCCCTGCGGCGCGCGCCAGACCAGCCGGCCATCCACCAGTTCCACGTGCCAGGCGCCGCCGGTCAGCGCGGGTTCTATCATGCGGCTGGCCTCGGCCGAGAGCGCGCGGTTGCGGATGACGATGGCGACCTCGCTGTTTTGCAGCTTGGAGCGCAGGTCCAGGTTCATGGAGCCGACCACCAGCAGCCGGCTGTCCATCACCACCACCTTGGCATGCAGGCTGGCGCGCGAAGCGCCGCCTGAGCCGGCCGCCGAGCCAAAACTGGTGATGGAGCCCTCCTGCTCGGCGCGCATTTCGTGGAGTTCCACGCCCATGCCCAGCAGCGCTTCGCGGTAGCGGGAATAACCCACATGCGCGGCGGGCGCGTCGTTGGAGGCCAGCGAGTTGGTCAGCACACGGATGCGCACACCGCGCTGGCGCAGGCCGGCAAACTGTTTCATCATGAGCTCGCCGGGCACAAAGTAGGGCGAGACGATCAGCAGCTCGGTTTTTGCCTGCGACATGAGCTGCAGCAGGCCGTCGACGGCGGTGTCCTGCGATTCGCCCACGCTGTCCGCATCGGCTGCGATCTTGGAGGGTTTGTCCACCAGCAGGGCGGAGGAGGCCCAGGTCCAGGTCAGCAGCCGCAGGTCGGTCGAGTCCGGCAGGGCCGGGATGGTGGTGGTAACGCCGTTGGGCGAGGTGCTCACCCGCGCCACGCTGCTGGAGCGGGCCGGGCCCGCGGCGGGCTGTGCGCCATCGGCCGGCACGGCCAGGTCTTCTGCGCTGCCGCCTCCGGGGCCGGCCTGGCCGGCGACGGGTTTGATGGCTTCGATGTCCGCAACCGTCATCAGGGACTGCACCGGGTAGGCCTGCGGGTTGTTCCAGTACTGGTCAAAACTTTGTGACAGCTCGCGCGCGATGCGGCCGGCCGCCAGGATGTCTATGTCCACAAAATTGGTGCCGTCGCTTTGCCCGAAATAGGTCTCGCCGAGGTTGCGCCCGCCGGTGATGGCCACGGCGTTGTCGGCTACAAAAATCTTGTTGTGCATGCGCCGTTGCATGCGCTGGACGTCCTTGAGGTTGCTCAGGATGCGAAAGAACGGCGATGCGCGCCCGCCGCGCAGGGGGTTGAACAGGCGCAGCTCGATGTTGGGCACAAAAGCCAGCTTCAGGACCTGGGCGTTTTTGCCCGAGGTGTTGAAGTCGTCCAGCAGTATGCGCACGCGCACGCCGCGGCCGGCGGCTTCGCGCAGGGCTTCCAGCATGCGTCCGGTGGTTTCATCGGCGAGGATGGCGTAGTACTGCAGGTCCAGGGTTTTTTGCGCCGCCTTGATCAGGGTCATGCGGCTGGTAAAGGCCAGCTCGGCGCTGCCGACCAGGGCAAAACCCGAGTCGTTGCGGGTACTGGCCTTGGCTGCCCGTGCCGCGACGAGTTGCCCCAGCCGGGTCTCCGCCGGGTTCGCCAGCGCAGTGGAGACCGGCCTGTCGACTTCGCTGGGCAGGGATGCGCAGCCGGTCAGCCAGGCCCCCAGAAGCAGCGGCGCCAGCCGCCAAAGCATGCCTGTGCGCCAGGCCTTGGGAGGTGGGTGATCCGGTCGGGCGTGGGCGGTGGTGTGCATGGTGCAAACCACTTTATCGCAAGCCGCCGTCTTTGGGAGGCGGGGCAACCCGCGTGCAGGCCGGCTCTTTGTGTAGGCCAGCAGCTTGACAGCGCGGCCGGGTGTTTGGCCGCGCCCCGGAAAGGGCTTGTTTGGGGCCTGTCAGGACGACAGCGTTTCCCAGCGTTGCAGCGCCGCCATCAACTCTTCTTCAATTTTCGAATTGCGCGCGGTGAGTTCGGCCGCGCGTTTGGCATTGCTGGTGTAAATCGTGCCGTCAAACAGTTCCTGCTCAATGGCCTTTTGCTGCGACTCAAGCTGCTGTATCAGTGCCGGCAGGCCGTCAAGTTCGCGTTGTTCCTTGTAGCTCAGCTTCTTTTTTGATAGCGGCTCGCGCACGTCCTTATTGGGCTGAGGCGTGTTTTTGCTTGAATTTTTGGAGCTGGCCGCGGCCGCCGGGGGTTTTCCGCTGCCGGTGATCTGCGCGGCGCGTTTGGACTGCGTGATCCAGTCGGTCACGCCGCCTTCGTATTCGCGCCAGAAGCCGGGTTTCTCCGGCGTGCCTTCATAGGCAATCGTGCTGGTGACCACGTTGTCGAGGAAGCGCCTGTCATGGCTGACCAGGAACACCGTGCCTTCGTAGTTTTGCAGCAGGTCTTCCAGCAGCTCCAGGGTGTCTATGTCCAGGTCGTTGGTTGGCTCGTCCAGCACCAGCACATTGGCCGGGCGCGCAAACAGGCGCGCCAGCAGCAGGCGGTTGCGCTCGCCGCCCGAAAGGGTGCGCACCGGCGAATTGGCGCGCGCCGGCGAGAACAAAAAGTCGGTCAGATAGCTCTTGACGTGTTTTTTCGCGCCGTTGATCTCAACCCATTCGCTGCCCGGGCTGATGAAGTCTTCCAGCGTGGCGTCCAGGTCCAGGCTGTCGCGCATCTGGTCAAAGTAGGCCACCTGCAGGTTGGCGCCCTGGCGGATCTTGCCGGGCGGCGTGGTCACATCCGGCTGCAGCTCGCCCAGAATGAGCTTGAGCAGCGTGGTCTTGCCGGCGCCGTTGGGGCCCAGCAGGCCGACCTTGTCGCCGCGCAGCAACGTGCCGGTGAATTTGTTGACGATGATTTTTTCCGACCCGGGGTGGCCAAAGCTTTTGCTCACATCGGTGAGCTCGGCCACGATCTTGCCGCTTTTCTCGCCGCTGGAGACATCCAGGTTGACGCGGCCCACCGCGTCGCGCCGCGAGGCCCGGGTTTCGCGCAGGGCTTCGAGCCGTCCAATGCGCGCCACGCTGCGGGTGCGGCGCGCTTCCACGCCCTTGCGTATCCAGACTTCTTCCTGCGCCAGCAGCTTGTCGGCCTTGGCGTTGATGACGGCTTCCTGCGCCATCTGCTCTTCCTTTTGCACCAGGTACTGGGCAAAGTTGCCGGGGTAGCTGTTGAGTTTGCCGCGGTCCAGCTCGACGATGACGGTGGCGACCTGGTCCAGGAAGGCCCGGTCATGGGTGATGGTGATGATGGAGCCGTTGAAGTTGACCAGCAGTTCCTCCAGCCAGGCAATCGAATCCAGATCCAGGTGGTTGGTTGGCTCGTCAAGCAGCAGCACGTCGGGCTTGGCGACCAGCGCCTGCGCCAGCGCCACGCGCTTTTTGGTGCCGCCCGAGAGCGAGCCGACGATGGCGTCCTTGTCCAGATGCAGGCGGTGCAGGGTTTCCTCGACGCGCTGTTCCCAGGTCCAGCCGTCCAGCGCCTCGATTTCCGACTGCAGGGCATCGAGGTCGGTGTGCTCGTCGGCCGCCAGGTATTGCTCGACAACGTGCCGTGTGCGCGCCAGTCCTGCGCTGGCAGCTATAAAAACAGTAGCGTGTGGATCCAGGCTGGGCTCCTGCGGCACGTAGGCGATGCGCAGGTTCTGCTGCAGCTGCAGGGTGCCGTCGTCGGGTTTTTCCAGGCCGGCGAGGATTTTCAGCAGGGACGACTTGCCCGTGCCGTTGCGGCCTATCAGGCCTATGCGCTGGTTGCTTTCAAGCGAAAAATCTGCGTGGTCCAGCAGCGCGACATGCCCAAAAGCGAGTTGGGCGTCAAGTAAGGTAATAAGTGCCATATAGGTTAGGGATTATCCGGGTGCCAGCATGGGCGGGCGATTTGTCAGGGTTTTGGCGCAGGCCCGCACACCAGTTTTTACGTTTTGTGCGGGCGGGAATCGCTATAGTGGCTGTCCGGTTCATGGGCTTTCAGGGAGCACTGCGTGGAGTCATCGATCAAGCTGGACCTCAATGGCCAGGCCGTTCAGGTCGATGCCGACCCCGGCATGCCCCTGCTGTGGCTGTTGCGCGACGTGCTGAACCTGACCGGCACCAAGTTCGGCTGCGGTGTGGCCGCCTGCGGCGCCTGCACCGTGCGGGTGGACGGCCAGGCCGTGCGTTCCTGTGTGACGCCGGTGTCCAGCGTGGCCGGCAAACGCATACAAACCATAGAGGCGCTGGGCAGCGCTGACAAACCCCATGACCTGCAACTGGCGTGGATTGCGGAGCAGGTGCCGCAATGCGGTTATTGCCAGTCGGGCATGCTGATGGCGGCCGCCGCCTTGCTGGACAAAACCCCCAAACCGACAGATGCCGATATTGACGCGGCCATGACCAACATCTGCCGCTGCGGCACCTACCGGCGGATACGCGTTGCCATCAAGCGGGCGGCGGGCATGGCGACCGACGGCAACAAGCCCAGGAAGGTCCGGGTATGAAAAGAAGGGCCTGGCTGCTGAGCACTGCGGGCACGGCCGGTGCGCTGCTGGTCGGCTGGGGCGTGCTGCCGGCCCGCTCACGCATGGGTAGTTCGGCCCAGCCCTGGCCAGCAAGCGGCGTACCTGACCTGGCTGGCGTGGTGTTTAACGGCTGGATCAAGATCAGGGCGGACGGCGGTGTGGTGCTGGCCATGCCGCGCAGCGAGATGGGGCAGGGCGTGCACACCGCGCTGGCCATGCTGGTGGCGGAAGAGCTGGAGGTGCCGCTGGCCAGGGTGGATGTGCAGCAGGCCGGCGCCGACACGATATACGGCAATGTGGCCATGCTGGTGGGCAGCCTGCCGTTTCATCCACTGGAAGCGGATGACTATGTAGAGGAGGGCGCCCCCAGGGTTCGCCCCGCCAGAATCAGGGCGGGCCAGTGGCTGGTGGGCAAGGTGGCCCGCGAGTTGGGCATCAATGCCACGGGTGGTTCGTCCAGCGTGGCCGATGCCTGGGATGTGCTGCGAACGGCGGCAGCCACGGCCAGGGCCTCCCTGCTGGGGGCGGCGTCCCTGCAATGGAAGCTGCCGGTGGCTGAACTCAGCATCAAGAACGGTGTGATCTCCCATGCCTCGGGGCCGTCGGCGCATTACGGCCGGTTTGCCAAGTTTGCCGCGGTCACGCCGCCGGGTGAGGTCACACTCAAGAGCCGCAGTGACTGGCAACTGATCGGCAAGAGCGCCCCGCGCAAAGACCTGCCGGCCAAAGTCAACGGTTCGGCCATCTTTGGGCTTGATGTGCGCCCGCCTGGCCTACTGTATGCCGCTGTGCGCCTGTGCCCCATGCTGGGCGGCTCGCCCGGCGTCATCAACCCGAATGCGGCGCTGGCCATGCCCGGTGTGGAGCGCATGGTGCGCCTGCAGGCATATGCCGGCTCCAGTGCCGGGTTTGCCATGGTGGGCAAAACCTGGTGGCATGCCCAGCAGGCCGCCCAGGCCGTGCAGGTGCAGTGGCAGCAGCGCCCGGCGGGCGCGCTGGACAGCCGCCGGATTGAAAAAGACCTGCTTGCAGCCCTGGCGCGGAAGGAGGGTCATACCTTTTATGAAAAGGGCTCGGTCGACGCGACCGAGTCGGCCGCTGCGCGCAAGGTGGAGGCGCTGTACAGCGCGCCCTACCTGGCGCACGCCACCATGGAGCCCATGAACTGCACGGCGCAGGTCAGGGATGGCAAGGTTTTGCTGTGGGCTCCGACCCAGGTGCCGCAAATGGCGGTGGCGATTGCTGCCCGGGTGGCCGGGGTGGCGCTTGGGGAAGTCAATCTCACGGTGACCTTGCTGGGAGGCGGCTTTGGTCGCCGGCTGGATGTGGACTTTGTGGCCCAGGCCGTACGCATCGCGATGGACTGCGGCGGCCGGCCAGTCCAGTTGATCTGGTCGCGGGAGGAGGACATGACCCACGACTTTTACCGGCCCATGCATGTCGCCGCCCTGCGTGCTTCGGTGGATGCGCAGGGACAGCCCGGCAGCCTGCGCATCAAGTCCGCGGGTGATGCCATTTCACCGCGCTGGATGGAGCGCGGCCTGCCTGCGCTGGCCGGGCCGGTAGACATGGCGGATAAAAGCAGCGCCGAAGGCCTGTTTGACCTGCCTTATGGTTTTGCCCATCAAAAGATGTCGCATGTGGCTACCCGCATGGCGGTGCCGGTGGGTTATTGGCGATCCGTGGGGCATTCGCACAATGCCTTCTTTTCCGAGAGCTTTATTGACGAACTGGCCTTTGAGACCCAACAAGACCCGCTGGCCCTGCGTCGGCAACTTCTGAAGGAGGCCCCGCGCCACTTGGCGGTGCTGGACCTGGCGGCGGACAAAGCCGGCTGGGGCGGCAAACTGCCTGCGGGGCAGGCCAGGGGCATCGCCCTGCACGAGTCATTTGGCGCCATCGTTGCACAGGTGGCCGAGGTCTCGCTGCTGGCCGGCCAGGTGCGCGTGCACCGGGTGGTCTGCGCCATGGACTGCGGCACCGTGGTCAATCCCGGCATCGTTGCCCAGCAAATGGAGGGCGCGGTAGTGTTTGGACTGACGGCTGCCTTGTATGGCAAGGTGGACATCCATGAGGGGGTGGTGCAGCAAAAGAACTTCCCCGACTACCCGATGCTGCGGCTGGCGCAAGCCCCCCTGGTGCAAACCTATCTGGTGCCCAGTACCCGGCCGCCCGGTGGTGTCGGGGAGCCGGGTGTTCCCCCGTTGGCGCCAGCCGTGGCCAACGCCCTGTTTACGCTCACTGGTCAGCGTCTGCGCGCATTGCCTTTGCGTGTGGTTTAGCAAGAAGTATTGCAATGACACGGGCCATTGACCGTCAAGCCATGCTATAGTCAACGGCTCAGCAGATGACGGGCTTTTTTAATGAAGTTCATGCTTTCGCTGGGAAGGCCTTGGATTCAAAACAGATTTCAAAATTTGTTTTGACTGGAATGAAAAAACCGGTATAGAATCTAAGGCTCGACTGATTGCAGTCAGACTTGCTGAAAACGCGAAAGTCAAGGCCAAATCGAAGAGTGAGGCCAAGGTGATCGAAGTGCTCGGCAAGCAAACAAAAAGTAAATTTTTTGTTGACCGTGATGAAAAATCCGGTATATAATTTGAGGCTCAGCTGATTACAGCTAA
>JAZKCE010000024.1:0-8735 GCA_040388255.1 Pseudomonadota bacterium | reverse complement strand
TCCATGGACGCCGGTGAAATCTTCACCTACGCCCTGGGCAAGCTGGACGACCGTGGCCGCATGTTCGTCAAGGCGAATGATCCGGTATACGAAGGCATGATTGTCGGCATCCACAGCCGTGACAACGACCTGGTGGTCAACGCCACGCGTACCAAGCAGCTGACCAACTTCCGCGTGTCCGGCAAGGAAGACGCGATCAAGATCACGCCGCCCATCGAGTGCACGCTGGAATACGGCGTGGAATTCATCGAGGACGACGAGCTGGTTGAAATCACGCCCAAGTCGATCCGCCTGCGCAAGCGTCACCTGACCGAAAGCGAGCGAAAACGCGCGGGGCGCTGAGCCCCCACGGTGGATGTGGCCCCCACGTTCGCTCACTTCGTGTAGCTCTCTGCCCCCCGAGGGGGCCGTTCGCCTGCGGTCTGGCGGAGCCAGTCCCGCGGCTCTGCTTGCCGTGCAGTGCGACTGATACAGCCGCGTTGTCATTGCGGGCTCGACCCGCAATCCATGGCAAACGAAGCGGGGATGGATCCCGGATCGAGTCCGGGATGACGAAGACTACAGACCGGAGGTGACATGAAACTCACACACGCCAAAGCTGTCGCCCTCATGGTCCTTGTGACCCTGATGTGGTCGATTGCGGGTGTCGTGACGCGTCACCTGGAGTCGGCGCGCAGTTTTGAAGTGACCTTCTGGCGCAGCTTTTTCACGGCGATTTCATTGCTTGTCATCCTGCCGCTGGTACAGGGCCGCACCGTGTTTTCAAGGATTCGCAACGGCGGCCCGGCACTCTGGTTGTCCGGCGTCTGCTGGAGCGTGATGTTCACGGCCTTTATGGTCGCGCTGACACTGACCACGGTGGCCAATGTGCTGGTAACCATGGCGGTCAGCCCCTTTGTAACGGCGCTGCTGGCGCGTGTGTTTGTCGGCTACCGCATTCCCGCGCGCACCTGGGTGGCCATCGCGCTTGCCGGCGCCGGCATTGCCTGGATGTATGGCGGGCAGATGGACCTATCAAGCCATCTTGGCGGCACGCTGGTAGCCTTGCTCGTGCCGCTGGCCAGCGCCAGCAACTGGACGGTGGTGCAGCACAGCCGGGCGCACGGGCAAAAGATTGACCTGGTGCCCGCCGTGCTGGTGGGCGCCGTCATCTCTGCGTTGCTGACCTTGCCGCTGTCGTTTCCGCTTTCCGCAACCCCGCACGACATCGGCTTGCTGGCCTTGCTGGGCCTGGTCCAGCTGGCGATTCCTTGTGTGCTGTCGGTTTTGTGCGCCGGCGTGCTCAAGGCGCCCGAGGTCGCGCTGCTGGCGCTGCTGGAGGTTATTTTTGGCATCCTGCTGGCCTGGCTGGGTGCTGGCGAGGTGCCAGGCGCGAGTGTCTTGACCGGTGGCGCACTGGTCATCACGGCGCTGGTGATTAATGAATTGATTGGATGGAGACAGAAATCATGAATACAGAAGCCTTGAACACGGATGTTAAAAGCGACATCATCGTCGAGCGCCGCGGCAGTGCCGGCCTCATCACCCTGAACCGCCCCAAGGCGCTCAATGCCCTCAGCCTGCAGATGGTGCGCGACCTGACAGCGGCATTGACCGCCTGGCGCGATGACCCGGCGGTGTTGCTGGTGGCGATTCGCGGCACCAACAAGCATGGCCGGCCCGACACGCCGGAAAGCCGTTTCGGCGGGTTTTGCGCGGGCGGCGACATCCGTTTTTTTCACCAGGCCGCGCTGGCCGGTGATGCCGCGCTGGAGGATTTTTTCACCGAGGAATACAGCCTCAACCACCTGATCCAGAACTATCCCAAGCCCTATATCGCCTTTATGGACGGCATAGTCATGGGCGGCGGCATGGGATTGAGCCAGGGCGCAAAAGTCCGCATCGTCACCGAACACACCAAGATGGCCATGCCCGAAACCAACATAGGCTTGTTCCCCGATGTCGGCGGCGGCTACTTCCTGAGCCGTTGCCCGGGCCATGTCGGTGAATACCTGGCCCTGACCGGGGAAGTGATAGGCGCCGACGAGGCGATTGGCTTTGGCCTGGCCGACCTCAAGCGTGACGCGGCGCAGCTGCCCGCGCTCTGGGACGCATTGGGCAGCCGGGTTTTTGCCTCAGGCGCAGAAGCTGATCAGTGGATTGCTACTGAATTTATAGCTGACCCCGCACGTTCTACGGGCGTTACGGCCCAGATTGATACTTACTTCTCGCTGCAGCGGGTCAAACACATGGTTGATGCGCTGGAAGGCGCCAGGGACGACAGCTGGGCCAGCAAGACCGCCAGCGTCCTGCGCAAGCGTTCACCGCTGATGCTGCACGTGGCGCTGGAGCAGGTGCGCCGCGCGCGCAGCATGAGCCTGGCCGATGACCTGCGCATGGAGCGCGACATGGTGCACCAGTGTTTCCACCTTAAACCGGGCGCGGAAAGCGAAACCGTTGAAGGCATACGCGCGCTGGCCGTTGACAAGGACTACAAACCGCAGTGGACACCGGCGCGTATTGAAGACGTGAAGCCGGGCATGGCCGATGCGTTTTTTGCCAGCCCCTGGGGCGCTGAAACGCATCCGCTGCGCGGTCTGAAGTAAGCTGCATTCGCTATCAAATGGATAGCTGGTTGCGCGCACCCCGCTTGGGCTGGAGGTGGATTTTCTGTTGATTTCTAGCGGGCATGCAGGCTCAGAGTTGCTGGTACACCGCCTGCGCGAGTTTCATCAATTCCTCGCGTGATACGGCGCCGCTGAGCGCATAGCCAAAACCCTGGTCCACCCAGTAAAACGAGGGCACCGGGCCGTCGCCGCTGTAGCGGAAGGCAGTTTCCTGGGCCGCTGCCGCTTTGGCTGGTGCGGCCGCATCCACGGCGCCAAGGTAAAGCGTCAGGCGCAGGCCGGCCGCGTTCTGGAACATGAATTGCGCGCGGGCGCCGCCGTCACCGGGCAGCAACCGGCCGCCGACCAACTCATAACCCTGCGGCGTCAGTACCGGCACCTTCAGCGCTTTGCCCAGCCGCTTGGACAGCCACTGCACAAGATGCTCCTGCTGCGCCGCCGTCACCTCCACCGGGTGGCGGACTTCGGGCGAAAACACCGCGTGCGCCAGCGAAGCCTGGTGAACAAAGCTCTGCGCCGGGCGCATGGATGCGGACGCCAGTTGCCCGTAGGCCTGACCATCCAGCCGGCCATGCGTCAGCCAGCCCGCGCCAAATGCCAGCACCACGCCGGCAGCCATGCCACCCCAGCGCCACCAGCGGTCCAACTGCTGCCGTCCCTGCTGCCCGCGCTGCGCGGCAGCCAGCAGGGTCTCGGGGATGGCTTCATCCAGCAGGGGGCGGTGCAGGGCGCGCAGGGCTTCACGCTGGGCCTGCCAGGCTTGCAGCGTCTCCTGGCCAGCCGGGTTGCCGGCAAGTCTTGTCCGCACGTCGGCCTCTTCGCCGGGCGATAAGCGGCTATCGACCAGCGCATTGATCTTGTCCTGCATGGGTTCGTTATTTCTGTCCATGGTTTTCATGGCCCTTATTTCAGCCGCCTGAGCGGGGCAGGGGACTCCGGGCGAAGGGTGCGTACTGTACTGGGCGTTGTTGTGGCTGCAGGCCCCTCCATCAGCTCCCGCAGGCGTGTGCGTGCCCGTGACAGGCGCGACATCACGGTGCCAATCGGAACGCCGGTGATCCTGGCGACTTCTTCATAAGACAGGTCCTCCAGGCTGACCAGCAGCAGCACCGCACGCTGGTCCTCGGGCAGGCGCATCAGGCAGCGCTGCAGGTCCAGCGATTGCGAGGTGCCGGCTTCCGGTGCCACCAGTTCATGCGCTACATCGTCCACATTGACCGCGGTGCCGGCCGCCGCCTGCCGCACAGCGCTGCGTACCTGGTTCGCAAAAATATTGTGCATCAGGGTAAAAAGCCAGGCGCGCAGGTCGCTGCCGGCCGTCCACAAACGCCATTTGGCGCAGGCCCGCTCCAGCGTGTCCTGCACCAGGTCGTCGGCCGTCCAGGCATCGCCCGTGAGTGCGCGTGCGTAGCGCCGCAAGCCCGGGATATGGTCGGTCAATGGAAAGTCAGTCATGGGCGTGCGTGTTCAGGCCGTACTGTTCCGGCACGGCCTGTTCATGGATACACGGGGCGCTGAATGCCGCTCAGGGTTTGACGATATGCCACACACCTTGCACGCCATCGCCGGTTTTGTCGCCTGGTTTGGCATCCTTGATCCAGTAGTACAGCGGTTTGCCCTTCATGGCCCATTGTTTTTTGCCGTCGTCGCGCGTGATGACCATGTAGTCGCCCGCAGCCTTGTCGGCTTCAGTTGCCATCAAGGGCGGCCAGTTGGTGGCGCAAGGGCCGTTGCAGACGGATTTTCCGCTGTTGGCGGTGTCGCGGTCGAAAACATACAGCGTCATGCCGTTGGGGCCGACCAGCATGCCGTCGGCGACTTTGGCGGGGCTGGTGGTCATGGAGGCGCAAGCGCCCAGCAAGGCAGTGCTCAGAAAGGCGATGGACAAGAGTTTCATGAATGACTCCGGGTAAAGGTTAGGCAGCAAATGTCTGCATCGGGATAAACACCGGCCAGGCCCGGTTTATTCCATCTCCCGCCGAAATCGTTCAAAAAATGTCTGGCCTGATCAGCGGCTGCGGGATTTCATGGCGCGCTCGACTTCACGTTTGCCTTCGCGGTCCTTGATGGTGTCGCGTTTGTCGTGTTCGCCCTTGCCCTTGGCCAGGCCGACCTCGCATTTGACCTTGCCGGCCTTCCAGTGCAGGTTCAGCGGCACCAGGGTGAAGCCTTTCTGTTCTATCTTGCCTATGAGGCGGCGGATCTCGTCCTTGTGCATCAGCAGCTTTTTGGTGCGCACCGAATCCGGCCGAACATGGGTGGAGGCCGTGCCAAGGGGGTTGATCTGGCAGCCGATGATGAACAGTTCGCCATTGCGGATCACCACATAGCCGTCGGTCAGCTGCACCTTGCCTTCGCGCAGGGACTTCACCTCCCAGCCTTCCAGCACCATGCCGGCTTCAAAACGCTCTTCAATGTGGTAATTGAACAGCGCTTTTTTGTTGTCGGCAATGCGTATGGCTGCCGCTGCGGCTTTCGGTGAAAGCTTTGAATCAGCTTTGCCCGAAGATGCCGCGGCTGGTTTTTTGGAGGAGGATGCTTCTTTGGTGGCCATGACTACAAAATAGGGGCGCCATCGACTAATACAATTGCGCGCAACTCTCCATTGTATGAAAACCGTCCACAAGTCCGTCCTGATCTGGTACAGCGCCGCTGAAATGTTTTCGCTGGTCACGGACGTTGCCAGCTATCCGCAGTTTCTTCCTTGGTGCGATGAAGCCGTTGTGATCGAAGAAAATGCCCATGGCATGACCGCCAGAATCGGGCTCGGCATGGCCGGTCTCAAACAAAGCTTTACCACCCACAACACCCATGTCAAAGACCGAAAGGTAGGCTTGAAACTGGTGGACGGGCCTTTTTCACAACTCGACGGGCAGTGGGATTTCACCCCGGTTGGAAAAGGGAGCGAGCGGGCCTGCAAAATCGAGTTCAGCCTGCGTTATGACTTTGACAATGCCGCACTGGCCGCCATGGTGGGCCCGGTGTTTGACAAGATCGCGGGCAGCCTCGTCGATGCCTTTGTCAAAAGGGCCGGCCAGGTTTATGGCGAGATCTAGGCAGGCGTATTCAACATGAAGGTATCCCTGATCTACTCACCCGCGCCGCGGCAGGTATGTGAATGGGTGCTGGAGCTTGCCAGCGGCAGCACCGTGGCGCAAGCCCTGGAGCAAAGCCCTGTTTTCAGGGAATTTCCGGACCTGCAGTCCAGGCCCCTGACACCGGGCATCTGGGGCAAGCGCACAAGCCTGAACCACATCCTGCAGGAAAACGACCGGGTGGAAATCTATCGCGGGCTCAGGGTGGACCCCAAAATAGCCCGCCGGGAGCGCTTCAGTCGCCAGGGCGTTAAAAGGGCAGGGCTTTTTTCCGGCACCAGGGTGGGGGCAAAAGCGGGTTATTGATGCCGCTGCCTGCTTTTTACTTGCAGTTGCTGTCAATGATCTCTTGTGTGCGTTTTGTTTCAGCGGCTCGTTTGTCGTCGTCAAAAATCTCACGTTCGCCATTGGCATTCACGGCCGCCATCCGGACGCCTGACTGCAGTGTGGCCAGGTTGGTTTTTGCGCGCTCGCAGTTGTCGGCCTTGATTTTGGTGACCTTTTCTTCCTCGGCTTTCTTTTTGGCGGCTTCCTCGTCTTGCGCCTTCTTTTTCCTGGCTTCCAATTCAGCGTCTTTGCCCGAGAGTTTGGGCGCACTGGTTTTTGCAAGGGGTGTCGATGCCGCAGAAGCTGGTTTGGTGGCTGAATCTCCCGCTTCACTGGCTGCCTGAGGCGCAGGCCTGGCGCTTCCTGCCGGCCGTTTCAGGATGTTTTTTTCCTGAATTTCGGCAGGCGGGGCGCGATCGCTGAAAACCTTGCGCCCATCCTTGTCAAGCCATTGCCACTGGGCAAGCGCCGTGAGCGAAAACAATGCACCTGCAAGACCCAAAACCAGGGTTTTTGAAGCAAATTTGAAGTCCATTGCCCCAGTGTATCGCCCTGGGACATCAATTTGCGGGAGCTGTTTTGCAAAGGATGGCGCTTGCCGGCCTCAATTTGTGTCTTTTGGGCGCCGAATACGGGATTTTCGGGTCTGCGGGTTAGTACCCAAAGGCGCGGGTACAATCGTGTTTTTGGAGCCATCCCTATGCGCCTACTCGGCAAAGCGCTCACCTTCGACGACGTATTGTTGGTGCCAGCGTTCTCCCAGGTCCTGCCAAAGGACACCTCACTTTCCACCCAGTTCTCCCGCAATATCCGCCTGAACCTGCCGCTCGTGTCGGCGGCCATGGATACGGTCACCGAATCCCGGCTGGCCATTGCCATTGCGCAGGAGGGGGGTATTGGCATCGTCCACAAAAACCTCACGCCCCAGCAGCAGGCCGCCGAAGTGGCCAAGGTCAAGCGTTACGAGTCCGGCGTGGTGCGTGACCCCGTGGTGATCACGCCCGAGCACACCGTGCTGCAGGTGCTGGAACTGTCCGAGCAGCTTGGCATTTCCGGTTTTCCGGTTTGCGACGGTGGCAAAGTGGTCGGTATCGTGACCAGCCGCGACCTGCGCTTTGAAACGCGTTACGACGTCAAGGCACACCAGATCATGACGCCGCGCGAAAAACTGATCACGGTCAGGGAAGGCACGTCCGCGGCTGAAGCCAAGGCCCTGCTCAACAAGCACAAACTCGAACGCGTGCTGGTGGTCAACGATGCCTTTGAACTGAAAGGCCTGATCACCGTCAAGGACATCACCAAGCAGACCAACTTTCCGAATGCCGCGCGTGACAGCGCAGGGCGCCTGCGTGTGGGCGCTGCCGTCGGTGTCGGCGAAGGGACCGAGGAGCGCGTCGAGGCGCTGGTCAAGGCCGGCGTGGACGCCATCGTGGTCGATACGGCGCACGGCCATAGCCACGGCGTGATCGAGCGCGTGCGCTGGGTCAAGAAGAATTATCCGCAGGTTGATGTGATTGGCGGCAACATTGCCACCGGCGCGGCCGCGCTGGCGCTGGCCGAAGCCGGTGCCGACGCCGTCAAGGTCGGGATTGGCCCCGGCAGCATCTGCACCACGCGTATCGTGGCCGGCGTCGGCGTGCCGCAAATCATGGCCATCGACAATGTGGCGACCGCCTTGCGCGGCAGCGGCGTGCCGCTGATTGCTGACGGCGGTATCCGTTTCAGTGGCGATATTGCCAAGGCCATCGCCGCGGGCGCAGGCACGGTGATGATGGGCGGCATGTTCGCCGGCACCGAAGAAGCGCCGGGCGAAGTCATTTTGTTCCAGGGCCGCAGTTACAAGAGCTATCGCGGCATGGGCAGCATTGGCGCCATGCAACAGGGCAGCGCCGACCGTTATTTCCAGGAAGCCACGACCGGCAACCCGAACGCCGACAAGCTGGTGCCCGAGGGCATCGAGGGACGCGTGCCCTACAAGGGCTCCATGGTTGCGATCATCTTCCAGATGGCCGGCGGTTTGCGTGCCAGCATGGGTTACTGCGGCTGCGCCACGATTGAAGACATGCGCAACCGGGCCGAGTTTGTCGAGATCACGGCAGCCGGCATACGCGAAAGCCATGTCCACGACGTGCAGATCACCAAAGAAGCGCCGAACTACCGGGCAGACTGAGCTACTTAGCCCGCCGGAGGCGTCTGTTCACAGACGCCTTTTTTCTTTTTTTGCCTTGAAGAACCGCCCTCATGCAGCACCAGAAAATCCTCATCCTCGATTTCGGCTCCCAGGTCACTCAGCTGATCGCGCGCCGCGTGCGCGACGCCCATGTGTTTTGTGAAGTCCATCCTTGCGACGTCAGCGACGAGTGGGTGCGCGAGTACGCCAAAGACGGTTCGCTCAAGGGCATTATTTTGTCGGGCAGCCACGCCAGCGTCACCGAAGACAGCACCGACCGCGCACCGCAAGCCGTGTTCGAACTGGGCCTGCCGGTACTCGGTATTTGTTATGGCATGCAAACCATGGCACAGCAGCTTGGCGGCAAGGTTGAAACCGGCCACAAGCGCGAGTTCGGTTCTGCCGATGTGCGCGCTCGCGGCCACACCGCGCTGCTGAAAGACATTGCCGACTACACCACGGCCGAAGGCCAGGGCATGCTGGACGTCTGGATGAGCCACGGCGACAAGGTCACCGAGATGCCGCCCGGCTTCAAGC
>JAZKCE010000023.1:0-69636 GCA_040388255.1 Pseudomonadota bacterium | reverse complement strand
GTGCCCTGGTTGAACTCTTCGATTTCAATCATTTCGATGCTCATTTGGAGCCTCCTAATTCAGTATGTTGCAGTTGCCAAAAGTTCTTGAGAATGTTGTTGTATTGACATGTTTTCATGAAGGCGGATCCGCGCCTCCTGACCGCGTACATCGTGGGGCCGCCCGGATCAAAGCAGAATAGTGTTTCATCAGAAGTTCCCCACAAACCAGTCCTTGACCCGGCCAAAAGCGTTGTGCACGCTGCCCGCCTTCTGCGAGACCTTGTAGCCGCGCATGCGCGCCAGCCGGGCCTCTTCAAGCAGGCCCATGACCGTCGCGGCCCGCGCCTGCGCCACCATGTCCGACAGCGCGCTTGAATAACGCGGTATGCCGCGCCGCACGGGCTTGAGAAAAATGTCCTCGCCGAGCTCGACCATGCCCGGCATCACCGCGCTGCCGCCGGTGATCACGATGCCGGACGACAGCACCTCTTCGTAGCCCGACTCGCGGATGACCTGCTGCACCAGGGAAAAAATCTCTTCGATGCGCGGCTCGATCACACCCGCCAGAGCCTGCTTGCTGAGCATGCGCGGCGCCCGGTCGCCCAGGCCCGGCACTTCGACCTGCGTATCGGGGTCGGCCAGCAGCTGTTTGGCAAAACCGCTTTCAACCTTGATGTCTTCGGCGTCCTTGGTGGGCGTGCGCAAGGCCATGGCGATGTCGCTGGTGATCAGGTCGCCGGCAATCGGTATCACGGCCGTGTGGCGAATCGCGCCGCCGGTAAAGATGGCCACGTCGGTGGTGCCTGCGCCTATGTCGACCATCGCAACGCCGAGTTCCTGCTCGTCCTGCGTCAGCACGGCCAGGCTGGAGGCCAGCGGGTTCAGCATCAGCTGGTCCACCTCAAGGCCGCAGCGGCGCACGCACTTGATGATGTTCTCGGCGGCGCTCTGCGCGCCGGTCACGATGTGCACTTTGGCCTCCAGGCGTATGCCGCTCATGCCGATGGGCTCGCGCACATCCTGGCCGTCGATCACAAACTCCTGCGGCTCGACCAGCAAAAGGCGCTGGTCCGTAGAGATGTTGATGGCCTTGGCGGTTTCAATCACGCGCGCCACATCGGCCTGCGTGACTTCCTTGTCTTTCACCGCCACCATGCCGCTGGAGTTGATGCCGCGGATATGGCTGCCGGTGATGCCGGTGTAGACCCGGGCGATCTTGCAGTCGGCCATCAACTCGGCTTCCTTGAGCGCCTGCTGGATGCTTTGCACCGTGGCGTCTATATTGACCACCACGCCGCGCTTGAGCCCGTTGCTGGCGGCGATGCCCAGACCCGCGAGTTTGAGCTCGCCGCCGGGCATGACCTCGGCCACCACGACCATGACCTTGCTGGTTCCTATGTCCAGTCCCACAACCAGATCTTTGTATTCTTTGGCCATATCTTTACCTTTTAGCTTTCTTGTCCTCTTTGTCCCCGGGATTGACCGTGGTGACACCTCTTAACTTGAGCGCATAGCCGTTGCCGTAACGCAGATCCGCCGACTCAAAATCCCTGCCGTAGCGGGACGAAACCTGGGTCAGCGTTGCAATAAAACGCTGCGCCCTGGCCTGGATTTCATCCAGCGAGCCGTGGCCCAGCTCCAGCACGGCGCCACTGTCAAGCCGCGCGCGCCAGCTGCCCTGCCCGGTCAGCTCCAGCCGCTCCAGCACCGCGTCCAGCTTTTCAAACAGGGGCGAGAGCATCTGGTAGGTCTGAAGCACCAGAGCGGCCTGGCCAGGCGGCCCGCTAAGCTGCGGCAGGTCTTCCGTCTCGACCTCACCCTGGTTGGCCTCGAACACCTCGCCAAAGTTGTTCACAAGGCGGGAATCACCTTCCGGTCCCCAGTAGGCAATGGCCTGGTGTTCCTGCAGCACGACTTTCAGGCGATTCGGGAACTGGCGCTGCACCACCGCCCTGCGCACCCAGGGCACAGACTCAAAAACGGCGCGGGTACGGCCCAGATCCACGGTAAAAAAATTGCCGGCCAGCCGGGGCGCCACGTTGGCGCGCAAGGTCACCGCATTGTTGTGGCTTACATCGCCCTGCACGCTGATGGCACTCAGGCTGAACAGCGACTGGCGCATCAGCCACGCCACGACCAATGCCAGCACCATGGCAGCAAACACCAGGCCGAACACGAGCGCCAGGGCGTTCATGAGCCTGACGTCGGGCGGCAATGGTTTTGGCAATGGCAGGGCGCGTCTCAAATGGCGACTCCCGTTCTTTCCTGGTTTTGTTTTGGAGCGGATTGCTGGTGATCGAGCGCAGCCGTCCTGAGCACCTCGATACAAAGGTCTTCATACGAAATGCCAGCCGCGCGCGCCGACATGGGCACCAGCGAGTGCCCCGTCATGCCGGGCGAGGTATTGATTTCAAGCAGCGAAGGCTGGCGCGTGAGCCGGTCAATCATCACGTCGGCACGCGCCCAGCCACGGCAATTGAGCGTGCGAAAAGCCTGCAAAACCAGCTGCTGGATGGCCGCTTCCTCGCCTTCGGGAAGCCCACAGGGCACCAGGTACTGCGTGGTGTCGGTGAAGTATTTGTTCTGGTAGTCGTAGTTGCCGTCAGGCGCCACGATACGGATCACGGGCAGCGCATAGGCGCCGCTGCCGCTGCCCAAAACCGGGCAGGTCACCTCGTCGCCTTCGACAAACTGCTCGCACAGGATGTCGGCGTCCAGCATGGCGGCCTGCTCCACGGCCTGGGCCATGGCAGCGCGCTCCGTCACCTTGGTCAGGCCAATCGAAGAGCCTTCCCGCGCGGGTTTGACGATCAGCGGCAGGCCCAGTGCATCCGGGACCGCATCGACATCCGCGCTGCTGTACTCGCCCTTGCGCAGCAGCACATACTTGGGCGTAGGCAATCCCTCGGAGAGCAGCACACGCTTGGTCATGACCTTGTCAATCGCCATGCTCGACGCCATGACGCCGGAGCCGGTATAGGGAATGCCCAGCAGCTCCAGCGCGCCCTGTACCGTGCCGTCTTCTCCAAAACGGCCATGCAGCGCGATAAAACAGCGCGCAAAACCCTCGGTCTTCAACTCGCCGATGGCGCGCTCGGCCGGGTCAAAGGCATGCGCATCCACGCCGCGCGAGCGAAGTGCCTGCAACACACCATTGCCCGACATCAGCGAAATTTCACGCTCGGCAGACGCGCCGCCCATGAGCACGGCGACCTTGCCAAAATCCAGGGACTTTTCGTTCTCGCTCATCATCCATGTCCCGCGGGCGCCACGCGCCCTGCGGCCTCAAAAATATCAACAATCTTTCCGGGCACCAGGCCTATGGAACCGGCACCCATGCACATGACCACATCACCGCCACGCGCGTTGTCCAGGATGGCTTGTGGCATGGCATCAATCTCATCGACAAACACCGGCTCAACCTTGCCCGCGACGCGCAGCGCGCGCGTCAGCGAACGGCCGTCGGCGGCGACGATAGGGGTTTCGCCCGCGGCATAAACCTCGGACAGCAAGACGGCATCGGCATGGCCTATGACCTTGACGAAGTCTTCAAAACAGTCGCGCGTGCGGGTGTAGCGATGCGGCTGGAATGCAAGCACCAGGCGCCGGCCGGGGAAAGCGCCGCGCGCGGCGGCCAGCGTCGCAGCCATCTCCACCGGGTGGTGGCCGTAGTCCTCTATCACCGTGAAATGCCCGCCATCCTTTGCCGGCACATCGCCGTAACTCTGGAAACGCCGGCCCACGCCCCGGAATTCGGCCAGGGCTTTTTGCACGGCGGCGTCGGGCACGTTCAGTTCAACCGCCACAGCAATGGCGGACAGGGCGTTCAGCACGTTGTGTTCACCCGGAAGATTCAGCACCACATCCAGATCGGGCAAGGTGACGCCGTTGCGCCGCTGCGCCGTGAAATGCATCTGCGCGCCCACAGGCCGCACATTGACGGCACGCACCTGCGCATCCTCGCCAAACCCGTAACTGGTGATGGGGCAGGACACCTGCGGCACGATTTCACGCACGGCCGGGTCATCGGTGCACAAAATCGCCGTACCGTAAAAAGGCATGCGGTGCAGGAAATCGACAAAGGCCTTTTTGAGCTTGCCGAAATCATGCCCATAGGTCTCCATATGGTCGGCATCGATATTGGTGACCACCGCCATCACCGGCAACAGGTTCAGGAATGAGGCATCCGACTCGTCCGCTTCCACCACGATATAGTCGCCCGAACCCAGCTTGGCGTTAGCGCCCGCGCTGTTGAGGCGCCCGCCTATGACAAACGTGGGATCCAGCCCGCCCTCGGCCAGAATGCTGGCGACCAGGCTGGTGGTGGTGGTTTTGCCATGGGTTCCGGCGATCGCAATGCCCTGCTTGAGGCGCATCAACTCGGCCAGCATCAGCGCGCGCGGGACCACGGGGATGCGTTTTTCGCGCGCCGCCAGCACTTCGGGGTTGTCGGCCTGCACCGCTGTCGACGTCACCACCGCATCGACCGTGGCCAGGTTTTCGGCCGCGTGCCCCACATAGGTCCTGATGCCCAGGCCGGCCAGTCGCCGCAGCGTGGCGCTGTCGGACAGGTCGGAGCCGGAGATCACATACCCAAGGTTGTGCAGGACCTCGGCGATCCCCGACATGCCAGCGCCGCCCAGGCCAATGAAATGGATGTTCTTGATGGCGTGTTTCATGTTGCCAACTCCTCGCAAGCGGCCACCACACGGGCGGTGGCCTCTGTTTTTTGCATTTTTTTGGCCTGCAGCGCCCTGTCCATGAGCGCAGCGCGCTCCGTTTTTTGTAGCATTTCTGCAAGTTTCTCCGGTGTCAGCTCACGTTGTTGCGCAAGCCAGCCACCACCCTGCTCCACCAGGAAGCGCGCATTGGTGGTCTGGTGGTCATCTACAGCCGCAGGGAAAGGCACAAACAGCGCTGCCGCGCCTACCGCAGCAATTTCGGTGACGGTGCTTGCCCCGGCGCGGCAAATAATCAGGTCCGCATCGGCAAAGGCACTCGCGGTATCGTCGATAAAAGGCGTCAGCGCCGCATCCACGCCTGCGGCCGCATAGTTCGCACGCAGCTCGTCGATCTGCGCGGCGCCGCTCTGGTGCGTGACCAGCGGGCGCCGCTCCGGTGGAATCAGGGCCAGCGCCTGCGGCACGATGGTGTTGAGCCCACGGGCCCCAAGGCTGCCGCCAACAACCAGCAGGCGCAAAGGCCCGGAGCGCCCGGCAAACCGCGCAGCCGGGTCGGGCTGGGCCGTGAAGGCCGCGCGCAGGGGGTTGCCGACCCACTCGGCTTTTTTAAACACATTGGGAAAAGCCGTGAACACCCGGTCAGCCACCGTCGCCAGGATTTTGTTGACCATGCCGGCCACCGAGTTCTGCTCATGCAGTACCAGCGGTTTGCCAAGAAGAACACTCATCATGCCGGCCGGAAACGCGATGTAGCCGCCCAGGCCTATCACCACATCGGGCTTGACGCGGCGTATGACCTGTATGCTCTGCCAGAAAGCCTTGAGCAGACGCAAAGGCAGGAAGGCCAGAGTAGTCAGCCCCTTGCCGCGCACACCGGAAAAGTCAATGGTTTCAAATGCAAAGCCGCGTGGCGGTACGAGCTGGCTTTCCATGCTCGGGTGATCAGGACTGCCCTTGCCACCCAGCCAGTGGACTCGCCAGCCCTTGTCACGCAAGGCGTCAGCCACAGCCAGGCCCGGGAAAATATGCCCGCCAGTGCCACCGGCCATGATGAGCGCGCAGTGTTGCCTCATGCACGGCCTCCGCGCATTAAAAGCCTGTTTTCATAATCAATGCGCAGCACCACCGCCAGCGACACAAGGTTCATCAAAATGGCAGAGCCGCCATAACTCATGAGCGGCAAGGTGAGGCCCTTGGTCGGCAGCGCGCCGAGATTCACACCGATGTTGATAAAGGTCTGGAAACCTATCCAGATGCCCACGCCCTGCGCCACCAGGCCGGCAAACAGGCGGTCCAGCGCAATCGACTGGCGGCCTATGTGCATGATGCGCCGTGTCATCCACATGAACAGGCCAATCACCACCAGTACGCCGACAAAACCAAACTCTTCACCAATCACCGCCATCAGGAAGTCGGTGTGTGCTTCAGGCAACCAGTGCAGTTTTTCAACACTGCCACCCAGCCCAACGCCAAAAAACTCGCCGCGGCCAAAGGCGATAAGGGAATGTGTAAGCTGGTAACCCTTGCCCACTGCATTGGTGTCACTCCAGGGATCAAGGTAGGCAAAAATGCGCGCGCGGCGGTAGTCGTTAAAGGCGATCATCACGCAGAACGCGCCTGCCAGGACCGTGGCAATCAGGAAAAACATGCGGGCGTTTACACCGCCCAGAAACAGGATACCCATGGCGATAACGGCAATCACCATGAACGCGCCCATATCAGGTTCCGCCAGTAACAGGATGCCCACCACGCCCACCGCGACACCCATAGGCAGCACGGCGCGCCAGAATTTTTCCTTGACTTCCATCTTGCGCACCATGTAGTCGGACGCATACAGAAGAACCGCAAACTTGGCCAGCTCTGAAGGCTGGAAATTCATGATGCCGAGTGGCAGCCAGCGTCGCGCTCCGTAAACCACCTTGCCCACGCCCGGCACGAGCACCAGCACCAGCATGAGCAAAGACAGCACAAACAGCCACGGGGCAATCCTTTCCCACGTGGTGATAGGCACCTGAAAGGCAAGCACCGCCACCACAAACGCCACGACCAGCGAGAACAGATGGCGCGTAAGGAAGTGGGTGTGCGCATAACGCGCAAACCTCGGGTTGTCGGGCATCGCCACCGAGGCGGAATACACCATCACCAGGCCCCACATGAGCAGGGCCACGATAACCCAGACCAGTGCCTGGTCAAAACCAGCCAGACGCACGGGCGTTGAAGGCGTGCGTGACAGGCTCTGACTGCCGAGCCGAACCGGCAACACGTCGGACGCGGCTTTTCCCATGCCGGAGAACCAACCGAAAAGGCGTGCTACTGTCGTCACAGGACAGTCCCTTCTTCATGGGCCAGCGCCTGCACGGCTTCGCCAAAAACCCGCGCGCGGTGCTCGTAGTTGTCGAACATGTCAAAACTGGCGCAGGCCGGCGACATCAGCACCGCATCACCGGTTTGCGCCTGGCGGGAGGCAATCTGCACCGCCTCCTGCATGGACGTGGCGTCCAGCAAGGGCACGGAGGCATCCTGCAATGCCGAGCGGATCAGCGGCGCATCGCGCCCGAAAAGCACCACGGCCCGGGCGTAACGGGCAACCGGCCCGGCCAGCGGCGAGAAGTCCTGCCCCTTGCCTTCACCACCCAGTATCAGCACCAGCTTTCGCTCGGCGCCCAGGCCCGCCAGGGCTGCGGCCGTGGCGCCCACGTTGGTGCCCTTGCTGTCGTCAAAATATTCAATGTCCCTGACAACGGCAATCGACTCCACACGATGCGGTTCACCCCGATATTCGCGCAGCCCATGCAGCATGGGCGCGAGGTTGCAGCCGGCGGCCATTGCCAGGCCGATGGCGGCAAGCGCATTGGTGGCGTTGTGCCGGCCATGGATGCGCAACGCATCCAGCGGCATCAGGCGCTGTATATGCAACACCACCTCTTCGTCCTTGCGGCGCTTGACGGTCTCGTCCGCCTCCGCCGCGCGTACCAGCCAGGCCATGCCGTTGACGGTTTCAATGCCGTAGTCACCCGGGCGTTGCGGTGCATCACTGCCAAAAGTGAGGTAGGGGCGCGGCGGTGCCTGCTTGCCCCTGGTCACCGGTGCCGGCGGCGGCAGGGCAGCCATCACCAGCGGGTCATCGCGGTTAAGCAGCATCAGGCCATTGCCGTAGATACGGTTTTTGGCGGCAGCATAAGCGGCAAACGTTCCGTGCCAGTCCAGGTGGTCCTGCGTCACATTGAGCACGGTCGCGACCGTCGGCTCGAAATTGCTGACGCCGTCCAACTGGAAACTTGAGAGTTCAAGAACCCAGACCTGCGGCATGGCCGGCAGTGCTGGCAGCGGCGGCGGCTCACCGGATGCGGGCAGGGGCAACACCAGCGGCAGCGCCGGCTCGTCTGCGTCATCCACCTGGTCCTGCGCCGGCTCATCAACAGGAGAAACGGATTCAGGAGCTGGCGCCGTGGCCGGCACTTCAACGGATTCCGCTTGTTCCGCCTCTTTGGCGGCTTCCGCTGCTTCTGCCTGGGCCTGAAGCGCCGCGTCGAGTTTTTCCGCCAGCGTATCCAGCAGGGTTGGGCCGATGTTGCCGGCCACGGCGACCGATTTGCCGGCTTTCTGCACCAGCTGGCCGGTCAGCGAGGTCACCGTGGTTTTGCCATTGGTACCGGTAATGCCTATCACCTGAGGCGCATAAGCCCGGTCCTGCTTCAGGTCGGCCAGGGCCTGCGCAAACAGGCTGAGTTCATTGCCGCGGGCAATGCCCCGGGCTTGGGCGGCATCGACCACGCCGGCCACGGCAGCAGGCGACAAACCCGGGCTTTTCAGCACCAGGTCAAATGCCGCGCTCGCAAACAGGGCTTCGTTCATCTCCGAATGGACAAACCTGACACCAGGCAAGGTGTCCTGCAACGCCTGAAGCTGCGGTGGCGCCGGCCGCGTATCGGCCACCGTCACCTGGGCGCCGCAGCGCACGCACCAGCGCGCCAGTGCCAGACCGGAGGCCCCCAGCCCCAGTACAAGAATGTTTTTTTCGGCCAGGTAGTTCATCTCAGCTTGAGTGTTGAAAGGCCAACCAGGCACAGCAGCATGGTGATGATCCAGAAACGCACAACCACCTGCGTTTCCTTCCAGCCGCTCTTTTCAAAGTGGTGATGCAGGGGCGCCATCTTGAGGATGCGCCTGCCCGTGCCGTAACGCTTTTTGGTGTACTTGAAATACAGCACCTGCAGCATCACCGACAAGGCCTCGACCACAAAGATGCCGCCCATGATGGCCAGGACGATTTCCTGGCGCACGATGACCGCGATGGTGCCCAGCGCTGCACCCAGGGCCAGCGCGCCCACGTCACCCATAAAAACCTGCGCAGGGTGCGTGTTGAACCACAGGAAAGCCAGCCCGGCACCAGCCAGGGCGGCACAGAAAATGAGCAACTCGCCCGAGCCCGGGATATGTGGAAACAGCAGGTACTTTGAATACACCGAGCTGCCGGTCACATAGGCAAACACCCCCAGCGCCGAACCCACCATCACCACCGGCATGATGGCCAGGCCATCCAGGCCATCCGTCAGGTTGACGGCATTGCTGGAGCCGACGATGACCAGGTAGGTCAGGATCACAAAACCGAACACGCCCAGGGGGTAGGTGATTTCCTTGAAAAACGGCACCAGCAGACCCGCCTTGGGCGGTAGGTTGACGTCAAAGCCCGACTGCACCCAGCTGAAAAAAAGCTCCAGCACACGAAGGTTGGAACTCTCGGAAATACTGAACACCAGGTACAGCGCCGCCACCAGGCCAATGATGGATTGCCATAAATACTTTTCGCGTGAGCGCATGCCTTCGGGGTCTTTGTGCACCACCTTGCGCCAGTCGTCGGCCCAGCCTACTGCGCCAAATCCCAGAGTGACCAGCAGCACAATCCAGATAAAGCGGTTGGACAGGTCGGCCCAGAGCAGGGTCGCAATGGCGATGGACAACAAAATGAGCACGCCGCCCATGGTCGGCGTACCGCTCTTGCTCAAATGGGTCTGCATGGCGTATTCACGGATGGGCTGCCCGATCTTGAGCGAAACCAGCCGGCGAATGACAAACGGGCCCGCCACCAGGCCTATCAGCAATGCGGTCATCGCCGCCATCACCGCGCGAAACGTCAGGTACTGGAAGACCCGGAAAGAACCGAAGTCGGGCGAGATGGATTGCAGCCACTGGGCCAGGCTAAGCAGCATGATGCACCTCCTGTAAAACCGGCGCAAAGGCGATATACATCGGCAGCGAACGCATGTGAGCGTGGGGGCTCATGGTGTTTCCTTGGGTTGTTGTGTGTGGGCAGCAATCGCCTGCACGACCCGCTCCATCTTCATGAAACGCGAGCCCTTGACGAGTACGCTGCCTAGCTGCGGCAACTCGGCCTGCACGCTTGCGTTCAGTGTCTCGATAGCGTCGAAATGCCGGCCCGATCCAAAGCTGCTGGCGGCACGCGCGGACTCCTGGCCCAGAGCAAAGAGTTTTTCAATGCCGCGCTCGCGTGCATAACGCCCGGCCTCCTGGTGAAACTGCGGCCCCTGGTCGCCCACCTCGCCCATATCGCCCATGACCAGCAAGCGGGGTCCGGGCAACTCTGCCAGCACGTCAATGGCGGCGCGCATGGAATCGGGGTTGGCGTTGTAGGTGTCGTCGATCAGATTCAACACATGCCCGCCCACGCTGACCACCGCTGCGCGGGAACGGCCCTTGACCGGGACAAACGCCGACAGGCCATCCGCAATGCAGGCCAGCGGCACCCCGGCCGCGAGTGCGCATGCCGTCGCCGCCAGGGCGTTCTTGACGTTGTGCCTGCCCGCAATGTGCAGGCTGAACTCCAGCGACCCGTCGGGTGTCTTTGCATGAACCTTCCAGGCATTGCCGGCCCAGTCGGCGGTCGCGGTGACATCTGCGGCGCCCCGGGCCGCGAAAGTCAGCACCCTGCGTGAGCCCGCCAGTTCTTGCCATACCGGCGTGTAGTCCTCATCCGCAGGAAATACAGCGATTCCGTTGGCATCCAGTGATGCAATGACCGAGCCGTTCTCGCGCGCAACGGCCTCCACCGTCGCCATGAACTCCAGGTGTTCGCGCTGGGCGTTATTGACCAGTGCAGCGGTCGGCCTGACCATGTCCGCAAGATAGGCGATCTCCCCGGGGTGGTTCATGCCGAGTTCCACCACGCCGACCTGGTGGGTTTTCTGCAAACGCAAAAGCGTCAGGGGCACACCGATGTCATTATTGAGGTTGCCTTCGGTCGAAAACGCATGCGCCGGCTTCCAGGCACGCAAAATCGAGGCGATCATCTGGGTCACCGTGGTTTTCCCATTGCTCCCAGTGACGGCCACAAGCGGCAGATCAAACTGTGAGCGCCATCCCGCAGCCAGCCGGCCCAGCGCCAGTTTGGAGTCGGGCACCTCCAGGCCAGGCAGGCCGGCAGCTGCCAGGCCATGGTGGGCAATCGCCGCCACAGCGCCCTGCTGCCCGGCTTGGGCCAGGAAATCATTCGCATCAAACCGCTCGCCCTTGAGCGCCACAAACAGGTCGCCGGACTCCAGCGTACGTGTGTCGGTGTGCACCCGCCTGACCTGCACGGCGCCGCTTCCCACCAGTTGCGCGGACCCCACCCAGCCAAGCGCCTGCTGCAATGTCATCATGAGACACCTCCGCCGGCCAGGCGCGCGGCAAGCGCGGCCTCGGCATGGGTACGGTCCGAGAACGGATGTTTGACGCCCCCGACTTCCTGGTAACTTTCATGCCCTTTGCCGGCCAGCAGCACCACGTCGCCGGGCTGCGCCTGCACAATCGCCTGCGCAATCGCCAGTGCCCGGTCGGCCTCCACATACACCGAGTCGCAATGCGTCAGGCCAAGCAGTATCTGGCTGATGATGGCTGCGGCGCTTTCGCTGCGCGGGTTATCACTGGTCACCACCACCTGGTCGGCGTTTTTCTGTGCGACCGCCGCCATCAGGGGGCGTTTGGTCGCATCGCGGTCGCCACCACAGCCAAACACGCACCACAGGCGGCCTGTACGGCCTTGCGCCACGGGCCGCAGCGCGGTGAGCACCTTTTCAAGCGCGTCCGGCGTATGCGCATAGTCGATCACCACCAGTGGCAAACCCTCCACCGCCATGGTTTCCATGCGACCTGGCACCGGCAGCAAACCCTCGCAGGCACTGACCGCATCTTTCAGGGGCAGGCCCAGGGCACGCATCGCGGCTATCACGCCAAGCAGGTTGACCACGTTATAAAGCCCAACCATGCCGGTCGACATCCTGTACCGCGCAGCGCCCTCGACCACATCAAAAACCAGGCCCTGCCCGGCGTGTTCAATCGCATCGGCCCGCAACCGTGCCGGCCCGGCGATGGAGATGGTCCAGACATCCAGTCCGGAGCTTGCCAACGCGGCCTCCAGCTCAGCACCCTTGTCGTCGTCCACATTCAGCACGGCCGCCTGCAATCCCGGCCAGCCGAACAGCTTCATTTTTGCGGCCCAGTAAGCCTGCATGGTCTCGTGGTAGTCGAGGTGATCCTGTGTGAAGTTGGTGAAAACAGCCACCCGTATGTGCGTCGCGTCCAGGCGATGCTCGGCAATGCCAATCGAGGAGGCCTCCAGCGCGCAGGCGGAAAAACCTTCATCCACAAAGCGGCGCAGTTCCTGTTGCAACAAGACCGGATCGGGCGTGGTCAAGCCGTTAAAAACCATGGCTTCGGGCGCACCAATTCCCAGCGTCCCGACAATGCCGCATTTGCGCCCGGCTTTGCCAAGCGCCTGCGCCAGCCACCAGGTTGTCGATGTTTTTCCGTTGGTGCCGGTCACCGCGACGACCTGCAATTGCCTGCTGGGCTCTTCAAAATAAGCTGCAGCGATGGGCGCGGCGGCCGCCTTGAGCCCGGGGTAGGCCGCAACTCTTGCATCTGCAAACCCGTAGCCGCCCGAACCCTCGTCTTCCACCAGGCAGGCCTGGGCACCTGCCGCCAGCACATCACCCACATACCGGCGCGCATCGATGGCGGCGCCCGGCCAGGCGATAAAACCGTCGCCCGCAGCGACCTTGCGGCTGTCGGTCCACAGGCCACCGGTTACCCGCGCACGCAACCAGTCGGCAGCCTGCTGAGGGGTGTGCAGGCGGGGACTCAAAATGACTCCTCAACTGCTTGCGTGACGATCTGCGGTTTGACCGACATGTCTGGCTGCACGCCCATCATGCGCAGCGTCTGCTGCACCACCTCGCTGAAAACAGGGGCTGCCGCGACACCGCCAAAATAGTTGCCGTCGCTGGGTTCGTCGATCATCACGGCAACAATGATGCGTGGTGCCTCAATCGGTGCCATGCCGGTAAACCAGGCGCGGTACTTGTTGCTTGCGTAGCCCTTGCCAACCTGTTTGTGAGCCGTGCCCGATTTGCCGCCCACCGAATAACCGACCGTCTGCGCGAGCGGGCCTGTGCCGCCAGGTGCCGCGGCCATCTGCAGCATGCGGCGTATGGCCTTGGCATTCTCGGCCGAGAAGACCCTGACCCCCGTGGCTGACTCGCTGCTCTTGAGCATGGTGACCGGAATGATCTGGCCATCGTGCGCAAAAGAGGTGTAGGAATGCGCCATCTGGAACAGCGAAGCCGACAGCCCATAGCCGTAAGCCATGGTCGCCTGCTCCACCGGACGCCAGGTTTTCCAGGGCCGCAGCCGGCCGGTCACCGCACCGGGAAACTGGATCTGCGGCTTCTGGCCGTAACCCAGCGCGGTGTAGGTGTCCCACATTTCGTGCGGACTCATCTTTTGCGCGATCTTGAGCGCACCCACGTTGCTGGATTTCTGGATCACACCCTCGACCGTGAGCGTGCCATAGTTGTGGGTATCGCTGATCGTAAAGCCGCCTATGCTGTAACGGCCGGGGGACGTTTCAATCGTGGTGTGCGGCGTGATGCGTCCCGCCTCAAGCGCCATGCCCACCGTGATCGGTTTCATGGTGGAGCCTGGCTCGAACGTGTCCGTGATGGCACGGTTGCGCAATTGCTCGCCCGTGAGGTTCTGGCGCTTGTCGGGCACGTAGCTTGGGTAGTTGGCGAGCGCCAGCACTTCGCCGGTGATCGTATCCAGCACCACCACGCTGCCCGCCTTCGCCCGGTGTTTTATGACCGCATCGCGCAACTTCTGGTAGGCGACAAACTGGACCTTGCTGTCCAGGCTGAGCTGGATGTCCTTGCCCTCGATTGGCGGCATCTGCTCGCCCACATCTTCCACCACGCGCCCAAGACGATCCTTGATCACACGGCGCGAACCGGCCTTGCCGGCCAGATCCTTGTTGAAGGTCAGCTCAATGCCCTCCTGCCCGCGGTCTTCAACGTTTGTGAACCCGACCACATGGGCGGCCGTCTCCCCTTCGGGATACTGGCGCTTGTACTCCTTGCGCTGGTAGATGCCCTTGATGCCGAGCGCGCTTATTTTTTGGGCAACCGGTTCGTCCACCTGCCGCTTGATCCAGACAAAACTCTTGTCTTCATCGGCCAGTTTTTTATTCAGGTCCGCCAGCGGCATGCCCAGAAGCCTGGCCAAATCGGCGAGCTGGGCCTTGGTCGCTTCCACGTCCTCAGGAATGGCCCAGATGCTGGGCGCCGGCACGCTGGAGGCCAGGATCAAACCATTGCGGTCCAGGATGCGTCCCCGGTTGGCAGGCAGCTCCAGTGTGCGGACAAACCGGACCTCCCCCTGGCGCTGGAAAAAATCATTGCCGATCACCTGCACATAGGCCGCGCGGCCGGCCAGCCCGGTAAAGGCAAAAGCAATGCCCGCCACAATGAACTTGCTGCGCCATACCGGCGTTTTGCTGGCCAGCAAGGGACTGGAACTGTAGAGCACGCTCTTGCTCATCGGCGTACCTTCGTGCGCCGCACTGCGGTGCGAGCTTGCTTGGGGCGGCCCGGCGCGGCGCTCATCATGGAGCCACCCCGGCCGCAGCCGCGGCCTCGTCCTTGCGTGTCACGTACTGGGTGATGGCCGGCGTCGCCGTGCGCATCTGCAAATTCTCTTTGGCCAGTTTTTCGACCCGCAGCGGCGTGGCCTGCGCGCGCTTTTCGACCTGCAGGCGCTCATTGTCGGATTCCAGTTTCCGGGCCTGCGCAGCCGCTTTTTCAAGCTCGACATAAAGGCGGCGTGACTCGTACTGCGTGCGCACCAGATAAAGCGCACTTGCCAAAACGGCGGCCAGCAGTACAAGGTTAAGCCTCGTCATGTGTCGACCCCGGTGCGTTCGGCAACGCGCATGACGGCACTGCGGGAGCGTGGATTGCCGGCAACTTCCGCCTCACCCGGCTTGATGCGGCCCAGCGCCTTCAGCCGCATGGCCTTGGGCGCGGCAAACGGCGCCCGCCGGTCGAACACCTCGCGCGAGTGCTCCGCGATGAATTGCTTGACGATGCGGTCTTCGAGCGAATGAAAACTGATCACCACCAGTCGGCCTTCCGGTTGAAGTACTTTCAGCGAGGCTGCTAGCGCCTGTTGCAGCTCTTCAAGCTCGGCATTGATGAAAATCCGAAGAGCCTGAAATGTGCGCGTTGCAGGGTCCTTGCCCGGCTCGCGGGTTTTGACCGCGCCAGCCACGACTTCGGCCAGCTCAGCGGTGCCTCGAAGAGGGCCCCGTTCCTGTCGGCGACGATCAATCGCCTTTGCAATCTGCCCAGCAAACCGTTCTTCACCATAGTCACGAATCACCTCCGTCATGCTGTCTATCGAAGCGTCTGCCAGCCAGTCGGCCACGCTCTGGCCACGCGTGGTGTCCATGCGCATATCCAGCGGGCCGTCCGACCTGAATGAAAATCCACGCGCGGGGTTGTCGATTTGCGGCGAGCTGATACCCAGGTCCATCAGCAGGCCCATGGCGCTCGACGGCGCCAGCCCGGCGAGCTGGTTGAAGCCTTCGTGGCGGATCGAAAAGCGCGGATCGGCAATGCCCTGCGCTTCGGCGATGGCCTCGAGGTCCTTGTCGAATGCCGTCAAGCGGCCATCGGCGGACAGCCGGGAAAGGATCAGGCGTGAATGGCCGCCGCGCCCGAAGGTCGCGTCGATATAGTGTCCGTCCGGCTTGATGTGAAGCGCTTCGACTGCTTCGTTCAACAAGACGGTGCGGTGTGTCCATGTATCTTGCACCGTCTTCTTTCTAAAAGGAGAAGTCTCTGAAGACATCGGGCATCTCGCCCTTCATCTGCTCGGCCTCTTGCGCGGCATAGGTCGCCGCATCCCACAGCTCGAAGTAGCTGCCCATACCCAGCAACACCGTGTCCTTGCTGATGCCCGCCGCGGTGCGCAGCTCCGGCGAGACCAGCACCCGGCCGGTGGCATCCATGTCAACATCCATGGCGTTACCGAGAAAAATGCGCTTCCACCATTGGGCCTGCATGGGCAGCGAAGCGATGCGGTCGCGAAACTTCTCCCACTCGTTACGAGGGAAAATCATCAGGCAGCCGTGCGGGTGTTTGGTCATCGTGAGCTGGCCCGAAGCCGTGGCGCTGAGCACGTCACGATGCCGGGTCGGCACAGACAGCCGACCCTTGGTATCGAGAGCTACAGAAGACGCACCTTGAAACACCGCTAAAGACCTTTAGAAAGCACTTTTCACCACTAAATTGCACTTCCTCCCACTTTATCAGGAAAGATTTGGCGCGCAAGTCATTTGAAACAAATTTTTTCAATGAAATCAAGGACTTAGAAGCATTTCCAGAAGTCTTTCAAAGTAAAAAGATGTTCTAAATGAAGCACTTAGCACATGTAGTGAAAGTAGCTCTTTAAGCCGGTCACGGCCAGTGCCAGCGCTGTGGCAACGGTAAAGATGATTTAGGGGCGCAGAACGCGCACCACCAGCCTGGCTTGCCATCGGGCAACCTGCAGACAGGTGCCGGTGTCGCACGGATGCCGCTTTTCGGCACCTGCCATGGTGAAATTTCCTGGAGATTCATCACCGCCCGATGGTGCGGCAAGGTGTTTCAGGACGGGTTTTCAGTCTATCCGGGTCGTGACCCGGGCATGCTCCGTGATGCCAATCACATTAAAAAACGCGGCGACCAGGCGGTTGACGTCTGAAAACTGTATGGCCCGGTTTTCCGCCTGGCGCGCGGACACCCAGTTCAGCAGCGTACCGGCCGCGGAAAAATCCACCCGCACCAGCCTGGCGCAGGAGATCGTCATGATGTCCGCACCCTTGAATTTGGTTTCAAGCTGGTCCAGCACCGCGATGGCATCCCCCTGCACCTGGCCAGACAGCTCAACCGAAACAAAATGATTGCCCATTTGTGAGTGCATGCCCTCCATATGGGTATCGCCATCCGTGATGCTGAGGCTGGAATGCATGGAGTCGCGGTAGGCATCGCCAATAAAGGTATGCACCGTGATGGCGCCGCCGTCCTGGTCCAGCGCTTTGTACTCGCAGCGCGCACTCTCCCACGCCGGTGGCGAGACTTCGTAGGTCACGCAAAAGTCAAGTGCGGCAAGCTCGAATTCATCCGGCCGGTGCGTGACGCGCAGCACCTCCATGCGCAGCTGCCACCACTCCTGCGCCGTGTTCTTCTGATTTGAGGGCGTGGCCTTTTGCAACACCTGCTGCAGCTGGGCATCGCCCATAAAACGCAATTGCACCGGCTGCGCGGACCAGCTGCCAAAGACCCTGCACAGCGGATCCACCGCGGCGGGTTCAATGCTTTTCAGGTTACTCCAGTCGAGGCGCCAGGGCATTGGCGCCTTGGCCATGGCAGCCTTGAGCGCGGCGATGGTCTGGATACCCACCACGGAGGGACATATCCAGTCAGCCGCCGGACCGTTGCCGGTCACCCGGCTTTCCGAGGTCGCCAGCTGATGCACCATCGCAGGCATGGAAAACCACTGCGGGGCCGAGCGGTCAAAGAGCCCGACAAACTGGATCGCCGCAGTTTCAAACTTGTCCTGTTGCGCGGTCGCCCGGTACAGGTCAAAAAGAGCCATCCAGGTTTCCGCGTGGCTGGCCCGCGACCTTCCGGGCGCCAGCATCTCCAGCAAACCGGCTTCCGCACCCGCGTCATCGCCGTTGGCAAAGCGGATGGATGCCTCTTCCAGCTCGGCATCATGGGCGACTTCCGCCACATCAACCGCCGTCAGGCGGGAAGGCGAGAAGCCGCTGGAGGCATTGTCATCACTGCCCTTCCCGCCAACGCCGGACAAACCGCCTGTCCTGGCGGCCTGCACAGGCGCATTGGCCACCACGGGGCGTTGCGGCGCTGGTGCCGATGCGGGGGGAATGACGGCCGCCGGGGGCTTTGCAGCCCCATCGCGGCCAGCGGGCCCGGTGGATGCATAAGCAGCGGACAAGGGGGCATGGGTGGAGAGCGGTGCCTTGCTGCCGGGGGGCTGGCCACTGATGGCCGAGGCGCGGCTGGGCAAGTACGAAGAAGAACCACTGCTGACCGAATCCACCGAGGAAGCGCCCTGCTTGGTTTTCCACCACTGCATGGACATCTGGGCCTCAATCTCGTCAATCTTCTTGAGCGTATTGGCACGGTCATCCGGCTTGGAGGGCATGCTGCTCTGGAAAAAAGAAGGTCGGGCAGTGGGATCCTGTCCGACCATGGCTTCGCGCTTGCGCATCTTGCGCAGCATGTCGAACTCGCGCTTGCGCACAAAGTCGTTACGCCGCTTGCGTTCAATCATCTCCTTGAGGAGTTGCTTGCTCAGCGCCTCATCACGGTCAGTTTCCTTGTTGTCAAGATCTGACCAGCTCGTCGCAGGATTGCGGACGAACTTCACCACCTTGGAGAGCAAACCCGCAGAGGTGTCTTCTTTTGACATGGAGCGCGCCTGAGGCCCTTAAGACGGTCGCCCGGCTTTAATCGCCAAACATCTTCTGTTTCAGCTCGCGCCGTTGCTGGGCTTCGAGCGAGAGGTTTGCAGTCGGTCGCGCGATCAGGCGGCCTACACCGATAGGTTCACCGGTTTCGTCGCAGTAACCGTAGTCGCCGGAATCAATGCGAGCGATCGACTGCTCGATCTTCTTGAGCAACTTGCGCTCGCGATCACGGGTGCGCAGTTCAAGCGCATGTTCTTCTTCGATGGTGGCGCGATCGGCTGGGTCGGGCACCACAACAGTATCTTCACGCAAATGCTCAGTGGTCTCGCCGGCACTGTTATGTATTTCCTGTTTCAGGATTGACAGCTTGTGGCGGAAAAATGCCATCTGCTTTTCATTCATGTACTCGCTGTCAGGCATGGCCTTGACTTCGTCATCGGTCAGGGTCTCGGCCGACTTGGTCTTCCAGTTGTTGGCGAGTTTGGGGTCTTTTTTGGCGGCCACATGGGGTGGCGGCGCAATCACACGTTCGGTCATTGTTGAGTAGCTGGCTTTGGCTGCGTCAGGCGCATGGGTAGGCACCATGGGTGCGGGTGGAGGCATTTGTGAATGAGCACGGGCAGAACTCCTGCGGCCAGGCTTGAGCGGCGGGGGCGGTGGGAGTTGCGATGATTTTTCGGCAGGGCGTGGAACCGGCACCACTACCGGCGCAGGAGCGGCAGCAGGCTTGGCGGGTTTCACGGCCTTGGCGGGTACAGGGGACTTGACAGGTTTTGCGGCTGGCTTCACTACCAATTTTGCAGCTGGTGTTACCGGGGGTTTTACTGCGGCCTTGGCTGGATTAAGTGCTTTTTTGGCCGGTTTTTCGACAACAGCAGGCTTTTTGACGGCCGCTTTTGCTTTTACGGGGACGACTTTGACCTTGGCTTTCGGTGCAGCAGCTTTAACAGGCGCTTTTTTGGCCGGCACCGGTTTTGTCACTTTTTTGGCTACTGGCTTGGCGGGCGTTTTGGCGGCAGGTTTTGCGGCTTTTTTCGGTGCCGGTTTGGTTACAGTTTTTGTTTTCACGACAGGTTTGGCGGCGGCTTTTACCGGCGTCTTTGGTTTTTTTGCAGGTGCTTTCACACGATGTCTCCTCTGGAAGCCACTTTTATACAAACCCCGGAGTTACCCCCTGGCCGGCATACCTTCAGGCCGGGCTGGCGGTGACGGTCGGCGCGCGATTGTAGCGGCTGCAAAGAGGACCGTGAGTGTCTTGAAACAAACCGTTGGGGAATCGATACAAACATAGGCTTAAGCACGCGCAAAAAGCGCTTTTTCCACACTGCGGACAGCCTACCTCAAACCAGGCACTGCTCCAGGCCCTGCAGGAAAATATCTTTCGGCAGGTCTATGCCGATGAAGACCATTTTGCTGGTTTTGGTCTCCCCGGCCGCCCAAGCCGGGCCGAGGTCGCTGCCCATCAACTGGTGAACGCCCTGGAAAATCACCTTGCGCTCGGTGCCTTCCATGTTCAGCACGCCCTTGTAGCGCAGCATGCGCGGGCCGTAGATATTGACAATGGCGCCCAGGAAGTCTTCCAGCTTGGCCGGGCTGAAAGCCTTGTCCGAGCGGAACACAAAACTTTTCACGTCGTCATCATGGTGGTGATGGTGGCCGTGGCCTTCGTGGGCATGGGACGGATGGTCGCAATGCTCGCCGTGTTCATGGTCCTGCGCCGCGTGGTCATGGCCGGCGTGCTCGTCCTCTTTAAGGAAGTCCGGGTCGATGTCCAGCTTGGCATTGAGGTTGAAGCCGCGCAGGTCAAACACGTCCTTGATGGCGACTTCGCCAAAATGCACGGCTTGTTGCGGCGCGCGCGGGTTCATGTGCTTGAGCCTGTGCATCAGCGCATCCACCTCGTCCTTGGCCACCAGGTCGGTCTTGCTGAGGAAAATCTGGTCGGCAAAACCGACCTGGCGGCGCGCTTCCTGGCGGTCGTTGAGCTGGGTGGCGGCGTGTTTGGCGTCGACCAGGGTCAGGATGGAGTCCAGCAGGTACTGCTCGGCGATTTCTTCATCCATAAAAAAAGTCTGCGCCACCGGGCCGGGATCGGCCAGGCCGGTGGTTTCAATCACCACGCGCTCGAAGTCGAGCAGGCCCTTGCGTTTTTTGGCGGCCAGCAGTTGCAGCGTTTCGCGCAGGTCTTCGCGGATCGAGCAGCAGATGCAGCCGTTGTTCATCTGGATGATGTTTTCCTGGGTGTCGTTGACCAGGATTTCATTGTCTATGTTTTCCTCGCCGAACTCGTTTTCAATCACGGCGATTTTCTGGCCGTGGGCCTCGGTCAGGATGCGCTTGAGCAGCGTGGTTTTGCCGGAGCCCAAAAAGCCGGTGAGGATGGTGACGGGAATCAAACTCATGGTGTCTGCCTAAAGAGATCAAATAAATAGCAAGGAAATCAGGCGGCCTGGATGGAGCCATTGCGGGCCAAGCCTCTGAGGTGGGGAGTTTAGCGGTCAAGTCAAGACCGGCTGGCGTGGGGCCTGAATACCAATTTCGCCGTGTTCACTTTACAGCCCGTGTCAAGCACCGGCCGCAGCCCAATGACCGTACGCACAGCCCAAAACGCTACTTATTTGATAGCTGCTTGCGCCCGTGTTTATTGGTCTACATGTCGATTTGACTGTCAAAAAAGCCGTGGCAAGCTACTTCTTGATCAAAACCAGGCCCTTGAGGTACTCGCCTTCCGGAAAAGTCACCGTCATCGGGTGGTCAGGCGCGCCGCCCATGCGTTCGCTGATAAAAGCGTCCACCTGCGCATCAATGCCGGCCGAAGCCACGATCTTGTGGAACAGGTCGGCGCTGATGCCACCCGAGCAGGAGTAGGTAAACAGCACGCCGCCCGGCTCCAGTATGGACAGCGCCAGCCGGTTGATGTCCTTGTAGGCACGCGCGGCACGCTCAGCGTGCGCGGCAGTGGGCGCGAATTTGGGCGGGTCCAGCACGATGGCGTCAAAGGTCTTGCCATCCTTGATGAACTGCCGCAGCGAGGCATTCACATCGGCGTCCTGCATGCTGGTGCGGCTGGCGTCAAAGCCGTTCAGGGCCACATTGGCGACGGCACGCTCGATGGCCGGGCCGGAGGAATCAATCGAGGTGACATGCGCCGCGCCGCCGGCCAGCGCCGCCACGGTAAAGCCACCGGTGTAGCAGTAGCAGTTGAGCACGCGCTTGAACTGCAGGCGGCGCGCGTAGGCGGCAAACTTCTGGCGGCTGTCGCGCTGGTCGAGGTAGAACCCGGTTTTGTGGCCCTCGGCGATGTCCAGGCTCAGTTTCCAGTCATGCTCCGAAATCGTGATGCCGGTAGCGCCCGAGCCCGCCAGCCAGCCTGTGGCTTCCGGCAGGCCTTCCAGCGAGCGCACGCTCGCGTCGGAGCGTTCATAAAGCCGCGTCAAGCCGGTTTGCGCCAGCAAGGCCTCCACAATCACGCTTTTCCAGCGCTCGGTGCCGCAGCTTGAAAACTGCGCCACCAGGGTGTCGCCATAACGGTCCACGACCAGCCCCGGCAAACCGTCGGATTCACCGTGAACCAGGCGAAAACCGTCACTTTTTATATCAAATAGCCTTCTGGCCGCCACGGCACGTGCGATACGCGCTATAAAAAAAGAAGCGTCCACGCGCTCGACCTCATCAAAACTCCAGACCCGCGCACGGATTTTTGACGACGGGCTGAACGCCGCCCAAGCCAGAAACTGCCCATCATGGCCCTCCACCCTGACGGTCTCACCGGGGTCACCGCCGCCTTTGGCAATGGCGCCGTCAAAAATCCAGGGGTGGCGCCGCAGCAGGGAGCGCTCCTTGCCTTCTCTGAGTCGTATTGATTTCATGCGGCTATTGTCGCGTGTCGCATTTTTATGCGACATGGCGCCCACCCGCCGGACAAGAACTTCGGCACAATGCCTTAATGGTTTTTAGCTACTTTTCAGCGCAGCTTTCAGGCGGCAAGGCATGGATTCAGCCTTCGCGCAGCCTGCTGGGTGTGCTGGCTGCAGGCTTGCTCCTGAGTTTTTTAAGCTCAATCGCCCTGTCACGCTCCACCCTTGTGCTCGATGCGGCAAAACAGCCTGTCGCCCTGGCGGATGCAAGCGACTACTGGATTGACAGCTCATCGCTGCTCGGGCCCGCGCAGCTTGAGGCGGACACCACGCGGGACTGGCGCCCAACACCGCCGCGCGGCATTTACCCCCTGCAACCTGGGCAGGCGCTGTGGATACGTTTTACCGTCCCGCCCGGATCCGCTGCGCAGCGCTGGCTGCTTGAAATACCTTACGCGGCGCTGGACCGGGCCTCGCTGTACACCCCCGGCAAAAACGGGCAGTGGACAGAGGAGCGCGCCGGCGACCTGACGGCCATCAACCGCTGGCCAACCCCACACCGCCATCCCCTGCTGACGATCAATCCCAATGAGGGGGAAGCCACGCGCTACCTGCTGCGCATTGAAAACGCCCAGGGTTTCAGCGCTCCCATACGTTTTGTCAACACCGCCCATGTGCTGCGCGGCGAGCAGCAACTCTCGCTTTTTCTGGGCAGCTATTTCGGGCTGGCGCTGCTCGGTTGCGCCGTTGGCCTGGCCGGCGGCCTGTGGCTCAGGGACCGCGCCTACCTCTACTACGGCCTGTGCTCGGCCCTGGTGGGTTTGACGCAGGCGGCCATCACCGGGGTCGCCGGCCTGCATTTGTGGCCCGATTCACCGCAATGGACGGACCGATCGCTGGTGCTGCTGGCCACCTGGATGCTGATGGCCGTGATGCTGCTCAACATGTCCATCGTGTCGCTGGCGCAGCGCTCCAGGTTTCTCAATGTGCTGGTCTGGCTGGTGGTCGCGGCCGGCGCGGCGCTTTCCCTCGCGCTGGGATTGACCGACAGCGCCATCCGGCTGAAGCTGGTGCTGCCCTACCTGGTGCTGGTGCCCTCGCTGGTACTGCTGATCAATTTCTGGGCCTGGCGCCACGGCGACCGCTTTGGCGGCTGGCTGCTGCTGAGCGCCACGCCTTTTGCCATCGGCCTGGCGCTGGCCATTGCACGTTACCTGCAATGGATCCCGCTGAGCTTCGCGACCGAGCAAGGCGTGCTGGCCAGCATGGCGCTGGAACTGCCGGCCATGCTGGCCGTGCTGGTGCTGCGCAGCCAGCACCGGCGTGAAAATTCCCGGCGCATCCATGGGCTGGGCCGGGTCGACCCGGCCACCGGCCTGATCAACGGCCATGTCTTTGCCGAACGCCTGATACGCATGATTGCCCGCTCCCAGCGGCTGCAGCAGCCCAGCGCCGTGCTGCTGATAGACATTGTCAACACCGAGCAGATCCAGCGCGACTTTGGCCGCAAGACCGCCGATGAACTGCCGCTGCGCGTGGCCGAACGCCTGCTGTCCACCATGCGCGAAATCGACAGCGCCGCCCGCCTGTCGGAGCGGCGCTTTGGCATGCTGGTCGAAGGCCCTTTCAATGCCGAGGACGCCGCCACGCTGGGTCCGCGCATCGTGGCGCGCTGCCTCATGCCTTACAAGGGCCTGCATGTCGATTGCGTTGCGCAGGTACGGCTGGCTTACGCGCTGGTGCCCTACCAGGGCGACGATGCGCAAAGCCTGCTCTCCCGCCTGGAGGAGCGCCTCGCCTCGGCCTCCGGCGAGGACAAACGCGCCGTGTTCATGCTCGGCGACACTTCAGCGCCCGCGCGGCGGCCTCCAGGCAAGCGCCGCGGCGGCGCACCCAGCCCCGGCTGAAGCCGCGCCATTGGCACCGCGCGCCGCCTTCCCCTCATTTTTCGGGGGACTGCCAGTTTTCCAAAAGTTTGCGACAATGGCCGGTTAATGATTTTGAAGTACTGTTCAGGCCCGGAGCGACGGCGTCGCTTCGTGCAAAAGCAGACGGGTGGTGCGCCCAGTCCGTCCGCCACAAGCCACCACCCCCGAACCATGCGTGCCATGCTGTTGGCGCTGACGCTGGTGGCAGGTTTGCTGGCAGTGCTGGTGAGCCCATCCGCCTGGTCGCGCACGGTGCTGGACCTGGACACCCACACCCAGCCGGTGGCCCTGCAGGACTGGGGCGACTACTGGATAGACCCGACAAGCCAGTTCACGCCGGATCAGGTCGACCGCACGGCTGCCATCCCCTGGAAGCCCACGCAACCGGACACCATCTATCCGGTCACCATCGGCAACACCCTGTGGGTGCGCTTCAGCGTGCCGCCGGCGCCCGATGCCGAGCGCTGGTACCTGGAAGTACCCAACCCCGCCATCAATCGCGTCTCGCTTTACACCCTGGACAGCGCCGGCCAGTGGAACGGGCAGTGGGCCGGCGACCAGATCGCCGTGAGCCGATGGCCGGTGCCGCACCGCCATCCCCTGCTGCCCATCGCCCTGTCCGCCGAAGTGCCAACCAAATACCTGCTGCGCCTGGAGAACGGCCAGGCCTTCAGCGCCCAGTTGCAATTCATCAGCGAAGGGCGCCTGAGCCACAGGGAGCAGCGCGTGTCGCTGATCCTGGGCATATTCTTCGGGCTGACCGGGCTGGCCGCCGTGGTTTCCGTGCTGGGCGCCCTCTCGTTGCGGGACAGCGCCTACGGCTTTTACGCCTTGTGCGTGACCTTGATGGGGCTGACCCAGGCCACCGTGACCGGCATCGCCGGCCTGCACCTGTGGCCGGACTGGCCCTGGTGGAACGACATCTCCACCTCCGTGCTGCCCCTGCTGACGGCGTCCGCCACCTTGCTGTTCATCTCGGCCGCCGTGGCCCTGCCCGAGCGCTCCCTGCGCCTGCACCGCTTGACGGCCGGGCAGGCGGGGCTGGGCATTCTGGCCGCCGCGGCCATGGCACTGCTGCCCGCAGCGTCGCGCATGGATGTTTTTGTGCCGATTGTCCTGCTGCTCGAATTCAGCAGCCTGCTGGTGATGGGCTGGGCCTGGCGGCGCGGCGACCGCTTTGCGCCCTGGCTGATGCTGGCTTACCTGCCGATACTCGCCAGCGCGGGATGGATGCTGGCCAGCAGCGCCCGGCTGGTGCCTGCGGGCTTCCTCACCCAGCACGGCATGCAGTTGGGCGTGGCGCTGCACCTGCCCATCGTCATGGTCGTCCTGATGCTGCGCAGTCAGCACTGGCGTGAAAACTCCCGGCGTATCCAGGGGCTGGACCGGGTCGACCCGACCACCGGCCTGATCAACGGCCACGTCTTTGTCGAGCGCCTGGTCCGCATGATCGCGCGCTCGGAGCGGCTCAGGCACCAGAGCGCGGTCATGCTGATAGACATCATCAACACCGAGCAAACGCAGCATGACTTCGGCCGCAAGGCCGCCGACGAGCTGCCCTTGCGCGTGGCCGAACGCCTGCTGTCCACGGCGCGTGAAATCGACAGCGCCGCGCGCCTGTCGGAGCTGCGCTTCGGCATGCTGGTCGATGGCCCGGTCAATGCCGAGGACGCCGCCACGCTGGGCCCGCGCATCGTGGCGCGCTGCCTGATGCCCTACAAGGGCCTGCATGTGGACTGTGTTGCGCAGGTGCGCGTGGCTTACGCGCTGGTACCCGAGCAGGGCTCCAACGCCCAGGGCCTGCTGGCCAGGCTTGAGGAAAGGCTGGTTTCGGTATCGGCCGACGACAGGAAAGCGGTGTTCATGCTGGGCGAGGGCACGCCGCCGCCAAGACGCTCCAGAACCCACCGGGAAACCGCGCCCAAACCCTGATCCGGGGGCGGGCCTCAGCTTTTTGTTTTGCCCGGCACGGCAGGACCGGCCCGCTTCGCCCTCGGGTGGGCCGCGTCGTAAATCCCGGCCAGGTGCTGGAAATCGAGCTTGGTATAGACCTGTGTGGTGGTGATGTTGGCGTGGCCCAGCAGCTCCTGCACCGCACGCAAATCACCACTGGACTGCAGCACATGGCTGGCAAACGAATGCCGCAGCATGTGCGGATGCACCGGCGTCGCCAGCCCGGCTTTCAGCGAACGTTGTTTCAGGCGCACGCGGATATGCTGCGGCGTGAGCCGGCCGCCGCGCTGGCTGATAAACAGCGCAGCGTCGTCCCTCGCCCAGCTGGCGCGCGCCAGCAGCCAGGCCTCCAGCGCCTCCAGGGCCTTGCTACCGACCGGCACGCTGCGCCGCTTGGAGCCCTTGCCCAGCACATGCGCCTCGGCGGCATCGCGGTCCACCCAGCCGCGCGCCTTCCCGCTGGCCCGCACATCCAGCCCCACCAGCTCGCCTATGCGCAGGCCGCAGCCGTAAAGCAGTTCGGTGATGCAGTGGTCACGCGCTTCCATCAGGGGATCGCCGTCGCCAGCGGGCTCCTCGTAGCTGGCCAGCTGCACGGCCTCGTCCACGCTGAGGGCCTTGGGCAGCGGCTTGGCGGCCTTGGGCGCGCGCACGTCCTGCACCGGGTTGCTGCTCACCAGGCCTTCGCGGCCCAGCCAGGCATAAAAACCGCGCCAGCCCGACAAAACCAGCGCGATGCCGCGCGCGCTGCGCCCACCGCTGTGCATTTGCGCGACCCAGCGCCGCACATGGGTATTGTGCACCGCCGTCAGTGCAAGCTGGGCCTGGAGGGCGTTGGCCTGGAGCTTTTGCAGGTCCAGGGCGTAAAGCTCCAGCGTGCGCAGTGCCAGGCGTTTTTCAACCCGCACATATTCCAGGTAGCGCTCCACCAGCGGGTCGGCATCCGGCGCGGCATGGTCCCTTGTTGTGTCCATGGCCGCGCGGTCTGCCATGCGCGGCCTTATTCGGCAACCACCTGCGGCAGCAGGCGTGTCAGCGCGGCACCGGCCAGGTCGCCTATCTGCGCCAGGAACTCCGTGCCCATGTCGCTCTGGAAACGCTCCGCATCGGGCGAGGCCAGCACCAGCATGCCAAAGGCGTCCTGCCCGGGGCCGCTGCGCAGCGGAACCAGCGCCAGCGACATCGCCTGCGCGGGTTCGGAGAGCCAACTGGCGGCCTCAAAACCGGAATTCATGCCGCAATAGGGCTCGGTCAGCGAGGAGGCAAAGGCCTGCGCGTCCGCGCTGACACCGGTACAAAAACCTTCGCCTGAAAAAATCCCGTTGACCTGCCACACCTTGATGGCCGCCTGCGGCACCGAGAACTGCTTTTTGAGTTCGTTGACGATGGTCGCCGGCAGGTCGCGCGCATGGGCCGTGAGCAGCAGGTTGCGTGTGCAGCGCTGCAGCTTCTCGGCGATGGCCACGTTCTCCTGGCCGTAACGGATCATCTCCACCACCTTGGCTTCCAGGCCCTTGATCTTGTCGCGCAGCAAACCGGCCTGCCGCTCCTGCAGGCTGACGGCGCGGGTACCGTGGCCGCTGGACAACTGCACGCTGGCCAGCAGTTCGGCGTGGCGCTCAAAAAAGTCCGGGGTGTTCGCCAGGAAGTTGGCGATGTCGTCTTCGGTGATGGAGTGGTCGGTAGGGTTCATGTCGGGATTGTCGCGAGTTTATGGGCAGGAAGCAAAAGAGAGCCTGGGGCGCCGGACTCAGGCAATATCAGGAATCTCGATTTCCGATTCAAACACCGTGGTGGCCGGCCCGGTCATCATGACCGGCGCGTCCAGCTCGCCCGACCACTCGATGGTCAGTTGCCCGCCGCGCGTTTGCACGTCCACCCGCTTGTCGAGCAGGCCAAGCCGGATGCCGGCCACCACCGCCGCACAGGCGCCGGTGCCGCAGGCCAGGGTCTCGCCGGCGCCGCGCTCGTAGACCCGCAGGCGGATCTGGCTGCGCGAGACCACCTGCATGAAACCGGCGTTCACGCGGCGCGGAAAACGCACATGGTTTTCAATCAGCGGCCCGATTTCAGCGACCGGCGCGGTCTCCACATCGTCCACCAATTGCACCGCGTGCGGATTGCCCATGGACAAAACTGCTATCAAAACAGGAGCTGATTGCACTAAAGGGACGCCATTCAGGGGCCATTTTTGCCATGAATCAATGGCCACGGGCGTTAAACCGGCCGCCTCAAACGGCACCCGCGCCAACTCAAAAATAGGCGCGCCCATGTCCACCCTGACCCGGCCATCGGGCTGCATGCTGGGTTCGATCACGCCGCTCAGGGTTTTGACTTTCACCGTGTTTTTGCTGGTGAGGCCCTTGTCGCGCACAAAACGCAGGAAGCAACGCGAGCCGTTGCCGCACTGCTCCACCTCGCCGCCGTCGGCGTTGTGTATGACGTATTCAAAGTCGATGCCGGCTTCAGGCGAGGGCCGCACCGACAGGATCTGGTCGGCCCCGACACCAAAGTGGCGGTCGGCCAAAAAGCGGTATTGCGCCGTGCTCAGGCCCAGCGGGCCCCGGGTCTCGTCGAGCATCACAAAATCGTTGCCCGCACCCTGCATTTTGGTAAATCGGATTAGCATCCGGGCATTATCCGCCGAGGCAAGGCACGGCGCACCCGGCGCTGGGGTGCAATAACAGCCGGATGGCCCGGGTCGCCGGCGCGCCAGCGGCCTGCCGCCGTTTCGCGCAAAATCAGGCCATGGTCAGACCTTCCCAACTCCTTTACCCGCAGCGCGACCCGGTTGCCCTGCGCCCCGCCGCCACCGTCCTGCTCTTGCGCGATAGCGCCAAGGGCATTGAGGTGCTGATGACACGCCGCTCCATGAGCGCCAGTTTTGCACCCGGGGCCTACGTCTTCCCCGGCGGCGGCATTGACGCGGCCGACGCCAGCGCCCATGCGCAGTCCACGCGCCGGGCCACACAAAGCGACCTGCACCTGACGCAGGCGATTGCAGCCATACGCGAAAGCTTTGAGGAACTCGGCGTCCTGCTGGCGCGCCATGCCGACGGCAGCCATGCGACTACCAGCGACATTGCCGCGCTGGACCGCAAGGCCCCGTTTGCGGCGCAGTGCCGCGAAAAAAACCTGTCGCTGGCCGGCGACGAGGTGTTTGTGCTGGCCCACTGGATCACCGACCGCGACCTGCCGCGCCGCTTTGACGTGCCCTTCCTGGTTGCGCGCATGCCCGAAGGCCAGGAGCCGGTCGCCGACGAGGCCGAACAATTCGAACCGATCTGGGTGCGACCGGCCGATGCGCTGGCCAGGCACGCCGCACATGACTTCTTCATTATTTTCCCGACCATACGCACGCTGCAGCGGCTGCAGGCCTATGCCAGCGTCGATGCCGTGCTGCAAGCCTGCGCGTCGGAGCAGCCGCTGTGGACCTCCTGCCCGCGTGCCGGCCTGCTGGCGGGCAAGGAAGCGCGCTACATGGAGCATGAAGCGCCGTTCGGCGAACTGGCACTGACCTGCCCAGATGGTCAGATACTGCACAAGCTGGACTGGCAGACCGAGCAACCGGTGGCCTTGCTGAAAAACGTGATGCGCCTGACCGCGCCCAACCCCGGCGTGATGACCGGGCCGGGCACAAACAGCTACCTGGTCGGCGATGCGGATACGGGTTATATCGCCATAGACCCCGGCCCGCTGGACAGCGACCACCTGGCGCGTTTGCATGCCGCCGCTGGCGGCGACATACGCATGATTGTCTGCACCCATTCGCACCCGGACCACTCACCCGGCGCCAAACCGCTGCAGGCCCTGTGCGCAGCAGGCGGCAAGGCCAAACCACCGATCCTGGGCCTGCCGTCACAGGCCACGGCACGTGCCGACAGTGCCTTCACGCCGGATCGTGCGCTACAAAATCAGGAGCTGCTTGCGCTTGTATCCAAAGGGCCGGAAGGCGAAAAGACGCATACCCTGAAGGTCATGCACACGCCCGGCCACGCGGCCAACCACCTGTGCCTGGTCCTGCTCGAAGACGGCCTGCTATTCAGCGGCGACCACATCCTGAACGGCAGCACCACCATCGTCAATCCGCCCGACGGCGCGATGACGGCCTATCTCGACTCGCTGGACCAGTTGAGCGCCGCCTGCGATGCGCACGGCATAGGCTTCATCCTGCCGGCGCATGGCTACGTGCTGGGCGAGGCCAAAACCGCCATCGCCCAGCTCAAAAACCACAGGCTCAAACGCGAGGCAAAGGTGCTGGCCGTGATGCAGGCCAATCCGCAGGGTACGCTGGACGACTGGGTGCCGCTGGCCTATGACGATGTGGAAGAGCGCATCTGGCCCATTGCCAAACGTTCATTGCTGGCGCATGTGGAGCGCATCCAGGCCTTGCAGCTGGCCGGCAACTGATGAACCCCACAGCGCAGCACAAGCTGCACCCCGATGCGCGGCGGCGCGCGCTGCATGCGATTGCGATTTATGAAGCCGTCAAGGGACTGGCCGCGCTGGCCGCCGGGCTGGGCCTGCTGCAGCTGCTTCACTACGATGTGCATGAACTCGCCCTGGCCCTGCTGTGGCGTTTTCACCTGGACCCGACGGCGCATTACCCCGAACTGCTGCTGCACTACGCCGACCTGCTGAGCGCCATCAACCTGCGCACGATGGCGCCGGTGGCGGTGACCTACATCACGCTGCGCTTGCTGGAAGCCTATGGCCTGTGGAAGGAAAAAGTCTGGGCCGAATGGCTGGCCGCGCTGTCGGGCGCGCTCTATATTCCGCTGGAAGTCGCGCACTTAGTGCACCGCACCACGCTGATCAATGCTGGCGTGCTGCTGGCCAACATGGCCATTGTGGGTTTCATGGCCTTCCAGCTCTGGCGACGGATTCGGGACAAACACGTCGCCAATGGAGGGAACCGCACGAAGAGCGCGTGAATGCGCCTATCCATTCATTAAAAGTGTGAAGCCCGCCGATAAGCCGGATTCTGTGCGCCTGGCCATCTTGCGATGACCCGGTGTGACCGCCATTAATCTGGGCCGGGGGTCGCCCACCCGGCTCGGTGCTACCTACCCGCCAGCTCTGCGGAACCACATCAACGCTGGCCTACTTGGTATTGCTGCGCGTAGAGATTGCCCGTTTCACCCGGCCCCGGGGTGACCCCAAGGCCGACTCGTCTCTGTTGCTCTGATCCTCACCTCACGGTGGAGAGGTGTTACCTCCTACGCTGTCCTGTGCAGTCCGGACGTTCCTCCAGTGCTTCCTTTCGGAAATTGCACCAGCGGCGGTCTGGCAGGCTTCACGGGCCTGATTATCCGCCTTTCTGCAACGCTTCCCGACCGCTATCAAATCAATAGCTAGCTGCGCTCGTGGCATAAGCGCAGACCGATTAAAATGTGCCCAGATCCGAAAAACAGATCCATGAAAGCACCCCGGCACCATGATTCGCCTGACTGAACTCAAGCTCCCGCTAGACCATGCGGATGACGCGCTCCCCCTGCTGATCGCCAAAACCCTGGGCATTGCCTCCGGCGACCTCACCAGCCACAGCATTTACAAACGCAGCTACGACGCACGCAAGCAGAAACTGCTGCTGGTCTATATCGCCGATGTGCAGCTGTCTTCACCCGGTCTGGAAACGCGCCTGCTCCAGCAGTTTGAAAGCAATCCGCATATCCGGCCCTCGCCGGACCAGAACTACTACCCGGTGGCTCAGGTCGATGCCGCGCCTGCCGTGCGGCCTGTGGTTGTCGGGTTCGGTCCCTGCGGGATTTTTGCGGCCCTGTTGCTGGCGCAAATGGGTTTTAAACCCATAGTCCTGGAGCGCGGCAAAAAAGTGCGCGAACGCACCAAGGACACCTGGGGCCTGTGGCGCAAAAAAATACTCAACCCCGAATCCAATGTGCAGTTCGGCGAAGGCGGCGCCGGCACCTTTTCGGACGGCAAGCTCTACAGCCAGATCAAGGACCCGCGCCACCTGGGCCGCAAGGTCATGACCGAGTTTGTCAAGGCAGGTGCACCACCCGAGATTTTGCTGGTCAGCAAACCGCACATAGGCACCTTCAAACTCGTCAAGGTGGTGGAGAACATGCGCGAGCAAATCATCGCGCTGGGCGGCGAGGTGCGGTTTGAGCAGCGTGTCAGCGATGTGTTGATCGAGGATGGGCAGATGCGCGGCTTGACCGTGCAAAACCTCAATGACAACAGCAGCTACGAATTGCGCGCTGACCACGTGGTGCTGGCGCTGGGCCACAGCTCGCGCGACACGGTAACCATGCTGCACGAGCGCGGCGTTTACATGGAAGCCAAGCCCTTCTCGGTGGGTTTTCGCATTGAACACCCGCAAGGCCTGATTGACCGCGCGCGGCTGGGCCAGCACGCCGGCCACCCGCTGCTGGGCGCGGCCGACTACAAGCTGGTGCACCATGCCGGCAATGGCCGCTCCGTCTACAGCTTTTGCATGTGCCCGGGCGGCACGGTGGTGGCCGCCACGTCGGAAGTCAACCGCGTTGTGACCAACGGCATGAGCCAGTACTCGCGCAACGAACGCAATGCCAATGCCGGCATCGTTGTTGGTATTTCACCGGCCGACTACCCCGGCGGGCCGCTGGCCGGCATCGCCTTCCAGCGCCAGCTTGAATCCCACGCCTTCACCCTGGGCGGCAGCAACTACGAAGCGCCCGGGCAACTGGTCGGCGACTTTGTGGCGGGCAAGGCTTCAACCCAGCTCGGCAGCGTGGAGCCGTCGTACAAACCCGGCGTCCTCATGACAGACCTGGCCAGCGCCCTGCCGGACTATGCGATTACAGCAATGCGCGAAGCAATTCCGGCCTTTGGCAAAAAGATACGCGGTTTCGACATGCACGACGCGGTCCTGACCGGTGTGGAAACGCGCACCTCGTCCCCGCTCAAAATGACGCGCGGCGACGATTTCCAGAGCATCAACGTCAAGGGCCTGTACCCGGCCGGCGAAGGCGCCAGCTATGCGGGCGGCATTTTGTCGGCTGGCGTGGACGGCATCGAGGTGGCCGAAGCCGTGGCGCGCAGCCTGGCGCCGGCTCATGCCGTCGCCGGGCCGCGATAATGTCCCCAAGTCCCTTTTATCCGGCACGCCGGCAAGACGCCCGTGCCTTCGCCATGTTGCACAACACGCATGGCGCCTCCAACTTATCCAGATTGAACCGATGACCGAAGCACACCCAGCCACGCCCAGCAAAAAGCGCCCTGCCGGCAAGCGGCGCCCGCCCGCCCCCAGGCCGCAGCAACAACAGGCCCGCCCCGTGAATCCGGTGCTGGAACGCCTTTTTGGGCTTTACCCCAAGCTGTTCGGCGCGCATTTCCTGCCGCTCAAGCTCGGCGTGTTCCAGGACCTGCTGGCCAGGCACCCCGACGAGTTCAAAAAGGACGAACTCAAATTCGCCATGGGCCAGCATGCACGCTCAACACGCTACCTTGAAAGCGTTGCGGCCGGCCATGCGCGCCACGACCTTGACGGCAATCCGGTAGAGCCCGTCTCGCCCGAACATGTGCACCACGCGATCCTGGAGCTGTTCCGGCGCCGCCAGGCCCGCTCAAAAGAAGACCTGAGGCCCAAACTTTGCGTACGCCTGATGCAGGCGATAGAGGCTTCCGGCCTGTCGCTCGAAGAGTACGCAGAGCGCGTCCGGGTGCAGGATGAAACGACCAATGCGCTTGTGGACGATGCGCTGGCCCAGCTCAAACTCGAAGCCGCCAAACGGGATGCGTTGATGGCTGCCTTCAAGGCGAGCGGGAAGACGGAGGCGGAGTTTGCGGAGATGTATGGGATGGATCTTCGTGAGGTGGCCGGGGTTCTGGAACGGGTACGGCGGGATCAGGCGGCCCTGGGTTAAGGTCAGCGCCCTTCACGCAAAGGCCGGGGGTAGTCCGGCGTTCCTGCGGAGTCCGATTCCGTATCCGCTCCCGCAATGCCGTCCTGGCAGGGCCGAGCAGCGCAGGAGGAGACGGATAAAAATTTCAGGTGTCCGAGGCTGCGCAGCAGACAAGTTTCTGAAATTTCCGGCTCATCCGAGCAGCACAAGGTATCGCGAAGCGACCCTGACTGCGGCTCGCCTTTTCTTTTGGTTACTTTGCTTTTGGCGAAGCAAAAGAAAAGTGACTAGCCGCCGGGCTACCCCCGGCCTGCCAGTGAAGGGCAATGCACCCAGCTAATCACAGGCCTGAATCAAACCTGTCCAGGCGCCGAATTCTGCAAAGCAGCAATCCGCTCCTCAATCGGCGGATGCGTAGAAAACAATTGCCCTATGCCGCCCGCAATGCCCATGGCCTGCACCGTCTTGGGCAACTCGCCGGGCACCATGCCACCCAGCCGGGCCAGCGCGTTGATCATGGGTTGCTTCCTGCCCAACAAAGCGGCAGACCCTGCATCAGCACGGAACTCGCGGTGGCGCGAAAACCAGGCGACCACGATGGCTGCGGCAAAACCCAGCACGATGTCCAGCACTATGGTGCTGATGTAGTAGCCAATGCCGGGGCCGGAGTTGTTGTCATTGCCGCGGCGCAAAAAGCTGTCCACCGCATAACCGATCACGCGACTGAGGAACACCACAAAGGTGTTCATCACACCCTGGATCAGGGTCATGGTGACCATGTCGCCATTGGCCACGTGGGCAATCTCGTGGCCCAGCACGGCTTCGATTTCATCACGCGTCATGCCTTGCAGCAGGCCGGTCGATACGGCAACCAGGGCCGAATTCTTGAAGGCGCCGGTGGCAAAAGCATTCGGTGCGCCTTCAAAAATGCCGACTTCGGGCATGCCGATGTTGGCAGTCGTTGCCAGCTTGCGCACAGTCTCGACAATCCAGGCCTCGTCGGCGTTTTGCGGCTCGTTGATGACGCGCACGCCCGAGCTCCATTTGGCGACCGGTTTGCTGATCAGCAGGGAAATAATCGCACCGCCAAAGCCGATGACAGCGGCAAAACCCAGCAGCATGCCGAGGTTCAGGCCTTGCGGCGTGAGGTAACGGTTGACGCCCAGCAGGCTGGCGACAATGCCCAGCACCACTACAACGGCAAGGTTGGTCATTACAAACAAAATAATACGTTTCATGGATTCTCCGTGGGAGTCGGTAACTGAACAGGGGCAGCCTCACGACCGCCGACAACACTGCATTTCCAGATAAATGGGGGGTTGATGCCCCAAATCAAGCCACTGGCCATGGCTGCCGGCGCAACGTTTTATGTGTTGTTTTTATCTGCGCGGGCGAAATACAAGAGAGTCATCATAAAAGGAAAAGTTCTCGTTTTCCGCCCACCAGCCGGGCACGCCCAGTACCGGCAAGGGCGCAAACGGCTTGCCGGCAAGCTTGTCCGCGCTCAGGTCGGCGGCGACCCAGGCATCCAGCCCGGCCAGCGAATCCGCTATTGAATTTATAGCTGGCTGTGCCCGGTAGACGTGGGCTGTGATCGGTTTTCGTGGAAAAACCAGCTTTTCAAGCAGCGCATGGCCAAACAGCACCAGTTGCGCCTGCGGCCAGAGCGGGCGCAGCTCCACAAACAGGCATTTCCAGTCCCGCGCCACCAGCGCGTCCCACAGCGGCTGCGGCGCCACCAGAAAAGCCGCGTTTTCGTCAAACAGGGTCAGGGCATCGCGCACCGGGCCGCGCACCTGCTGCACGCCTGCCTGCGCTATGGCCGCCGCCTGCAGCTGGTTGAGTTTCTTTTTGGTTTCCGGGAAGCGCATCCAGCACAAGCCATTGAAAAAATCATGGAGGCCTTCGCGCGTCGGGCATTGGCGGGTCCTGAAAATAAAACTTTCATAGGCCTCGCCATCGGGCAGCGCGCTTTGCGGAACAAAACGCACAGGCGCACGCGGCGCGGCATTCAGCGCCTGGTGCAGCGCGGCGCCCGCTGCCACGGCCTGCGCAATACGTTCGCCCGGCTCCTGCCAGGGCTGCAGCCAGGGCCGGCCCCAGTCAATCGTCGGCAGTGCTAGCGGCAGGCCGGCTGTTTGCACCCGAAAACCTTTTATGCCCGCGCCGTTTTATTCAGGCGCTTGTCACGCACCGCGACGTTGTTGGACCCTTCGCCTTGTAGTTCAAATAAATCGATGACCTTGAATAATTTGGTCCAGCTCGAATACCCATAGTTGCGAAAATGGTCTGAAGATTGATTGCGAACCTGGTGTCCAACTTCACTCACTCGCGCCCAACCGTCCTCATCCGATGCAGCCTTGATCGCATTCCTAAGAAGCAAAATGAGTGCTGTATTCTGTTTAAGTTCCGCAGGAGATGCGCGCAGATGTCCCGCTGCCTTGGCATCCGGCTCGGCGGGGTTATCCGCCTCTTCACCCAGATTCTCAACGTAAAGAAACAACGAACAGGCGTTGACGAAAGGCTGCGGGGTATTCTTATTGCCAAAGCCAAAAACCGCCGCACCTTTGGCGCGAAGGTGCATGACTAAAGGCGTAAAGTCGCAGTCGGAAGAAGCGATTGCGAACGCATCGGGCCGATCGATATACAGCAACTCCAACGCATCAACGGTCATTGCAATGTCGGTGGCGTTCTTTTTCTTGATGAGATCGAACTGCTGGACCGGCCGGATGGCGTGTTCATGAAGCTTGTCCTCCCAACCCTTGAGCCCTTCCTTCTTCCAGTTGCCGTAAGCGCGACGAACATGAGTCACTCCCAATGTGGAAAGCTCACTCAAAATTCCTTCTATCTTTGCTGCCGGCGCATTATCGGCATCAATAAGCAAAGCTATCTTGTATTCATCCTGCCTGATGATTTTCATATGAGCTTCCAGTTCAATGTTTCACCCGAACGCAGGGGTTTGAGTTCGGCATTGCCAAACGCATAACTCTCGGGCGGCAACCAGCTTTCCTTCTTCAGCGTGATCGTCTCTTCATTGCGCGGCAAGCCATAAAAGGCCGGGCCGTTAAAGCTCGCAAAGGCTTCCAGCTTGTCCAGTGCACCAGCCGCGTCAAAGGCCTCGGCGTACAGCTCCATGGCGGCATGGGCGGTGTAGCAGCCCGCGCAGCCGGTGGCGTGTTCCTTTAGATGGGCCGGGTGCGGCGCACTGTCGGTGCCCAGGAAAAATTTGGCATTGCCGCTGGTGGCTGCCTCCACCAGCGCGACGCGGTGTGTTTCGCGCTTGAGCACTGGCAGGCAGTAGTAATGCGGGCGTATGCCGCCGGTAAAAATCGCATTGCGGTTGTACAGCAGGTGATGCGCGGTGACGGTGGCGCCGGTGAAACGGTCCGCGTCGCGCACGTAATGTGCGGCCTCTTTGGTGGTGATGTGCTCAAACACAATTTTGAGTTCGGGGAAATCACGGCGCAAGGGAATCAACTGGGTGTCGATAAACACGGCCTCGCGGTCAAACAGGTCGATGTCGGACGAGGTCACCTCGCCGTGCACCAGCAGCAGCAGGCCTTCGCGCTGCATGGCTTCAAGCGTGCTGTAGGTCTTGCGCAGGTCTGTCACGCCGGCATCGCTATTGGTGGTGGCGCCGGCCGGGTACAGTTTGGCGGCAACCACACCGGCGTCTTTGGCGCGCTTGATCTCATCGGGCGGCAAATTGTCGGTCAGGTACAAGGTCATCAGCGGCTCGAACTTCACGCCTGCGGGCACGGCGGCCTGGATGCGTTCGCGGTAGGCCACGGCCTGGGCCGCAGTGGTTACCGGCGGGCGCAGGTTGGGCATGATGATGGCCCGGCCAAACTGCGCGGCCGTGTGCGGCACCACGGTCTGCAGGGCCTCGCCGTCGCGTACATGCAGGTGCCAGTCGTCCGGACGGCTAATCGTGATGGTGGTGGGAGTGGTCGCTGAAGTCATGCCATGAATTGTCTCATTTGCGGGCTGCAGACTGCCGCAGCCGGGACTGTCACCCGCAAGCTTCGTAAGTACGCATAAGGAAAGTCCCGATGCGGCGGCAACCTGTGGGCCTTTACCATGCGTGAGACCCCAAACAGGCCCATCGTTTAAGGCGGCACGATAATCGCCCAACTCCAACTACAAAAAGCGCCCTTTCAATGTCTCCCCTACCCGATGCTGGCCACGCGCCAGAAGCCATGCAGCCGCTTGACGAGGTCGATGAGCCCGTCAAGGTAAGCCTCAAGATTGAAGACTGGCTGACCGTCATCGTGATGGGGGCCCTGGCGCTGTTCACCTTTGCCAATGTCCTTGTGCGTTACTTCACCAGCCAGTCCTTTGCCTGGACCGAAGAGTTTTCAGTCTTCCTGATGATTGTGCTGGCGCTGGTCGGAAGCTCCGCCGCCATCGCACGCGACCGCCATATCCGCATCGAATACTTTTCGGGCAACGGCTCCCTGGCCAGGCGCAAGAGACTGGCCCAGCTGGGCGCCATCATGGTGGCCATACTGTTTGGCCTGATCGCAGTGCTCAGCGTACGCCTGGTGTGGGACGACTACCGCTTTAATGAAACCTCGCCGGGCATAGGCATTCCGCAGTGGTGGTATTCCATCTGGCTGCCCATTCTTTCCTTGGGCATGGCGCTGCGCGCGGTGGGCCTGTTCATTCGCCGCGGACGCCGCGCATGATACCCACCCTTCTTTTCATCGCCTTTATTGCATTGATGCTGGTCGGCGTGCCGATAGGCGCAGCCCTTGGGCTGGCCGGCGCGGCGGCCATCGCGCTGGCCAATGCGGATGCACAGTGGCTTGGCCTGCTGGCCGTGCCGCAAAACTTTTATGCCGGGCTGGGCAAATACCCCTTGCTCGCGATTCCCATGTTTGTGCTGGTCGGCTCCATCTTTGACCGATCGGGCGTAGCCTTGCGGCTGGTCAACTTTGCGGTGGCCATTGTCGGGCGCGGCCCGGGCATGCTGCCGCTGGTGGCCATTGCCGTTGCCATGTTCCTGGGCGGGATTTCGGGCTCGGGGCCCGCATGCGCGGCCGCCGTCGGCGCCGTGATGATCAGCGCCATGTCGCGTGCCGGTTACCCGCCGTCTTTCTCGGCCAGTGTCGTGGGCGCCGCGGCATCCACCGACATCCTGATTCCGCCATCCATCGCCTTTATCGTTTATTCGGTGCTGGTGCCCAATGCCTCCGTGCCCGCGCTTTTTGCGGCCGGCATGATCCCGGGCATCCTGGCCGGCCTGGCGCTCATCGTGCCCTCGGTCTGGCTCTCGCGCAAATACAAGATGGGCGCGCTGGAGGCCAACATGCCCAAGCCGCCCTTCTGGGCCAGCCTGCGCGACGCCATCTGGGGGCTCGCCGCGCCGGTGCTGATTCTGGGCGGCATGCGCGCCGGCTGGTTCACGCCGACGGAAGCTGCCGTGGTGGCGGTGTTTTACGGCCTGTTTGTCGGCATGGTGATTCACCGCACGATCAAGTTCCGTGACCTGTTTGAAATCCTGCGTGAATCGGGCGAGCTGTCCGCCGTGATTTTGCTGGTGGTGTCACTGGCCGGCATCTTTGCCTATTCGCTCAGCACGCTGGGTGTCATAGACCCCATCACGCTGGCCATCACCTCCTCCGGCCTGGGCGAGTACGGCATTTTGGCGCTGCTGATCCTGATGCTGATCACCGTCGGCATGTTCCTGGATGGCATCTCCATCTTCCTGATTTTTGTGCCGCTGCTGCTGCCTATCGCCCAGCACTACAACTGGGACCTGGTCTGGTTCGGTGTCATCCTCACGCTCAAGGTCGCCATCGGCCAGTTCACGCCGCCGCTGGCCGTGAACCTGATGGTGTCGTGCCGGATCGCCAATGTGCGCATGGAGGAAACCGTGCGCTGGGTGGTGTGGATGATGGCGGCGATGTTCATGGTGCTGGTGGCCGTGATCGCCTTCCCCCAACTGGCCCTGTGGCTGCCGCACAAACTCGGCTATTGAAAAATTCATCGATTTTTACCAAGGAGACTCGCCCAATGAAATTCAAAACCGTACTCGGCCTGGCGCTGGCTTGCGCCTCGCTGGCATTCACGGCTGCTGCGCCCGCGCAAACCTATAAATCCGAATACAAGATGTCGCTGGTCGTCGGGCCGGCCTTCCCCTGGGGCAAGGGCGGCGAGATCTGGGCCAACCTGGTGCGCGAGCGCACGCAGGGCCGCATCAACATCAAGCTGTATCCCGGTGTCTCATTGATCCAGGGCGACCAGACGCGTGAGTTCAGCGCGATTCGCCAGGGCGTGATCGACATGGCCATAGGCTCAACCATCAACTGGTCGCCTCAGGTCAAGGAACTGAATATCTTTTCGCTGCCCTTCCTGATGCCCGACTACGCGGCAGCAGACGCGCTGACGCAGGGCGAAGTGGGCAAGGAAATTTTCAGGATCATTGACAAGGCCGGTGTCGTGCCGCTGGCCTGGGGCGAGAACGGCTACCGCGAAATCAGCAACTCCAAACTGGCCATCAAGAGGCCGGAAAACATGAAGGGCCTGAAGATCCGTGTGGTCGGTTCGCCGCTCTTTCTCGACACCTTCACGGCACTGGGCGCCAACCCCACGCAGATGAGTTTTGCCGATGCCCAACCCGCGCTGGCTACCGGCGCGGTGGACGGCCAGGAAAATCCGCTGTCCATCTATACCGCCGCCAAGCTGCACAACTCGGCGCAAAAATACATCACGATGTGGGGCTACGTCAACGATCCTCTGGTCTTTGTGGTCAACAAGGAAGTCTGGGCTTCATGGACAGAAGCCGACCGGGCCATCGTCAAACAGGCCGCGCTCGATGCCGGCAAGCAGGAAATCGCCATTGCCCGCAAGGGCCTGTCCGAGGCGGACAAACCCATGCTCAAGGACATTGCCGCGCTTGGCACCACGGTCACGCAGCTCAGCCCGGATGAGCGCGCGGCCTTCGTCAAGGCCACGCGCCCGGTCTACGACAAGTGGAAAAACCAGATCGGCGCCAACCTGGTGAATACGGCTGAAAAATCGATTGCGGCACGCAAAAAATAAGCAGTCCAGGCGCAACAGCAAAAGCCCCGCAAAGAGATCGCGGGGCTTTTTTATGGGCGCTGACCCGCACTGACAACGCGGCCTACAGCAAATAATCCCCGCTGCCCTCAGGCTGGAACAGCAGTTCCAGTATTTGCGCCGAGGCCGGCTCTCCTTGCGGGCCGGTCCAGTTTGCCGTCTGGCCCACGGACAAGCCCAGCAGGGCCGCGCCTACAGGCGACAACACCGAAACAAAACCGGAAGCGGGCTCGGCATCGTGGGGATAACACACAGTCAGTTTGCGCCGCTCGCCGCTCGACAGGTCGGCCAGCAGCACCTGCGAGTACATGGTGACCACATTGGGCGGCACATCGTAGGAAGACACCAGGTCGGCGGCTTCAATCACGTCGGTGATCGCCGGGGCCAGCCCAGCTATCGCCCGTCCCGAGGGCAGGCGGACAAGGTTGGAGATACGCAAATGGTCAAGCTCTGTCAGCGTGCGCGACAGCTCGGTGGAAGCAGACATGGAAAACTCCTGAATCAATACGGCCCGGAAAAGGCTTACCGGGCAAGCCAGCTGGGTGGTGCCCGACGATCCAAGGTAGCGTTAAAAACAGGGTGGGGAAAGGATCGCCGGGTTCAGGAATGTGCAACCGGCTGATGCGGCCACAGGACCAGAGCACCCACGCAGGCATGCGCGTGCCCGCGCACTGCACTGAGGGCAGCGGCAAGGCACGGGGTGATCATGAAGAAAGTGGCTGGCATGAATAAAGGCCATCAACACTGCGCGGCCGCCTGGCGGCCGGGCCGGAACGTCAATGCTGGAGAATCTTGTTTAAAAAGTCCTTGGTACGGGACTGCCGGTTTTCAGGATGGTTGAAAAACTCGTCTTTCGAGCAGTCTTCCAGGATTTTACCGCCTACGTCCATAAAGATGACCCGGCTGCCGACCTTGCGCGCAAAACCCATCTCGTGGGTGACGACCATCATGGTCATGCCTTCAACGGCCAGGCCCATCATGCAATCGAGCACTTCTCCGACCATTTCAGGGTCCAGCGCCGAGGTTGGCTCGTCAAACAGCATGGCAATCGGGTCCATGCTGAGCGCCCGGGCAATGGCCACACGCTGCTGCTGCCCGCCGGACAGCTGGCCGGGAAACTTGTCCTTGTGCGCCATCAGGCCCACGCGGTCCAGGTATTTCAGTCCGTGGGTTTTGGCCTCGTCAAGCTTGCGGCCCAGCACCTTCATTTGCGCCAGCGTCAGGTTTTCGGTCACGCTCAGGTGCGGGAAAAGCTCGAAGTTCTGGAACACCATGCCGACCCTGGAGCGCAGCTTGGGCAAATCGGTCTTGGGGTCATGCACCGCCTGGCCATCGACAAAAATCTGGCCCTTCTGAAAAGGCTCCAGCGCATTGATGGTTTTGATCAAAGTCGATTTACCCGAGCCGGACGGCCCGCACACCACCACCACTTCACCTTTTTTGATACTGGTCGTGCAGTTGTTGAGAACCTGCACCTCGCCATACCATTTGGAAACTTCTTTCATTTCAATCATCATCTGCTCCGGTGTACTTTTGCTTTGTATGCTTGTTGCTTGGGGTAAAACTTATCGAATGATGGCAATTTTGGCCTGCAGGCGCTTGACCATGAAAGACAGGCTGAAGCACATCACAAAATAGACCACGGCAGCCAGCAGGTAGGCCTCTTCGGGCCGGCCATATATCTTGCCCGCGGTGCTGAAACCCTTGAGCAGGTCATAAGCGCCTATGGCATACACCAGCGAGGTGTCCTGGAACAGGATGATGGTTTGCGTCAGCAAGATCGGCACCATGTTGCGAAAGGCCTGCGGCAGGATGATCAGCTTCATGTTCTGCGCATACGTCATGCCCAGCGCGCGGCCGGCATTGACCTGGCCACGCGAGATGGACTGTATGCCGGCCCGCATGATCTCGCTGAAGTAGGCCGCCTCAAACGCCACGAAGGTGATGATGGCCGAGATCTCGGCGCGGTAGTTGCTGCCGCCAGGAATGATGGCGTAAAACCCCGCCGGCACCAGCAGGAAGAACCACAGGATCACCATGACCAGCGGCACCGAGCGCATGCCGTTGACGTAAATGGTCGCCGGCACCGTCAGTATCTTTTTGCCCGACAGCCGCATCAACGCCAGCAGCGTGCCCAGGATGATGCCGCCTATGGTGGCGACGACTGTCAGTTCAATGCTGAAAATAAAGCCCTTGATGACGAACTTGGAAATAATGTCCCAGCTCAGGAAGCTCAGGTCGAGTCCAAACATGTCAGTGCCCCCCGCCGGCAACACCGGCCGCAATGTAACCCGGTATCTGCAGCCTCTTCTCGACCAGCGCCATGACCCGGTTGACGGCAAAAGCCGACACGGCATACAGCGCCGTCACCGCCAGGTAGATTTCAATGCCGCGCGAGGTTTCTTCCTGCGCCTGCATGGCAAACATGGTGAGCTCGGCAATCGACACCGCAAATGCGACTGAAGAGTTTTTGAGCAGGTTCATGGACTCGCTGGTGAGCGGCGGGATGATGATGCGAAACGCCATCGGCAAAATTACATAGCGGTAGGTTTGCGCCGTCGTGAAGCCCATGGCCATGCCGGCATAACGCTGGCCGCGCGGCAGTGCCTGGATACCGGCCCTGACCTGCTCGGCAATCCGCGCCGAGGTGAAAAACCCGAGCGCGAAAACCACCAGGATAAAACTGGGCAGGTCCTTCATGGACGGAAAGATTTTTGGCACCACGAAGTACCAGATGAAGATCTGGACCAGCAGCGGGATATTGCGAAACAGCTCGACCCAGGCATTGGAAAAACGAACCAGCCACGGACTGTTCGGCAAGGTACGCAGCGTACCGATCAGCGCGCCCACCACCATGGCAACCACCCAGGATGCCCCGGCGACAGCCAGCGTCCAGCCCCAGGCATCAAACATCCACTGCAGGTAGGTACGCCCGCTGCCATCGTCATTTAAAAATACGTTCCAATCCCAGGTCATGGTGACTCCAGCTTGCTGTTATTGATGTTCTGGCTCAAAGCAATGATGCCCTGCGGCAAACGACAAACCCCGCCGAAAAAAGCAGGGGCGGGGTTTGTGTGTGTTTGCTTCCTTCTTACCGACCGCCAGAATTACTTCTTGGCGTAGTCTTCCATGGGCTTGTCATTCGGCGTGGCCCATGCGGCCTTGGTGCTCTCGCTGAGTGCCAGGCCAACCTTGGTGTTTTTCGGGGGAATTGGCTGCAGGAACCATTTGTCCCAGAGCTTGTTCATGTCGCCGGCCTTGATCATGTCCTTGATGGTGTCATCACCGAGCTTCTTGAAGGCCGGGTCGTCCTTGCGGATCATGATGGCGATGGGTTCAACGCTCAGCACTTCACCGACGATCTTGAAGTCAGCCGGGTTCTTGGCCGTGGCGATATTGCCGGCCAGGATGGAGCCGTCCATGACAAATGCGTCGGCACGGCCAGACTCCAGCAGCAGGAAGCTGTCGGAGTGGTCCTTGCCAAACACTTCCTTGAAGTCGATGTTTTTTGCACGCTCGTTCTTGCGCAGCGTCTGGACAGAGGTGGTGCCCGTGGTGGTCGCCACGTTTTTGCCATTGAGCTGGGTGATGGAAGTGATGCCCGAGTTGGCCTTCACGGCGATGCGGACTTCCTCGACAAAGGTGGTCGGCAGGAAGGCCACATCCTTCTGGCGCGCCACATTATTGGTGGTGGAGCCGCACTCCAGGTCAACCGTGCCGTTCTGGACCAGGGGAATACGGTTTTGCGAGGTCACCGGCTGGTATTTGACTTCCAGCTTGCGGCCTACGGCTTTTTCCAGGGCAGCAATCACACGGCTGCAAATCTCGACGTGGTAACCCGTGTATTTGCCGTCGCCCAGGGTATAGGACAAGGCGCCCGAGGAGTCACGAACGCCCATGGTCACAACGCCGGAGGCCTTGACCTTTGCAATGGTGTCGTTGGCCTGTGCAAAAGCACCCCCGGCTGCGAGCAAGGCGATTGAAAGGGCGGCTAGTTTGAGTTTCATGCTATCTCCTGTATTGAAATGAAACAGTTAGTGAATACTATTCTAGAGAGTAGGCGCACGAGCCAACCCCAAGGTTTACCCGTGCCCTTCTGCAATGAAATCGGGAACGAAGTGGAACAAGGCCCGTACCTGCAACACCATCCAAATATTGGTGGAGTTTGCCGAAGTGCGATACCAAACCTTGCCTGCAAGGAAAAACAGCAGGCTGAAAAATCTTTCCCCAATGTGGTGCGCTCATGAAAACCGGAAAACCGTGTGTCCTGTAAAGCAGTCTTTGTGCCAGCCCTTGCAAGGCCGGCAGCAGCTAGGCCGATTGGCTCAGCCTGCCGGACTCCCGCCGGTTTGGCCCACACCGGGCCGCCTCAAAACCCGGACGTGACGCACTTTAAATTTGCCGGCCAGAAAACACCAATGCCGTTTCAACGGTGAATCATGCATATTTTTTATAAGGACCAAGGGTTGCTACCTAGATGCAGGTTTTGCGCCTGACACTCCGGCCTTGGGGCCGGACTGCGCCTGCAGGTAGGTCCACAGCGCCTGGGCATGGCTTTTGGCCGGTTCATGGGATGCCGGCCGTTCGCGGTAAACACGGATGTCCATGGTCATCTCCAGCTTGTCGCCGGCGCTCACCAGTTTTTTGGCACGCAGTTCCTTTTTGACCGCGCTATAGGGCAAAAATGCAATGCCATGGCCTTCAAGCGCCATGGCCTTCAGGCCTTCGGCCATGTCGGTTTCATAAACCCGGTCCAGGTGAATCGCGGTGCTCGACTGCTTCAGGATCAGGTCCACCACACGGCCCAGGTAGGCGCCGGGCGCGTAACCCAGGTAAGGCAGGGGCTGGCCCGGCCGGCCCGGCAGCCTGAATGCCGGTTCGCCGTTTGCATCGGGTTTTACATAGGGCGACAACACCTCCTGGCCCAGCGTGACCATTTCATAACGGCCGGGGTCGAGCTGGAAAGGCTGCGAGTCATGGTGGTAGGCAATCAGCAGGTCGCAGCTGCCCTCGACCAGCCTGAGCACGGCATCGTGCACGTTGAGGGCAATCAGGCGGCTTTTGATGGGGCCGAACTTTTCGCGCAGGCTGCTGACCCAGGCCGGGAAAAACGTGAAGGCCAGGGTGTGCGGCACCGCGAACTCGATCACGTCCTGCCCGGCGGAGGTGTGGCCCCTGAGCATGGCCCGCGTGGACTGCAGGCCCTGCAGCATCTCCAGCGACTGGGTGTACAGCGTTTCGCCGGCGGGCGTCAGGCGGGTGGGGTAGGAGCTGCGGTCCACCAAGTCGGTGCCGGCCCAGGCCTCCAGCGCCTGTATGCGCCGCGAAAAAGCCGGCTGCGTGACATGCCGCAACTGCGCCGAGCGGCTGAAACTGCGGGTTTCAGCGAGGCTGACAAAATCTTCTAGCCATTTGGTTTCCATGACGGATTATGTGAGCAGGACATCTAGCTGTCGCTACGGGGAATCCCATACGCAGCGTTTGCCATGAAAAAGCACGGCCTTCATGCGCCCTTCAAGTCGTGCAAATTGCTATCAATTGAATAGCTGGCTGTGCACAGCTTCAGCCGATTGCAAGCACTTTTTATCAAAAATCACTGGCGCTTTGCTGCAAGGTCCACATCCTGGCGTACTTTTGCCCCATGGCCAGCAGGTCGGCGTGGGTGCCCCGCTCAACGATGCAGCCCTCCTCCATCACCAGGATTTCATGCGCGTCCACCACGGTGGACAGGCGGTGCGCAATCACCAGCGTGGTCTTGTTTTGCGCCGCCGTGCGCAGCTCGGCCTGGATGGCGCGCTCGTTGGCGGAGTCCAGCGCCGAAGTCGCTTCATCAAAAATCACCACGGGTGGATTTTTCAGCAGGGTGCGCGCAATCGCCACGCGCTGCTTTTCGCCGCCCGAGAGCTTGAGCCCGCGCTCGCCGACCATGGTGTTGTAGCCGAGCGGCGTGGAGACGATGAAGTCGTGGATGCGGGCGGCGCGGGCCGCGCCCTCGACCTCTTCACGGCTGGCACCCGGCTTGCCGTAGGCGATGTTGTATTCCACCGTGTCGTTGAACAGCACGGTGTCCTGCGGCACGATGCCTATGGCCTGCCGCACGCTGGCCTGCGTGACGTGTTTGATGTCCTGCCCGGCAATCGTGATGCGGCCCTGCTGGACATCGTAAAAACGGAACAGCAGGCGCGCCAGCGTGGATTTTCCCGCGCCCGAGGAACCCACGACCGCCACGGTTTTGCCCGGCGGGATCTCAAAACTCACACCTTTCAGTATGGGCCGCGCGGCTTCGTAGGCAAAACTGACGTTCTCAAACCTGACGACGGGCGAGGTGTCTATCCGTATCGGCAAGGCCCCCGGCTCGTCCGCTATCTCGCGCTCCTTTTCCATCAGCGTGAACATCTTGTCGAGGTCGGTCAGGCTTTGTTTGATCTCGCGGTAAATCACCCCGAGGAAGCCCAGCGGAATGTAAAGCTGGATCATGAAGGCGTTGACCATCACCAGGTCGCCCAGCGTCATGCGGCCGTCCACCACACCCTGGGTAGCCCGCCAGAGCATGGCGACCAGGCCGACAGCAATGATGAGCTGCTGGCCGGTATTGAGCATGCTCAGGGTGGTCTGGCTCTTGATCGCCGCGCGCCGGTAGCGCTGCAGGTTTTCGTCATAGCGCGTGGCTTCGAAGTTTTCGTTGTTGAAGTATTTGACGGTTTCGTAGTTGAGCAGGGAGTCGATCGCCCGGCTGTGGGCGGTCGAGTCGAGCTCGTTCATCTGCTTGCGGAACTTGGTGCGCCACTCGGTCACGGTCACGGTGAAGGTGATGTACAGCACCAGCGCAGCCAGCGTGATCCAGGCAAACCAGATGTCAAACTTGACGGCCAGGATGCTCAGCACCAGGCCAACCTCAAAAAGCGTGGGGATGATGCTGTACAGCGAATACGAAATCAGCGAGTGCACGCCGCGCGTGCCGCGCTCGATATCGCGTGTCATGCCGCCGGTTTGGCGCTCCAGGTGAAAACGCAGGCTCAGCGCATGCAGGTGCCTGAACACCTCCAGGGAAATCTTGCGCGCCGCGCCCTCGGTGGCCTTGGCAAACACCAGTTCGCGCAGTTCGGTGAACAGCGAGGTCGACAGGCGCAGCAGGCCATAACCCAGCAGCAGCGCGGCGGGAACCACCAGCACCGCCTGCACATTGCCCGGCTTCAGGCTCATGGCATCCACCAGCGTCTTGAGCAACAGCGGCACACCTACGTTGCCCAGCTTGGCCGCCAGCACAAAAGTCAGGGCCGCCAGCACGCGCCATTTGTAGTCCCACAAATAGGGGAAAAGGCGCTTCAAGGTGTCCCAGTCAGAGCGGGCAGGCGCCGGGACGACGGCGGAGCCGGGATGGCCTGTCATGGGCGGCATGGCCATGGATGAATCAATACTGGAAGCTCGGGAGCGCATAGTAGACAATCGTTCGGGTTATTTCAATTTCTTTGCAGATTGTGCCTATGTCTTCTGAATCAAGCGCCCATGCGGGTACTCCACCCGACACACCAGCCGTCGAGTTGCCGGTCGACAAGGAACTGGTGCTCAAGGTCATCCCCATGCCGGCCGACTGCAATGCCAACGGCGACATCTTTGGCGGCTGGGTCATGGCCCAGGTCGACCTGGCCGGCGCCGTCCTGCCCGCGCGTTATGTGGACGGCCGCATGGCGACGGTGGCCGTCAACCAGTTCATCTTCAAGCAACCGGTGCGGGTTGGCGACCTTTTGTCGTTTTTTGCATCGGTGACGCGCATAGGCACCACCTCCGTCACGGTAGAAGTGGAGGTCTACGCGGAGCACCTGCGCAGCCAGGGCGTCTACAACAAGGTGACCGAGGCCAGCCTGACCTATGTGGCGATTGACGACTTTGGCAGGCCACGCAAGATCGTGAAGTCCTGAAGCGAAAACGCCCTCAGGAAACAATATAGGCAACTGCACCTGTAGACAACAGCTGGCCGTCGGCGCCGAAAAACTCCATGCGCGTACTCGCCACCCGCGAGCCCAGCCGCAACACCTCGGCCTGCAACTCAAAAAGCGCACCAATGGCAGGCCTGAGAGACCGTGAACTTTTCAGATTCGCCGATGAATTCGACGCAGCGAGCCTTGCGGGTGGACGCGCTGATTCGATTCGAGCCGAGGTTTGTTTGTCGGGGCGACTTTGCGTGGACGCAAGGCCTGATGGGCCGCGAATGCAGCCCGTGTCGGCCTATTTCCAGCGTCTCAGGCCGTGAACGCGAAGTTCAAAGCCATCATCCGCTTCAGGTTGTGGGCGAGCGCGTGCCACAACTTGACGCCGATACACGCAGCTATTGACAAGCTGATGACCCTCATCGCCAATATCCGTGCGGCTTTGAGTCATGTCAACTCAGTTAGCAGTTGCCCCAAGCCAACCGCTGGAAGGCGTTTGTGGACTATGTGGTGGCAAAAATCACTCGTCCGCTGCCGCCCTGCCGTCGCTGTATTTGAGCTGAGGAACACGTGCCTTGATAAGGATCTCAAACTGGCAGGTATCGAGGTGTCGCCACTGGCGCTCGCTCCAGCCATTGACGTGAGCCTTCTTGGTCGCATCGGTCGGGTCCGCCCACACCTGCCCCTTCTTCAAAACAACGTCAACAACCACTCGCTGATCCGCCAAGGAAAGGTCTACCTTCTTGACCGACCCGGACGTCTTCAATCCAAGAAGCTGCTCATACAACGCAGAGCCTTTCATGTTCAGTCCGAAAATTTTGCTAAATCAGGTTGTCTTGCAGTAAGCTAAAAACCACATTGGAATTGATGAAGAACCAAAAAACAACGACTAGCAACTTAATCGTTGACACCAGCGTTATTGGTGTGTAAATTTAAGTTGTGTCTTTACACATACAGTCACCGTCGGCTTAGCCGGTTCAGTGACTTCTGGTTTCGTGCCAGACTATAACTTAGCGGATTATTTTTAAAAATAGTCTTTGCGCGGAAGCCTGATGCAAATCGGGCTCAACATGTAAATTCGGAGTTTTCTCACCTTTGCGCGTGGGAGACTCCAACGAACGTTGTGAGTGGACAAATTGGGGCCATTCTTTTTTGGCACTAACCTCTCCCAATTTCTATCGGATAGTTTGGTTTTTACCAAGCCGTCTCACTCAATTTGGCACTGCGTTTTTTTAAAACGCTTCGCCCGGAAGTTTGATGCTACTCAAACTTCCTTTCAACGCCTAATAAATTCGAAGTCTCAGACGTCGTTCGACGCTTGACTTCCTTCAACATTTTGCGTTAGCACGTCCAAAGACGTACCTCTCCAATTAGCCAAACAGATGCGTGGCCCCACGTACTTTTTTTGGCAGTTTCCATCTAGGAAATTAAGTGTCTAACGACAGACAACTTTTGTAGAGCCTGACCTCACAAAAAATTGTCAAGAGTTCATTTACCGCGGTCGCGCCGCGGCATCTGCCAGCAAAAAAGGCCGATAAAAAAACGCGAAAACCTGTCATTGATTGGAAGCACAGGTCGTTCAAATTTCGGAGTGGTTTGAACGAAGGTCTAACAACCCTAGGGCAGCCAGGTGTCCTCACTCCCTCACATTTTTTGGATAGAAAATAAAGTGAACAAAGACTACAGCGTGAAACAAGATGCCAGAAAAATGGCGGCGGCAATAAGTCGCCATGGAGTTTCAAAAACACACGCAGAAAAAAGGACTTTGCGAAGTATTGGTACTGAGCGCACATATCGCGACGTCCTGTGTGTCCTGGGTAAGTGGCTTTGGATGTGGGGGAAAAAATTAATTAGCGCGAACCACAAAGACGGAACGGCCTTCCTGATTTTTCGCGCGACGCAGGTTTGCCAGAAAACGCTTGACAGAGATCGGCTGATCCTAAGTCGTTACTTCAATAACGATCTCAAAAAATTCGTCTCAAAGATTAGCTCGAGGGAGCAACGCGGTCGTGCGTACCCTTCAAGTCAAATCATGAGGATGATGATGATGTGTGCTGACCCGCGGCTCGCCATTTCGATCGAGCTTTGCCATCATGCCGGGTTGCGCGCTACCGAGTTGAACAATATTTCGCGGCCAGAAGATCGGCCGGAAAGCGCGCGCAACTGGCGCGAAGATCGTTTCCATCTGACCAGCGATCAGGTACTTTACACGGTCCACGGAAAAGGTGGTCTTGTTCGATCGGTCACGATTCCCAGGGAGCTCGCACAAAGGCTGGAGATGTTTAGAAGAAGCGAACCAGTCCAAATTGAGGATCGTGAGATCAAGCACCGAAGTTTTTACGACATCGAGAGTGGGAAAAAATTCTCGGCCCGATTCGGACGACTTTCCCAAAATATTTTGGGGTTCTCCCACGGTGCGCATGGCCTGCGATATGGTTATGTGCAGCGCCGCTTACTACAACTTGTGATCTCTCGAATTCCGTTCGAGAGAGCACGATTAATCGTCGCGAACGAGATCGGTCACTTTTCTCCGGCGAATATTCGTTACTACCTCGTTGGCTGTTGCTTCCACCAGTTTTTAAAATCTGGGGGTGCATGCGAATTGAAAAAATACGATCCAGAGGCGCTGCAGGTCATGGCCGAGACAGACTGGAAGAATTTAATTGATCTTGAATCCGGCAGTTAGGAATCGCGGAAAAATAACGTGACTAAGTTTTCTTCCGTGTCGGCAAGACCATGTAGTTCCAATCACCGTGGAAATGGTCTTGCTTGAGTAAGGCCAACTCAGCATCGGTGATCTTGATGCCGGTCGGGTACTTGCCGCGATCCAGCTCGGCTGGGATCGTCAAGCCTGCTCGGGTGGTCGTGTTGGCGATCAGATTGCCAATGACTTCGTGACTCACCTGAGGTCGGCCGCGCCAGTTCTGGGTGATGAGAGAGAACATGCGATGCTCGATCTTGTTCCACTTGCTGGTGCCTGGCGGGAAGTGGCACACATGGATGGGCAGCCCGAGGCGGGCCGCCAAGGTCTGCAATGCGAGGCGCTGGCCGTGTGGTCCCACTGCACGTGAATTCGGCCGCCCGGTGTGTCCACGGCCATGGCCTGCAAAGCCTGCGTCAGGTCAAGTCTTTCGCGCCTTTTTGCATGAAGACTCCCACCGCTAAGCCAAAGCTATTGCGAGGGTTTCTTGGGTCAATGACCAGAGCGCCGGGGTGTTACCACCCAAACGACTTACCTCAGTCTCACCAAGCGTACGGCACCGCCCCTGCTTGCGGCCTATTCCGGCAACAGGCCAATTTCCTTTGCAGCCTGTGCCCAGCGCTGGTGTTCTTCCTGCAAAAAGCTGCCGAGCTGCTCGGGCGTACCACCGGACTCGGCAATCGGCCCCACGGTGAGGATGCGCTCCCTGACCTCGCGCTCGCCAAGCAGCATGTTCAGCTCACGGTTCATTCGCGCCACCACCGCCTGTGGCGTGCCGGCAGGCGCCACCACCGCAAACCATCCCACCATGTCAAAGCCGGGCAAGAGTTCGGACAGCGCCGGCACCTGCTCCCAGCCCGGCAGGCGCTTGCCGGCCGTTACTGCCAGCATGCGCAAGCGGCCCTGGCGCACCAATTGCGCTGTCGATGCCACGTCAGCGACCACCGCATCCGCGTGGCCTCCTATGACGTCCTGGACAGACACACCCACCGATGCATAGGAAACCAGGTTGGCCTCTGCTTTGGCGCGCGCATTGATCAGCCTGGCGATGATGCCGCCGAAGGTGCGCGGCCCTTCATTGGCCAGCGACACGGTGCCGGGCGCAGCTCTTGATTTTGCGATCAGGTCCTGTATGGAAGTCATGCCTGACTCCGCCTTGACAAGCACGGCAAAGGGACTTTTTGCAATAAAGGCCACCGGGGCAAAGTCTTTTTGCGGGTTGTATGGCATGGTCTTGAACAGGTAGCTGTTTGTCACCAACGCCGCCGTGGTGGCGAAGTAAAAGGTATAACCATCCGCCGGTGAGCGCGCCACAGCCTGCGCGCCTATGATGTTTTGCCCGCCAGGTTTGTTGTCGATCACGATGGCCTGGCCCAGACCCCTGGCCAGGCGCTCGCCCAGCAGGCGCGCCACGTTGTCGGGTCCCGACCCTGCCGGCTGCGACAGCACCATCCGGATGGGTTTATCCGGCCATGCAACCGGCCCCTGGGCCCAGCCCGGTGTCGATACCGTTGCGGCCAGGGCGGCCTGCATAAGGGTTCTGCGTTTCATGCTTGTCTCCAGTTGTTGTCAAAAAAAACCGCTCAATCAATGTGCGAGTTGGGCTGCATGCAATGCCATGAGCTGCGCCGACAAATCCCCTGCACTGTCGGCAACACCGTAAACATAGTGGTCCGGCCTGACGATGGCCGCCGCGCAACCCTGCTGCGCAAACCATTGCGCCAGCACGCCATCGGCCTCCTCCATACCCGGTGCACCGAGCTTGAGAGTCTCCATGCCGCAAAAGCCCTTGGCCCTAGCAGTGGCCGCAACATCCACATTGGCCGACTCGTTGACAAAAACCCGCCAGCCGGTACCGGCCACGGCGTCCATGTGCTCGGGCGTTACACCCCGTTTGATCCACGGCTGCGGAAAGATGGTGCCCACGGCCGGCCTGACCACGGCTGACAGCAGGCCTCGCGCCAGCGCGGGTTGCACGTTCTGCCTGGGCATGGACTTCACCACACCGCTGCACTCCGACAGCAATTGCGCATCGCGCTGGCGTGCCTTGCCCGGGTCACGCTGGCCCACCAGCCGGCCTATGTCCTTGATGCGCGTGGTCAGTTCGGTCACATGGCCTTTGCGTTCCACACCATAGGTATCCAGCAGGGCGTCCGTTGCCTTGCCTTTCAAAACCGCCGCAAGTTTCCAGCTGAGATTTGCGGCGTCACGAATGCCCTGGCACATGCCCTGCCCCAGGAATGGCGGTTGCTGGTGTGCCGCATCGCCGGCCACAAACACCCGGCCGGCACGCCACTCCTTTGCCACCAGCGCATGAAAACGGTAGCTGGCCTGGCGCCATAGCGTGGCATCGTCGGGCGTGAGCCAGCGCGACAGCAGCGCCCATGTTCCTTCCGGGGTAGCGACCTGTGCGGGGTCTTCGCCTTCATTGATGGAAATCTCCCAGCGCCTGTGCTTTCCGGGCCCGATGATGTAGCTGCAAGGACGCGCCGGCTCGCAATACTGCATGCTGACGGCCGGCACCTTGGCCAAACCCTTGTCGTTGACCAGCACATCCACCACCAGCCAGGGTTCGTCAAAGCCCAGGTCTTCCAGTTCCATGCCCGCCAGGCCGCGCACCGTACTGCTTGCACCATCGCAGGCCAGCAGATAACGGGCGCGCACCTTGCGCACCGATCCGCTCTCATCGCGCAGCGTCAGCGTGACGCCGCTGGCATCCTGCGCCAAATCGACCAGCTCAAGGCCCAGCGCCACATCGACACCGGGCAAGCCTTGTGCGTGCTCACGCAACACGCGTTCGACCGGCGGCTGCGTGAACACCATGGACGGGCTATACCCCAGCGGGTAAGGCGGCTCCACTGTCGTGAAACGTTTGATCAGTTGGCCGTCCACGCCGTAAAACTCGGACGGGGTGAAGGGCTCGGCATGGGGCAGCACACGTTCCACCACACCCAGTTGCTGGAACACGCGCAGGATTTCATGGTCCAGTGCAATGGCGCGCGGTTTGTCATACACCTCCCGCGAACGGTCGCAAACAAAGGTGCGCAGGCCGTAAGCGCCCAGCAGGCCGGCAGCCACGGCACCGGTGGGGCCAAACCCCACGACGGCGACGTCAAATACTTCCGTGTCTTCCATGCTCAAGCGGCCTCGTCCCGGATGGGATTGACCAGCAGGCCCACGCGCTCGATGTCGATTTCAATCGTGTCGCCGTCCTTCATCCACACCGGCGGCGTGTGCGCCTGTCCCACACCGGCAGGCGTGCCCATGATGATCACATCACCCGGCTCCAGCGTCATGCACTCGGTGAGCAGGGCAATCGTCTCGGCGACGCCCCAGATCATGTCCCTGGTATTGGCGTCCTGCATGACCTTGCCATTGAGCCGGCTCTGGATATTCAGGCCGGCGGCACCCGGCGGCAGCTCGTCTGCGGTCACCAGCACCGGGCCAAATGCGCCCGTGCCGTCAAAGTTTTTACCTATGGTCCATTGCGGCGTTTTCTTCTGGTAGTCACGCACCGACATGTCGTTAAAGCAGCTGTAGCCAAACACGCAGTCGAGTGCATTGGCCTGTGTCAGGTGGCGCGCTTTTTTCCCGATCACAACGGCAAGCTCGGCCTCATAGTCAAACCGCTCAGACACACGGGGACGGATGCCGGCCTCGTTATGGGCAATCAGTGAGGTCGCTCCCCTGAAAAAGAACCATGGATAGTCAGGCTTGTCCCGCCCGCCCTCTTTGGCGTGGTCAAAATAATTCAGCCCCAGGCAAATGATCTTGCCGGGCCGGGGAATCAGGGGCGCGAATTCCATCCCGGACAGCGGAATACGCGCGGCGCCGGACTGCATGGCGGCTTCGGCCGCGGCATGCAGGTCAATACCGGCCGCCAGCGCGGCGCCCAGGTCGGCAGGCACTTGTGCCTGAGCCGCATTCAGATCGATAACACCCGTATCGGTCAGCACACCCAGGCGCGCCACGCCATTGGTCTTGTAAGTCGTCAGTTTCATTAAAAAGCTTTCATCAAAAACACTGTCAAAGGGAAATATTCAAGCCTGGAAATCCTGAACAAATGAAATCTGTTTTTGCGCCTGCTTGAGCCGCGCGGACGGCGGCGCGGAAATGCCCCACTGGTCAACCCGGCCGGCTGGCCACTTCCAGTCTTCGGGGGTGCCCGTGACATAGCTGTCGTCCACCTGCTCCACGTCGCAGGTGTATTCGATGACAAAGCCGGCCGGCCCGACAAAATAGTTGAAGGCGTTGTCACCGGGGCCGTGGCGCCCCGGGCCCCATTCGATGGCGTAGCCAGCGTCCTTCATGCGGCCGCCACCGCGCATCACAGACTCCACATCCGGCATGACAAAGGCAATGTGGTTCAGGCAGTCGTTGTCGGCATCGGCCAGCGCCACGCTGTGGTGATCCCCGGCACCGGGTTGCGGTATGCGGATGAAAGCCATGATGCGCGTGCGGTCCGACAGGCGCATGCCCAGGGCCTTCTCATAAAAAGGCAGGCCCGCCGCCACATCGTGGCTATTCATCACGGCATGGGCCAGGCGTATCGGTTTGTCCTTGTTGCCCCCGGTATCCGCATGCAGGGTGTCCCCATGCACAAAGCGCAGGATGCGGCCCTGCGGGTCGCGCACCGTCACGGCTTCACCGCCACCGGGCTCAACCACAGCTGCAGGGCCGGACAGCAGTGAACCGCCATGCAGCGTGGCGTTCTGCGCTATCTGCTCCAACGCCTGCGCCGACGTGGCGCGCAGGGTCACCGAGTGGAGCACAGGGCTTGCGGCCGGCCGCAATGAAAGCAGGTGATGGTCGGCACCCGTGCCGCGCAGGTAGACCACATCGCCCTGGCGCGCGGTGACCGTGAGCTTCCAGGTGTTGACAAAAAAGTCTTCGGCCACTGCCACATCCGGCAGGCCGATTTCAACGCTGCGCAGTGCGCTGACCAGCAGAGGCGAAGTGTGTGTCGTGTTGTCTGGCATATTGTTTATTCCGGTTGCGCAGCAGCCAGCATGATGGCCTTGCGGTTCTGTGCAATGTCGTGAATGCTGCAGTCACAGGCTTTCACGGCGTGTCCCTAAAAAGCGCATGGCATTGCCCTGCAACAGCAGGCGGCGCGCCTGCTCGTCAAAACCCGCCGCATCGATGCTGGCGACGGGTTGGTGGTCATGGAAGTTGAAGGGATAGTCGGTGCCCACCATCAATTGCGTCGTGCCAAAGAGGGATGCCAGGTGCTGCAAGGTGGGGGCATCAAATACCAGGGTGTCGTAAAACAGCCTGCGTGCCTGCTCGCGTGGCGATGCGGTAATGCTTTCCTTTAAAGCAGGAAACATATTCCAGCCCTGCTGCAATCGCGGCAGGAGCGAAGCCAGCGTGCCGCCACCATGGCTGAAAGCAATACGCAGTCCCGGGCGCCGTTCCATCAGGTTGGTGGTCAACACCGACGCCGCAGCCAGCCCGACATCACCGGGGTAGCCCAGCACCTGCTGCAACGGCGGCGGGCCTACCAGGCGCTCCATCCCGGCGGGACGCAAGGCATGTACGAAGACGCAGGCACCCAGCGCTTCACACGCCTCGAAAAATGGATCAAACTCCGGCGCGCCTACAGGCCGGCCGTTGATATTGCTGCCGATTTCCACACCGGGAAAGCCCAGTACCCTGACAACATATTCAAGCTCGGCAATCGCCAGGTCCATGTCCTGCAGGGGCACGGCGCCCAAGCCAACAAGTCGCCCACCGGATTCGGCCACCATGGCGGCAATCTGGTCGTTGAGGTAACGCAGCAACTGCTGCGCATCACCGGCTTTCAGCCAGTAAGACAACAACTCCGGCATAGGCGAGATCGCCTGCAGGTCTATGCCCATGGCCGGGAAATCTGCAAGACGCTTGCCCGTGTCCCAGCAAAGGTCAGACACCGTGCGATAGATTTTCCCGGAGATCATCACGTGGCGGTGGCAGGCATGCGCCTGCGCCATGGATGGCCAGTCTGCCGGCACGCTGGAGCCCATGTAGCGGGGAAACTCCGCAGGGATCACATGGGCATGCGTATCGACGCCACAGCTGCAAGGCAAGGCACGCACTTCGGTCATCTCAGGCGCTGACAAGATTTGCAGCTTCGACACCTGCAATGCAGATCGCCTCGTCCTCGTCGCCGCTACCGCCGCTGGCGCCCACCGCACCGAGCAAGCTGCCGGATGCATCCCTGATCAGGACCGCGCCGGTTTGCGGCAAAAACTTTCCACTGGCGGTGGCCGACAGAGAGATAAAGAAGTTTGGATTGTCTTTTGCGCGCTCGGCCAGCACACGGCTGGAAACGCCCATGCCCACGGCACCCCAGGCCTTGGCCTGTGCGACCTCAAAACGAAACATGCTGGCGCCGTCCTCGCGGGCAAAGGCCTTCAAATGGCCAGACGCATCCAGCACAACCATCGCCATGGGCTTGTAACCCGCAGTCCTGGCGTGGGCCAGCGCGGACGCAATGATCAGGTTGGCCTGCTGCAGTGTCAGCGCTTGTTTCGGCTCTTGCATGTGGTTTGTCTCCGGATGGCGTCGGTTCACAGCTGGCGCGTCGTAAAACCGCCTGGCTGCTTGTCTATGGGTGGCAGTCTAGGCGCCCCTCATCTATCCATCTAGTCAATTCCATGGATAGATAGAATCCACAGTATGGATATTCGATCGGTCGACCTCAACCTGCTGGTGGTTTTTGATGCCATGGTCCAGCATCGAAGCGTGACGCGGGCCGGGGAGGCGCTCAACCTCAGCCAGCCGGCCATGAGCGCTGCGGTGGCGCGCCTGCGCGGCATCTTTGATGACCCCCTGTTTGTACGGGCCGGTTCGGAAATGCGGCCTACGCCGCGGGCGACAGAGCTTGCCGTGCCCGTGCGCCGGGTGGTTGAAACCGTCAAGACAGAAATTCTTCAGCGCACGGCATTTGACCCTGCCGTTTCGGACCGGACATTCACCATCGTGACGCCGGATATCGGCGAGGTCAACTTTGTGCCACGCATCCTTTCGCGCCTGGCGCAGGACGCGCCCAACGCCAACCTCAAAACCCTGGCCATGCCCCGGCACGCCGCGTCGGAAATCCTGGAGTCAGGCGCGGCCGAACTGGCGCTGGGCTACTTTCCGGACCTGCAGAAAGCCGGCTTCTTTCAGCAAAAACTGTTCAGGAATGCACATGTCTGCCTGGTGCGCAGCGAGCACCCGACGATAGGCGCCAAAATGACGCTTGCGCAATTCCTGTCGGCGTCGCATGCGGTGGTTAGACCCGACGGCCGCGAACATGTGTTCGAACAATACCTGCACAAGCGGGGCCTGAAACGCCGGGTGCTGGTTGAAATCTCGCACTTCATGAGCCTGCTGCCCATCGTGGAGGCTTCGGATCTCGTTGCCACCGTGCCGCGGGACCTGGCCGGGTTCTGCGTGCAGCACGGGCAGGTCAGAATTGTGGAAACACCGATGAAATCGCCGGTGATTGATGTTCACCAGTTCTGGCATCGCCGCTTTCACAAGGACCCGGCGCATATCTGGTTGCGTGGCGCCATCCACGCGTTGTTTCGCGAACGCCCCTGATCAGCCCTGCCTGGCCGGCAGCTCCCGTCCCTGCGTGCCCAGGGCCGCCGCGCGTTCAAGCAGCAGCTCCCGCTCGCGTGTGTTGCGCGCCAGTTGCGCGGCTTGTTCAAACGCGGCCTTGGCCTCGTCACTGCGGCCCAGCCTGGCCAGCAGGTCGCCGCGTACGCTGGGCAGCCAGTGGTAATTCTGCAGCGATTTGTCTTCACCAAGCGCATCAAGAATGGCCAGCCCGGCGGCTGCGCCAAAAGCCATGCCAACAGCGACAGCGCGGTTAAGTTCGACCACAGGCGAAGGCGCAAGCCGGGCGAGCGCGTCATAAATGGCGGCGATGCGCACCCAATCTGTCTCTGCGCCCGTTCTTGCGCGGGCATGGCAAGCGGCAATCGCCGCCTGCAGCGCATAGGACCCAAGCGCCTGCCCATGCGCGGCACACAGCGCCTCGGCCCGCTCAAGTGCCGCCAGCCCCCTGGTGACAAGCAGCCTGTCCCAGCGCGCGCGGTCCTGGTCCAGTAACAGCACCGGTCGGCCCGATGCGTCCACACGCGCCGCAGTGCGCGAGGCCTGCAGCTCCATCAGCGCGACCAGGCCATGCACCTCGGGCTCGCCGGGTGCCAGCCCGACCAGCATGCGGCCCAGCCGCAGCGCCTCGTCGGTGAGCGCCGGGCGCATCCAGTCCTCACCTGCTGTGGCGGTGTAGCCCTCGTTAAAAATCAGGTAGACCACCTCCAGCACCGAAGCCAGCCTGGCGCCGAGTTCGTCCCCGCGCGGCACTTCAAAGGGTACACGCGCCTCGGTCAGCGCGCGTTTGGCCCGCGTGACGCGCTGCGCGATCGTGGGCTCGTGCACAAGATAGGCCCGCGCGATCTCGTGCGTCGTCAGGCCGCCCAGCAGCTTGAGAGTCAGCGCCACCCGCGCCTCGGCCGACAGCAGCGGATGGCAGGCGGTGAAGATCAGCCGCAACAGGTCATCGCCTATTTCATCCGCGCGTGCAGCATCCAGCCCGTCTACAAAGTCAGGCACCACCAGCGCCTCCTGCGCTTCGAGGTCATGACCGATTTGCTCAAGCTTGGCATCCAGCACCTTGTTGCGGCGCAGCCGGTCCAGCGCCCGGTTTTTGGCTGTGGTCATCAACCAGGCGCCGGGGTTGTCGGGCACACCCGCCGAGGGCCAGTGTTCAAGCGCGGCCACCAGCGCATCCTGCGCCAGCTCTTCTGCCAGCCCGATATCGCGCACCATGCGCGCCACCGCGCCAACGATTTTGGCGGACTCCATGCGCCATACGGTGGCAATGGCCTGGTGGGTGGCGGAATGCATGAATCAATATTACCGGCATGCCTCAGGCATTTGCAGAAAAAGGCAACGGCCGCAGCGCCGGGCCGCCACAGGCAAGGCGGCCCCCTCGGGGGGCAGCGAACCACACGCAGTGGTGAGCGTGGAGGCTTTATTTTGCATTGGGGTCCATCCAGAAGACTTCCCATACATGGCCATCCAGATCGGTGAACCCGTGGCTGTACATAAAGCCGTGGTCCTGCGTGGGGTTGGGTGCGGTGCCGCCGGCGGCCAGTGCCTGCTTCACCATCCCATCGACCGCCTCGCGACTTTCGCAGGACAGCGCAATCAGTACCTCGGTGGTCGTGGTGGCGTCGGCAATGGCCTTTTTGGTGAAGCCCTGAAAGAAGGGCTCCACCAGCAGCATGGCGTAGCTGTGGTTCTCACTGATCACCATGCAGGCGCCCTGCTCGTTGGTAAATTGCGGATTGAAAGCAAAGCCCAAGCTTTTGAAAAAGGCCTGGCTGCGCGCCATGTTCTTGATGGGCAGGTTGATAAAGACTTGACGTGACATAGGGTTCTCCTTGAAGAAGTGAGGTGGGAATCGGGCTGTCTATTCAGCTTTGGCCTTGAGGGCGGCCAGGCCGTCCGCGAAGTCCTGGCCGACCATCTTGTCCATGTCGAAAATAACACCCATGAACCTGGCCAAAAAGGGCGCCGGGCCTTCCATGGCCCATGTGACCCCGGTCTGGCGGCCTTGCGGCGCCAGCGTGAAAGTGACGACATTGTCCGCCTTGAAAGGCGCCGTCATGACGAGCCTCATACTCAGTTGCGAAGAGGCGTCTGCCTGCGTGATCTCAATGCTCCCGCTGCCGGCTTTTTTGCTTTCGAAGTCGTAGTGCGCGCCCGGCCCGCTGGCAGGGCCGCTGTAGCGGCCTTTCATGGCGGGGTCTTTCTGGTTGTAGGGATTCCAGGTGTTGAACGCGCGCACGTCGTTGATCAGCGGGAATATCCGGTCGGCCGGCGCGGCAATGGTCGTGGCACGCGAGACGCGGAAGGTGTCGGGCCGCTGCGCGGCCATGAGCGCCACAACCGCGATGGCCAGCACCAGAAGGCCAACGATGATGAACAGGGTGGTCTTGATCATGGGGCCCTCCTCTACTTCTGGCTGGGTGTGTTCATTTCGCGGAAACGCTCGACCTGCTCATTCGGCTCGAAGTCGTCCAGCTCATAGAGCTGGCGCACCTCAATCACAGCTGGCAGGTTTTCGCCCGCGGGGTTGGGAAAGCGGCGCGACCACTCCAGCGCTTCCTCGCGGCTGCGTACCTGGATGGTCGTGAAACCGGCGATAAGCTCCTTGGCCTCGGCAAAGGGACCGTCGATCACGGTCCGCCTCTGGCCGTCGTAATGGATACGCCAGCCTTTGCGGCTGGGCTGCAGGCCGCTGGCGTCCAGCAGCACACCGGCTTTGGACAGCTCTTCGTGAAAGTCGGCCATGGCGGCCATCAGTTTTTCATCTGGTGTCTGTGGCGTGGTTTCGGCCTCGAACTCGGGCGTGGATTTGACAATGATCATGAATCGCATGGTGATGCTCCTTCGTTGCGGTTAAAGACCCGAAAACTCCGGCCTCTAACCATACGACGAACAAACGCCCGCGAAATCGACAATTCACGACCAGGGAAAACCCTGATCAAGCAAGCTTACCCCGGGCCGACCGCTTCCTCGTAACACGGACCCAGCGAGCGCACCTCTATGGTGGCCCACTCCGCCGCAGGGCATTGCCCGGCAATGGCCACGGCTTCCTCACGGCTGGCGCAATTGACCAAAAAGAAGCCGCCCACCATTTCCTTGGCTTCGGCAAACGGGCCGTCCAGCACATTGGCACGCCCGCTGCGCACCTCAACCCGCGCAGCGCTGGCATGCGAGTCAAGGGATTCACTGGCTATCAACAAGCCGCGTGCCTTCAGGTCGTCGCCAAAGCGCAACATGCGGGCATAAACCGCCTCGCCCTCGGCTTCGCTGCGTGTGCCGCGCTGCTGCGGGTCTTCAAGAATCAGCAACATGTAAGACATGGGGTTTCCTTGCTCCTGAAATGACCAGCCTCAACCCGCTTAAACAGCAGAGAAATCGGGCTTTCGTTTTTAGCGAAAGTTTGCGCACACCGGCTCTGCCGACCCACGCTGCCGCGTGGCGGATTTCAGCATTTGCTGAAATCCGGCTTGCGCTTTTAGCGAAAGCACCGTTCCATTTCATGGCTTGTCCTTCGGACACGTACTTCAGACATTGCTGAAGTCCGGACGGCGCTTTTCCATGAATGCCGTGAAGGCCTCTCGCGCTGCGGGTTCGGTCAGCATGCGTCCAAAGCTGGCGCCCTCTTCGGCCATGCGTTCGGCAACGATGCTGGCCTGGCCTTTTTTCATCAGGCGCTTGGTCTCCATCAGCGCGCTCAGCGGTTTGGCCGCCAGTTTGCGGGCCTGCTGCTGGGCCAGTGCGTTGGCCTCGGCAGGCGGCACGATGCGGTTGATCAGGCCCATCTCAAGTGCCGTTTCGGCGCGGAAAGGCTCGCCCAGCAACAGTGCTTCGGCAGCGCGCGGATAGCCCATGAGCTGCGGCGCCAGGAAACTGGAGGCAGCCTCGGGACACAGGCCCAGATTCACAAAAGGCAGGGAAAACGCCGCGTTGTCACCCGCGTAAATCAGGTCGCAGTGCAGCAGCATGGTGGTGCCTATGCCGACCGCCGGTCCGCAGACTGCGGCCACGATGGGTTTGCTAAAGCTGCTGATGCCGCGCAGGAAACGAAACACCGGGGCATCCGCCGTCGATGGCGGCTTGTTCAGGAAGTCGCCAATGTCATTGCCCGCTGAAAAAATGCTTTCATGCCCCTGGATCACCAGCGCGCGCACGGCCACGTCGTGATGGGCCGACTCCAGCGCATCGGCCATGGCGGCGTACATGGCCGCGGTGAGGGAATTCTTTTTGTCGAGCCGGTTAATCGTGAGGGTCATCACACCCGCATCGACATGGGTAAGGATTTCGGCAATGGTATTGGAGGTGCTGGTCATGGTTGTCTCAGGTTAGGTGTCGGTTATTGCAAAGATAACTGAAATTTTTTCGCCGGGCTGCTTCAGGGAAAACGAGCGCCTTCAAAGGCGCAGCGCATGATGCGCAGCGAAAAGCGTGGGGGCGGTTTTTATTCCTTGAAATAAACCAGTTGATGGCTGGTCACCAGCAAGGTGCCGGATTCGTCCCACAACTGCGCGGACTGGTCAAAAAACCCGTGCCTGAAAGCCTGCCCCCTGGCTTGCGCCATGACATAACCCGTACCGGCTTGCTGCAGCTGCGCGGCGCTTGCATGAAAATAAACCGTCATGGACACCGTGCCCGCAGGCACATGCAGCGGCCGGCGCAACCAGACACGCGGGTAAAACACATCGGCCATCGCCGTGATCGAGGTAAAGTCCAGCGGCCGCGGCACGTCGTCGCGCACCCACAACTGTGTCAGGCTGTCCGGCGACAGCTTGTCCGCGCCATCCCATTTTCTGGGAATGCCGCCGCGCACAAAACGCATGTCATAGCGGTTCAGCCACTCCACCGAGCCTTCAAGCCGGGCGCGCTCCACATCCTTTGGAGCCGGTACATCGGGCATGGGCATGTCATTCATCTGCCAGGTCTCGCGGCGCAGTGCCGTCATGGCGGTGGCCGTCATCACGGCAATGTCCTCCCCCTCCGCATTGGGCTGGTTCAGGCTCAGCACCCAATGCTGGGTGGAACGGTTGGTGCGTACCGGCGTGGCCGTGATGCTGAACGGGCCTTCCGCCGTGGCACTGGCGTAGTTGACGGTCAGCGCTACTGGCTCGCCAAGCAAGGCCGGATGTTGCATGATGGCCTGCAAGGCCGTGGCTGCCGTGGAGCCGCCAAACGGTCCGACCATGTTCCAGTAAGCTGGACTGGTGGCGCCCAGCCAGGTGTCCGGCCTGTCGCCGCCCACAGCCTGAAGGTCAAGAGCCTGGTCAAAAAGGTGTTTTGTCATGGCGGTAGTTTGACGGTGAATTGGGATTTAGGCAGTCGTGTTTGTGACGCAGCGCAGCAACCGGCTATTCAACAGCCTCAAGAGCGTAGCTGTTGGTGCTCGGCTAACTCTGAACTTTTCTCGCTTAACGTTGAACTCATCTGGCGATGAATTTGGCAAATTCCTCGCCATGCGCCTCGGACATAAAACCATTGATTGATCGAGCGAGTGAGGAGATGCGAGACGCGTGCTGGTGCACATCGCAGCGAACACTAAATTCAGCACACGCAATTCCATATATATCGCGGCAATAGTCAGATTAATGTCTACAAAAATGATAAATCATGACAATAGCCATATATGTAGCTTCAAAACATATGGAATTTATTATTCCATTGCTATAGTAGACATATAAATAGCCACAAAATGAAGATACGCAAACTTGTGGTCAGAATACTGACTATTAGCCATGAAATACCGAAATGACAGCAAACACAGTCGCTGAGCAGGAGGCGCAACTCGGTGAGCGCTTAAAGGCGTTGCGCCTGAACCAGAACCTTGACCAAATTACGCTGGCCGCACGCGCCGGCATCAGCGTCGGCGCCCTCAAAAACCTGGAGAGCGGCTCTGGCTCGACCATCAAGACGCTGGTGGCAGTGCTACGCATCCTGGGTCGCGAAGAATGGCTGTCGACCATCGCCCCGATTGCCACCATCAACCCGCTGAACATGCCACGCGCCTCGCAACAACGCCAGCGCGCCAGCCGTAAAGCCACCAAGGTCACAAACCATGGCAGCTAAGAAGCCAATCGCCCGCTACAAGCACGTGGACGTGATTGACGTCCACCAATGGGGAAAACGGATCGGTGCTGTCGCCCTTGACCCAGCATACGGGTACTACGTCTTCAGCTATACGCCCGAGTTCCGGGCGACCGGCATCGAGCCAGCACCGCTGCAGATGCCCACGGCCAAGGGCCCTACTTTCCTTTTCACAGATCTGCCGATGGAAACGTACAAGCGTCTGCCCGCCATGCTGAGTGACGCATTGCCCGACGACTTCGGCAATGCCCTGATTAACCGCTACATGGCAGATAAGGGCATCTCAGCCTCCGAAGTCTCCGCGCTGGACAGGCTGGCCTATATGAGCAACCGCGCCATGGGCGCCCTGCAATTTAAGCCCACCCGAGGCCCAAAACACAAGCCGACGTCTATTGTCATGAGCGACCTGGTCCTCCAGGCCAGAAAGGCCGTAGACGGCTCGATAGAGGACGAAGACCAGGCCAATGCCGCCCTGCGCAGCATCATTGACGTGGGAACTTCGGCCGGCGGCGCGCGCGCCAAGGCCGTGATCGCATGGAACCGCGAAACCAATGAGATCAAGGCTGGCCAGCTCGACGCTCCGGAAGGCTTTGAACACTGGCTCCTGAAATTCGACGGTATGGGGCGTGACAATGAACTGGGCGCGTCAAAGGACTACGGCCGCATCGAGTACGCGTACTACCTCATGGCCAAGACTGCAGGGCTGGACATGATGGAATGCCGCCTGCTCCATGAGAACGGCCGCTCCCACTTCATGACCAAGCGTTTTGACCGGGACAGTGGTGGGGTGCGGCATCACATTCAAACCCTTTGTGCCATGAGCCATCTGGACTACAAAAGGAAAGGCGTGAACTCGTACAGCCAGCTTTTCACAACCGTGCAAGCATTGGCCCTGCCCTACGAGCAGAAGGAAGAGGCTTTTCGGCGCATGGTGTTCAATGTCATGGGACGCAACTGCGACGATCACACGAAGAACCTGTCATTTCGGCTACGTCAGGGGCATCCGTGGGAACTGGCGCCCGCCTACGACATCACCTTTGCCCACAATCCAAAAGGTGAGTGGACCAGTCAGCACCTCATGTCCGTCAATGGCAAGTTCAAAGACTTTCATGTCGAGGATCTGCTGGAAGTGGCTGATCGCTTTGCCATCGGCACGGCAAAGTCCGTCATTTCCAAGGTGCGAGACGCTATCAAGGAGTGGCCGGAGTTTGCCGGGCAAGCCGGACTGTCAAAAACTTTGTTGAAAGACATTCAAAAGCAGCATCTACTTCTCTGAATGCAAATGAAGCGCGAGGCCAACACCTGGTGCAGTCCCCAATCGAATGAAAAATCCAAAGTTAAATGAACGAGATACCCGGAAATTCAGAGTTAAGTGAACCAATGATTCAGAGTTGGCTGTGTAGGCTGCAGCTAAATTTAAGTTGCTGACCTATATGGGTCATGGATACAAAGTTAAATGGGAATCGACAGTAGCGAGCGGGACAAGATGCAAGGCGGCCGGAGCGGACCCATTGGCCCGTACTTCAGGTACGTGAGAATGGGGAGCACCGGACCAACGCCGCAGATCGCCCGCGCAGTAGCCCTTACACCCGCTCGAAGATGCCGGCGGCGCCTTGGCCCATGCCGACACACATGGTAACCATGCCGTACTTCAGCTGGTGGCGCTGCAGCGCGTGAATCACGGTCGCGGCACGGATCGCACCGGTAGCGCCCAACGGGTGGCCCAGCGCGATCGCGCCGCCCATGGGGTTGACCTTGGCGGCATTCAGGCCCAGGGTGTTGATCACAGCCAGTGACTGGGCGGCAAACGCTTCATTGAGTTCGTACCAGTCAATGTCGTCCTGTTTCAGGCCTGCGTAACGCAGTGCGGCCGGAATGGCCTCGATCGGGCCTATGCCCATGATGTGCGGAGGCACCCCTTTGGCGGCGTAACTCACAAAACGCGCCAGCGGCTTCAGGCCGTGTTCCTTGACGGCTTTTTCGCTGGCCAGGATCAGCGCACCGGCGCCGTCCGAGGTTTGCGAGCTGTTGCCGGCCGTGACCGAACCGCGCGCCGCAAACACGGTCTTGAGTTTTGCTAGACCTTCGATCGAGGTGTCGGGGCGCGGGCCTTCGTCCAGGTTCACGGTCCGGCTTTTCGCAATGGCTTCACCGGTTTCCAAGTTGGCCGTGCGATCCGTCACTTCAACCGGCGTGATCTCATTCGTGAACTCGCCAGCCTGCTGCGCCTTGATGGCTTTCTGGTGCGACTCAAGCGCAAACTGGTCCTGCGCCTCGCGCGAGACCCTCCATTGCTGCGCCACCTTCTCGGCGGTCAGGCCCATGCCGTAGGCAATGCCTATGTTTTCGTCATTGGAAAACATGGCCGGTGACAAGGAAGGGGAATTGCCCGACATGGGCACCATGCTCATGCTTTCGGTACCGGCGGCAATCATCACATCGGCCTCGCCGACACGAATGCGGTCAGCCGCCATCTGGATGGCGGACAGGCCGGAAGCACAAAAGCGGTTGACGGTGATGCCACCCACGCTGGTCGGCAGGCCGGCCAGCACCGCGCCTATACGCGCGATGTTCAGGCCCTGAGGGCCTTCGGGAATCGCGCAGCCGCAGATGATGTCTTCAATCACCTTGGGGTCCAGCGTGGGTACCTGCGCCAACGCGGCCTGCAAGGCCTTGACCAGCAGGTCGTCGGGTCGGGTGTTGCGGAAATAACCGCGATGCGAGCGCCCTATGGGCGTGCGTGTGGCGGCAACGATGTAGGCTTCCTGGACTTGTTTGGCCATGATGTCTTTCCTTTGATTCTTCAGTTTTTCCGGGGGCCGGATGGAATCCAGGCCCACACAAATTCACATTCAACCGGGTTCACCCCGGCATCGTCGGTCACAGTGACCGCCACATTGACTTCACCCTTGTCGCTGGCCTGCATCAAGGCAATTTGCTCCGCCGTCAGGGTTGCCACGGCGTGCAGGGCGCCAGTGGCGCGCTTTTTGAACGCCATCTTCAGCTCCTTGGCCAGTGGAATACAGTCATCGCGCACATTCATGCCCACCACCATGCCGGTGGCGGTTTCCGCCAGCAGGTTCATGGCCGAGGCATGCACGCCGCCTATATGGTTGTGAACCTTGTGTTTATCAGGGATGCTGACCTCCGTCCGCGCCTGCGTCACCTCGATAAAACACAGGCCGGCGGTGCCGGTAAAAGGAACGGCACGGCGCAGCACTATGTTGCGATACCAGTTGCGGGCAAAGGCTGGCACTTCATCAAGGCGCTCCAACTGGCGCTCAAGGCGATTCGGTGGATGCTGCATGGCGTTAGTTACGCACGGGCTTGCCCGTACTCATCATGCCCATGATCCGTTCCTGCGTCTTGGGGTGCTCCAGCAGCGAACAGAAAGCCTTGCGCTCCAGCGTCATCAAATACTCTTCCGTCACCAGCATGCCGGCATCCACGTCGCCGCCGCAGACCACATTGGCAATCAGGCTGGCGATATGGAAGTCGTGGGCGCTGATAAAACCACCGTCGCGCATGTTGACCAGTTGGCCCTTGATGGTGGCCAGGCCACTGCGGCCCACCACCGGGAACTGGCGCCTGTGCGGCGCACGGTAGCCGGAGTCGAACATCGCACGCGCCTCATTCAGCGCCACAAACAGCAGCTCGTCCTTGTTCGGCACGATAACGTCGCTGTCCAGCAGGTAACCGATCTTGCGGCTTTCAATGGCGCTGGTGCCGACCCTGGCCATGGCAGCAGCGGTGAAGCCTTCGGTGAGAAAAGGCAGCATGTCCTTGTTGGTGGAGGTCGTGGCGTTCTCAGCCGCGCGGCGCGCAATGTAGGCCAGGCCGCCCGCGCCGGGCACCAGACCGACACCGACTTCGACGAGCCCGATGTAGCTTTCCATCGCGGCCACACGTTTGGCGGAGTAGACCGCCATTTCACAGCCACCGCCCAGTGCCAGTCCGCGCACCGCAGCCACCACAGGCACCGTCGAATAACGCAGCTTGAGCATGACCTGCTGAAGTTCGGCCTCTATGCCCTCGATCATCTTGACACCGCCCGCCATGAAAGCCGGCAGCATGCCCTGCAGGTCGGCGCCTGCAGAGAACATTTCGTCGTTGGACCAGATGACCATGCCCTTGTAGCTCTTTTCGGCCATCTCGACACCCATGGCCAGGCCTTCGGCCACGTCAGGGCTGATGGCATGCATCTTGGTCTTGATGCTGG
>JAZKCE010000022.1:0-62631 GCA_040388255.1 Pseudomonadota bacterium | reverse complement strand
AGACGCAGGTCGAGCTGTTTTAAAGAAATTATCAAAATTTACCGGACAGTAGTGTAAATATTAACGGAATCGACCCCCAGCCTCCGTCCCATCAGCGCAACAAGCTATCAAATCAATAGCAAACAATACCCCCTGCGCGATGAGACAATCCAGGCCATGGAATTGCTGATTGTCTCCGTCGCCTCCCTGCTGGCCGGTTTTGTGGACTCGATTGTGGGCGGCGGCGGCCTGATCCTGGTGCCCGCGCTATTTGCGGTTTTCCCCAATACGCACCCGGCCACCCTGTTTGGCGTGAACAAGGGCGCGTCGATCTGGGGCACGGCGGTCGCCACCGTCCAGTATTCCCGCCGTGTCGACCTGCGCTGGTCGGCCCTGCTGCCGGCCGCTGCCGCGGGCTTTGCCGGCTCGCTGGCCGGTGCCTGGCTGGTCACCGTCATATCCGCCGGATTTTTACGCAAGGCCTTGCCGTTTGTGCTGGTCGCCGTGTTGGTCTATACCGTCGTCAAAAAAGACATGGGCCGCCACCATACGCCGCGTTTCAGCGGTCTGGCCGAAACACTGGCGGCCTGCTGCATAGGCCTGGTGCTGGGGTTTTACGACGGGTTTTTTGGTCCCGGCACCGGCAGTTTTTTTGTGTTTTTGTTTGTGCGCTGGCTGGGCTACGACTTCCTGAACGCCTCGGCCTCGGCCAAGCTGCTCAACACCGCCACAAATCTGGCCGCGCTGGCACTGTTCGCCTACAAAGGCCATGTCTGGTGGCATTTTGCGCTGACCATGGCGGTCGCCAATGTGGTCGGCAGCCTGCTCGGGACGCGGCTGGCGCTCAGGCACGGTGCGGGTTTTGTGCGCCTGGTGTTTATCTTCGTGGTCAGCGCCCTGATCCTCAAGACCGGGTTTGATGCGTTCCTGAAATAGCGGCAAGCCAAACTGGGGCTACTACCGCGCTGGCGCGGGCGCGGCCTGCGCCCGCGCAGGGCCTGCCACAGGGGCCGGTGTTGCCGGCGTTTTACCCACCGCTGCGGCGGCCACGCTGGCCGCGGCATTGCCGCTTGCCGTGAGTTGCGCCGCCATGTCGGCGACACGGCGCGGCTTGCCTATGGGCGCAGCGGCCTGGCCTTTTTGCATGGCGGCCAGATCTTCCTCGCTGGGGTACTGGCCCGCCAGCATGTAGTCGAACACCCGGCGCGCAATCGGCGCGGCGGTACCCGCGCCCCAGCCGGCGTTTTCCACAATCACAGCCAGCGCGATTTTCGGGTCGTCGGCCGGCGCCATGGCGATGTACAAGGCGTGGTCGCGCTGGTGCTCTTCCATCCTGGCGCTGTTGTATTTGCCTTTGGCCGCCATGCCCACGGCCTGCGCCGTCCCGGTCTTGCCGCCGCTGACGTAGCCCGCGCCGGCAAACACCCGGGTCGAGGTTCCGCCCTGCGTCACGCCGACCAGCGCCTTGCGCACGATGGCGACGTTTTCGGGTTTGTAGCCGAGGTCTTCGGCTGGCACCAGCGGCAGCGGATGCATCACGCGCGTGACCGGGTCCTGCGTGCCTATCACCAGGCGCGGCTTGTGTTTGACGCCGTTGTTGGCCAGCACGGCCGTCGCCTGCGCCAATTGCAGCATGGTGAAGCTGTTGTAGCCCTGGCCTATGCCCAGCGAGATGGTTTCACCGGCAAACCATTTTTTCTGCTCGGGTTTTTTAAAGTAGCCGCGCTTCCATTCCTGGCTGGGCAGGATGCCGCGAACCTCGCCATTGATGTCAATGCCGGTGATCTGGCCAAACCCCAGCGGTTTCATGAAATCGTGGATGGCGTCCACGCCCATCTCGTTGGCCAGCGAATAGAAATACACGTTGCTCGATTCGACGATGGCGCGGTTCATGTCCATGATGCCGCCCTTCTCGTTTTCAGGGCTGCCGAAACGCCGGCCGCCGAACATGTAGAAGCCAGGATCGTTGATCAGCGTTGTCGGCGAGCGCGTGCCGGTCTGCAGTGCAGCCATCGCCATGAAGGGCTTGTAGGTCGAGCCGACAGGATAGGTGCCGCGCAGCGCACGGTTGAGCAGCGGCTTGTCTATCGATTCATTGAGGGCTTCCCAGCTCTCGGTGTCTATGCCGTCGACAAACAGGTTGGGGTCAAACGTCGGTTTGCTCACAAAGGCCAGCACGTCGCCGGTCTTGGGGTCCAGTGCCACCAGCGCGCCACGGCGTTCGCCAAACAGGTCCTCCACCAGCTTCTGCAGGCCGATATCCAGCGACAGCATGACGGTTTGGCCGGGTGTGGCAGGGTTGGTCGCCAGCTTGCGCACGGCGCGCCCGCCGGCTGATGTCTCGACCTGGTCCACACCGGTGGTGCCGTGCAACTGCTGCTCAAAACTCTGCTCCACGCCAAGCTTGCCGATGTAGTCGGTGCCGCGGTAGTTGCCCTCGTCGTCGCTGTCTTCGATGATTTCCTTTTCAGCCTGGTTGATGCGGCCTATATAACCCACCACATGGCTGCCCAGCTCGCCATAGGGGTAGCTGCGAAACAGCCTGGCCTTGATGTCCACGCCGGGGAAACGAAAACGCTGCGCAGCGAAGCGGGCGACCTCCTCATCCGTCAACCGCGTGCGTATGGGCAGGGATTCAAAACTCTTCGACTCTTCACGCAGGCGCTTGAAACGGCGCTTGTCGCGCAGCTGGATGTCAACCACCTTCTCCAGCGCGGCAATGGTCTCCTCCAGGTTGCCGGCCTTGGACGGCGTGATCTCCAGCGTGTAGGCCGAATAATTGGTGGCCAGCACCACACCGTTGCGGTCCAGGATCAGCCCGCGATTCGGCACGATGGGCACCACGGCCGTGCGGTTGCTCTCGGCCTGCTCGTTCAGGTCGGCATGGCGGTACACCTGCAGGTAGACCAGCCGGCACGCCAGCAGCGCAAAAGCCAGCAGCACCGCCAGGCTGGCCACCAGCACCCGCGCGCGAAAGCGCGACAGGTCGGCCTCTACATTGCGCAGTTCAGTCATGAAGTGTGCCCCCACGGTCGTTCACTTCGTGTAACTCCCTGCCCCCCGAGGGGCTGGAGCCTGCGGCTCCAAAGCTGCTTGAGCAGCTTTGGACAGGCGACAGAGGCGAAGCGTCTCGCGAGCCGCGGCCTGCAAGGCCTCGGGAGCTACACGAAGTGAGCGACCGTGGGGGCCTCATAGTGGTCGATTCGCATCCGGATTGGGAGCGCGGCGTTGCGGCACCAGCAGCAGGATGCTGACGACAGGCCACAAGCAAGCCTCGGCCAGCGGTGCCAGCAGCATGACCCAGCCCGGAAAGATGCCGCCGCCAATCATGCGGATGATGAGCTCCACACCATGCGCCACGGCAAACAAGGGCAGCACCTGCAAGGCCTGCGAGGGCACCGAAAACCACAGCAGGCGGCGGTGGATCATGGTCGCGAAAAAGCTCAGCGCCGTGTAGGCCAGGGCATGCTGGCCCAGCAAGGACGACTGGTGCACGTCCATGCCCAGCCCGAACATGAAGGCCAGGCCTATGCCCACGCGCAGCGGCTGGTGCACGTTCCAGAAGACCAGCACCAGCGCGAGAAAATCGGGCATCCAGGGCACGCGGCCCAGCGGCAGAATGTCCAGTAGCAGCGCCACAATCAGGCTGCTCCAGATGAACAGCGGGTTGGCGGGCAGCAGCAGTTGCTGGCCTGGTCGCATGATCATTTGGCCGCTCCTTTTCTGGCCGCCGCCTGGACCGCATCCATGGCATCGGCGTCCGGCCGCGTCGGTATCTGGCCGGCGACGGGTTTGACCACCATAACATGCCGCGCGCCGGTCACCAGCGCCTGCGGTGCGCAGTAGATTTTGGAAAAAGCGGATTCGGCACGGCGCTCGATCCGGCTGATCTTTGCCACCGGCAGGCCGGGCGGGTAGACGCCGTCCACACCGCTGGTGGTCAGCAGGTCGCCCTGCTGTACGTCCGAATTGCTGCCCATGAAACGCAGCTCCAGGCCGCCGTCCGGCGTGGAAGGATCACCGTAGGCCACGCTGCGCGCGCCGGTGCGCACATTGAGCACGGGAATCGCCAGGTCGCGGTCAATCACCAGCGTCACCTCGCTGACCAGCGGGTGCACACGCGTCACCTGCCCCAGCACGCCGGATTCGTCCAGCACCGGCGAGCCGGGCTCAACGCCCTGCGCCATGCCCTTGTCGATGATGACCTTGCGGGTGTAGGGGTCGGCCGCGTCATACAGCACCTCCGCGGCCATGACTGGGGTGGCCAGCTGCTCGCGCAGGCCCAGCAGCTTGCGCAGCCGGCTGTTCTCCTGCGACAGCTGCTCGACCTGCCCGGCGCGCAGCGACTGCAGGGCCAGCTTTTTGCGGGCTTCCTCGCTGTTGGCGTTGGCCTGGCTCAGGCTGGTGAAATATTCGCCGCCGCCCTGCACGGCGCGCACCGGCTGCAGGGCCAGCCACTGCACCGGATAAAGCGCAGTGGCCAGCGCGGCACGCACCGGCCGGGTAACACCAAAACGCGTGTCGGCCACCATCAAAAACAGCGACAGGGCACTGAAGAACATCAGTTTGGACAGCGCCGACGGCCCCTGTTTAAAAATGGGCGGCGGGGATCTGTCTAGTGTTCCTAAGGGCATGGTTCGCTGTCAAGCTGGCCCCGCTTCATGCCCTGCAAGCGGCATGAAGTACGGCATGGTAGGGCGATTATTCCGAAGTGAAGATCGAACCCATGCGGTCCATGCGCTCCAGCGCAATGCCGCAACCGCGCACCACGCAGGTCAGCGGCTCTTCCGCCACCAGCACCGGCAGGCCGGTTTCTTCGGCCAGCAGGCGGTCCAGGTCGCGCAGCAGGGCGCCGCCGCCGGTCAGCATCATGCCGCGGTCGGCAATGTCGGCGCCGAGTTCGGGCGGGGTCTGCTCCAGCGCGTTCTTGACGGCGCTGACGATGTTGTTGAGCGGGTCGGTCAGGGCTTCGAGGATTTCGTTGCTCGAGATCGTGAAGCTGCGCGGCACGCCTTCGGAGAGGTTGCGGCCCTTGACTTCCATTTCCTTGACTTCAGCGCCTGGGAAAGCCGAGCCTATGTTTTTCTTGATGGCCTCGGCCGTCGGCTCGCCGATCAGCATGCCGTAGTTGCGGCGGATGTAGCTGATGATGGCCTCGTCGAAACGGTCGCCGCCGACACGCACGCTGCCCTTGTAGACCATGCCGCCCAGCGAGATCACGCCGACTTCGGTGGTGCCGCCGCCGATATCGACGACCATGGAGCCACTGGCCTCGCTCACCGGCAAACCGGCGCCTATCGCGGCGGCCATGGGTTCCTCGATCAGGTAGACGTCACTGGCGCCGGCACCCAGCGCGCTTTCGCGGATGGCACGGCGCTCGACCTGGGTCGAGCCGCAGGGCACGCAGATGATGATGCGCGGGCTGGGCTTGAAGAAGCTGCGCGGGTGCACCATCTTGATGAACTGCTTGAGCATCTGCTCGGTGACGGTGAAGTCGGCGATCACGCCGTCCTTCATCGGGCGAATCGCTTCTATGTTGCCGGGCACCTTGCCCAGCATGGCCTTGGCTTCATGACCGACGGCCTGTATGGTTTTTTTGCCTTGCGGGCCGCCTTCGTGGCGGATGGCGACGACAGAAGGCTCATCCAGCACAATGCCGCGGTCACGTACATAAATCAGGGTGTTGGCGGTGCCGAGATCGATGGCCAGGTCGGTTGAAAAGTACCGACGGAATGCTTCAAACATGTTCAGAAATCCGGTTGGGGCATGGGCAAACTTCGTTGCCCTATCGCCTTTTTATGATTGATCAATTGGAGAAGAAACGAAAGCGTCTTGGGAAAACCCGATTCAAGCCTTTAAAAACCGCCTAAAGCGTGCATCCCGCCCTGATTTCACATCAAAGGCGGGATAATAACGCATCCCCTCTTCACCAATGGTTGATATTAAGGCCATTGCTTTATCTTTACACCTCGTTTCAGCCCCCTTTTTCAGCTCTTTTTTACCCATGGCATTGAACTCCCAAGACATTGCGCGCGTCGCCAACCTGGCGAGGCTTGAATTGCGCCCCGACGAAACCGAACGTGTGCTCGGCCAGCTCAACGGGTTTTTTGCCCTGGTCGAGCAGATGGATGCCGTCAATACCGAAGGCGTGGAACCGCTGGCCCACCCGGCCGCCGTGCTGGGCCAGGTCGCCCTGCGCCTGCGCGAGGACATTGCCAGCGAGCCGAATCAGCGCGACATCAGCCAGGTCAGCGCGCCCGCCGTCGAACGTGGCCTGTTCCTTGTGCCCAAGGTGATCGAATAATGAGCAACAACACCGATCTGCACGACCTCGGCGTCGCACAACTGGCCGCCAAACTGGCCGCCCGCGAGGTCTCCAGCGTCGAGGTGACGCAACATTTCCTCACACGTATCGCGCAGCAGGACAGCCTGGGCGCTTTCCTGGCGACCAATCCGGACGTGTCGCTGGCGCAAGCCAAAGCCGCCGATGCGCGGCTAGCCACTGGAGAACGCACGCCGCTGCTGGGCGTGCCGCTGGCGCACAAGGACGTGTTTGTCACGCGCGATTTTGTGACCACCGCCGGCTCGAAGATGCTGGAAAACTACCGCAGCCCGTTTGATGCCACCGTGGTCAGCAAGCTCGGCGTGGCGACAGGCGGCGCCGGCATGGTCAGCCTGGGCAAACTCAATTGCGACGAGTTCGCCATGGGCTCGGGCAACGACAACAGCGCCTACAAGCCGGTGCACAACCCCTGGGATACCAGCCGCATTCCCGGCGGCTCCTCGGGCGGCTCGGCCGCGGCCGTGGCGGCGCGCCTGGTGCCCGCCGCGACCGGCACCGACACCGGCGGCTCGATACGCCAGCCCGCGTCGCTGACCGGCATCACCGGCATCAAGCCGACCTATGGCCGCTGCTCGCGCTACGGCATGGTGGCGTTTGCCTCCAGCCTGGACCAGGCCGGCCCGATGGCGCGCAGCGCGCTCGACTGCGCGCTGCTGCTGTCCAGCATGGCCGGCCCGGATCTGGACCGCGACTCGACCTCGCTGGACCTGCCGGCGCTCGACTACGCTACTGATTTGATAGCTGCCAGCGCGCAAGGCGCATCGGTCAACGGCCTGAAAGGCTTGAAAATCGGGCTCCCAAAGCAGTTTTTCGGCTCCGGCTGCGCGCCTGACGTGCTGACCGCCGTGCGCGCGGCCCTGGCCGAGCTGGAAAAGCTGGGCGCGGTGCTGGTGGAGGTGGACTTGCCGCTCACCGAGCTGTCGATTCCGGTCTATTACGTGATCGCCCCGGCCGAGGCCAGCAGCAACCTGAGCCGCTTTGACGGTGTGCGGTATGGACACAGGGCCACCGCTTATGCCGACCTGACCGACATGTATAAAAAGTCGCGCTCCGAAGGTTTTGGCGACGAGGCCACGCGCCGCATCATGATTGGCACCTATGTGCTGTCGCATGGCTATTACGACGCCTATTACCTCAAGGCGCAAAAAATCCGCCGCCTGATCGCCGAGGACTTCCAAAAAGCCTTTGCGCAATGCGACATCATTGCCGGCCCGGTGTCGCCCACCGTGGCCTGGAAGATAGGCGAAAAAGGGGATGACCCGGTCGCCAATTACCTGGCCGACATCTACACGCTGTCCAGCAGCCTGGCCGGCCTGCCCGGCATGAGCGTGCCGGCCGGCTTCGGCGCGCACGGCATGCCGGTTGGCCTGCAGCTGATTGGCAATTATTTCAAGGAGGCGCAGTTGCTGGGCACCGCGCACCAGTTTCAGCTGGCCACTGACTGGCACCAGCGCAAACCCCAAGGCATTTGAGTGATTTGACATGAGCCAGACACAAACTACCGCGAACCCTTTTGCCGACATGCAGGTCGGCCGGCCCACCGGGCCACTCGTGCAGGGCTACGAAGTCATCATTGGCTTTGAAACCCATACCCAGCTGACCACCCAATCAAAAATCTTCAGCCGCGCCTCCACGGCCTTTGGCGCCGAGCCCAACACGCAGGCCTCGGCCGTGGACTTCGCCCTGCCCGGCGCGCTGCCGGTGATGAACAAGGGTGCGGTGCAACGCGCCATCGAGTTCGGCCTGGCCGTCAACGCACACATTGCCGAGAGCAGCGTGTTCGCACGCAAGAATTATTTCTATCCCGACCTGCCCAAGGGTTACCAGATCAGCCAGTTCGAAATTCCTGTCGTGCAAGGCGGCTCGGTGGAGTTTTTCCTGGGCGACGAAAAAAAATCGGTGCGACTGGTGCGTGCCCACCTCGAAGAAGACGCCGGCAAATCGCTGCATGAAGATTTCATAGGCATGAGCGGCATCGATTTGAACCGCGCCGGCACACCGCTGCTGGAGATCGTCACCGAACCCGACATGCGTTCGTCCGCAGAGGCCGTGGCCTACGCCAAGGAACTGCACAAGATCGTCACCTGGATTGGCATCTGCGACGGCAACATGCAGGAAGGCAGCTTTCGCTGCGACGCCAATGTGTCGGTGCGCAAACCCGGCGCAGAGCTCGGCACACGCCGCGAGATCAAGAACCTGAACAGCTTCAAGTTCATGCAGCAGGCGATTGACTTTGAAGTGCGCTGGCAGATAGAGCAAATCGAGGACGGCCACAGCATCCAGCAGGCCACGGTGCTGTTTGACCCCGACACCGGCGAGACACGCGCCATGCGCACCAAGGAAGACGCGGCGGATTACCGCTATTTCCCTGACCCGGACTTGCCGCCGCTGGTGATTGGGCGCGACTGGGTTGAAAAGACACGCTCGGAGATGTCGGAGCTGCCGCGTGTGATGGCAGCGCGTTTTGTGGCGGACTACGGACTGCCCGAATACGACGCCGGCCAGCTCACGCAAAGCAAGGCCACTGCGGCTTATTTCGAGGCTGTAGCGGCTGCGAGCAAACAAGCCAAACTGGCCAGCAACTGGGTCATGGGCGAGTTGTCGCGCCGACTGAATGCAGCGGAGAAGTCCATTGAGGATTCGTCCGTCAGCGCCGCGCAACTCGCCGCGCTGATTGGCCGCATTGCCGATGGCACCATCGCCAACAACGCCGCCCGCCAGGTCTTCGATGCCTTGTGGTCAGGCGAAGGCAACGATGTGGACGCCATCATCGAAGCCAAGGGACTCAAGTCCATGAACGACAGCGGTGAGCTGGAAAAAATCATCGACGACGTGCTGGCCGCCAACGCCAAAAACGTCGAGGAAGTGCGCGCGGGCAATGCCAAGGCCATGAATGCACTGGTCGGCCAGGCCATGAAAGCCACCAAGGGCAAGGCCAACCCTGCGCAGGTCAACGAACTGCTGAAGAAAAAGCTCGGCTGAAGCAGTCAGCCAGCCCGTTTATTTCGCGTCAATCGCTATAAAAACAATAGCTTGCTATGCAAATACACCGGGGGCTTCAGGCCTAAATGGCCTGAAAATCAGTTCCTGGAAACGCTTTTGGAGCTGCTCGTGCCTGCTGCGCTGCCGGCGGGCACGCCCATCATGGCCCATAGCTGCTTGAGCTTGACCAGCTCTTCGTCAAAACGCAGGTTGACGCGCTGCTTTTCCGTGTCCTGGTCGGCCACAAAGCGCTTTTGCACCGCCACGCTGCTTTCGTTTTCTTCCAGCCGGCGTTTCAGGGGCGGCGGCGCCTTGCTCGGGTCTTTTTTATAAAACTCCAGCTCGGCATTGATGAGCTTGCGCTGCTCGGCAAGCTCATGCGTCCGCTTGGCCGAGGCCTTGATCACCTCGTCGACCTGGGCCAGCGCCAGGCCGCGCTCCTTGTCGTGCACCTGCCGGCTCGGGTAGCGCAGCAGCAGGGCGCGGTCACGCCGTTTCTCCTCGGCTTGCAGCGCACGCGCCTCGGCGGCCGCCTTGTCTTTTTCATCCTGTGCCGCGCGCTCCTGCGCGGTGAGCGTCGGGCCTATCACGCGCTTGACGGTGCCTGCCGGCGTGATCTCCTGCTGGTTGCGGTCCGTGCATTCGGCAATCGTCCGGTCCGAGGTGATCTTGCGGCCCTTGCCGTCGACACAGGTGTAAATGCCCTGGGCCATGGCAGCGCCCGACAGAAGCATCGCCGCCACCCAACCCGCAGAAAGCACTGTTGTCGAGAGCACTTGAATTTTCAATCTACGCCGTAGCGTTCCCTGTAAGCCAGCACGGCCTGGTAATGCCCGCCAAGTGAGCCACCGTCCGCCGCATCGGCGGCAGACGCGTCGTCTTGCGCAGCCAGATATTGAAGCAGGTCGGTCAGGCGGGCAATCGCACAAACCTGTAAACCCAGTTGATTTGTAACATACTGTACGGCGCTGTAGTTCACGTCAAGGCCTTTTTCAGTGGCTTTTTCCTGCCGGTCCAGCGCAATCGCCACGGCATGGGGAATCGCCCCAGCGGCCTGGATGATGGCAATCGACTCGCGCGCCGCTGTGCCGGCCGACATCACGTCGTCGACGATCAGCACCCGGCCCTTGACCGGCGCACCGACCAGCGAGCCGCCTTCGCCGTGGTCCTTGGCTTCCTTGCGGTTGTAGGCAAACGGCAGGTTGCGGCCCAGCCTGGCCAGCTCTATGGACACCGCGGCCGCCAGCGGAATGCCCTTGTAGGCGGGGCCGAAAATCATGTCGAACTGCAGGCCGGTGTTTTTTTCTTCCAGCAGCAGCTGGCGCGCATAAAACTGCGCCAGCCGGCCCAGCTTGGCGCCATCGTCAAACAGGCCCGCGTTAAAAAAGTAGGGGCTCAGGCGGCCGGCCTTGGTTTTGAATTCGCCAAAACGCAGGACCCCCGATTCGACGGCAAACTGCACGAACTCCAGTGCCAGCGCGCTGTCGGTCTGCGCATTTGCCGTGTTGTTGTTTTTCTGCCCTGGCGTTGCCCTTGGGGTGCTCATTGAAGATGTCCTTGTTTAAATTAACCAGCCCGAACCTCAACGGCATCCGCCCTGCCACCAGCAAAGGCCCTGAAGACCGGCTCGTGCAGTCCATGCTGGATTGTATTGGCGGGTCGGTGCGGACGCAGCCCCGGCACCAGTTTGCCGACCCGATGCCGCCGGCTTTGTTGGTGATTTTTGTGGGCCTCCGGGCCTGGGCCGTGGGGGCTCCGGTTTGTCCTGGGGGATGCCCGTCATGGCCTAAATCAAGGGTTTTCCCTAGTTTTGAGGGTCAATTTATTCTCCATAATTGGTATACCAACATACAAGAATACAATTTACCCATCCATCCTCTCCAAACAGGACCTTCATGAACACCGCTTCCCTGCAAAATTTCTTCACCCGGCGCCTCTTGTCCCGTAGCAGCCGCGTTGCCGCCATCTGCGCCCTGCTGCTGGGCGCGGGCGGCGCATTTGCCGCCTACCCGGACAAACCCATCACGCTGGTGGTCCCGTTCGCGCCGGGTGGCAGCTCCGACATCGTGGCACGCAGCCTGGCGCCCATGCTTGGCGAACGCCTTGGCCAGAGCGTCATCATCGACAACGTGTCCGGCGCCGGTGGCCTGCTTGGCACGCAGCGCGCGGTGCGCGCCGCACCGGACGGCTACACCATCCTGCTCGGTTCGGGCTCGGAAATCCTGATCAACAAGCTGATCAATCCGGCGCTTGCCTATGACGGCCTCAAGGACCTCGCGCCCGCCGTTTTTGTCGGCACCGGCCCCATGGTGCTGGTTGGCAAACCCGGTCTGCCCGCAGCCAATGTCCCCGAGTTGCTGGCGCTGGCACGGGCCAAACCCGGCGTGCTGAGCTACGCATCGGCAGGCAACGGCACACCCATGCACGTCGCCGGCGAGCTGCTGAAGATGCGCGCCAACATCTTCATGACGCACATTCCCTACCGCGGCGCCGCACCCGCGCTGGTCGACCTGATAGGCGGCCAGATCGATCTGGGCGTCTCGACGCTCAGCGCCGCCCAGCCCTACATCAAGTCCGGAAAAATCAAGGCTTACGCCGTGACCAGCGCCAAACCTTCGGAGCTTGCACCGGACATCCCCGCACTGGGCATGGTGCGTGGACTGGAAGGTTTTGACCTGGGTGTCTGGTTCGGCCTGTTCATGCCGGTCAAAACACCGCCCGAGATCCTGCAAAAAGTCCAGGCCGCCGCGCAGCAGGTGCTGGCCGATCCCGCCATCCGCAAAAAGCTGGCCGAGCAGGGCATCAGCGCTTCCGGCGCCTCGGCCACCGAGCTGCGCAAGTTCATGGCGACCGAGGTTGAAAAATACCGCGCCGTCGTCAAGGCCGCCAAGATCACCACTCAATAAATCACCTTGCAAAAAAGGCAGTTGTTTTTTACAGCTGCCTTTTTTGCCCCGATTACCCCCCCGAATTTTCGTCCACGAAGGAACCAGCCATGCAAAACAGCGGCATCCGCAAAATCGTCACCTATTGCGAAGAAACCCTGATCGAAGGCCAGAAACAGGCCGCAACCCCCTTGAGGATGTTTGGCGCGGCCGCCGTGCTCAGGAACCCCTGGGCCGGTCGCGGTTTTGTGGAAGACCTCAAGCCCGAAATCATGGCCATCGCGCCCGTCCTCGGCAAGCTGCTGACGGACACCATACTCGGCATGACCGGCTCCGGCGCTGTCATCGAGGCTTATGGCAAGGCGGCCCTCGTCGGCACCAGCGGCGAGGTGGAGCACGCCTCGGCACTGATCCACACCCTGCACTTCGGCAACTTCTACCGCAAGGCCGTGGGCGCCAAAAGTTATTTGAGTTTTACCAATGTGCGGGGCGGCCCGAACTGCTCCATCGCCATCCCCATGATGCACAAGGACGACGAGGGCATGCGCTCGCACTACCTGACCTTGCAGTTCGCCATCAACGATGCGCCGGCACCCGATGAAATCGTGGTGGCACTGGGCGCGTCAATCGGCGGCCGGCCGCACCACCGTATCGGTGACCGCTACAAGGATCTTGAGGCGCTGGGCAGCAATGAGGCCTGAGCAGACACCCGCCAAAGGCGTGGCGAACGGGACCGCCTACAGCGTTTATGGCGCGGGCGAGCCGGTGGTGCTGATCCACGGCGTGGGCATGGAGCAGGACGCCTGGACACCGCAGATTAGCGCGCTGGCCCGGGAGCACCAGGTCATCGTCTACGACATGCTGGGCCATGGCGGCAGCCGCATCCCGGACCAAGGCGTGAGGCTGGCCGAGTATGCCGCGCAACTGGCCGGGCTGCTGGACCACCTCGGCCTGCCGGCCGCCAACGTGGTGGGCCACTCCATGGGCGCGCTGGTGGCGCTGGAGTTTGCGCTGACTTACCCGGCACGCACGCTGCGCGTTGCCGCACTGAATGCGGTGTTCATGCGCACGCCAGAGCAACAGGCCGCCGTGATGGCGCGTGCCGCGGCCCTGCAAGACACAGGCGTGCAGGCCACGGTGGACTCGACCATCGCGCGCTGGTTCGGCGATCCGGTGCCGACTGCCCTGCGGGACTCCGCCAGCCTGGTGTCGGCCATCCTCGCGCGGGTGCATCCGCAGGGTTACGCGCGCACCTACCTGCTGTTTGCCAGTTGTGACCGGGTCCATGCCGAGCGCCTGGCCACGCTGGCCATGCCGGCCCTGTTCATGACCGGCGAGTTCGACCCGAATTCGAGCCCGGCCATGTCGCAAGCCATGGCACAACGGACACCCCAGGCAACGCTGGACATCGTGCCCGGTGCACGGCACATGATGAACCTGACCGATCCGCAGCGCACCAACCAGGGCCTGCAGAAATTCCTGGCACAGCCCCTGGCGATGCCTGGCGCTGCCCTGCCCGCCGCCACCCACCTCGGGGCCTGAACCACCGCTGGCGCACACGAAAACCGGGCCAGGAACACCAGGGCCCGGCTCCGGCGTGGCCGAACGCAAACAAACACCTTCACGAAAGACCGCATGCGCACGACCCTCCTGACCCATGAAGAACTGCTGGCGACCCGTTGTTATATCGACGGCCAATGGATTGCCGGCCTGCAGCACTTCGACGTCATCAACCCGGCGACCGGGGCCGTCGTCTCCAGCGTCCCCTTGCTGGGCGCGGCCGAAACCCGGCTGGCGATTGAGGCGGCCTACAAGGCCGGCATCTCCTGGAAGGCGCTGCCTGCCAAGGAGCGCTCACGGCTTTTGCGGCGCTGGTTTGACCTGGTCGTTGCACATACCGAGGTGCTGGCGCAAATCCTGACCGCTGAAATGGGCAAACCGCTGGCCGAGGCCAGGGGCGAAATCGCCTACGGTGCGTCGTACATCGAATGGTTTGCCGAAGAAGCCAAGCGTGTCTACGGCGACGTGATTCCCTCGCCGCAGACGGACAAGCGTTTTGTCGTGCTCAAGCAGCCGGTTGGTGTGGTGGCGGCCATCACCCCCTGGAATTTTCCCAACGCCATGCTGGCACGCAAGCTGGCGCCAGCACTGGCCGCCGGCTGCACTGTTGTGGCCAAACCGGCCGAGCAGACCCCGCTGTCGGCCCTGGCGCTCGCCAAACTCGCCGAACTGGCGGGCATTCCACGCGGCGTGATCAACATCGTGACGGGTGCCCCCAAAACCATAGGCGGCGAGATGACCAGCAACCCGCTGGTGCGCAAGCTGACCTTCACCGGATCCACCGGCATCGGCAAGTTGCTGATCAAACAATGCGCCGACACCGTCAAGCGCGTCAGCATGGAGCTGGGCGGCAACGCACCCTTTATCGTGTTTGACGACGCCGACATCGACGCCGCCGTGCGCGGCGCCATGGACTCGAAATTTCGCAATGCCGGCCAGACCTGTGTTTGCGCCAACCGGATTTACGTGCAGGACGGCGTCTACGAGGCCTTTGCCGACAAGCTCGCGGCGGCGGTCGCCCGCCTTCAGGTCGGCAACGGCATGGACCCGGGCGTGACCCAGGGCCCCCTGATAGACGCGAGAGCCGTGGCCAAGGTCCAGGTGCATATCGCCGATGCGCTGGCGCAAGGCGCCACCCTGGCGGCCGGCGGCGCACCGCACGCGCTGGGCGGTTTCTTTTTCGAGCCCACGGTGTTGCGCGGCGTCACACCTGGCATGCTGATCGCCCGGGAAGAGACTTTCGGCCCGGTGGCCCCGCTGCTGCGCTTCAGGGACGAGGCCGACGTGATTGCCCAGGCCAATGCCTCCGAAGCCGGTCTGGCCGCCTATTTCTTCACGGCGGACACGGCGCGGGTCTGGCGCGTGGCCGAAGCCCTGGAAACTGGTATGGTGGGCATCAACACCGGCCTGATTTCATCCGAGGCCGCGCCTTTTGGCGGCATCAAGCAGTCCGGCTATGGCCGCGAGGGTTCCCACTACGGCATGGATGACTACCTGGATGTGAAATACTTCTGCCTCGGTAATCTCAATCAGGACCATTAAAACCGTGCCAGCCGCCCAAACCAGCTCCATCAAAGTCGACCGCAGCACCAAGACCCTGAGGGAACTCACGCTTGAAAACATGCGCGGCGCGATTTTCAGCGGCCATTTCAAGCCGGGGGAGCGCCTGGTCGAGCGCAATCTCTGCGAGCAGCTGGACGTCAGCCGCTCCGTGGTGCGGGAAGTGCTCAGGCACCTGGAAACCGAGGGCCTGGTCGAGTCGATTCCGCATCAAGGCCCGGTGGTCGCCAGCCTGGACGCCGACCGGGCCGCGCAAATCTACGAATTACGTGCGCTGCTCGAAGGCCACGCCGCGCGGCTGTGCGCGGAAAAAGCCAGCGATGCCACCATCGAGCGCCTGGGCGAGCTGAACGACCACATCCAGGCCGCCTTCAGTGAAGACGATTTTCACGAAGTCATGGTGCGCACCTCGGCTTTTTACGAAGCCATGTTTATCGGCAGCGGCCTGACCATGGCCTGGGATATCGTGCAGTCCCTCAATGCCCGCATCAACCGCCTGCGCGCCATGACCATCAGCTCCAGCGGGCGCAAGACCGAAGCGGCGGCGGAGATGGCGCGCATCGTACAGGCCCTGCGCCAGCGCGACCCACAGGCCGCCCAGGAAGCGTCCGAGGCGCATGTGCGGCGCGTGGCGGAAATCGCGGCGCAACGCCTGGCCGACGCCGCCCGATAAACAGCGGGTGAGTCCTATACTTGGCGGCCCAAGCCATGGAGAACCCCTTGTTTAAATTGACCAGCCTGAACCTCAACGGCATACGCTCCGCCACCAGCAAAGGCCTGGAAGACTGGCTTGTGCAAGCCATGCCGGACTGCCTTTGCGTGCAGGAGCTGAAAGCGCAGGCACCGGACATCAGCGAGCGTTTTGAGGAAATGGCCGGGCTCAAGGGCCACTTCCACTTCGCGGAGAAAAAGGGCTACTCGGGTGTGGGCGTCTACAGCAAATACGAACCCAGCGATGTCATCGTCGGCTACGGCTCTTCCGAGTTTGACGCCGAAGGCCGTTATGTGGAACTGCGTTTTGACCGGCCCGGCCGCAAAAACCTGCCCAAACTGTCCATCATCAGCGCCTACTTCCCGAGCGGCTCCTCCGGCGAGGAACGCCAGGCCGCCAAGTTCCGTTTCCTGGCCGAGTTTTACCCCTGCCTGCTGGCGCTGAAGCAGGAGCGGGACTTTGTGCTTTGCGGCGACATCAACATCGCGCACCAGGAAATTGATCTGAAAAACTTCAAGGGCAACAAAAAGAACAGCGGCTTTCTGCCCGAAGAGCGCGCCTGGATGACCGAGCTGCTACGCCTGGAAGCGGCTGCCGAGGCCGCGCAGGACGCGAAAAAAGCCAGCGCGGCCGCCGACAAGCTGACCAGCCTGGGCGGCGGCATGGTCGATGTGTACCGCAAGCTCAAGCCCAGCACCACCGACGAGGCCTACACCTGGTGGAGCAACCGCGGCCAGGCCTATGCAAAAAACGTGGGCTGGCGGCTGGACTACCACCTCGCCACACCGGCGATGGCGGCGCTGGCGCGTACCGAGCACATCTACAAGGCGCAGCGTTTTTCAGACCATGCGCCCATGACCGTGGACTACGAACTCACTCTGTAATGTAAGTACGGCGGGTCGGACTCCGCGTCGGTTCGCCAGGGGCCGGCCCCGCTACTGCTGTCGGGTTCCACTAAATCGCAGCGCCTTTACCACCAGCGAAAAGGCCGGCGAGGGTTGGCGCTTGCTGGGGTAGTACAGGTGGTAGCCCGCGAATTTTGGACACCAGTCCTGCAATACGCGCACAAGTCGACCGGCTTCGATATGCGGCATCAGCTCATCTTCCGGCAACAATGAAATGCCCAGTCCGGCCAGCGCCGCGTCCACCTGAGGCGGCGCGGTGTTGAAGATCAAGGGGCCATCCACCCGGACATTGACCTTCCGGCCGCGTTTTTCAAAGTCCCAAACGTACAACCCGCCGGACGTCGGCATACGTTGGTTGATGCATTGATGCGCGGTGAGGTCGGCTGGCGTCTTTGGAGCGGGGTGGACCGCAAAGTAGTCGGGTGAAGCCACCACCGCCATTTGTAGCGGCGGGCCGATGGGCACGGCGATCATGTCTTTGTCGATGGTGTTTCCCATGCGCACACCGGCATCAAAGCGGTCGGCCACGATGTCGCGGAAACCGTAGTTCATGTCGAACTCCAGCTTGATGTCCGGGTACTCGCGCAGCAGCGGCATGAGCCTGGGCAGCAGAACGCTGTGCAGCACGTTGTCGCCACAGGTGATGCGCACGGTGCCTGCAGGTTTGTCGCGCAAATCGGTCAAGGCATCGAGTTCAGCCTCAATCTCGTCGAAGCGGTGACCGATGGCTTTCATGAGTCGCTCGCCGGCCGACGTTGGCGCGACGCTGCGCGTGGTGCGCGTAAGCAGCCGGATCTGCAACCCTTCTTCCAGGCCGCGAATGGCCTGGCTCAGAGCTGACGGCGTCACGCCCAGCGTGCCGGCGGCCCGGGTAAAGCTGCCTTCGCGCGCCACGGTGACGAAGGCCAGAAGATCGTTGAGATTGCGTCGTGGCATGTCCTCGTCCGTTTCGTCCGCTATTGATTAGCAATACTAACAAATTCATTAAGCATTTGTTATCTAGTCAACATTAATGCCGGGGAGCAAACTTCAGGAACAGTCCAGGGCGTACAGCGGACAAGGCGGCACGGTCCGTCTCGCCTCATGGATCAACTTCAACAGGAACATCGAATATGAAAACCCCATCAGACAACAACTTCGTAGCCGCCTCGGCGCCGTCCGGCAACGTTTCCGATCGACGCGAATTTCTGGTCATGGCCGGCACTGGCATCGCTGCCGTGGGCGTACTGTCAACGACGAGCGGCGCGGCATTGGCAGCCGCCCCTCGAAAGAGCACGCGCCTGCCCAACGGGGCCGACAATTTCTACACCAGCGACAAAGTCACCGTGCAGAAGGTCAGTTTCAAGAACCAGTACCAGATGACCGTCGCCGGGAACCTCTTCGTTCCCAAGTCGCTTGACCGCAAAAAGCCCCACCCGGCGATCGTTGTGGGTCACCCCATGGGGGCGGTGAAAGAGCAAAGCGCGAATTTGTACGCCACGAAAATGGCGGAGCAGGGCTTTGTGACCCTGTCTTTGGACATCGCGTTTTGGGGCGCAAGCGAGGGCCAGCCGCGCAATGCCGTCGCGCCGGACATATACGCCGAGAGCTTCAGCGCCGCGGTTGATTTTCTCGGTAGCCAGGCCTTCGTTGACCGGCAGCAGATAGGCGCCATCGGGGTTTGCGGCAGCGGCAGCTTTGTCATCAGTGCGGCGAAGATCGACCCGCGCATGAAGGCCATCGCCACCGTGAGCATGTACGACATGGGCGCTGCCAACCGCAATGCGCTCAACCACTCGCAGACGCTTGAGCAGCGCAAGCAGATCATCGCGGCGGCCGCCGAGCAACGCCAGGTGGAGTTCAACGGCGGCGCCATCCAGTACACCGGCGGCACCGTCCATGAACTGACGGCGGACACGCACCCCATCCAGCGCGAGTTCTACGATTTCTACCGCACGCCGCGTGGCGAGTACACACCCAAGGGCAGCTCGGCACGCACCACAACGCACCCGACCCTGACCAGCAACGTCAAGTTCATGAACTTCTACCCGTTCAATGACATCGAGACGATCTCGCCTCGCCCCATGCTCTTCATCACAGGTGACCAGGCACATTCCAAAGAGTTCAGCGAAGACGCCTACAAACGGGCCGCCGAACCGAAGGAGCTGCACATCGTTGCTGGCGCCGGTCACGTGGACCTGTATGACCGCGTGAACCTGATTCCGTGGGACAAGCTGACCTCGTTCTTCGACAAGCATCTCGTCCAGGCGAGCGCCTGATGACGGCGCAGACGCTGGACGCGTCCGTCGAGCACGGCGAAGCGCGGCCCGCCCAGTGGGGCGGGGTATGGGCGATGACGCTGTGCGTTTTCGCGTTGATTGCCTCGGAATTCATGCCCGTCAGCCTGCTGACACCCATGGCTTCCGATCTCAAGGTCAGCGAGGGGATGGCCGGCCAGGGCATCGCCATTTCCGGCGCCTTTGCGGTGCTCACGAGTCTGTCCGTCTCAAAGCTCGCCGGCGGGATGAATCGCAAGACGCTGCTGCTGTCCCTGACCGGGTTGATGTGCCTCTCCGGGGCCATCATCGCGCTTGCCCCCAACTATGCGATCTACATGCTGGGCCGCGCGCTGATCGGCGTTGTCGTGGGCGGCTTTTGGTCCATGTCGGCGGCCACGGCCATGCAGCTCGTGCCCACCGATCAGGTGCCTCGCGCTTTGGCCATCTTCAATGGCGGCAATGCGCTGGCCACCGTGGTGGCAGCCCCGCTGGGCAGTTACCTCGGCGCTATCGTCGGCTGGCGCGGCGCCTTCTTCTGCCTCGTACCGGTCGCGCTGATCGCCTTTCTCTGGCAGTGCTTCAGTCTGCCTTCGATGCCGGCAAAACCCCGCGCACCGGGTTCCGGCAACGTCTTCAGGCTGTTCAAAAACCGGCCGGTCACGCTCGGCATGCTGGCTGTCGGCGTCTTTTTCATGGGTCAGTTCGCGCTGTTCACCTACCTTCGACCCTTTCTCGAAACGGTGACGCTGGTGGACGTGTCCACGCTGTCGTTGATGCTGTTGACGCTGGGCGTCGCAGGCTTCATAGGCACCACGGTCATCGGCCGGTTTCTGAAGAGGGGTTTTTATCGCACGCTGATCGTCATCCCGATGGTGATGGCCGTGATCGCGGTGACCCTGATCGCCCTGGGTGCCCGGGAGGCCGCCGTGTTCGCACTTTTAGGGCTCTGGGGCCTGGTCGCCACCGCCGCGCCGGTGGGCTGGTGGACCTGGATGGCACGCACGCTGCCGCAGGACGCCGAAGCCGGTGGCGGGCTGATGGTCGCCGTAATCCAGCTCGCCATTGCCTTGGGCTCCACCGTCGGCGGCGTGCTGTTCGACAGCAGCGGCTACCAGAGCACCTTCGCCGTGAGCGCCGGATTGCTGCTCGCCGCCGCCATCCTGGCCTGCTTGACGGCACGCGCAGACCCACGGCCTTGATGCTTCACACGCTTGCCGAAAGCAGACGGAAGATCTGCACGTGCCTGATACTTACCCTTCTTTGGGCGGGCGGCCTGGCCGCTGCCGGCGATGGCACGCGCGCAGCGTCCCTTCAGCCATCCGACCCCGCACTGCGCAGACTGGCCACACCTATGAAGATCCACATGACCCTGGACGGCGCCGTCATCGCGTCGGCAACCCTCGACAACAACGACAGCGCGAGGGATTTTGCTGCCTTGCTTCCGCTGACGCTGACTCTGAAAGATTACGCGGCGACAGAGAAGATCGCAGACTTGCCCCGCAAGCTGTCCATCCAGGGTGCGCCCGAGGGCTACCAGCCCTCCACTGGCGACATCAGTTATTACGCACCTTGGGGCAACCTCGCCATTTTTCACAAGGACTTCTCGTATTCAAGCGGCCTGGTCCGCCTGGGACGGCTTGAGTCAGGGCTCGACGCCATGCGACGACCTGGCGCAAGATCAGTGCGGGTGGAACTGGCGCTGTAGCCGGCCCGGCCTGCGCCGTTCTTCGCTATAAAAATAATAGCTTGCTACGCTTATAAACAGGCGACTCTGGCCATTTTTCATTGTATTTTCAGCGCGTCCCACAGCCGGCCTGGTGATGGCAAAAGCCTCACACACTGGGGTCCGCCGCCTTTCCAAGCGCCGCCACCAGATCGGACTGCGTGATCATGCCGACCAGCTTTTCGCCCTCGCCAATGATAGGGATATGGTGGTGCCCGGTGCTGCCGAACAGCGGCACCAGGTCTGCCAGGCGGCTCTGCTCGCTGGCCACCCGGACATGGCGCGTCATGATTTGCCCCACCGCCTCGGGCTTGTCCGAATAGCTGCTGCGGGTGTTGCGCACCAGCTTGCGCAGCTTGTCGTCAAAACCCTCGTACAGGTCCAGGTCGGCGGCGCGCATGAAGTCGGCCAGCGTGATGATGCCGGCGATGCGGAAGGTGCGGTCCACCACCGGCAGCGCCTTGATGCGGCGCTCGCGCAGCAGGGCCCAGGCTTCCTGCAGGGGCGTGCCGAAATCGACCGTGACCAGCTCGCGAGACATGATGTCGGCGCAGCGCACCTCGGCCAGCTTGCGCTCATAGGCGCGCATCCGGGTCTCGGCCAACAGGGCCTTGAGGTCGTCACGGCTGACGTCCAGAACCTGGTTGTAGCGTGCCAGCACCAGGTCAAGGTCGGCATCGAGCTGGCCGGACTCGCCAAACAGGGGGCGCTGATCCGGCTGCATCTGCATGTGTGGGTAGGGCCTGCGCGTGGCATTGTTGTAGGCAATGCCCGCGACCACCAGCAAAACGGAATTGAGCATGACAGGGTAAAAGGCAAAGGCCGGGTCGACAACGCCAAGCAGCACCATCATCAGCGCGACGGCCCCGCCCGGCGGGTGCAGGCAGCGCAATACCAGCATCAGGGCCACGGCCGTGGCGACGGCCAGCCCCGCGGCAAGCTCGGGCGAGCCGAGCAGGTGAACGCCATGGACCCCGGCAATGCCGACCAGCGCCGACAGGGTGTTGCCGCCCACCACGGCCCAGGGTTGCGCCATGGGACTGGCAGGCACGGCAAACACCAGCACCGCGCTCGCACCCAAAGGCGCCACCAGCCAGGGCAGGGCCGAAAGCGCCATGCCACCGAAAAAATGGCACAACAGGCCCGTCAGGAAGACACCGGCCAGCACGCCAACGACGAGGCGAAAGCGTTCACGCGCATTGACGCCGGTGCGCGCCGGCCGGAAAGCACGCCACCACTCGCGTGAAAAAAGGGGTGCCACGCGGCTCTTTTTCGCCGTGACGGGTTCTTGCGGAGTGGAAATCATAAAACGCGGGGATGAGGACAGGTGGGCCAAAACAAAAGGCGACCTGCATTGTCCGCTACCGGCAGGCCAACGCCAGGATGGACCCGGATTGGCGCAGCCTCAGCCTCAGCCGCGGGCGCGCAGGTACAGGCCCTGGACCTTGGGCACGTTGGCCTGCAACTGGCGTATGCGATCCGGGCCGGAAGGGTGCGTGGACAGGAAACCGGGGCCGCCAGCGCCGCCGCCGGCCTGCGCCATTTTTTCCCACAGGCTAACCGCGGCTTGCGGGTTGTAGCCGCCGCGCGCGGCCAGCTCCAGCCCCACCAGGTCGGCATCGGTTTCGTCTTCACGGCTAAAACGCAGCGTGAGCAACTGGGTTCCAATGTTGGCCGCCACATCACCCAGCTGGCCCAGGCCCAGCAGTTGCGCCCCCAGCGACAGCAGGGTGCCCGTGCCCTGGCTTTTGGCAATGCGCGCACGCGCATGCTCACGCAGGGCATGCGCCATTTCGTGGCCCATGATCATGGCGATCTCATCGTCGGTCAGCTTGAGCTGGTCGATGATGCCGGTGTAAAAAGCGATCTTGCCGCCGGGCATGCAAAAGGCATTGAGCTCCTTGCTGTTCAGCAGGTTGACCTGCCAGCTCCACTGGCGCGCGCGGTCATTCCACTGGGCGGTTTGCGGCACCAGGCGCGTCGCGACATTGCGCAGGCGCTGCAGTTGCGGGTTGCCTGCGGATGCCAGCGCGCCCTTGGCCCGGGCATCGGCCAGCAGCTTGGCATACTCCTGCGTGGCGGCGTTTTCAAGGTCTTCCGCCGGCACCAGCTTGCGCAGGTTCGACGACGGCCCGACATCAACCTGCGCCAGGGCGGGCGTGACAGCGCTCACCGCGCTTGCGCCGGCAGCCAGCAAAAAAGCCCGGCGGCCAGCCCAGGCGGAGTGTTTGGCCTCGCATAAAAAGCACATCCGTGAATAATAGTCACAAATTGAAGATCACATGCCAGACAAAACCCCGTCCTCCACGCCATCCGGATTAGCCCCCGGCCACACAGCCCCCGCACTTTCGGAGTCATCTGCCCCGGCAGTGCCCAAAAAATCCTGGCGCAGCATCTGGACGGTCTACAGCGAGGCGGCAACACTGCGCATGCTGCTGCTGGGCTTTTCCGCCGGGCTGCCGCTGCTGCTGGTGTTTGGCACGCTTAGTTTCTGGCTGCGCGAAGCCGGCATTGACCGCACCACCATTGGCTACCTGAGCTGGGTCGGCCTGGCCTATGGCTTTAAATGGGTCTGGGCCCCGCTGGTGGACCGCCTGCCCATCCCTGTCCTCACGCGCCTGCTGGGGCGCCGCCGCAGCTGGCTGCTGCTGTCGCAGCTGACCATCATCGCCGCCTTGATCGGCATGGCGCTGACCGACCCGCGGCAAACCCTGCTGCCCGTGGTGTGGTGCGCGCTCGCCGTGGCCTTTGGCTCGGCCACCCAGGACATCGCACTGGACGCCTACCGCATCGAGTCCGCCGACGTGCAGCGCCAGGCCGCCCTGGCCGCGGCCTACCAGACCGGCTACCGCATCGCGATGATCTGGGCCGGCGCGGGCGCCCTGTGGATTGCCGCGCGCGCCGAGGTGCCCGGCATCGCCAGTTACCAGCAAGGCGCGTGGCAGGCGGCTTACCTGGTGATGGCCGCCTCCATGCTGCTGGGCGTGACGACGGTGCTGTTCTCGCCCGAGCCCATCCCACGCGCCCTGCGGCCTTCGCGCAACGCCGCGGAGTGGCTCAAAAGCGCATTGATAGAGCCCTTTGCCGACTTCCTGCGCCGCTACGGCAAGCAGGCCTTGCTGATCCTGGCGCTGATCGCGATTTACCGCATCAGCGACGTGGTCATGGGCATCATGGCCAATCCGTTTTACGTGGACATGGGTTACACCAAGGACGAAGTGGCCGCGGTGACCAAGATCTACGGCGTCATCATGACGCTGGTCGGCGCTTTTGTCGGCGGTGCGCTGGCCATGCGTTTTGGCGTGATGAAGGTGCTGATGCTGGGCGCGACATTGAGCGCCGGCAGCAACCTGCTGTTTGCCTGGCTGGGCTCACGCGGTCATGACGTCAACGCGCTGATCTTTGTGATCTCGGCCGACAACCTGTCCAGCGGCATTGCCTCGGCGGCCTTTATTGCCTACCTGTCTAGCCTGACCAACGTCAACTACTCGGCCACGCAGTACGCGCTTTTCAGTTCCATGATGCTGCTGCTGCCCAAGTTCCTGGCCGGTTATTCGGGCAAATATGTGGATGCTTTCGGCTACAGCCATTTTTTCACGGCAACCGCCGTGCTGGGCCTGCCGGTGCTCGTGCTGGTGTGGCTTGCTTCGCGCATAAAAATGCCTGAAGCCCAATCAGAGCGGGCGCAACCAGCTATTGATTAAGTAGCACTGGCGGGCCAGTGGCCAGCCCGCACAGCCTGGAGTAAGCTGGGCTTTTCGCATCGCGGTTTACCGCAACTTTACGATGGCTTCAAGCGCAATTGTTGCGTTGCGCGCACCATGCATTTCATTGCGACTCACCAGGGACACGCTCATGGCACAACAACTCTTAATGATTGAAGACGATACCCGCCTGGCCAACATGGTCGGTGAGTATCTGCGCCAGTCAGGCTACGGCTTTACCCATGCCGCCGACGGCACCAGCGGCCTTGCGGCGCTGCAGGCCAGCCCGCCTGACCTGGTCATCCTGGACCTGATGCTGCCCGACATGGACGGCCTCGAAGTCTGCCGCCGCATCAAGGGCCAGGGCGGCACGGGCGGCGAGCAGGCCAGCACGGCCGTCCTCATGCTCACCGCCAAAGGCGACCCGATGGACCGCATCGTCGGCCTGGAAATCGGCGCCGACGACTACCTGCCCAAACCCTTTGAGCCGCGCGAGCTGCTGGCCCGCATTCGCGCCGTGCTGCGCCGGGGCGGCGAAGCCGGCAGCGGCGCCGGTGGTACGGCCGGCGGCAGCCAGAAGGTCATGCGTTTTGGCTCGCTCGAAATCGACCGCGATGCGCGCACGGTGACGGTCTCGGGCAACCTGTGCGAACTCACCTCCTACCAGTTCGACCTGCTGGTGGCGCTGGCCGAGCGCTCAGGCCGCGTGCTGAGCCGCGACCAGATCATGGAGGCCGTGCGCGGCCGCGAGCTGGAAGCCTTTGACCGTTCCATAGACGTGCACATGGGCCGCATCCGCAGCGCCATTGAGGTCGACCCGAAAGACCCGAAACGCATACTCACGGTGCGCGGCGTGGGGTATGTGTTTGCCAAGCAGCAAGACTGACAGGCAGGCCATGCTCCTCATGTGGTCGCGTTTTACCTCGCATCTCTACGTCCGTATCTGGCTCGCCGTGGTAGCCACCGTGGTGGTGCTGACCTTTCTTGTTGCCGCGGCCTGGCGCTTCACCAAGGATCCGCCGCAACTGCCGATACGCGAGGTGCTGGTGCACAACGTCGCCGGCGAAATCATAGGCACGGCGCAGACCCGGCCGGACCGCAAACTCGGCGAAGACCTGGAGTTTGATGTCCTCACAAAAGACGGCCAGACGCTCAAGCTGCTGCTGCCCCGGCCGAAACGGCCGCCGCCGCCGCTGTGGGGCCGCCTGCCGTTTGATTTCGGCTGGATGCTGATCGTCGTGGGCCTGGCCGTGGCGCTGGGCGCCTACCCGGTCATGCGGCGACTGACCATGCGTCTGGAATCCCTGCAGCGCGGGGTAGAGCGCTGGGGCCAAGGTGATTTGTCGGCGCGCGTGGACACCTCCGGCAGCGACGAGGTGGCTTTCCTGGCCCGGCGCTTCAACCACGCCGCCGAGCGCATCGAAACCCTGATGAACTCGCACAAGTCGCTGCTGGCCAATGCCTCGCATGAGCTGCGTTCACCGCTGGCGCGCATACGCATGGGACTGGAGCTGATAGGCGCTGATGCAAGCTCGCCGCAGCGCATGGAGATTTCTCGCAGCATCAGCGAGCTTGACCAGCTGATCGATGAAATCCTGCTGGCCAGCCGCCTCGATGCGCGCCAGGCCGACGCTGAACCCTTTGAGCGGCTGGACCTGACGGGCTTGGCCGCGGAAGAGTGCTCGCGCCTGAATGTTGAACTGAGCGCCGACCTCGGCGCGGCGCCCGACGTCCAGATGAACACAGCCATGGGCATTGCCGCCACCGGCCACAGCCTGACGGTACAGGGCTCCCCGCGCCTGCTGCGCCGGCTGATCCGCAACCTGCTGGAAAACGCCAGGCGCTACAGCAATGGCGACATCAACCTAGAGCTGGCGCAAATCCGCAAGGGCCCGGAACAAATCGCCGTGATCAAGGTGCATGACCGCGGCCCGGGTGTACCGGCCGCGCAGCGCGAGCGTATTTTTGAACCCTTTTACCGCCTGCCCGGCGCCAGCGAGCGTGAAGGCGGCGTGGGCCTGGGACTGGCGCTGGTCAAGTCCATCAGCCAGCGCCACAGCGGCACGGTGCGCTGCGAAGCCAGGCCGGGCGGCGGCGCATCGTTTATTGTGGAACTGCCGATGGCCAGCGCCGGACGCATGGCCTGAGTCCCGTCCTGGAACTCCCGGAAAACCGCCGTGAGGCGGTTTTTTTCTGGCCGAATCAGGCCGAGGCGATTCAAAGGCCGGCGGCCAGCTCGCGTGTCAGCTGCGCGGCGGGAATCTCCCGGCAGCCGCTGTTGTTCTGCCCCGACCACAGGGGCGAAAAATCGCCAAGGCCCAGGCTTTCGGCGCGGGCGCGCAGGGGCGCTATCGCGGCGGTGGCCAGTGGAAATGCCGGCGGCACGGCGCTCATGGGGCCGAGCTCCCGCATGACACGGTTCATGATGCCGCGCGCCGGCCTGCCGGTGAAAAGATTGGTCACCGCCGTGTGGCTGGCCGCCTCGCTTTTGAGCGCCGCCCGGTGCAGGGCGCTGGTGCTGGCCTCGGGGCACAACATATAAGCCGTGCCCACCTGCACGGCGGAGGCGCCCAGCGCCAGCGCGGCGGCCACACCTTTGGCATCGGCAATGCCGCCTGCGGCAATCACCGGGACACGCACCGCAGCCACCACCTGCGGCAGCAGGGCAAAGGTGCCCAACTGGCTGCTCACCTCGTCCGTCAGGAACATGCCGCGATGCCCGCCCGCCTCCAGGCCCTGGGCAATGATGGCGTCAGCGCCGTGCGCCTCCAGCCAGCGCGCCTCCGCCAGCGTGGTCGCCGAGGCCAGTACCGTGGCGCCCCAGGCGCGCACCCTGGCCAGCAAGTCCGCGGAGGGCAGGCCAAAATGAAAACTCACAACCGCCGGCTTGAAGGCCTGCAAAATATCGGCCGCTTCATGGCTGAAGGGCGAGCGGCCCGCGCCCGGCGGCACGGCTGCCGCGTCCAGGCCCAGTTCGGCGTAATAAGGCGCCAGTGCCTTGCGCCACGTCGCTTCGCGTTCGGCGCTGACCATAGGCGGCTCGTGGCAGAAAAAATTGACGTTGTAGGGCTTGCTTGTTTGCGCGCTGATGCTGTCGAGCTCGCCCTGCAAGGCCTGCAGGCTCAGCATGGCGCAGGGCAATGAGCCCAGGCCACCGGCGTTGCAGACCGCCACCGCCATCGCACTGCCCTGCACACCGGCCATGGGCGCCTGGACCAGGGGCAGCTCAATGCCCAGCATGGCCTTGAGTGATGTTTGCGTTGCTGTCATGTCTTTGCCCTTTATGTTTGCCTGTTGCCCAGGCCTCTTTCAGCTTGCCCGGCCTGCCTGCTGCAAACCATCGAACACGCGCTGCGCGCCAATGTCGTTCAGGCAGCGGGTATGCCCCAGCGGGCATTCACGCTCAAAACAGGGCGCGCAGTCCAGCGGTGGCTGGTAGGCAGGATCATCCTTGAGCCAGAGCACCCTGGCCTTGCCGCTCAGCGGCGGCGTGTGCAGCGGGCTGGATGAACCGAATATCGCCACCTGCGGCACGCCAAACGCGGCAGCCACATGCATCAGGCCGGAGTCGTTGCTGACCGTGCCCGTGCTCGCGGCAATCAGGCACAAGGCCTGCAGCAGCGAGGTGGTGCCGGCAAAATTAAGGCACTGTCCGGCCCGCGCGGCATTCACGGTTGCGGCAATCTCGTCGCACAGCGCAGCCTCCTTGCCGGAGCCCAGCAACACCACGGGCAGGTCGAGTTTTATCGCCAGTTCGGCAAAATGGCGCGCAGGCCAGCGCTTGGCCGGGCCGTATTCGGCGCCGGGTGCAAACACGTAATAGCCGCCGCGCTGCAGACCCAGGCCGGCAAGGGTTTGCTCAATGTCGGCATCACCCATCTGCAATCGCGGGCGGTCAGCCTCAAGCCCACCCTCCCCGCTGAGCGCCGAATAAAACGCCACCATGGGCGGCTTGTTTTTCGGGTTCTTCAGCCGGTGCGTCAGCAGGCCCACACGCGCTTCACCAAAATAGCCAATGCGTTCCGGGATGCTGGCCAGGAAGGGCAGCAAGGCGCTTTTGAGCGAGTTCGGCAACACATAGGCCTTGTCAAAACGGCCTTCAATGCGTTTGGCAATCGCCCGCCGCTCCCGGAACTGCAGGCCGCCGTGGGCAAAGGGAAATTCAATGACTTCGGCCACCTGCGGCATGGCGCGGTAGACCGGCGCGACCCAGGGCAGCGCGCCTACAGTCAGTTGTTCGCCGCGCGCCTGCAGCCGGCGCAGCAACGGCTCGGTCATCACCGCGTCGCCAATCCACTGGGGAGCAATGATTAGAGAAGCCCCCCCGAAGCGTCCTTCGGCCGCCTCCCCCCCAGGGGGGCGCCGCTTGCGGCCCGGCGAAGCCGGTTCCGCGGCGGCCGCTTGAAGGGGAAGAGACACGCTAGTGGCCAGCGCCGAAATGTTCGCCGGCTTTCAGTGCGTAGACCGTGCCGCAGTACGGGCACTTGGCGCTGCCGGTGCGCGCTACGTCCAGGTACACCTTGGGGTGGCTGTTCCAGATCTTCATGTCGGCCTTGGGGCTGGGGCAATAAACGCCGCCCTGGGGATTGAGGTCGGCGGCCAGCAGTTCAACGAGGGATGATGTGCTCATGATTGATCCGCCCTCACACTTTGCTCAGCCAATGGGCGTACTTGGGGTTGCGACCGTTGACGATGTCAAAAAATGCTGCCTGGATTTTTTCGGTGATGGGCCCGCGTGAGCCGGCCCCGATCTCGATGCGGTCGAGCTCCCGGATGGGCGTGACTTCAGCGGCCGTGCCGGTGAAGAAGGCTTCGTCGGCGATGTAAACCTCATCGCGCGTGATGCGCTTTTGCACCACTTCCAGGCCCAGGTCCTTGCAGATGTGGAACACCGTGTCGCGCGTGATGCCCTTGAGCGCACCGGCCGACAGGTCGGGGGTGTAAACCACACCGTCCTTGATGATGAACACGTTTTCGCCAGAGCCTTCGGACACAAAACCGGAGGTATCGAGCAGCAGGGCTTCGTCGTAGCCGTCATCGGTGGCTTCGGTATTGGCCAGGATGGAGTTGGTGTAGTTGCTGACCGCCTTGGCCTGCGTCATGGTGATGTTGACGTGGTGGCGGGCGTAGCTGGAGGTCTTTACGCGTATGCCTTTGGTCATGCCGTCTTCACCCAGGTAGGCACCCCAGGCCCAGGCGGCGACCATCACGTGGATGTCATTGCCCTTGGGCGAAACGCCGAGTTTTTTGTCGCCTATCCAGGTCAGCGGGCGCAGGTAGCAGCTCTCCAGCTTGTTCTCGCGCACCACGGCCTTCTGGGCTTCGTTGAGGGCTTCCTTGCTGAAGGGCACCTTCATGCGCAGGATTTTGGAGCTGTTGAGCAGGCGCTCGGTATGGTCTTCCAACCGGAAGATCGCCGTGCCGTTGACCGTGTTGTAGGCCCGCACGCCTTCAAACGCGCCGCAGCCGTAATGCAAGGTGTGGGTCAGCACATGGATTTTGGCGTCGCGCCAGTCGACCATCTGGCCGTCCATCCAGATTTTGCCGTCGCGGTCTGCCATGGAGGGTGCTACTGGGGACATGATGTTGATCCTGTGATGAATGTCGTGGAGTGTTGTTGCCTGTCAGGGCCCGCCAACCGCCGGCACAGGGCCAGGCGGTGAAAAACCCGAAACGCTGATTTTACGGGGCGGGCGGAAGCGCGTCACCGGACGACGGTAAATCCGGCATTTCCTGCATATCCGGCCGGAAAAGCTCATGATGCGCGAGTTTGCCGCCGACAAAGGTGCAGGTCACGGACGACTTGGAGCCGTCCGTCCAGACAAACACCTCTGGCTGCGCATCCTTGACCGATGTGAGCTGGCCGATGGCGCGTGTCATGGCCACCACATGCATCAGCGTCATGCCGGGCTTGAGTTTGGCGTTCAGCATGACGGCGCTGTCGACGTAACCAATAGGCCGGTTGGCTGCGCGCTTGAGCACCTGCATCATGCGGTTGAAGTTCAGCAGCACGCCGAACACCAGGACACTGAAAACAGCGGCAATGCCGGCCCATCCATAGGAACGGTAGGCCAGCACGGCACCTGCAATCACGGCAATGGGAACAAGAATTTTTTGGAAGTTCATGGCGCTATTTTCGCAGCCCACGCCGCGCGCCAGCGCTGCGGGAAGTGCGTAGCGGTCAAAAACCCGGGTTTTGCGCCAGCTTTCAAGCCCATTTAAGCCGCCAGCCAAGGATGGTCGGGTGTAGCAAGCTATTGTTTTTATAGCATTCGCAGCCTTGTGAGGCTCAGCTCAAACTGCGCACGACTTCCATGGCCTGCTCCACACGCTCCACGGCATGTATGGTCAGGCCTTCAATCGGTTTTTTCGGCGCATTGGCCTTGGGCACCACCGCCACGCTAAAGCCCAGCTTGGCGGCTTCCTTCAGCCGCTCCTGGCCGCGCGGCGCCGGACGCACCTCACCGGCCAGCCCGACCTCGCCAAAGGCAATAAAGCCTTTGGGCAACGGTTTGCCGCGCAGGCTGGAAGTGATCGCCAGCATCACCGCCAGATCGGCCGCCGGCTCGCTGATGCGCACACCACCCACCGCGTTGACAAACACGTCCTGGTCCATGCAGGCGACACCGGCGTGGCGGTGCAGCACCGCCAGCAGCATCGCCAGGCGGTCCCGGTCCAGGCCGACCGACAGCCGGCGCGGACTCGGTCCGCCGTTGTCGACCAGCGCCTGGATTTCAACCAGCATGGGCCGCGTGCCTTCAAGCGTGACCATCACGCAGCTGCCGGGCACGGGCTCCGAGTGCTGGCTGAGAAAGATGGCGCTCGGGTTGCTCACGCCCTTCAGGCCTTTTTCGGTCATGGCAAACACGCCGATCTCGTTGACCGCGCCAAAGCGGTTCTTGATCGCACGCACCAGGCGAAAGCTCGAATGCGTGTCGCCCTCGAAATACAGCACGGTGTCAACCATGTGCTCCAGCACACGCGGGCCGGCCAGCGCGCCTTCCTTGGTGACATGCCCCACCAGCACAATGCAGACGCCGCTGGCCTTGGCCGCTCGCGTCAGGTGGGCCGCGCATTCACGCACCTGCGCCACCGAACCGGGCGCCGAGGTGAGCTGGTCGGAATACACCGTCTGTATCGAGTCGATAACGGCAATCGCGGGTTGCGTTGTGTCCAGCGTGGCGAGGATTTTTTCGAGCTGGATCTCCGCCAGCACCTTGACCTGCGAGCCCTCCAGCCCGAGGCGTCGCGAGCGCAGCGCAACCTGCGCGCCGCTCTCCTCACCCGTGACATAAAGCGTGTTCAGGCCGGAACGCTGCAGCGAATCGAGCGCCTGCAGCAACAGGGTCGATTTGCCAATGCCGGGATCGCCCCCTATCAGCACGACACCGCCCTCCACGATGCCGCCGCCCAGCACACGGTCCAGCTCTTCATGCCCGGTAGGGGTGCGTGCCATATCGGTGGCGTCAATATCCGCCAGCATCATGACTTCAGATGCCTTGGCCAGTCCCTGGCGCTGGTTGCTGTAGCGGTTTTTGACGGGCGAATTGCTCTCGGCAACAGATTCGATCAGTGTGTTCCAGGCCTCGCAATGCGGGCATTTGCCCAGCCATTTGGGGCTGCTGCCGCCGCACTCGGTGCAGGTGTAAATCGTTTTTTCTTTTGCCATAACGAATATTACTGTACAAACAACCAGTGGTCACTGCATTCCCGAACAAGACCTCTGACATCCGCTCAATTTCCAGAGCCCAGTTACCCGCCAAGGGTAAATACCAAGCCCTCCGCAGGGAGCTGTGCTTGTTACAGCCGCTCAATTCATTTAATATATTAAATAAATTCAACCAGAAGCCAGACACCCGCCATGACCATTCCTTTTGTCCACCGCAACCTGCCGCGCCTTCTGCTGCAGGCACGTGAGTCCGTGATGACGCATACCCGGCCAGGCCTGCGCGAGCACGGCCTGAGCGACCAGCAGTGGCGCGTGCTGCGGGTGCTGGGTGAGCACGGCGTGGTGGAAACCGGGCGTATCGCGCGTGAAGCCTTCATCCTCGGCCCCAGCCTGACCGGCGTGCTCAGCCGCATGGAGCGCGACGGGCTGGTTCAGCGCGCGCGCGATGCCGAAGACCAGCGCCGCACCGTGGTGGAGCTCACCCGGCTGGGCCGCGCGACAGTCAAGAAGCTGTCGCACGTGATTGAGGCGCACTACGCCCATATGGAGCAGTCATTGGGCAAGCAAAAACTGGCGCAGCTGTATGCGCTGCTTGATGAAGTGATCACACTGGAATTGCCATGAGCTACCTCCCCACAGGCACGGTCTACGGCGTGCTGCTGAACTTCCAGGGCGAAATGCAGGCGCTGGCGCCGCAAATGAGGCAAGCGCCCTACAAGGCGCCACCCCAGGCGCCCGTGCTGTATGTCAAAACCGCAAATACCTGGAGCATGCATGGCGCCCGGATCGCCATTCCGGCGCGTGTGCCCGAAGTCGAGGTAGGCGCCACCATTGCAATGGTTATTGGGGCTGACACCGCCGACGGTAGCGCGTCATCAGCTATCAAATCAATAGCATATTTTGTTTTGATGAACGACCTGTCGGTGCCGCACACAAGCTTTTTTCGCCCGCCGGTCAAGTTCAAATGCCTGGATGGATTTCTCGGCATAGGCGCGCAAGCCGTGGCGGTTGCCCAGGCCGGGGACCCGGCGCAGTTCGCGCTTGAAGTACGCATCAACGGCGAGTTGCGTCAATCGGTGAGCTTCGCCCATCTGGTGCGCAATGCGTCACAGCTGCTGGCGGATGTCGGAGAATTCATGACCCTGCATCCGGGTGATGTATTGATGCTGGGCTGCGATGAGGGCCGGCCCCTGGCCAAAGCGGGTGACCGCATCGATATCAGTGCGCCTGGCTTTGGCACGCTGAGCAACACACTGGTTGCGGAAGAGGTGAAGCGATGAAACACGCACGGGTGATTTACGAAGCGGCGGTGCATGAAGCCACGGAGCACGATGGCCAGGTGTTGCTGAAAGATGGCCATCTCGTTACCGAAACCGCGGTGACCTGGCTGCCGCCGCTGGCGCCCACGCCGCGTCCACGCACCATCCTCGCGCTGGGACTGAACTACGCCGACCATGCAAAAGAACTGGAATTCAAGGCGCCCGAAGAACCGCTGGTTTTCATCAAGGGCGAGGGCACGCTGACCGGGCACAGGCAGCGCACACGCAGGCCGGCCGGTGTGCAGTTCATGCATTACGAATGTGAACTGACCGTGGTCATGGGCAAAACCGCGAAGAAGGTCAAACGAGATGACGCCTATGACTTTGTCGCTGGTTACACCATCGCCAACGACTACGCGATCCGCGACTACCTGGAGAACTGGTACCGGCCCAACCTGCGCGTGAAAAACCGCGACACCTGCACGCCGCTCGGGCCCTGGCTGGTCGATGCCGCCGACGTCGCCAACCCGATGGCGCTGGCCTTGCAAACCAGCGTCAACGGTAAGGTCACGCAAACCGGCAACACGCGCGACATGATTTTTGATGTGCCATTTTTGATTGAATATTTCAGCAGCTTCATGACCCTGCAGCCCGGCGACCTGATCCTGACCGGCACACCCGACGGCGTGGTCGACTGCCGGCCCGGCGACGTGATTGTCACCAGCATAGCCAGCCTGGGCGCCTTGACCAACACCATTGAATGATTATGAAAATAGACCACCTCATCAACGGCAAATCGCTTGCCAGCCAGAACTACTTTGAAACCGTCAACCCGGCCACGCAGGAGGTGCTCGCCGAGGTCGCCGCGGGCGGCGAAGCAGAAGTCAACGCCGCCGTCGCGGCCGCCAAGGAAGCCTTCCCCAAATGGGCTGGCCTGCCCGCGCCGCAACGCGCCAGGCTGGTGCGCAAACTCGGCGACCTGATCGCCGCGCATGTGCCTGAAATTGCGCAAATGGAAACCCGGGACTGCGGCCAGGTGATTGCCCAAACCGGCAAACAGCTGATCCCGCGCGCCGCCGACAACTTTTATTACTTCGCCGAAATGTGCACCCGGGTCGATGGCCACACCTACCCGACAGAGACACACCTGAACTACACGCTGTACCACCCGACCGGCGTCTGCGCCTTGATCAGCCCGTGGAACGTGCCCTTCATGACCGCCACCTGGAAGGTCGCGCCCTGCCTGGCTTTCGGCAACACCGCCGTGCTCAAGATGAGTGAGTTGTCACCTATGACGGCCGCGCGCCTGGGGGAACTCGCGCTGGAAGCCGGCATTCCGCCCGGTGTGCTCAACCTGGTGCATGGCTATGGCAAGGAGGCCGGCGAGCCGCTGTGCCGGCATCCCGATGTACGCGCGATTTCGTTTACCGGATCGACTGCCACCGGCAACCGCATCGTGCAGGCGGCCGGCCTGAAAAAATTCAGCATGGAATTGGGCGGCAAGTCACCGTTTGTGATTTTTGACGATGCGAACCTGGAGCGCGCCCTCGACGCGGCCGTGTTCATGATCTTCTCCAACAATGGCGAACGCTGCACCGCCGGCAGCCGCATCCTGGTGCAGCAATCGATTTACGCCGACTTTGTCGCGAAGTTTGTGGAACGCGCCAAACACATCAAGGTGGGCGACCCGCTGGACGAAAGCACCACCATAGGCCCGATGATTTCACAAGCCCACCTGGCCAAGGTACGCAGCTACATCGAGCTAGGGCCAAAAGAAGGCGCGACGCTGTTGTGCGGCGGCCTGGGCACACCGGAGCTGCCCGACCATGTGAAGAAAGGCAACTACGTGTTGCCCACCGTGTTTGCCGACGTGGACAACCGCATGCGAATTGCCCAGGAAGAAATTTTCGGCCCGGTCGCCTGCATCATCCCTTTCAAGGACGAAGCCGAGGCAATTCGCCTGGCCAACGACACGCAGTACGGCCTCTCAAGTTATGTCTGGACCGAAAACCTGGGCCGCGCGCACCGCGTCGCCGCCGCAGTTGAGGCCGGCATGTGTTTTGTCAACAGCCAGAACGTGCGCGACCTGCGCCAGCCTTTCGGCGGCACCAAGGGCTCGGGCACAGGGCGCGAAGGCGGCACCTGGAGTTACGAGGTGTTCTGCGAACCGAAAAACGTGGCGGTCTCTTTGGGCAGCCATCACATCCCGCACTGGGGAGCCTGATCATGGGCAGGTTAGCGCTGGCAGCCAAAATCACGCATGTTCCATCCATGTACCTGTCGGAATTCCCGGGCCCCAACCTCGGCTGCCGCGATGCCGCCATCGACGGTCACAAGGAAATCGACAGGCGCTGCCGCGCGCTGGGTGTGGACACCATCGTGGTGTTCGATGTGCACTGGCTGGTCAACAGCGAATACCACATCAACTGCGCGCCAAAATTTGAAGGCACTTACACCAGCAACGAGCTGCCGCATTTCATCAAGAACCTGCCCTACGCTTACCCCGGCAATCCGGAACTGGGTCACCTGATCGCCGACGTGGCCAATGACATGGGGGTGAAAAGCCGGGCGCATTCGGACACCACGCTGGAACTTGAATACGGCACGCTGGTGCCCATGCGTTACATGAACAGCGACCAGCACTACAAGGTGGTGTGTGTCAGCGCCTGGTGTGACTGGCACGACCTGAAGGAGTCGGGCCGCTTTGGCCTGGCGGTACGCAAAGCCATAGAAGAAAAATACGAAGGCACGGTGGCGGTGTTTGCCAGCGGCTCGCTGTCGCACCACTTTGCCGACAACGGCCGGGCGCCCGAGTTCATGCACAAGGTCTACGACCCTTTTCTTGAGCAGGTGGACCGCCGCGTGGTGGAGCTGTGGGAAGCCGGCGACTGGAAAACCTTTATCGGCATGCTGCCCATGTATGCCGATAAATGCTGGGGCGAAGGCGACATGCACGACACGGCGATGCTGCTGGGCCTGCTGGGCTGGGACAGCTACAGCGCGCCGGCGGAAATCATCACGCCCTATTTCGGCAGTTCCGGCACGGGCCAGATCAACGCCATTTTCCCCGTCACCCCGCTGGAGGCCTGAGATGCCGCATCTGGTCATTCTTTACACCGGCAACCTCGAGGCCGAGGCCAGGATGACGGCCTTGTGCCGCACACTGGCCGACACCATGCTGGCGGTGCGGGACGAAGCCGGCAAACAGGTTTTCCCCACAGGTGGCACCCGCGTGCTGGCCTACCCGGCTGCGCATTTCGCGGTCGCCGACGGCAAGGCCGACTACGCTTTTGTCTACCTTAACCTGCGCATGGGCCGGGGTCGCAGCGCGGCCACGCACAAACAGGCCGGTGACCAGCTGATCGCGGCCACCCGCGAGCACTTTGCCCCCATTTTTGACCAGCGCCCCATAGGCATCACGCTGCAGATAGACGAAGGCCCCGAGGTCTTCGACGTCAAACACAGCAACCTGCATCCCCTTTTTAACAAGTCGTGACCATGTTCTCCCAAGACCTGATTGCCCAGCTCGCGGCCGAGTTGCACACAAGCGAAAAAACGCGTGTGCAGGTCGAGCATTTCTCCAGGCGCTTTCCCGGCATGACAATTGAGGACGGCTACGCGGTCTCGCGCGCCTGGGTCCAGATGAAGCGGGACCAGGGCCGGGTGGTGCGCGGCCACAAGATAGGCCTGACCTCGCGCGCCATGCAGCAGGCCAGCCAGATCACCGAGCCTGATTACGGCACGCTGCTTGACGACATGTTTTTTGCCGAAGGCAGCGATATTCCATTTGAGCGTTTTATCGCGCCGCGGGTTGAAGTCGAACTCGCATTTATCCTGGGCAAGCGGTTGCAGGGACCCAACGTGAGCATCTTTGATGTGCTGGAGGCCACCGACTACGTCGTGCCGGCCATAGAGATCATTGACGCCCGCATCGAACAGTTTGATCGCCACAGCAAGGCCATGCGCAAGGTGTTCGACACGATATCCGACAACGCGGCCAATGCAGGCATCATCACCGGCGGCAGGCCCGTCAAACCCAATGCCGTGGACCTGCGCTGGGTCAGCGCCCTACTTTACAAGAACGGCGTGATCGAAGAGTCTGGCGTGGCCGCAGCGGTGCTGAACCACCCGGCCAACGGCGTTGCATGGCTGGCCAACAAACTGGGCGCCTGGGGCGAATGCCTTGAAAAAGGCGAGGTTGTCCTGGGTGGCTCCTTCACCAGGCCGACCAATGCCGTCGCTGGCGACACCTTCCATGCCGACTACGGACCGCTTGGTTCCATCGCCTTTCGCTTCGTTTAAAGAATGATTTCACCTGCTGGCCCATGTGCTACGCTGCCTCCCGAAAGGCCGCGCCCAAGCTGGAACGGCCCGGCAACCTAACCCGAGAACCCTTATGCAAACCCCCGTCAATACCTTTAAACAAGCCCTGGCCAACAAGCAGGCGCAAATCGGCCTGTGGCTGGGCCTGGCCGATCACTACACCACGGAGATCTGCGCGGGCGCCGGTTTCGACTGGCTGCTGATCGATGGCGAACATTCGCCCAACGACCTGCGCAGCATCCTGCAGCAGCTGCAGGCCATTGCGCCCTATGCATCACACCCGATTGCACGCGTGCCCATGGGTCACGGCAATATCGGCGAGGCGCTGGTCAAGCAGTACCTTGACCTGGGCCTGCAAACCCTGTTGATTCCCATGGTGGACACGCCCGAACAGGCCGCCACGCTGGTGCGCGCCATGCGCTACCCGCAAAACGATGGCAAGGGCGGCATCCGCGGCATGGGCGGCGCGCGCGCCTCGGGCTGGGGGCGCAATCCGGCTTATGTGCACGAAGCCAATGCACAGGTCTGCCTGCTGGTGCAGGTGGAAACCCGACTCGCGCTCGAAAACCTGGATGCGATCGCTGCCACGGAGGGTGTGGACGGCGTCTTCATAGGCCCGGCCGACCTCTCCGCCTCGATGGGACATGTGGGCAACCCGGGCCATCCCGAAGTGCAGGCCGCAATCGGGAATGCCATCAAGCGCATCGTCAAGGCAGGCAAGGCCGCCGGCATACTGACGCCCGACGAAGCCCTGGCACGCCATTACCTGGAACTCGGAGCCACCTTTGTCGCTGTCGGCCTGGACACCAACCTGCTGGTCAAAGCCACCAGCGCGCTTGCGGCCAGGTTCAAGGCCTCGGCTGCGCCCGCCCCTTCCAGCAAGACCTACTGAGTCCAATGAGTAAACCGATACCCGTCTGCCTGATTACGGGCTCGGCCACAGGTATAGGCGCTGCCTGTGCACGCGAATTTTCACGCCAGGGCTGGCATGTGGGCATCAGCTACCAGGGCGAAGGCCAGTTGCAGGAAGCGCAGGCCGTGGCGGCGGACTGTAGCAACGCGGGCGCCACCTGCCTGTTGCAGCCGCTCGATGTGCGCCAGGACGCCGAATGCGTACGCTTCGCACAGGCCGCCCTGCAGCGTTTCGGACGCATAGACGCCCTGGTCAACTGCGCCGGCACTACTCGCTTCATCGCACATGACGACCTGGCGGCGCTGAATGCCGATGAATTCCACCGTACCTACGATGTCAATGTGGTGGGCATGCACCAGATGACCCGGGCCTGCGCCGAGGCATTGAAGGCCAGCGGCGCGGGTTCCGTCGTTAATATTTCATCCATTGGCGGGCTGCTCGGGCGCGGCTCGTCTGTCGCCTATGCAGCCTCCAAGGGTGCGGTCAACACCATGACCCTGGCACTGGCCCGCGCGCTGGCACCGATTCGCGTCAATGCGATCGCGCCCGGCTTTGTGGCCGACGGCCTGCCAAGCCGGCTGCTTGACGAGAAGGCGCATGCCCAGGCCATTGCCGCGCAAACGGGCAACTCGGTGCTGCAGCGGATTTCCCAACCCGGGGAAGTCGCAGCCCTCGCCTGGTTTATCACGGCCCACGCACCCGGCATCACCGGGGATATCGTGATGCTTGACAACGGCCTGCACCTGAATGCCGGATAGAAATAATGAGCAATATAGAAGACCCAAAAAAGAAGTTCCGCTCGGCCACGATTTACGAGGGCACGATACGCGCCACCACGCGCAGCTTTCTGCATGCGCTGGGGCAGGACGACGAGGACATTGCACGTCCGCACATCGGCGTATTCCACACCGGCGGCGAGATGAGCCCATGCAACATGAACCTGCGTGAACAGGCGCAGCACGCCAAGACCGGTATTTACGCGGGCGGCGGCACACCACACGAATGCCCGGTGGTTTCCGTGAGCGATGGCCTGACCATGGCGCATTCGGGCATGCGGTTTTCATTGATCTCGCGCGAACTGATTGCCGACAGCGTCGAGGCATCGGTGCGTGGCCACCAGTGGGACGGCATCTTCGGCATAGGTGCCTGCGACAAAAATTTGCCTGGCCTGATGATGGGCATGGTGCGTTGCAATGTGCCCAGCGTCTTTGTGCACGGCGGCTCCGCGCTGCCCGGCCAGATGCCTGGCATGGACGGCCGCGACCTGAACGTCGTCGATACCTACGAGACCATAGGCAAGGTGCTGGCCGGCAGCGCCAGCACGGACGAACTCGAAGCCATGAGCCGCGCCTGCCTGCCCACGGCCGGCGCCTGCGCGGGCCAGTTCACCGCCAACACCATGGGCATGGTCTCCGAAGCGCTCGGACTGGCGCCCATAGGTTCCAGCATGGTGCCCGCCGTGTTCAGCGAACGTGCGCCACTGATGCGCCGCGCCGCCAAAACCCTGATGAAAGCCGTGATGGGCGACAGCCCCTTGCCGCGCGACATCGTGACACGCAAGGCACTGGAAAACGCCTGCGCGGTGGTCTCCGCTACCGGCGGCTCGACCAATGCGGCCTTGCACATTCCGGCGATTGCACATGAGGCGGGCATCAAATTCCATCTCGACGATGTGGCCGAGGTTTTTGCCCGCACGCCGCTGATTGCCGATCTGCGCCCGGGTGGCCAGTACCTGGCACGCGACGTTTTTTACATAGGCGGCGCTGGCGTGATCCTGCGCACATTGCTTGAGCAGGGCTTTCTTCATGGCGATGCGCTGACCTTTACCGGCCGCACGCTGGCCGAAGAGCTCGCCGATGCTGCTGCGCCCGACGGCCGTGTGGTGCGCAAGGCCGGCGATCCCATCACGCGCGACGGCGGGCTCGCGGTCCTCAAGGGCAACCTGTGCCCCGACGGCGCGCTGCTCAAGGTTGCGGGCCTGAAGACACTGGTGCATCGCGGCCCCGCACGCGTCTTCGACTCGGAAGAGGAGGCACAAACGGCCGTGCAAAAGCGCCTTTACCAAAGCGGCGACGTGATCGTGATCCGCAACGAAGGCCCCAAGGGCAGCCCCGGCATGCGCGAAATGCTGGGCATCACCGCCCTGCTCTATGGCCAGGGCATGGGTGACAAGGTGGCGCTGCTGACCGATGGCCGTTTCTCCGGCGCCACGCGCGGCCTGTGTATAGGTTATGCCGGACCCGAGGCAGCCGACAGCGGGCCGATTGCCGCCTTGCGCGATGGTGACATGATCAGCATAGACGCCCGCCCCGCGGCCTTCAGTATTTCGGTGGATCTGAACGACCAGGAAATCGCCCTGCGTTTGTCCACCAGAACCGTCAAACCAGCTACCCCTCTGGGCGGTTTGCTGGAAAAATATGCATTGACGGTTCGCCCCAGCAACCAGGGTGCGGTCACCCATTCAGGTAACGTAGTCTGGTTGCGGGATCTGTCCTGAGTTTTCGCTCGTTTATTCAAATTAATCAACAGGAGACAAATCCATGAGCATTTCACGTCGTCAAGTCATTCAGTCCGCAGGCGCTTCAGCGTTGTTGGCCAGCATAGGCCAGGCAGCCTGGGCACAAGCCCTGGAAAACCTCAAGATCGTCACCGGCTTTGCAGCCGGCGGCACCTCCGACACACTGTGCCGCCGTGTCGCGACCAGAATGGCGCCCGACTATGCAAAGACCGCCGTGGTCGAAAACAAGACCGGCGCCGGCGGCCAGATCGCCGTGCAATATGTCAAGAGCGCACCGGCTGACGGCATGACGCTGCTGCAAACACCGACCTCCATCCTCACGATCTATCCGCACATCTACAAAAAACTGCCGTATGAGCCGCTGGTGGACCTGGCGCCCGTGAGCATTGCCTGCGTTTTCGACTTCGGTTTTGCTGTCGGCCCGGCCGTGCCGCTTAGCGTCAAGACCGTGCCCGAATTCCTGGCCTGGGCCAAGGCCAACCCGCTGGGCGCCAACTTCGGCTCGCCGGCCGCCGGTTCCACGCCGCACTTCATAGGCGCGCTGCTCGGCAAGAACGCCGGCATAGACATGAAACACGCGGCCTACCGCGGCACGCAGCCGGCCATGCTGGACCTGTTGGGCGGCAACATCTCTGCCGTGTCGGGCCCTATAGGCGACATCACGCAGCACCTGCCCACGGGCAAGATCCGCATCCTGGGCGTGTCCGGTGCCAAGCGCAGCCGCTTTGCACCCGACGTACCCACCTTCGCCGAGCAGGGCGTGAAGGACGTGACCCATAGCGAGTGGTTTGCCTTCCTGCTGCCGGCCAGGACGCCGGCGGACATCGTGAACCGCATGAACGCCGCCCTGAAAATCGCGCTGGCGCAAAAGGACGTGGTCGACGGCCTCGCCGGTTTTGGCCTGGAAGCCATGTCGTCGACACCGGCCGAGCTGACCGACCTGCTCAAAAAGGACACCGCCAAATGGGCGCCTATCGTCAAGGCCATTGGCTTCACGGCTGATGCCTGATTAATCCGGAGCCCGCACCATGAATGCCGTCTTAAAACCACCTCCAGTCGCCACCATGCATCCCGACGAGTGGAAGGAGCGCCTGCAACTGGCCGCCTGCTACCGCATCTTTGCGATGCTGGGCTGGACCGAGATGATTTACAACCACATCACGGTGCGGCTTCCGGACAGTGTGACAAAAGGACAGAAGCAGTTTCTGATCAACCCCTTTGGCCTGCACTACTCGGAGGTCACGGCAAGCAATCTGCTCAAGATCGACCTGCAGGGCAACAAGCTGGACGACAACCCCTGGCCGGTGAACCCGGCCGGCTTCACAGTGCATGCCGCCATACATGACGGCCTGCCCGATGCGCATTGCGTGATGCATACCCACACCACGGCTGGCGTGGCGGTGGCCTGCACACAGGGCGGGCTGGCGCAGAACAATTTTTACTCGGCGCAGCTGCATGGCCTGGTGGCCTATCACGACTTTGAAGGCATCACCATCCACGCCGACGAAGCGCCGCGTCTGTTGAAAAACATAGGCGACAAGCCGGTGGTGATTCTGCGCAACCACGGCCTGCTGGCCTGGGCGTCGACCCTGCCGCTGGCTTTTGTGCGGCTGTGGACCTTGCAGCGCGCCTGCGACATCCAGATGGCGCAGGCAGCCATGGGGCCGGCGATAACCGTGCCCGAGACCGTGGCGCGCAAGACCACACACGACTCCTTCCAGTTCGACGCCCAGTTCGGCGCCGGCCAGGACGTCTTTGACGCCCTGGTGCGGCAGGTGGACCGGATTGATGACAGCTATAAAAATTAGAGCATGCTGCGCACGCCTGGCGGTGACTGGAGCCCATTTTGACCATTAAAAAAGTCTGTGTTTACGGCGCCGGCGCCATAGGCGGCTGGATGGGCGTGAAGCTCGCGCAAACCGGCTGCGAGCTCAGCGTGGTGGCGCGCGGCGCAACGCTGGACGCCGTGCAGCAGCATGGCCTGCGCTTGCAGCGCGGCGAGGACATCACATCGGTGGCGGTGCGCGCCAGCGCCGACCCGGCCGCGCTGGGTGTGCAGGACCTGGTCATCATTGCGGTCAAGGCACCTGCCATGGCCGACGTAGCCAAAGCCATCGCCCCGCTGATCGGACCCGAGACCCTGGTGCTCACAGCCATGAACGGCGTGCCCTGGTGGTTTTTTGAAGGCTTCGGCGCGCAGTACGCCGGCACCCGGCTCAAGGCCGTTGACCCGGACGGTGCGATTGCCCGCGCCCTTCCGGCACGCCACATCATCGGTTGCGTGGTGCATGCGAGTTGCTCGCTGAACAGCCCGGGCTTTGTCAACAACCACTTCGGCAACAAACTCATCATCGGCGAGCCCTCCGGCGAGAAGACCGCACGCGTGTTGGCGCTGGCGGCATTGCTGGAAAAAGCCGGCCACGAGGTCGTGCTGTCGGAACAGATCCAGAAGGATGCCTGGTACAAACTTTGGGGCAATATGACGGTGAATCCGGTCAGCGCCTTCACCGGCGCCACCACCGACCTGATCCTGGGTGATGAGCTGGTACGTGGCTTCATTTCCAGAGTGATGCTGGAAGCCAAGGAAATCGGCGCCCGCATCGGCATCCCGATTGAGCAGCAGCCGGAAGACCGCCATGCGGTGACACTCAAGCTGGGCGCCTTCAAAACCTCCATGCTGCAGGATGTGGAGGCCGGCAAGGCGGTGGAGCTCGATGCGCTGGTCACGGTGGTCAAGGAATTGGGCGAACTGACACAAGTGCCCACACCCTTCACCGACGCCCTGCTGGGCCTGAGCCGCCTGCACGCCCGTGTGCACGGGCTTTACTGACAAACGATCCAGCCCCATGAGCCACATCCAGGTCATCCAGCTCACCCGCACCGGCGGTCCCGAAGTCCTTGAACTGGCCGAGCGGCCGCTGCCGCAGCCAGCGCCCCATGAAGTCCGCGTGCGGGCCCTGGCCATTGGTGTGGGCAAGCCCGACGCGCTGATCCGCAAAGGCGTCTATCAGTGGATGCCGCCTCTTCCCGCCGTGCCCGGCAATGAGCTGGCCGGCGTGATCGACGCACTCGGTGCCGGCGTCAGCGGTTTGTATGAAGGCCAGCAGGTGCTGGTCAGTGCGCGCGAACTGCCGCAGCGCGGTGGCTGCTACGCCGAAGCGATCTGCGTGCCGGCCGAAGCGGTGTACCTGCTGCCCGACGCGGTGTCGGCGACCGATGCCGTGACCCTGGGCAACTACCAGTTGGCCGGTGCCCTGCTGTACGAGTCCGGCGTGCGCCGGCCCGCCAGCCTGCTGATCCATGGCGCCGCCGGCGGCGTTGGCACGGCCGTTTTGCAACTGGCGCAGGCCGATGGCCTGCTGGCGATCGGCACCGTCAGCAGCGACGACAAACTCGACTTTGCCCGCGCCGCCGGCGCCCAGCATGTGATCCACCGCGGCACACACAACGTGCATGCGCAGGTGATGGCACTGACGGGTGGGCGGGGTGTGGACCTGGTGCTCGATCATGTGGGCGGGCCGGCGTTCACCGCCAATCTCGATTTGCTGGCCCCGTTAGGAACACTGCTGTCGTACAACGCACTGGCCGGCTTGCCGGAAGAAAACATGCTGGGGGCCTTACGCCGGCTGATGGGCAAGAGCCTGGGCCTGCGTTGCTACTCCATCCACAGCCTGGACCAGGTTCCGGCGACGCGTCGGGCCCTGATGGAGCGCGCGATCGCGCTGATGGCTGCTGGCAGCCTGCGCCCGCCACCGCCCACGCTGCTGCCGCTGGCCGAGGCCAGGCGTGCGCATGAGCTGCTGGATGCCGGCCAGACGCTGGGCAAGCTGGTGTTGTTGCCGCGCGGCGCGGGCACTGCATGAAAAAGACCTGAAGGGTCTGCCCGTCAAGCGGGCAGACCCTTCAGGCCCGGTACGCGGCGTCTCTTCAGCGTTGTCCGTCGCCGACAGCCACCGCGTCCTTGGTCAAACCGCCCAGACGTGAATGCACACGGCCACCGGTGCCCATGACCAGCGCGAACAGGATTTCCTTGGGCCGCGGCGCATCCTGGATGCCGATTTCCATTGAGTTGTAGTGACTGCGCACATAGGAAGCATGGATGTAGTGCAGCGGCACCATCAGGCGGTAACCGGTGGCCGCCACGGCCTTGGCGGCCGGCACCATGGCCTTGGGCTCGCCCAGCACGCTGCGCATGGCCCAGCCGCCGGCTTCGTGCCAGACGGCGCCGTGCTCCAGCTCGCCGTCGACGCCGACGATCGCGGCCTTGCTGTAGACCTCGACGTTTTCCTTGCCCAAAGTGTCCACCAGCTCCTGGGCCAGCAGCGTGCCAAGTGAGCGCAGTTCGGCCATGAAGGGCATCAGGTCGGGCTCGTAACGTCCGGCATAGGGGTTGCGGATGACGGCGCAGGCCGCGGCCAGGCGCAGCGGCGTTGCCGCCACAGGGCCGCCCTCGTGGTAAATGGTCTCGATGGTGAGGCTGCGTTTACGGATTTCGATCAATGACATGAGAGCACTTCGTTGGTTATTGTTTGGGAATCTTGGCTTCGGCCACAACCTGGGTCCAGCGGGCCAGTTCCGCCGCCACCATGGCCTTCATTTCTTCCGGCGTGCTGCCGCGGGCTTCGCCGCCTATGTCTTCCAGGCGCGCCTTGACGGCGGGAATATGCACCGCTTTCAGCACCTCGGCGTTGAGCCGGTCAATGATGGCGCGCGGTGTGCCCGCCGGTGCCAGCAAGCCAGCCCAGGAGCGGACATCGTAACCAGCGACCCCCTGCTCGCTGACCGTGGGCACCTCGGGCAGACCGGGCCAGCGTTGCGGGCCGGTCGCAGCCAGCGCCCTCAGCTTGCCGGCCTTGATGTTGCTCAGCACGGCCGTGGGTGGCGCGATGATGAAAGGCACATCCCCTGCCAGCAGCGCCGTGAGCGATGCGGCGTCGCCGCGGTAAGGCACATGCAGTATCCTGACGCCGGCCATCTTGGCCAGCAGTTCACCGGCGAGATGATGCGTTGAACCGATGCCCGCCGTGCCGTAGGCGATGCTGTCGGGCGCGCTGGCCGCAGCGAACGTCACGTCGCGAAAGCTCCGGAACTTCGAGTCGGCATGGGTCACCACAAGGAAGGGGAAGTAGGTGATGGTCGAGACCATTTCGAAGCTGCCCACGGTCTGGTACGGCAAGGTGTTGTAGAGCGCGCCGGCCACCGCGTGGCCGCCGGTGGCCAGCGACAGGGTGTAGCCGTCGGGCTTGGACCGCGCCACCGCGGCGGCAGCGATGGTGCCGCCGGCACCGGTCTGGGATTCAACCACTATGGGTTGGCCCAGGGTCTTGCCGATTTCGCCACCGACGAGGCGCGCAATGGTGTCGGCATTGCCCCCGGGCGCAAAGCCCTGGAGGATCTTGATGGGCCGGTCCGGGTAGCTTTGGGCCCAGGCCGGCAGGCCGGCGGCGGTAGCTGCGGCAGCACCTGCTGCCAGGAAAAGTCGTCTATCCATGTTTGTCTCCATTTTTTATGAATTGAATGCGCAGTCTTGATGCTGCTTTTTTTATCCTCTGTGTTACACCTGCGATGCGCGCCAGTTCAGTCGCCGGCGACGAATAAATACCGCATCGGCACCCACGTGATGCAAACGGAAAATTCATGTACGCGGCCTTTTCCCTGGTATCAGTCCAAGCTGACGCCCGTCTCCGACACAACCTGCGCATACTTTTGAAGGTCACGTCTTATGCCATCGGAATACTGCTCTGGCGTGCTGTGCAAAACATCAATTCCCATGGCTGCAAGGCGACCACGAACCTCGGGAATTTTGACAATCTCGCCGATTTCCCGGTTGAGCGCCATGATGCGTTCCTTGCTTGTGCCCGCAGGCGCCAGCAAACCATTGCGTGAATCGACGTCGAAGGCGGGGAACCCCGCCTCGGCGACTGTCGGAGTTTCTGGCTGGCTGGGTGTGCGCTGCGCGCTACCTACTGCCAGCACGCGCATCTTGCCGCTCTTGACATGTGGACCCACGATGGTCCAGCCTGCGTACATCAGTGATATGTCGCCAGCCAGCAAGGCTGGTGCAACTTGCACCACCCCCTTGTAAGGCACATGCTCCAGCATGGCTCCACTCATTTTCTTGAAAATTTCCACGCCAAAATGCAGCGCGCTACCGTTTCCGCTCGATCCGTAGCGAATGCCTTTTTGCGCATGAGATAAGGCGACCAGTTCCTTGAGCGTAGTTGCCGGGACATCAGAACGCACCGTGAAGTACAAGGGCGTCGCCATCATCAGCGAAATCGGGACAAAGTCCTTCAGTGGCGCGTAAGGCAGCTTTTTATACAGGCTTGGGTTGATTGACAGTTGCCCCGTGTCGGCAACAAGAAGCGTGTATCCGTCAGGCGCCGCCTTGGCAACCGCCTCGGCGCCGATGATCCCGTTCGCCCCCGGCTTGTTATCAATCACAACCGGCTGCCCAAGTGCACGGGAAAGACGCTCGCCAAACACCCGCGCAACGATGTCGGGGCTTCCGCCAGGAAGGAAAGGAACGACGAGACGTATTGCTCGATCAGGGTACTTTGGCTGCGCGATGACGGGCAACGCCCCACCGCAAGAAAGGCGGCCAGTTGCGCGTTCAGTGTCCGTCTCTTCATGCGATTGTCTCCTTGAATTTGTGATTGATCCCACATCGGTCAGCTGAGAAAATACATCACCGCTCCGTCATGCGGCGCCGCGAGCAACGTCCAATACACGGCCTGCATCGAGTGGGACGCTGTTGCCCCGCCATGCGCAATGACCGTCCGGACGCACCAGGACCAGGCTACGTTCATAGGACTGTTCAACTGCCGGCTGCTCCAGGCATTCGACTTTCAGGGGCATGCCGCGTTGTGCGGCCGCTTCTACGAAGGCGGTCACGTCAGGGGGATTTTTTCCGGATTGAATCAGCACAAAGGTGCGACCATAAAGATCTATGGTTGACAGGCCGCTGGATGTCGCACCCGCACTCCCACCCTGCAGCCAAACATGGGGCGCCCGGTGCCCTGGACGGGTCGTCGGCACATAGTCGCTTTGATGATCCTCCGGCGCCTCTGTGTCGTCGGCAATGATGATGGGAGAGCCTTCGTAGCGGTAGCCGAGGTGCACGCCCAACTGTTCCCATTCAGCGCGCGTGAGATTCGTGATTTCCTCGCCGATGGCCTGACGCATCGCTGCGCCGGCGGGAGATGCATCCTCTACCTCCGCGCAGTTCAGCACCGATTTCAACGCGAAATAGTTCTTCGCAGAGAAGGCGGCGTTGCGCACGCCGATGGGATGACGTTCAACGGAGTAGGAGTCGATCAGCTCCGGGCCTGCCCATCCATCCAGCACGGCCTGCAGCTTCCAGCCCAGATTGTCCACGTCACCCAGGCCGGTGTTCATGCCCAGCCCTCCCGTGGGAGACATGGTGTGCGCCGAGTCGCCAGCAATCAGCACGCGACCTGAGCCATAGTGTTCAGCGGTGAGTTGACTGCGCCTCCACGGCAAGGCAGAAATTATCTCGAAAGAAATGGCATCGGTCCCGAGCGCCCGCCGCACCCAGAGCGCCGCGTCACGCACGACCTGATCCACTCCCTGTTCGTCGCTGGGAACCGTCATGCGCCAAAGTTCGCGCCCGTCCATGGCACTGATGTTTCCACACCATCCGCCTTTGTCAATGAAGTAATAACGCTCAGCGGCGCCCTTGTCGTTCTTCGTTGCCAGTTCGCGCGACCGGAAAAAAATGGCAACCGAGTGGTCGAGTGAGCGCTGCCCGTGCATGGCGATACCAAGCGACCTGCGCACGGTGCTGCCGGGCCCATCACATCCAATCAGGAAGCGCGAAGTCACCACACGGGTTTGCCCAGTCTCCGTGTCAGTGATGTGCGATACCACCCGGTCAGGATGCGCCTCGAAGCTGTCCAGGCGTGTGCGATACCGCATGTCCACATGGGGATAAGCGCGCGCACAGTCGGCCAGCATCGGGTCGAACCAGAGTTGCGGACAGCGCCATTTTTTTTCCGGGCTCTCCGGGGGAATCAGGTCGTCGGCGAGGCTGGGATAGGGAAGTTTTGCCAGCAAGTGAGTGGCGATGCTGGTGCAAAAAACCATGGACAAACCCCAGTCGCGCTGATAAGGCGTTTGCCGCACCTGTTCGGCAATGCCCCAACGGCGCGCCAGTTCCATGGTACGTATGGAGACGGCACCGAGTTTGGGTGTGTCGATGGCGCCATCGGTCTTCTCGACCAGCATGCAATCAACACCACGCCAAGCAAGGTCTAGCGCCATCGCAAGCCCCACCGGGCCGCCGCCAACGATCAGAACCGATACATCCTCATTCTTCGAATTCAAAGTCATCTCGTCAATACTCATGTCTTGGGTTGGTGATTGAATGCGCAGTCTTGATGCTGCTTGTCTCACCCTGTGTTGCAGTGGCAGTGCGAGTCAGCTCAGTCGCCGGCGACGACCGGGTTGCGCAGCGTGCCTATGCCTTCGATCTCGACTTCCACCACGTCACCGGCGCGCATGATCTTGGGCGGTTTGCGGCTCCAGCCCACACCGGCCGGCGTGCCGGTGGCAATCACATCGCCCGGCACCAGCGTGAAGATGGTGGAGGCGTAGTTGATCAAGGTGGGAATGTCGAAGATCATGTGGCCGGTGTGGCTGGACTGTTCGACCACGCCGTTGAGCCGCGTTTCCAGTTTGAGCTGGCGGCCCGGCGCAATCTCGTCGGCCGTCACCATCCAGGGGCCAAAGCCGCCGGTGGCCTCGAAGTTCTTGCCGGAAGCAATCTGTTTGGCGTGAAACTGCCACTCACGCACGCTGGCGTCGTTGTAGCAGGCGTAGCCGGCCACGTGGTCATAGGCCTGGTCCAGCGGGATGTTGCGACCGGGCTTGCCGATGATGACGGCAAGCTCGCCCTCCCAGTCCAGCGAGTCAGACACCTTGGGATTGACGATGGCCTGGTTGTGCCCGATTTGCGAGCGCCATACGCGCAGGAAGATGGGCGGCTGCTCCGACAAGTCGCGATGCATGCCGGCGGCCAGCACTTCCTGGTGATGGTCCATGTAGTTGCGCACGGCACAAACAATTTTTTCCGGGCGCGTGATCACCGGCAGGTAATGGATGTCCGTCAGCTTGCCATCGACCGGCTGACCCTTGACATGCTCGGCCGCTTGAAGATACGAGCCCGAGGCGATGTAGTCCACCAGTGCGGGCTCCTGCGGCCTGGCCCGGCTCAGGTTGACCACGCTGTCGCCGACGGCAGCGCCATAAGACTCCTGGCCCTGGTGCAAATAAGACATTAATTTCATGAAATCTCCAGAAAGGTTGAATAAAAAGTGGGCAAAAAGGTCAAGCCGTGGGGCCGCGGGTGAGAAACTTCGCCTCCCATTCGGCCAGCGGCATGAAGGTCGGATCGGCGCGGCAGATGGCTTCGGTTTCACGCATCAGCTCTTCGTCGCTTTTGCTCAGATCAAGCGGGTCGCCGTGCGGCTGGGCCACGTAATACGGCGTGTCGATATAGACCTCGACCGTGTTGCCCTCGGGGTCCGAGAAGTAGATCGACAGCGCATTGCCGTGGTTAAGCCCACGCATCTGGGTGGCACCATGCGCCAGCGCGCTGGCCTGGATGTCGCGGATGTGCTGAATGCTCGGCACCGCAAACGAAATCTGCATCACGGTACTGAAGGTCGCCTCCTTCGGCCGGCCTGAGGCCAGCACCAGCTGGTGGTGCTGATCGGCGCTGGCACTCATGAACACCAGCTCGCTCTGAAAGGTACGGCCACGGCCGCGATCCGTCACCGTCAACCCGAAGACCTGGGTATAGAAATCCACCATGCGCTCGGTGTCGGTCACGAAGATGCCGAAGTGCGAGGGCGTCGGGCGGGTCACTGAAAGCATGCAGTCTCCTGGGGCGGTTTGTTAGTAGGTATCGGCGGGCTCACGCGGTCATCGCCTCGTGCCGCTTGAGCGCGGCCTCGACATTTCTTTGTGTGCCATGGATGTGTTCGGCCATCAGCATGCAGGCGGTGTCCACGTCGCGCTTGAGCACCGCATCCATCAGCCGGCGGTGCTCCTTGTTTTTGTTGCGGGCGATAACGCGCTGGCGCGCCGAGAAGCGGCGGTAACGCTCAGCCTGGTCGAACAGGCTGGTGCACATGGCCAACTGGCGCGGCGACGGGCAAGCCGCCAGCAGGCACAGATGGAAGTCGCGGTGCAGCCGGCTCCATTCGTCACCGAGCACCGCCGGGCCGTCGCCGAGTTGCGACTCGACCTTCTCCAGCCGATGGGCGGCGGCCACGATCGCGGCCTCCCAGGCATCGTCGCCCTGCGCCATCGATGCGCGCAGCGCCTGCACGTCGAGCAGCAGCCGCATATGGGTGATGTCGGTCAGGTCGGCCCGTGAAATGGCGGCGACGCGAAAGCCACGCCGTTCGTCGGCCTTGACCAGTCCCTCCTGGCTCAGGCGGTTCAAGGCCTCGCGCAACGGGCTGCTGGAAAAACCGTAGCTGCTTTGAAGCTCGTCAATCTTGAGCTTGACACCCGGCTCAAGCTCACCAAGCAGCACATCGCGGCGAAGGCGCGAAAACGCTTGCTCGGACAGCGGCGGGGAACTGGGGGGTATGGCATCCATAAAAGCGGCGGGGTTGAGTGTTTCCAAATTTTATGCATAAAACAACTATTTATGCAATAAAAAAATCCCAAGTAAAAACCCTGAGTGCACTGGCGCCGGGCACGACCAAGGCCACCCTGGCTACCGTCTAGCAAGATACCGACATGAAAAATCCGCTGCTTATTAAGATTTTCTTGAATCATGGCAGTCACCTCCACCGTGCCCCCTGAGCTTGCCGAAGGGTTTCGACAGGCTCAGCCCGAACGGTAAGGCTGCCAACTCGGCTATCAGGAATGTTGAGCCGGTGTTTGCGCTGATGCTGGCCTGGCTGATTCCGGGCCAGGCGATTGCGCCCACACAGGTGGCAGGCGCGCTACTGGTTGTGGGGACGGTGATGCTATTGCTATTGAGGTTGGAAAAACGCTAGTGGAACTTCCGGCCGGCTAGCATCATTCCATCATCACAGGCACGCGCGGCGCCAGCGCGCACATCAGCTCATACCCCACCGTGCCGGCGGCCTGCGCGACTTCGTCGATTGAAAGCAATGCACCTTTTGACGACTTGCCCCACAAGGTAACCTCGCTGCCCATGCCTGCATCCGGCACCGGCGTCAGGTCCACGGTCAGCATGTCCATGCTGACACGGCCCACCATGCGCGTACGCACGCCGTTCACCAGCACAGGGGTGCCGGTGGTGCAATGGCGCGGATAACCGTCGGCATAACCGCAGGCCACCACGCCTATGCGCAGCGGCCCGTCGGCTATGAAGCTTGAGCCGTAACCCACGCTGTCGCCGGCCACCAGGTTTTGCACGCCTATGATCCTGGAGGCCAGGCTCATGGCCGGCTGCAAGCCCCAGTCGGCGGCGCTGTGTTCAGGAAAATCGGGCGCGCTGCCATACACCGCAATGCCGGGGCGTATCCAGTCGGAGCGCTCGGCCAGCACAGCGCCATGGCGCAATGCGCCCGCGCTGTTGCTCAGCGTGCGTTCGCCCGGCAGGTCGTGCGTGACGCGGTCGAAGGCCTTGAGCTGCGCGGCAATGCCCTTGGCGCCATCGGCGTCGGAGAAATGCGTCATCAGTGAAATCTCTTCCACCTGCGGCAAGGCGTTCAGGCGGGTCCAGGCGGCGCGGTAGCGCTCGGGCGTAAAACCCAGGCGGTTCATGCCGGAGTTCATCTTGAGAAACACGCGGTGCGGCAGCTGTGTCTTGTGCGCGGCCAGCATGTCGATCTGCTCATTGCAATGCACCGCATGCCACAAGCCCAGGCGCGAGCACAGTTCCAGGTCGCGCGCATCAAAACAGCCTTCGAGCAAAAGAATCGGGCCGCGCCAGTCCAGCGCGCGCAGGCGTTGCGCCTCCGCCAGGTCCAGCAGCGCAAAGCCGTCGGCACTGCGCAGCCCGTCAAAAACACGCTCCACACCATGGCCATAGGCATTCGCCTTGACGATGGCCCAGACCCTGGCGTCGGGCGCCGCGGCACGCACACGCGTGAGGTTGTGGACAAGCGCGGCGGTATGGATGGTGGCAAGAATGGGGCGGGGCATGGCAGGTAAACGCGGGCTTGCGCGTTGGGTAGGTTGGCGGGAACGCGACGGCGGGTTTCTGGAAATGGCGATCAGGGTTAGCCCGAGGGCAGGTTTACAAACCGGCTCTTATAAGCTTTACAAAACTACTCTATGCATTCTGACATCAGCCCCCATGCTATAAACCAGCATCGTCAGGAGACATTCACCGTTATTTTGCGGCATCAGCAGCGCTGATGCCCTCTCATGAAGTGATTGACACAGTTTAATGAAGCGCGGTTTTTACACCATCATGGCAGCCCAGTTTTTCAGCTCGCTGGCTGACAACGCGCTGTTTGTAGCCGCCGTGGAATTGCTCAAGAGCAGCAACGCGCCCAAATGGCAGCCGGCTGCGCTGGTGCCTATGTTTGCGCTGTTTTATGTGGTGCTGGCGCCCTTTGTGGGCGCCTTCGCCGATGCGCAGCCCAAGGGCAAGGTGATGTTCATCAGCAATGCCATCAAGGTCATAGGCTGCCTGATGATGCTGTTCGGCACCCACCCGCTGATGGCCTACGCCATCGTCGGCCTGGGGGCCGCCGCCTACTCACCGGCCAAATACGGCATTCTGACGGAACTGCTGCCGGCCTCACAACTGGTCAAGGCCAATGGCTGGATTGAAGGCCTGACGATCTCGTCGATCATCCTGGGCGTGCTGCTGGGCGGCCAGCTGGTGGGTCACTCGGTGTCCACGTTGCTGCTGTCGTTTGACTTCCCGGTCATCACCACCGGCATAGACACGGCGCCGGAAGCCGCCATTTCGGTGCTCATACTGCTTTACATCATCGCCGCCTGGTTTAACCTGCGCATCCCGGACACGGGCGTCGAGATGCGCCCCATGCCGCGCAACAAGCTGGAGCTGCTGCCCGATTTCTGGAACTGCAATGCCGCGCTATGGCGCGACAAGCTGGGGCAGATTTCGCTGTCCACCACCACGCTGTTCTGGGGCGTGTCGGGCAATTTGCGCTACATCGTGCTGGCCTGGAGCGCCGCCGCGCTGGGCTACAGCACCACGCAGGCCTCGTCGCTGGTGGGCGTGGTGGCCATAGGCACGGCCGTGGGCGCGATATTGGCCTCCCTGCGCATGCGGCTGGACCAGGCCACCATGGTGATGCCGCTGGGCATTGCCATGGGCGTGCTGGTGATCCTGATGAACTTCATCACCAACGTCTGGGTGGCCGCGCCCTTTCTGATTTTGCTGGGTGGCCTGGGCGGCTTCCTGGTGGTGCCCATGAATGCCCTGCTGCAGCACCGCGGCCACAACCTGATGGGCGCGGGCCGCTCGATCGCGGTGCAGAACTTCAATGAACAGGCCTGCATCCTGAGCCTGGGCGCTTTTTACAGCCTGTCCACCGGCATGGGCCTGTCGGCCTTTGGCGCCATTACCGCTTTTGGCGTGGTGGTGGCGGGCTTTATGTGGCTGATCCAGCACTGGCACAAAAGCAACTGCGTCAAATACAAGGAGCAGGTCGACCATCTGCTCAGCATTGCCCGCAGCGATAACTCGCACTGATGCCGGTGGAATCAACTCGCTCCATTGGGAAGAATGGGGCCCTGCTGGCCGCAGGTGCGCTGGTCATCAATGCATTCGTCTGGGGTGTTTCCTGGTGGCCCTTTCGCGAGCTGCAGGGCCACGGCCTGCACCCGCTATGGGCCACGGCCCTGGTCTATGTCACCGTACTGGCCGTGCTGCTGCTGGTTTACTCCGGCAGCCTGCGCGACTTCGCTGACCATCCCCAGTTGTGGGGCCTGGCCTTGGCGGCAGGCCTGACCAATGTGGGTTTTAACTGGGCCGTGACGGTCGGCGACGTGGTGCGCGTGGTCCTGCTTTTTTACCTGATGCCGGCCTGGTCGGTGCTGGTGGCCTGGCTTATGCTGGGCGAAAAACCCTCAGCGGCATCCCTGCTGCGGCTGGTGCTGGCCATGGCCGGCGTGCTGATCGTGCTGAAAACGCCCGACTCACCCTGGCCGGTCCCGCAAAGCGGCGCCGACTGGCTCGCCCTGATGGGCGGCTTCAGCTTTGCCGTGACGAATGCCCTGCTGCGCAAGCTCAACCAGGCCTCCAGCGGATCGCGCATGCTGGCCATGTTCGGCGGTGGCGCCGTGCTGGCCACAGCGGTCGCGCTGGCGGGTCTGTCGCAACAGATGCTTCCAGCCCCTGCCCTTCAGGCCGCCGGCATCCCGGTGGCACTGGGACTCAGCCTGGCATTCATGGTCAGCAATGCTGCGCTGCAATATGGCGCCGCCCGGCTGGTTGCCAGCACAACCGCGCTGGTGATGCTGACGGAGATCCTGTTTGCCAGCCTGTCGGCCGCGGCCTTGGGCGCCGCCGAATTCACGCCGCGCATTTTGCTGGGCGGCAGCCTGATCGTCGTGGCGGCCGTGCTGGCGGCGATGGCGGCGATGGCGCCAGAGAAATAGGGCCCCCACGGTTGCTCACTGCGTGTAACTCCCGGCCCCGGGTTTTTCGCTTCGCGTTACAGTGAAGGCTCACATCAGGAGCGACTTATGAGCATCCCCAGCGTTTACGATTTTGAAGCCCGCCAGATCAGTGGCAAGGATATTTCCTTGTCGGAGTTCAGGGGCAAGGTCATGCTGATCGTCAACACGGCCAGCAAGTGCGGCTTCACGCCGCAGTTCGGCGGGCTTGAGGAACTGCACAAGAGTTATGCCGGCAAGGGCCTGGCGGTGCTGGGTTTTCCGTGCAACCAGTTCGGCTCGCAGGATCCGGGCGCCGATGGCGAAATTGCGGAGTTCTGCCAGGTCAACTATGGCGTGAGTTTCCCCATGATGGGCAAGATTGACGTCAACGGCCCGGCGGCGCACCCGCTGTACAAATGGCTGAGTGCGGAAGCGCCCGGGCTGCTGGGCAGCAAGTCCATCAAGTGGAACTTCACCAAATTCCTGATCGGCAAGGACGGCCAGGTGATCCGGCGTTATGCGCCGACCGACAAACCCGAAGACCTGGCCAAGGATATTGAAACTGCGCTTGCGGCATGATTTTTCAAAAATGCTTGTAACCGGATGATTGATGGGCACAAGCAGCTATTTATTTGATAGCAGAATGGAACCCAGCTATCCCATGGCACGATGGCGAATCCTTTATCGGAGATAGCCAAAAAGGGGCCGATCTTGTCAAAAGCCAACCATGAAAGTTCCATGCGCTACGGATGAGCTTGCTCAAGTTATTCGCAAGCAGGCCAGCAGACCCGATGACCCTGGCCGCAATCAGCTACGAATTCAATAGTGCCTCATCCAGCAACTCTACCCAGTGCCGCACCGGTGTTGCCGTGCCGCTTTGCAGATGCGTGATGCAGCCGATATTGGCCGAGGCAATCACATCAGGGTTCATCTCGCCCAGGTTTTCCAGCTTGCGGTCGCGCAACTGGTAGGCGATCTCCGGGTGAAGCACCGAATAAGTGCCCGCCGAACCGCAACACAGGTGGGCCTCGCAACTGGCGACCCTGATCTGGAAACCCAGCGCACCCAGGTGCTGCTCAACCCCGCCGCGCAACTGCTGGCCGTGTTGCAGTGTGCAAGGCGGGTGGAAAGCAATCTGGCCGGCCCTGGCGGCAACGCGCGCGCGCAAGGGCTCGACCAACCCGGGCAGCAGCTCGCTGAGGTCACGCGTCAGGGCGCTGATGCGCGCGGCTTTTTCGGCGTACTGCGCATCGTCCTTGAGAATGTGGCCGTAGTCCTTGACGGTGACGCCGCAGCCCGAAGCGTTCATCACAATGGCTTCGACACCCGCCTCGACAAACGGCCACCAGGCGTCGATGTTGTTGCGCATCTCGGCTTTGCCGCCGGCTTGGTCATTGAGGTGAAACTTGACGGCGCCGCAACAGCCCGCCCTGGGCGCGACCACGGTCTCAATGCCGGCGGCATCCAGCACACGGGCCGTGGCAGTGTTGATATTGGGCATCATGGCCGACTGTACGCAGCCTTCAAGCATCAGGACCTTGCGGGCGTGTTTACGCCCGGGCAGGCTGCCGCCAGGCTGCCGCGCCGGCACCTTGTTTTTAAGCGCCGCGGGCAACAGGCCACGCACCGCCTGGCCCAGCTTCATCGCGGGCGCAAACAGCGGCGACGGCAGACCCTCCTTGAGCGCCCAGCGCACCGCCGTCTCGCCCATGGGGCGCGGCACGCGTTCATCGACCAGCTTGCGCCCTATGTCCACCAGGTGGCCGTATTGCACGCCGCTGGGACAGGTGGTCTCGCAGTTGCGGCAGCTCAGGCAGCGGTCCAGGTGCATCTGGGTTTTGCGGGTGGGCGCCTCGCCCTCCAGCACCTGTTTGATCAGGTAGATGCGGCCGCGCGGCCCATCAAGCTCGTCACCCAGCAACTGGTAGGTGGGGCAGGTGGCGGTGCAAAAGCCGCAATGCACACATTTGCGCAAGATCGCCTCGGCCTCCTGTCCATCGGCGGTGTTCCTGAATTCGGGGGCGAGATTGGTTTGCATGATGTTCAGGAAGGCAAGCGGACGGCTCTGGCCTTGCGCCTCAGGGTACGCCGCCAGTCCGAATAAAGTGGTGGCACAGACAAGGCCAGCAGCGCAACAGCCAGCGGAACCACCCAGATAAAGCCGATGTACTTGAAGCCCAGCGCGCCCACCAGGCCGCCCGTGACAAACATGCCCAGCAAGGTGGCAAACAGGCGAAGCTTGATGCGGTTGGCGCGTACCCGGGATTCCGGTGGACGTTCCGTGCGGTTCCAGTAAAACAGCTTGCCCAACTCGATGCCCAGGTCGGTGATGACCCCGGTCATGTGCGTGGTGCGGATCTGCGATGAAGAGATTTTGCTGACCAGCGCGTTTTGCAGACCCATGATGAAAGCCAGCACCAGCACGGTCAGCGGAACGGCAAACGGTGTCTGGCGGTTCAGGGTTGCACCCATCAGGCCAAAGACCAGCAGCAGCACGGACTCGACCAGCAAAGGCAAGGCGTATTCGCTGCGCAGCCAGTTGTGGCGCGACCAGTTCACCAGCACAGCCGTCACGGCGGCCCCGGTTGTGAACGCCAGCAGGGCAGCGGCGGCACCCAGCACCAGCGTCATGTTGCCGAGCACCAGGTTGTCGGCCAGCATGGATGCAAAACCTGTCATATGCGAGGTGTACATGCTGACCAGCAAAAAGCCGCCCGCATTGATGGCACCGGCATTAAATGCCAGCATGCCGCCCAGCAGCCGGTTGGTCGAAGCCGTCCGGTGCTGCCCTGTGATGTGGAGCAAACGGCGCATGCTTACCAGTCTGCCGACATCCGGCCGCGGTTGAAAATACCTGCCGGGTCAAACTCGCGTTTAAGCTCGCGGTGAATCCGGTCCAGGGGCGGTTTTAAAGCATCAAACCGGGGCGTAACCGCCGTCCCACGGACGCAACCAGCTATAAAAAGCGTAGCATGCCCACCGGCTCCGGCGGCCATGTCACGCAGCTGCTGCGCCTGCCCGGCATCCGCGCGCACCCAGCGCTGGCCGCCGTGCCACTCCATGAGCGGCGGCTCCGGCAGGTCCAGCACCGGCGTGGTTTGCGGCACCGACAGCCGCCACAAATCCTGTGTGTCGCCGCGCTGCCTGAACCACGGCAGCTGCTGGTCGCGACAGGCCTGCCAGTCGGCTGCGGCTTGGAGCCCATCTGTTCTCTCGCCGCCCAGGGTTTTGCAGGCGGCTTCAACCGCAGCCCGTGCGCCGCGCAGCCGCAGGCAAAGCGTGCCCACACCGGCGTGCTCCGCCCAATAGCTCGCGTTAAGCGGCAAGGGTCGGCCGCCCCAGGCATGGAGCCAGTTCAATGCCTGGGCCTGGCCGCATTCAAAACGCAGCGTGGCCTCCAGCGGCGCAACCGGCAGCACCTTGAGGCTGAGCTCCGTGAGCAGGCCCAGCGTGCCCATGGCGCCCACCATCAGGCGCGACACGTCATAACCCGCGACGTTCTTCATGACCTGGCCGCCAAAGGTCAGCACTTCACCACGGCCGTTGATGAGTTTCAGGCCCAGCACATAGTCACGCACCGCGCCGGCACTGGCGCGCGCGGGGCCGCTCAGTCCGCTGGCAACCATGCCGCCCACAGTGGCCCTGGCATCACCATCGCCAAAATGCGGCGGCTCGAACGGCAGGCATTGGCCCTGCGCCGCCAGCAGCGCCTCAAGTTCGGCCAGCCGTGTGCCGGCACCCACGGTGACCACCAGTTCGCTGGGCTCGTAACTCAGCACGCCGCTCAATGGCGCGGTGTCCAGCAGCTCGCCCTGCAGCGATTGCCCATAAAAATCCTTGCTGCCGCCACCGCAAATGCGCAGCGGCGTGGCTGCGGCAGCGGCCGCGCGCACACGTTCGGCCAGGGAGGTGATGACATCGGTAACTGCGGGCATGGTGCTGATGGTAAGCGGCTCCCGGGGCCATTGTTTTGATTTTTTTGAACGCGCCCTGTTCAGATTTTTACAGCGAGACTGCCCTGGGGTGACGAAATCATCACCAGTCCAGGTCTCTAGTCGATGAAAAAATTGACAGGCAACCCCGGCACATCGAGCTGCATGGAGAACACACAACCCGAATGCGGATAGGTTTGCAGCTCGTGTGCGGGACGGTTCTGGCGCGCCGTCGTGAGGTAAAGCGTCTGCAGGTCACTGCCGCCAAAGCAGGGCATGGTGGGGCACTGGGCCGGCACGGGGATGTCTGCCAGCAGCTCGCCCGCAGGTGACAGCTTGAGCAGGCGCGCACCCTCGAACATGGCGACGTAGTAGTTGCCCTGCACATCGACAGCCGCGCCGTCGGGCCGGCCACCGTAGCCCGGCATGCCGGGCTGCCAGCCCGGTGGTTTGCCCGGCCACTGCTTGAACACGCGCTCATGGCGCATGGCATTGCTTTGGCTGTCCCAGTCCCAGGCGCGGATGGTGTGGCTGGGGGTATCGGTCCAGTACAGCGTCTTGGCATCGGGCGACCAGGCCAGCCCGTTGGCAACGGTGGCCTTGCCGGCCTTCAGCTCCAGCCTGGGTTCCGTGGTTTTGCGGCAATCGAGTGAAAAAAGTTGTGCCCGGCTGGCATCGCGCGGCTCGTACATGGTGCCGGCCCAAAAGCGGCCGCAGGGGTCGGCCTTGCCGTCGTTAAAGCGGGTCGTGGTCTTGTCGTGCTCCGCAGCCACCACACACTGCAGCGTAGCGCCCCACTCGCTGGCGCGGTAAATGCCGTCGCGCAGCGCAATCACCAGGCCGCTGCCCTCGCCTGCCGCGTTGCGCGCAGGCGCGATGCAGCCGGGCTCGGAAGGCATGGGCCAGCTCTGCACGCTGCCCATGAAAACATTCAGGCGATGGATCTGCCTGCCGGGAATGTCCACCCAATAAAGCATCTGCTCATCGGGGTGCCAGAAAGGCGACTCACCCAGCGCGCTGGGTTGTTCGACAACGGGTTGCCAGGTCATGCGATGCCTTACTCTTTGTGTGGGCTGAACGGGTTCATGAGCACTGTACAGTGAGTGCGCCCTACCGGCCGCACAAAAAAAACAGCCCACCGGCTTGCGCCGGCGGGCTGAACATCCAAAGGAGACTCTCTTCGTTTAACGGGCTGTCTTGAAAGCCCAGGGGCTACTCCAGGACAGTCCTGTCAATTCACTAACGGTTGTAGGCGGTTTCACCGTGTGCGGTGATGTCCAGGCCTTCGCGTTCGTCTTCTTCGCTGACACGCAGACCTATCGTCAGGTCAACCACCTTGTAAGCGATGAAGGAAACCACGCCGGACCACACGATGGTGATCAGGACAGCCTTGAGCTGGATCCAGACCTGGCTGGCGATCGAATACGCATCAGGCGTCACGGCCGCGGCGGTCACCCAGTCGCCCACGGCGCTTGGGCCACCCAGTGCTGGCGAGTTGAAGACACCGGTCAACAGCGCGCCCAGGATACCGCCCACACCGTGCACACCGAACACGTCCAGCGAGTCGTCGGCACCCAGCAGCTTCTTCAGGCCGTTCACGCCCCAGAGGCAGGCAAAACCGGCGATCAGGCCGATGATCAGGCCGCCGCCTATGCCGACGTTGCCGGCTGCGGGGGTGATGGCCACCAAGCCCGCGACAGCACCGGACGCGGCGCCCAGCATCGAGGCCTTGCCCTTCATCAGCGCTTCACCGGCGCACCATGCCAGCACCGCAGCTGCCGTGGCACCCAGGGTGTTGATGAAAGCCAGGGCGGCAAAGCCATTGGCTTCCAGTGCGGAGCCGGCATTGAAACCGAACCAGCCCACCCACAGCAAGGCGGCACCGACCATGGTCAGGGTCAGGCTGTGAGGCGCCATCGATTCCTTGCCATAACCAATGCGCTTGCCGATGCAGAAGGCGCCGACCAGGCCGGCCACAGCGGCGTTGATGTGCACAACGGTACCGCCGGCGAAATCCAGGGCGCCCATCTGCCAGATATAACCGGCCTTGCCGTTCATCGCGTCAACCACTTCCTTGCCGGTGTAGGCGTCAGGGCCCATCCAGAACCACACCATGTGCGCAATCGGTGCGTAGCTGAAAGTGAACCAGATGGCCATGAACAGCAGCACTGCGGAGAACTTCATGCGTTCGGCAAAAGCACCCACAATCAGCGCGCAGGTGATGCCGGCGAACGTGGCCTGGAAGGCTGCGAACACGATTTCTGGAATCACGACCCCCTTGCTGAAGGTGGCGCCGTTGGCGAAGGTGCCGGCGACGTTGTCCCAGATGCCCTTCATGAACAGCCGGTCAAAACCGCCGAAGAAGGCATTGCCCTCGGTGAAGGCCAGGCTGTAGCCGTAGATGAACCACAGCACGACGATCATCGAGAAGGTCACCATGACCTGCATCAGGACCGACAGCATGTTCTTGCTGCGGACCAGGCCGCCATAGAACAGCGCCAGGCCGGGCACGGTCATCAGGATGACCAGCAGCGTGGAGACCATCATCCAGGCGGTGTCGCCCTTGTTGGGCACGGGCGCCGGCGGTGCGGACGCAGCGGCTGCGGGAGCTGCCGCAGCAGCAGGGGCTGAAGCAGCAGCCATGGCAGCGGCGGGCGCCGCGGCAGGCGCAGCCGCATCTGCGGGTTTGGCGGCTTCAGCCGAAGCGGCCGGAGCTGCTGCGGGAGCCTGCGCCAGCACGGCCGAACCGGCAGCCAGCAGACTGAATCCCAATACCAGGGAAGCAAGTAGTTTTTTCATGTCAGTGTTCTCTTTTTT
>JAZKCE010000021.1:0-188858 GCA_040388255.1 Pseudomonadota bacterium | reverse complement strand
GGGGCGTTAGCTCAGTTGGTTAGAGCAGAGGACTCATAATCCTTTGGTCGTAGGTTCAAGTCCTACACGCCCTACCAGAATTTGAGAGGGACTGGCTGTCATGGTCAGTTCCTCTTTCCTTCTGGCGTAGCCGAAGCGTAGCTCTGGAACAGATTATCCAGCCGGTCGGCCGCAATTTGCAAGCCTTCTGGGGCAACGTGCGCATAACGCTCAACCATGGCGAGGGTCTTCCACCCCCCTAATCGCTGTAATTCATGCGTTGGCGTGCCTTGTTGTCGCTGCCATGTTGCCCAAGTGTGGCGTAGGTCATGCCACCTGAAATCCTCGATTCCAGCGCGTTCAAGAGCCAGCCACCATGCTTTTGTCGAAACGTTGGATATCGGCTTGCCGGCATAAACAAAAACATTTGTTGAGTGCTGGCCAAGTTGCTGCATCAAGACGCCCATAGCTGTAGCGTTCAAAGGCACGGCATGCGGTTTGCCGTTTTTGTGCTTGTCCGCATTTATCCAAGCGTGTCGCCTTTCGAGGTCAACATGCTGCCACTGCAAATCCCGAACGTTCGCTTGCCGTAGGCCCGTAGTGACAGAAAACAACGCCATTGCGGCCAAGTGCGACGGCAGCTCAGCGTATAGGCGGTCAAATTCTGCGTTTGTCAGAGAGCGGATGCGGCCTTGATTTTCGCGGTAAAGCGTGACCTTGGGCACGCGATCAATCCACTCCCATTCCTGCCAAGCCTTGCGCAGAATTGAGCGGATAACGGCAAGGTATCGATTCGCCGTGCTGGCACTTCCGACCTTGAGGCGTTCGGCCTTGATTTCGTCAATCAGGGTGCGGTCTATCTCGTCAAGGCATTTCCCCCCCGTCCAAGGGTCTAGCCAATTCAAGATAGCCTTGTCTTTGGACTGGCTACGCTTGTGACTGGTTTCGTCAAGAAACTTCAAGACGGCATCTTCCCAAGTTCGGCGCGGCTTGGAACCGAGCTTGTCTTGCTCCCAGCGTTGCGCTTTGAGCTTGTCATGAACCTGCTGGGCTTTTCGTTTATCGGCAGTCCCAGTGCTTGCCTGTAGCGGGCCTCGTTCTCCCCGGATAGCCGGTAATTTGATCCACCAGTAAGGTGAATCTTTCCTTCTGTAGAGCGACATTCAGATTTCTCCTGAGCATCGGCCACAGACACACGCGAGAGTGATTGTGCCACCAGATACTCAAACAACAGGTGTTCGACAAAGACCCACGTTTTTCCGACCTTGCAGCCGGGTATGACGCCTGTTCTAGCGCGAGTCTTGAGGGTTTGCGGATGGATGTGCAGTAATGAGGCTGCTTGGGCCGCTGTGAGCGTGCGTAGGGCACCCGCTGAATGCAGGTTGACATGGGGTTGCACCCCATACCCCTTGTCTCCCAGTGAGGTGATCATTCGGCACCTGCTAAGCCTAGGAAGCGATCAAAGGGCTTTAAGCGTCCCGGCACTCCCTCACGCTGCAAAGCCTCATAAATCTCGTCTGGCGTCCATTTGGCATGGTTGCAGAGGACGTTAAGCAGCTTGCCTACCGCTTGTTTGGCGTTGCTGACCGCTTGAAGGATAGTGACCTCTACAGCCTTCTTCATCGTCTTGATGCGGTCTTGGATTGCCGAAATGAAGGCGAGGGCAGGGTAACTGCCTGCGAGGTACACACCTGGAGAGGTTAGAACGTCAAAAGGAATCACCCGATCTTTTGCGCGCCATTCAACCTCTGCACGAAACCAATTGCTGAGTTTGTCGCCAAGCTGTTTGCCCTTTTGATAGCCGCGGAACATCTTGCCATTCTTGCGGCCACCGACATACAGCGTGCAGCCTTTGCCTGTGCCAAGGTCATCAATCAGGCGCCTATCTGGTTCACGCTTTCCCAATGAAAATAGGCCATCTTCAAGCCATTGTTTACAAAGGTCGAGATTGATTGTTTTGCCTTCGTGGTCATCGTGCGCAATGTCCACGCGAGTGATTTTTGCTTCCATGCGTTCGAGCCATTCGCGCAGCTTGGGCCAGTCGGTGATCGCGGCGCAACCCTTGGCCGTGAGTTCGCAATGCAGCGTATTTTTCTGGTGTTCGCCACCCCATGCAAGCTTGCCGCAACCATATTCAATATCGCGTGAAAACTTGTAGCCCATCCACCCTTTGCGGTTGTCGTCATAGGTGAAAAAGCCGCTGAGAGGGTGAAACTCCAGAAGGAACCACAGCAGCGGGTCACTGTCGCCAAGATCGGCGATGTTGATGGTGAATCCAAGCCAATCGACATGCGCCAATTGCTGCGTCGAGCAAGGCGATACCGTTGGGATAGATATTTGCTTTTGTGTGGTGTTGGAGGGAAAGAAATTTCCCCCCGTAGTTACTACATGGGGGGAACCTGCATCTTCTGATGCAGGGCAGGACTCGGGTTCGAACATGGGAACTCCAGGACATAGCGTGGGATGCACATGGCTGACGTCTTAGGAGGAACGCCGCAACGTGTACGAGGTGCAGGGACCACGCCGCTTAACGGCTCCTGCTAGGTCTAGGCGCTTGGCCTGAACGGATGGGTGCTATGCCCGAAGAAAATAAATAACCGCGTTACTTTGTACTTTGTGCGGTGAAGGGATTTTCTCAGGAGCAATCTACGACTGTCAAGCTACGTAGCGAATTGGCAACACCGGAGGGGGCGCTGGTCGGCGCTTCGCGCTCGCCCGCGCACCCCTTCCGGTGTGCCTCCTTTAAGACTTAACTTTGACAGTCTTGCCGGACTTTGCTGCCGCTCTCATGGCGCGCTGCATGTCTTTTGGCAGCGTCTTGAATTCGGCGTCTGTGATGGTCCGAACTTTGCCGCCTACCCATGGTGCATAGTGTGATGTTTTGAGGGCCTGCATGGCGGTTTGCGGGTCGATATTGCTAGGTAAACCAATATCCCCGCTTTCCACGCCCACACCGTTGCGCTCACCCAGTGCCCACAGCCTCCAAGCAATGAACATCACTACCGTTTCCAGAAAAGCACTGCGATCAATGTAGGGTGTGCCATCGTCCTTGCACAGCACCGTTTCGGGAATAAGTTCTTCCTCAATCTGCCTCTCACGGAAGTATTTTTGTGCGCCGGTCACCGCTGCAAAAACTTCAATATCTATATCTCTCAGGTTCAGCCAAGAAAAACAATCTTCACGGGTGCGAACTGGTTTTAATGCTTCATTCATACGTAGCTCCTTCGTAGCTTTAGACAGCAAGTTAGAGCTACACTTGGCACCCGGTTAAGACGTGCGTGTGTCTGTAGACCGTGGGTCAGGGCGGTGAAAGAATTACGGGTTCGCACTCATAATCCTTTGGTCGTAGGTTCAAGTCCTACACGCCCTACCATTTCATAGGTTATAATTTGAGGCTTAGCGGCTGTAGCTCAGTTGGATAGAGTACTTGGCTACGAACCAAGGGGTCGTGGGTTCAATTCCTGCCAGCCGCACCAAAAAAGAAAAGCCCGCAACGAAAGTTGCGGGCTTTTTTCTTTTTGTGGCCATTTGCAGCCTCATGTATTCGGGTTTCCTGTACTGTGAATGCCATTTCTGGACACACCATGAGCAAAGCCTTTACCAGGGAAAGCGACTCTGACGACGAGGAGTTGGTCCTCCCGCCGCTTCCGGCAGGCGGCAAAAACTACATCACGCCGCAAGGGTATGAGCGCCTGAAGACGGAATTATTGGCGCTGATCGACGAGGAGCGGCCGCGGGTTGTCGAGATTGTCCATTGGGCTGCCAGCAACGGGGACAGGTCCGAGAACGGCGACTATATCTACGGGAAAAAACGGCTGCGCGAGATTGACAGGCGTATCCGGTTTTTGACCCAGCGGCTTGAGATTGCGGAAATTGCCGATCCCTCCGTGCACCATGGCAAGGACCAGGTGTTTTTTGGGGCTACCGTGGTGTACGTGGACGATGCAGATGTGGAGCGCACGGTCACCATCCTGGGTATTGATGAGGCGGACACCTTGCAGGGCCAGATCAGCTGGGTATCGCCTGTCGCAAGGACGCTGCTCAAATCAAGGGTGGGCGACGAGATCAACCTTGTCACGCCCCATGGTGTTCAGGTTTTGCAGGTCTTGAAGGTGGATTATCCGGAACCATCCTTACCGGCGCCGGCAGGCGATCCCGCTCCCTGACGAGCGCTTACCGGCAGGTGTTCAGGCACTTGGTTTTGCGCGTTGCACCCGCAAGACCGACGGTGTCCGTTTCACGCTTCGCAGCACGGAGGCCAGGTGCACGCGATCGCGTACCGTGACGCCAAAACGCAGTTCTGTCGCATCCTGGGCCCGTTCCTGGCCCATGTTGACATGGGTGATGTCGGCCTCCGCGCTGGCCAGTGCCACGGCTACGCGTGCCAGCACACCCTTGCCGTTGGAAACCGTGACCAGCAGATTGGTCTCAAATGTGCGCACCGGCTCATCCGACCATTCGACCGCGATGAAACGTTCGCTATCACGGTGCTGCAGGCGCTTGGCCACGATGCAGTCATCCGTATGCACGACCAGGCCTTCTCCTCGGCCCAGGTAGCCGACGATGCCGTCACCCGGGATGGGACGGCAGCACGGTGCGAACTGCACGGAAGCGCCTTCGCTGCCATCGAGCATCAGTGCGCCTTGCGACACCGACTCATGGGCGGTGTAGCGCTCGCGGCTCATGAGCAGTACGTCGGGTCTTTCGCCGGTTTCCGCGAGCAGGGGCACGATGCGTTTGGCGACCATGCTGGCAATGCGTTTGCCCAGCCCAATGTCGGTCAGCAGATCTGCACGGGAGCGATTGCCGGTGAACCTGAGAATTTTTTCCCAGATGACATGATGGGCTTCATCGTCCTCGGCCAGCTGTTTTCGGTCTATGCCTTCGGCCCGCAGGGCCTGGGCCAGCATTTTTTCGCCGAGCTCCTGGGACTCGGTCAAGGCCATGGTCTTGAGGTAATGGCGGATCTTGGACCTTGCCTTGCCGGTACGCACAAAACCAAGCCAGCCGGGATTGGGGTTGGACACAGAGGCGGTGATGATCTCGATCACGTCGCCGTTGTTCAGTTCGGAGCGTAGCGGCACCTGCTCGCCATTGACCTTGGCAGCTACCGCGCGGTGGCCTATGTCGCTGTGGATGGCGTAGGCAAAATCCACAATCGTGGCGCCGCGCGGCATCGCCATGATCTGGCTTTTTGGGGTGAAGACATAAACGGCTTCGGGGAAAAGGTCAATCTTGACGTGGTCCCAGAACTCCGCGGCGTCGCGTGTTTCGTGCTGTATATCAAGCAGCGATTGCAGCCATTGGGCGCCCAGCCGCTGCGATGCATCGCTGTCGGGGTCCGCCGCCTTGTAAAGCCAGTGCGCGGCGACGCCGGACTCGGCCACCACATGCATGGCTTCCGTGCGCATCTGGAATTCAATATTGGTCCCGAACGGCCCCACCAGGGTGGTGTGCAGCGACTGGTAACCATTGATTTTCGGGATCGCGATGTAGTCCTTGAATTTGCCGGGCAGCGGTTTGTACAGCTGGTGCAGCACGCCCATGGCGGTGTAACAGGTGTTCAGGTTGTTGACGATGACCCGGAAGCCGTAAATATCGGTCACCTGGGCAAAGGACAGGTGTTTCTCGTCCATCTTGCGGTAGATGGAGTAAAGCGTCTTTTCGCGCCCGGAGATCTGCACGGGAATTTTTCCGGCGTCGAAGGCTGATTCGACTTCGGTCTGGACACGCTTGATCACATCGCGCCTGCGTCCGCGGGCTTTCAGCAGGGCTTTGGTCAGTGTGGCGTAGCGCCAGGGGTGCAAATACCGGAAAGAGAGATCCTGCAGTTCCCGGTAGGTGGCGTTCAAACCCAGGCGGTGCGCGATGGGGGCATAGATATCCAGCGTCTCGCGTGAAATCCGGGCCCATTTGGCTCGTGGCACATCGCCCAGCGTTCGCATGTTGTGGGTGCGGTCGGCCAGCTTGATCAAAATGACGCGCACATCGCGCGCCATGGCCAGCAGCATTTTGCGAAAGGACTCCGCCTGGTTTTCTTCCCGGGTGTTGAATTCCAGCTTTTCCAGCTTGGTCAGGCCGTCCACCAGTTCCGCCACGGGCGCGCCAAATCGCTCAATCAGCTCGGGTTTGGTCACGCCGCAGTCTTCAATGGCGTCGTGCAGCAGCGCTGCCATCAGCGCCTGCGCGTCCAGCTTCCATTCCGCGCACTGCTGGGCAACCGCAATCGGATGCGTAATATAGGGTTCACCGCTGTTGCGGATCTGGCCCAGGTGCGCCTCGTCGGCAAACCGGTATGCCTGGCGTACGCTGTCCACATCGGCCGCCGTCATGTAGTCCAGCTTGGCCGTGAGCGCGGCAAAACTCGCTGCGGCGGCATTGGCCGCGGCAGGCGTTGGTTTGCTGGCTAGCTTGGGCGAAAGCAGTGCACTCATGCCTTAAATGTATCCCGGCACGTAAAAAACATAAAACAAACGGCCTTTACAGCGGAAAAAAGCGTGCCAGAAAAGCAAAAAGCACCGCCAGGCGGTGCTTTTTTATGCGATGGGACGAATCAGCCCGGTACTTTTTTGAGCATTTCCAGGCCGATCTTGCCTTCTGCGATTTCGCGCAAAGCCGTAACGCCCGGCTTGTTCTTGCTTTCGATCTTGGCGGCATGGCCCTGGCTCAGCATGCGGGCACGGTAGGTCGCCGCCAGCACCAGCTGAAAACGGTTCGGGATTTTTTCGAGGCAGTCTTCAACGGTAATGCGGGCCATGATGATCTCCGGTAATTCGGTAAATGAGCGGTAACTCAGGGGATATGCAGCGCGTCAAATGTATCGGCGCGAGCACGTCGCTGGGCGGCAAACTTGAGCCGCTGGGCGTGAACAATCGTTTTCAAGTCGAAAACTGCGCGTTCAAACAACTCGTTAATTATAACGAAGTCGAATTCCCGGGCCTGGGCCATCTCGCTGGCCGCGTTTTTCAGCCGCAATTCAATGACTTCGGCGCTGTCTTCGCCGCGCCGCTGCAGGCGGGAGCGCAACTCCTCCCAGCTGGGTGGCAGTATGAAGATGAGCACGGCGTTGGTAAAAATCCGTTTGACGTTGATCGCGCCCTGGAAGTCGATTTCAAGGATCACATCGGCGCCGTGGGCAACCCGCTCCTCGATGGCGTGCCGGGACGTGCCATAACGGTGGCCGTGTACATGGGCCCATTCGAGAAACGAGTCCCGCAGCACCATGCCGTCAAACTCTTCCGGCGACAGGAAAAAATACTCCCGGCCATGTTTCTCCTGTCCCCGCGGGGGACGGGTGGTGTGCGAGACGGCTGGCTGGATGCGAGAGTCGAGCTCCATCAGCGCCTTGACCAGGCTGGACTTGCCCGCTCCGCTGGGGGCCGCTACAACAAACAGGTTTCCGGGGTAGTCCATGGGCTTGAGGGTTCTTTTTCTGTCGATTTTAATGAAAGGCCAGGCAGGCGCAAACGGCCATTTTGGGATTACTCAATGTTCTGCACCTGCTCGCGGATCTGTTCGATCAACACCTTCATATCGACAGAAATACGGGTGAGTTCCAGTGACGCCGACTTCGATCCCAGCGTGTTGGCTTCGCGGTGCAGCTCCTGGATCAGGAAGTCCAGGCGTTTTCCGAGTTCGCCGCCGCTTTCCAGCAGGCGGTCAATCTCATCCAGATGGGAGGCGAGGCGTGTGATTTCTTCGGCCACATCAATGCGGATGGCAAAGGCGGTGGCCTCGGTCAGGGCCCGGTCCTGGGCGACTTCAGGCAGCGTGGCGCCGTCTGACAGTGCCATGGCTTCTTTCCAGCGCTCCAGGAAACGGGCTTTTTGCTGCTCCACCAGTTTCGGCACCATGGGTACCGCCAGCGCGGACAGGGCGCGCAGCTGCCCGGTGCGCTCCTGCAGCATCTGCTTTAGCCGGGCGCCTTCACGTTCCCTTGCCGCCAGCAACTCTTTCAGGGCCTTTTTGACCAGTTTGACCAGCTCTTCGCTGTGGTCATGGGGTTTTTTGTCCTCGTTGGTGGCGATGCGCAGGACATCGGCCACGCTGAGGGCGGCTGCATGCGGCAACCACGACTTGATGCTGTCTTCGAGCGAGCCCAGGCGTTGCAGGGTGACGGATGACGGCGCCCGCAGGTTGCTGGCCGAACTGCTGTCAAGTGAAACCCTGAGCTCCACCTTGCCGCGTTTGAGTTTTGCGGTCAAAAGGTCGCGCAGGGCGGGTTCGGCCTGGCGCAATTCATCGGGCAGGCGGAAGGCGAGGTCCAGGAAACGGCTGTTGACCGAACGTATTTCCACGCCCAGTCGCGAGTTGGTGTCCGCGCCGGATTCAGTTTCTGCCGCCGGGCTGGCCGTGTTTGACTGGACGGCTGCATAGCCGGTCATGCTGTAAACTGACATTTAGTAGTACGCTTTTTGTAAGAACAGGACCGTAGAAGCAGGTAAAAAGCAGATTGGGGTGGCTGCTTGCCTCTGCTCATTTCAAATTATGTCAAAGGTCAAACCAGCACCACTGCCACCCGACACCGTCATAGGTGGCTACCGGGTTGTGCGCAAGCTTTCCGCCGGCGGTTTTGGTGTAGTTTACTTGGCTGTGGATAACGAGGGCCAGCAGGTCGCCATCAAGGAGTACCTGCCGTCGTCCCTGGCGGGCCGTCCGCCCGGGGAATTGCTGCCGCAGGTCCAGCCCGACAAGCTCTCGCTGTATCGCCTTGGCCTGAAAAGTTTTTTTGAGGAAGGCCGCTCGCTCGCGCAGATCTCGCATGGCTCCGTGGTGAGCGTGCTCAATTTCTTTCGCGAGAACGAAACCGTCTACATGGTGATGAATTACCTGGAGGGTGGCACCCTGCAGGACTTCATCATCACGGCGCGCGAACTCAAAAAACAAAAGGTTTTCCGCGAATCGACCATACGTTCGCTGTTTGACGAAATCCTGCGCGGGCTGCGCATCGTGCACCAGCACAAGATGCTGCACCTGGACATCAAGCCGGCCAATATCTTCGTGACCGATGACAACCGCGCGGTCATGATCGATTTCGGCGCCGCCCGCGAGGTGCTGAGCAAGGAAGGCAACTTCATACGGCCCATGTACACGCCGGGTTTTGCCGCGCCCGAGATGTACCGGCGCGATTCGTCCATGGGGCCATGGACCGATATTTACGCCATTGGCGCCTGCATATACGCCACCATGCAGGGATATCCGCCCAACGACGCGCCGCAGCGCCTGGAAAAAGACCGCCTGTCTCTTGCGCTGTCCCGCTTGCGCGGCGTGTACTCCGACAACCTGATCGAGGTTGTCGAGTGGTGCATGTCGCTTGACCCGCTGTCCCGGCCCCAGTCGGTGTTTGCCCTGCAAAAGGAATTGAGCCGGGAAGGCGAGCGCCGCTACACCAAACTCACGGTCAGCGAAAAGGTCCGCCTCCAGTTCGACAACATGGTGTCCGACACCAAAAAAACCGCACGCAAAGCCACCGGTTTTGCGACCAGATTTAAATGAAGTTTTCCGTCTTTCAGGTCAGCCGCAAGGGCGGCCGGGAAAAAAATGAAGACCGCATGGGCTATTGCTACACGCGGGAGTCCGGCCTGTTTGTGCTGGCCGACGGCATGGGCGGCCACCCTGAAGGGGAGGTCGCGGCCCAGTTGGCCTTGCAGACCATCTCTGCGCTGTACCAGCGGGAGGCTCGGCCCATCATCAAGGACACTACCGAGTTCCTTTCAAACGCCCTGACGGCGGCGCACCACCAGATCATTCGCTACGCCAGTGAAAAAGGCATGCTCGACACACCGCGCACCACGCTGGTTGCCTGCATTTTGCAGGGCGCGGGCGCAACCTGGGTGCACTGCGGCGATTCGCGCCTGTATGTCGTGCGCGACGGCGAGCTGCTGACGCGCACGCGCGACCATTCCTACCTGGAGCAGCAAAGCGCCAACCTGATCAAGCTTGAGCGCATTAACCGCAACATCCTTTTCACCTGCCTGGGCTCACCCACCAAACCGGTGTTTGATGTGGCCGGCCCGGTCGTGCTGCAGCAGGGCGACAAGCTGCTGCTTTGCTCGGATGGCCTGTGGGGCAGCCTGAGTGACGCTGAGATTGTCCAACAGCTTGCCGGCAAGGGTGTATCCGACGCCGTGCCGGACCTGGTTGAAAGTGCATTAAAGGCCGGCGGCGAACACGGCGACAATGTCACGGTGCTGGCCATGGAATGGGAAACACCTGATGTTTTTGAGTCCACCCGCGGGGTGTCTACCGACAGCATCATGGACGGGGTTTTTGCCTCCACCATCCAGGCTGGCGGGCTCGATTCGGGGGGCGATGACCTTGATGAGGCGATGATTGAAAAATCCATCGCTGAAATCAACGAGGCCATACGCCGCTCGGCCGCCAGGAAAGCCTGAACCGCCATTCGCCGGATGTTCAATAGTCCCGGCGTTCCCGGGCAGGCCTGAGCGCTTTTTCTTTTTTCTGTTTTTTCATTCGTCCGGCCTTGTTCGCCAGAAAGCCTTTCACCATGAGCCAGTTTGACCGAAGCGGCGCACGTGCCGCAGATGCGCTGCGTGCAGTGCGTATTACCCGCAATTACACCGTCCATGCCGAAGGCTCGGTGCTGATCGAGTTTGGTGGTACCAAGGTGCTGTGCACCGCCTCGGTGGAAGAGAAAGTGCCCGGCCACAAAAAAGGCAGCGGCGAAGGCTGGGTGACCGCCGAGTACGGCATGCTGCCGCGCGCCACGCACACCCGCAGCGACCGCGAGGCCGCCCGCGGCAAACAAAGCGGGCGCACGCAGGAGATCCAGCGCCTGATAGGCCGCTCCATGCGCACCGTGTTTGACCTGAAAAAACTCGGCGAGCGCACCATTTACCTCGATTGCGACGTGCTGCAGGCCGACGGCGGCACCCGCACCGCCAGCATCACTGGCGCCTTTGTCGCCGCGCAGGATGCGGTGAACAAATTGCTGGCGGACGGCAAAATCAAGGAGACACCCATACTCGACCATGTGGCCGCGATCTCGGTCGGCATTGTGCAGGGCACGCCCCTGCTGGACCTGGAATACACGGAAGACTCCGCTTGCGACACCGACATGAATGTGGTCATGACCGGCGCCGGCAACTATGTTGAAGTGCAGGGCACGGCCGAGGGCGCGGCTTTTTCGCGCAAGGAGATGGACGCCTTGCTGCTGCTGGCCGAAAAAGGCATCCGGGAACTTGTCGTCCTGCAGAAAAATTCACTATCAAATTAATAGCTGGCTGCGCACGTAGTACGGGCGCCGGGCGTGCTTTTTATTATGAAAATCGTATTGGCATCGAATAACCAGGGCAAACTGGCCGAGTTGCAGGCCATGTTCGCGCCGCTGGGCGTGCAGTTGCTGCGCCAGTCCGAACTGGCCATTCCCGAGGCGGAAGAGCCTTTTCGCACCTTTGTTGAAAACGCGCTGACCAAGGCCCGCCACGCATCCCGCTTGAGCGGCTTGCCCTCGCTGGCCGACGACGCGGGTTTGTGTGTGGACGTCTTTGGCGGTTTGCCCGGCGTGGACACGGCTTTTTATGCCACGCAGTTTGGTTACGCCAAGGGCGACAGCAACAATGTCAGGGCCTTGTTGGAGCAGATGGCAAATGTCGACAACCGGCGCGCGGCACTGGTCAGCACGCTGGTGGCCGTGCGCTCGGCGGATGATCCCGAGCCCCTGATTGCGGCCGGCCGTGTGGTCGGCGAGATTGCCCGTGAGCCTGTCGGCAGCAACGGTTTTGGTTTTGACCCGGTGATGTTCATTCCCGAATTCGGCCAGACCTTTGCGCAGCTCCCGGTCGAAGTCAAAAACGCCAACAGCCACAGAGGCAAGGCGGCGCGCCAGATGATGGCGCTAATGCGCGAACGCTGGTTGACATGACCCGCCCTGTTGCCTGGCGCGCTTCGTGTTGCAAGCTCCTCCCATGAAAGACATCCAGCACTACATGCGCAGCGGCACGCTGCAGCTCAGCGCCTTGCCGCCCCTGTCGCTCTACGTGCATTTGCCGTGGTGCCTGAAAAAATGCCCTTATTGCGATTTCAACTCGCATGAGGTGGCGGGCGAGATGCCCGAGCAGCGCTACATCGATGCGCTGGTGGCCGACCTGGAGTCGTCGCTGCCCCTGATCTGGGGCCGTACCGTGCACAGCATTTTTATAGGCGGCGGCACACCCAGCCTGTTCTCGCCGCAAGCGATTGATCGCCTGCTGGGTGACATTCGTGCGCGGCTGCGGCTGGAGCCCGATTGCGAGATCACGCTGGAGGCCAACCCCGGCACATTCGAAAAAGACCGCTTCAGGGCTTTTCGCAGCGCGGGCGTGACGCGGCTTTCCATCGGTGTGCAGAGTTTTGACGACCGTCACCTCAAGGTGCTGGGCCGTGTGCATGATCGCGCCCAGGCAATTGCCGCGGTGGAAGAAGCGGCGCAGGCGTTTGACACCTTCAACCTCGACATCATGTACGCGCTGCCGGGCCAGACGCTGGAGAACCTGGAGCAGGACATGCGCCAGGCGCTGGCGCTGCAGCCGCCGCATATCTCCATCTACCATTTGACGATAGAGCCGAATACCTACTTCGCCAAATTCCCGCCGGTCATACCGGAAGACGACATGGCCTACGCCATGCTAGACAAAATCACCGAGATGACCGCAGGCGCGGGGCTGCAACGCTATGAAGTGTCGGCCTATGCCAAGCCTGGCCACCGCTGCTTTCACAACCTCAACTACTGGCAGTTTGGCGACTACCTGGGCATAGGCGCGGGCGCGCATGGCAAGCTCAGTTTTGCGCACCGCGTGGTTCGCCAGGTACGCTACCGTGAGCCAAAGCTGTATATGGAAAAAGCGCTGGCAGGCGATGCCGTCACGCAGGAAACCGAAGTGGGCCGGGCGGAACTGCCCTTTGAGTTCATGCTCAACGCCCTGCGCCTGAAAGACGGCTTCAAGTTGCAGGATTTTGCCGAAAAAACCGGCCTGCCTTTCACTGCCATCCAGCAAGGCCTTGATGAGGCCGAGCGCAAGGGCCTGATTGAGCGGGACTTTGTGCATGTCAAGCCGACAGAGCGCGGCTTTGATTTCTTAAACGATTTGCAGTCGCTCTTTTTGTAGCTTTTCCCGACCAGCACCCAAACTCCAGATGGACACTCCAGGTATCATTCTTCTTGTGGTCAGCGCATCGGTCAGCTTTGGCCTTGGCCGGCTGTTTGTTTATTTCCGGGACAAGAAACGCAAGGCCGAAAAAGAGCAGGCCTCAAAGCGTGCGGCGCAGGCTTTGCGCGACGCGCCGCCCGAAGCTGAATCAAAAAACAAAAGCAAGCGCAAACGTCAACTGGGCCAGCAGAAAAACAAATCCTAAGGCGCAGCCTTGGGCGCTTGCCTGGTGTGAGCCAGGGTCAGCCAGGACAATACAAACGCCACTGCCGCACTGCCGGCAATGCCGGCCAGCATGGGCCTCGCAGTGCCGTCGACAAACAGGCCGGTGATGGCCATGATCACAGCACCCGTTACAAACTGCAGCGTGCCCATCAGCGCGGAAGCCGTGCCCGCGATGGGGCCGTGGTCATCGAGTGCCAGCACTGCCGTGGTGGGTATGACCAGGCCCAGAAATCCAAACCCCAGAAACAACAGGCCCAGCATCACGTCGAGCCGGTCCACGCCCATCAGGTTCACGGCCAGCAACAGGACCATGATGGCTGCGTAGGCGGTCACCGCCAGTTTCACCACGGGGGCGAGACCGAACTTTCCCGTCAGGCGCCCCGTCAGCTGCGACACACCAATAAACGATGCGGCATTGGCCGCGAAGGCTATGCTGTACTGCCGCGGCGTCAGGCCGTAATGGTCGATCATCACAAACGATGAATTGGCAAGGTAGGCAAAAAAGCTTGAGATGCCGAATGCGCCTATGAACACCAGGCCGAGAAAGTGGCGGTCGCGCAGCAGCACGCCGTAACCGCTGAGGGCGCTGCCCACGCTGCTGCCCAGCCGCTCTTCAGCTGGCCGGGTTTCAGGCAGGCTGGTGGCCAGCAGGATCAGGCCCAGAATGGCGGCCACCGTGACCGCCCAGAACACGCTGCGCCAGCCGATAGATTCGATCAGCAGGCTGCCGGCCAGCGGCGCAAGAATCGGTGAGACACTGAACACCAGCATCAGCAGCGACATGATGCGTGCCGCGTCATGGCCGGTGTGCAGGTCGCGCACGACAGCGCGCGGTATCACCATGCCGGCGCTGGCCCCCAGGCCCTGGATAAACCGCAGGATGATCAGGGTATGGATGTCAGGCGCCAGTGCGCAACCCACGCTGCCCACGGCAAACAGCACCATGCCGAAATACAGCGGCGCCTTGCGCCCCACCATGTCCGACACCGGGCCGTAAATGATCTGGCCTATGCCCAGCGAGATGAAAAACGCCATCAGGCTGGCCTGCACCGCGCTCATGGATGCATTCAGGCTCTGGCCTATGGAGGGCAGGGCCGGCAAATACATGTCGATGGCAAATGGCCCAATTGCCGACAGCAAACCGAGCACCAGCGCGGTCTTGAAAAAGTTTGATTTCATGGGGATATCCATTGGCAGGGCCAAAAAGCAACTAAAGCGGTGTTGTTAGTTGTTGGCGGGCTGCCGAAAAAGACAGGGTTTGAAGAATCGTGAATTTTCAAAACCCTGAGTGGCGGAAGCTGTGAGATTCGAACTCACGGAGGACTCGCATCCTCGGCAGTTTTCAAGACTGCTGCATTCAACCGCTCTGCCAAGCTTCCGAGCCTGCTATTTTAGCCGCTGGATGGGCTTGGCCGGAGTCCGGCCCCAAAAAAGAGCTTTCAGCCGGCCTGCAACATGCCTTTGGTTTCGATAAAGGCCACCACTTCAGCCAGGCCGGTGTTGGTCTTGAGGTTGGTCATGACAAAAGGTTTCAGGCCCTTGGGCGTGGTGCGCATGCGTATGGTGTCGGCCTCCATCACCTTCAAGTCGGCGCCTACATGGGGCGCAAGGTCGGTCTTGTTGATGACGAAAAGGTCGCTCTTGGTGATGCCCGGGCCGCCCTTGCGCGGGATTTTTTCGCCCGCCGCCACGTCGATGACATAAATCGTCAGGTCGCTGAGTTCCGGGCTGAAGGTGGCGGCCAGGTTGTCGCCGCCGGATTCGACAAACACCACATCGGCATCGGGGAAGTCCACCAGCATGCGGTCAATTGCTTCCAGGTTGATGGAGGCGTCCTCGCGTATGGCGGTGTGCGGGCAGCCGCCGGTTTCCACGCCCATGATGCGGTCGGCGTCGAGCGCACCGCTGACCGTGAGGATGCGCTGGTCTTCCTTGGTGTAGATGTCGTTGGTGATGGCCACCAGGTCGTATTTGCCTTTCATGGCCTTGCAAAGCATTTCGAGCAGGGTGGTTTTACCCGAGCCGACGGGGCCGCCTATGCCGACGCGCAGGGGGGGGAGTTTTTTGGTTCTATTGGCGATGTGGTGCATGGTCATTTGATACCTTGTGGGTGCGTGATCTGGTGCGTTTGGCTGCCGTGCTTGTCATCCCGGACTCGATCCGGGATCCATGTCTTTATGCCGCGTTGAGTTCGGGGTCATGGATTGCGGGTCGAGCCCGCAATGACAGCAATTGATGTCACTGCTCATGACCTGAACAATCGTGAATATTGGGTTTCGTGCTGTGAGGAAAGTATCGCCAGCATGGGTGAAAACGCCTGGCGTTCGTCGTCCGGCAGGTTCAAGGCGGTTTCAACGGCCAGCGGGATCTCGCGGCTCAGCTGCGCCAGTATGCGCTGGCCTGAACCCTGGCCCAGGGGAACGGATTTGAGCGCGGCCTGCATCATGTTCTCGGCCCAGCCAAAGGCGTAGGCCAGCAGGCAGTCGCGCACGCCGGCCTCCGTTTGTGATGCGGCCAGCGCAAACGCCATCGGGTAGGTGGGCGGCAGGCTGGCGCAGGCCTGGATGTGTTCGGCGTTGGCGCCCTCATGGTTGCGCAGCCATTCGAGGAGGGAGCGGCCCATTTGTTCGGCCTGCGCGCGCAGCTCGCTGGTCTCGCGTGTCTGCAGCACCCAGTCATTGAGCTGCCGGATGCGCGGCAGCTGGTTTGCGCGCCAGGCGGGAATCGCTTGTGCGATAACGGCCAGGTCGCCTCGCGCCAGCGTCAAATGAAGCTGGTCCGCCAGCCAGCTGCCCGCTATGCTTTCTGTAGCTACTCCCGCACGTTCGACGGCGACTTCCAGCCCTTCGGAGTATGAAAACCCGCCCACGGGCAAGGCCGGCGACGCCAGCCAGATCAGCTGGATCAGGCTGGAGGCTGGCAGGCTTTGCGCAGGCTGGGCAGGCATGGTGCGGCCCGGCCTCAGTGGCTGTGCGGCTTGTGTTTGTGAATCTGGATCGCCTGTGGAGCGCCTGCATTGGCATGGTCGTGTTTGCAGTCCGGGCCATGCACATGGGCTGTCGGTGCAGGGGCAGCAGCATGTCCGTGATCATCGCCGGCATGGTCGTGTGAATGCCCATGGGCGTGGCCGCCGGCGCTGTAGGCCCCGCCCTCGGGCTCAAAGGCTTCGTTCACCGCCTGCACGATCAAATGCATGGAGCGCAGCATGTCGACCAGCACATGGTCGGGCTCGATTTTCAGGTGGTCGGGTTTGAGCTCAATCGCCACATGGCGGTTGCCCAGGTGATAAGCGGCGCGTACCAGATCAAAAGCTGAACCGTGGTCTGGGCAGTGCGTGATGCGCAGCACGGCTTGCGGTGCCGCGAGCACCCGAACCATGGAGCCGTTTTCAGCCACCAGCACATCACCGCCGCGCACCAAAGTGCCGCGCGGTAAAAAGACGCCGAGTTGGCGATCCAAAGAGTCGGTCGCGTCGAATCGGCTTTTCTGGCGCACATCCCAGTCGAGCTCGATGGTGGCCGCGCGTTTGATGAGCACGGGTGCAAGACCTGCGCCGCCGGGGATGATTTTCGAAACCTGGAGCATGAGTGACTTGATATGGAAAATAAATGGTGATAGTATAACAATTGTTATAACTTAGAGGCGTCTGCCATGTCTGCTCTCAAACTGACACAGATCGGAAATTCCGTCGGAGTGATCCTGCCCAAAGAACTGCTGGCGCGATTGAAAGTGGAAAAAGGCGACACATTGTTCGCGACCGATGCGGTTAATGGTGTGACGCTGACGGCCTATAACCCTGAATTCGAGGCGCAGATGAAAGCCGCGCGTCAAGTCATGAAGAAGCGCCGGGCCGTGTTGCACGAACTGGCGAAATGACGCCCGCCACGCAGCGCAGCTGGATCTGGATCGATTCGGCAGTGATGGATGCCGTCCATGACGAGCAGTTGGCCGAACACGGTGGAATGGCCGGAGTGCGGGATCCGAATGTATTCGCCTCGGCATTGGCGCGGCCACAGCAACTGGATTCTTATGGCCAGCCTGATGCTGCGGATTTGGCCGCTGCCTATGGTTACGGGCTGGCACGAAACCATCCTTTCATCGACGGCAACAAGCGGACCGCGTTTGTTGCGGTGGAACTCTTTCTGGCGTTGAATGGCCATTCGCTGGACGCCACTGATGCCGACTGCGTGATGACCATGCTGAAGGTCGCTGCAGGTGACATGAGGGAAACGGATTTCGCGGACTGGATACGCACGCACATTTGAGTTTCGCTTTCAATCCTTCTCAGAACAAAAAATAACGCTGCGTCATTGGCAGGCTTTTGGCAGGTTCACAGGTCAACAACTGGCCATCGGCCCGCACGGCATAAGTCTGCGCGTCGATTTCCATTGTCGGCAGGTAGTTGTTGTGGACCATATGCTGTTTGCGAATGCCGCGTATGTTTTTTACCGCGCTCACGGTCTTGGCCAGGCCAAAGTTTTCCCTGATGCCCGCGGCAAGGCCTGCCTGCGATACAAACGTCAAGGAGCCTTTGGCGATCGCGCCGCCAAAACCGCCAAACATGGGGCGGTAATGCACGGGCTGGGGTGTGGGGATGCTCGCATTCGGGTCGCCCATGGCGGCCATGGCGATAAAACCGCCTTTCAGAATCAATGCCGGTTTGACACCGAAGAAGGCCGGCTTCCACACCACCAGGTCGGCCCATTTGCCGATTTCGATGGAGCCGACTTCGTGCGAGATGCCGTGGGCAATCGCCGGGTTGATGGTGTATTTGCTGATGTAGCGTTTGACGCGGAAGTTGTCGTTGCGCTCGCCGTCGCCGCTCAGCTTGCCGCGTTGCTGCTTCATCTTGTGCGCGGTCTGCCAGGTGCGGATGATGACTTCGCCGACGCGGCCCATGGCCTGGCTGTCGGAGCTCATCATGCTGATCGCGCCCAGGTCGTGCAGTATGTCTTCGGCGGCGATGGTTTCCTTGCGTATGCGGCTTTCGGCAAAGGCCAGGTCTTCGGGGATGGATGCGTGCAGGTGGTGACACACCATCAACATGTCGACATGCTCGTCGAGTGTGTTGACGGTGTAGGGCATGGTCGGGTTGGTGGACGAAGGCAGGAAGTTGGCCTCGCCTACAACCCGCAAAATATCCGGCGCGTGGCCGCCGCCCGCGCCTTCGGTGTGAAAGGCGCAGAGTGACCGGCCCTTGGTCGCGGCAATGGTGTTTTCGACAAAGCCCGATTCATTGAGCGTGTCGCTGTGGATGGCGACCTGGGTGTCGGTTTCTTCGGCCACATCCAGGCAGTTGCTGATGGCTGCGGGTGTGGTGCCCCAGTCTTCATGCAGCTTCAGGCCTATGACGCCGGCATTGATCTGCTCGTGCAATGCTGCGGGCAGGCTGGCGTTGCCCTTGCCCAGGAAACCCAGGTTCATGGGAAACGCATCCGCCGACTGCAGCATGCGTTCGATGTTCCATGGGCCGGGCGTGCAGGTGGTTGCAAAGGTTCCGGTGGCCGGGCCGGTGCCGCCGCCCAGCATGGTGGTGATGCCGGCGGTCAGCGCCTCCTCGATTTGTTGCGGGCAGATGAAATGGATGTGCGAGTCTATGCCGCCCGCGGTGACGATCATGCCTTCGCAGCTGATGATCTCCGTGCCCGGGCCTATGACGATGTCCACACCGGGCTGCACATCCGGGTTGCCGGCCTTGCCTATGGCGGCGATGCGCCCACCCTTGAGGCCGATGTCGGCCTTGACGATGCCCCAGTGGTCGATGATGAGCGCGTTGGTCATCACGCAGTCCATGGCGCCTTGCGCCCTGGTTTGCTGCGACTGCGCCATGCCGTCGCGAATCGTCTTGCCGCCGCCGAACTTCACTTCTTCGCCATAGCTGCCGGCGCGCAGCGTGTAGTCAGCCTCGACCTCGACCATCAGTTCGGTGTCGGCCAGCCGCAGGCGGTCACCAACCGTCGGGCCAAACATTTCCGCGTAGGCGCGGCGTCCAATGCTTGCCATCAGAGTTTCCCCTGAACCAGGCCACGAAAACCATAAATGGTTCTCTCGCCAGCAAGGTCCACCAGCTCGACGGTGCGTTGCTGCCCCGGTTCAAAGCGCACGGCCGTGCCTGAGGCGATGTTCAGCCGCATGCCGCGCGCGGCATCGCGCTCAAAACCCAGCGCCGCATTGGTTTCCGCGAAGTGGTAGTGCGAGCCCACCTGTATGGGACGGTCGGACCTGTTCTGCACCACCAGCGTCAGGGTGCGCCGGCCTGTATTGAGCGCATGGTCGGGGCCGTCGGTCAGCAATTCACCAGGGATCATGAGCTCGCCTCAGGCCAATTGAGCAAGCAGCGTGACGCCAAACGCGGCAACACCCGCGCCGGCAAGCCGCGGCAGCCAGACGTTGGCGCGGCGCAATGCCCAGCCCATGACCAGGCCTGCGGCGTGCAGCAGGACGGTGGCTGTCAGCATGCCAGCCAGAGTGGCAACCGCATCAGCACTGCCCGCTAGCTCATAACCATGCGCCCGGCCATGAAAGAGCGCAAACACACCGACCAGCAGCGCGGCCGCCATTCCCGGGATGCGCCAGCGTGTGATGACCAGCAGGCCGGTGACCAGCAAAGAGGCGGCAATCATGGGTTCAACCGCAGGGAGCTGCAGACCTTGCAGACCCAGCATGGCGCCCACCAGCAGCATGGCCGCAAAACCAAGCGGCCCCCAGAGCATGCCGGGGCCGGCGCGGCGCGCGGCCAAAGCGCTCCACAGGCCGACGGACAACATCACGGCCAGATGGTCAAAGCCGGTGAAAGGATGGGCAAAACCGCTCATGAAGCCGGGGTGGGCATGGCCGTCCACGCCGGTGTGAGCGGTTGCTGCCAGTGGCAGCACCGCCGCAACGGCAAGCAGGAGCTTTAACAAACTGGAAGCAGGCAGGGTGCGCATGGTGTTCTCCTCTTGGGTTTTCGAATCAGGTGCCGCTGTCAAACAATGGGCTGGTGCACGGTGACCAGCTTGGTGCCGTCGGGAAAAGTCGCTTCGACCTGGATGTCCGGGATCATTTCCGCAATGCCGTCCATGACGTCGGCGCGGGTCAGTATGGTCCGGCCTTCGCTCATGAGCTGGGCCACGGTTTTGCCATCGCGTGCGCCCTCCATCACGGCCGCGCTGATCAGCGCAACGGCCTCCGGGTAGTTGAGCTTGAGGCCGCGCGCCTGGCGGCGCTCGGCGAGCAGGGCCGCCGTAAAGATCAGCAGCTTGTCTTTTTCTCTGGGGGTCAGTTCCATGGGCGCTTTTTGGGGATGTCTCTGGAATGCTCTGCGGCGGCCAGCTGGCCGGCCGCTTTTATGACTGCCTGGCAGCAAGAACGGTGCCATTCGATGTCATCTTATCCCGGGTCTGCAGGCCTGAACGCCGCCATGGGGGCATGTCGTGGCCTTTTGATTGCTATCAAATCAGTAGCTTTCCGCGCCTGCTCTGATTGGGCTGGGGCTAATTTCCATTCGTAAAAGCCAGATTTACGGCGTTCCAGCCGGTTTCCCGGCCTCTGGAAAGTGCCCGGCAGGCCCGGGAATGCCAAAAAATGCATTAAACGAGCCTGTAGCCCAATAGAAACGGGCGCAGAAAGCTATTGATTTGATAGCGACCTGAGCGCCCGGTTTGGCCCTTTGTGTCGTGGCACAGAAACTGCAGCAGGCTATTGCCGCGCCCACCCATCACAGACCTTGACCGACACCACAACGCCAACCGATACCCTGCCTGCCAATGCGGCGCTGGCGGGCGAGGGGCGGGCCGGACCGGACGTGGCGGTGCAGCGCATCATCAAGGTCAGGCGCGACTACAACAGCTGGGTCGCCAGAGAAACCATGGAGGACTACGCGCTGCGTTTTACGCCGCAGCGCTTTCGCAAATGGTCCGAGTGGCGTGTCGCCAACACGGCCTTTGGCGCGGCCTCCTTCCTGATCCTGGAAGCGGTGGGCGCGACCCTGCTGGTGAAGTACGGTTTTACCAATGCCTTCTGGGCGATTGTGGCGACCGGGCTGATCATTTTTCTGGCCGGCCTGCCCATCAGCGTTTACGCCGCGCGTTACGGCGTGGACATGGATTTGCTGACGCGCGGCGCGGGTTTTGGTTACATCGGCTCCACGCTCACTTCGCTGATCTACGCTTCGTTTACCTTCATCTTTTTTGCGCTTGAAGCCGCCGTCATGGCCTATGCGCTGGAGCTGGCGCTGAACATCCCGCCCAGCTGGGGTTACCTGATTTGCGCGCTGGTGGTGATTCCGCTGGTCACCCACGGTGTGTCGGCCATCAGCCGGCTGCAGGTCTGGACGCAGCCCTTGTGGCTGATCATGCTGGTCGTGCCTTTTGTTTATGTTCTTGTGCGCGATCCTGGTGCCTTTTCAGGTGCCATGCACTACGTGGGTGAAAAAGGCGGCAGCAGCGGATTTGATTTGCACTTGTTTGGTGCGGCCCTGACCGTGGGCATTGCGCTGATTACCCAGATGGGTGAGCAGGCCGACTACCTGCGCTTCATGCCGGTGCAAACCAAAGCCAACCGCTGGCGCTGGTGGGCCAGTGTGCTGGTGGGCGGGCCGGGCTGGGTTTTTCTCGGCGTGATCAAGATGCTGGGTGGGGCGCTGCTGGCCTACCTGGCGATTTCAAACATGGTGCCGGTGGAGCGCGCGGTGGACCCCAACCAGATGTACCTGGCCGCTTATGAATATGTCTTTCCCAACTACGGCATGGCGGTGGCTGCCACCGCGATTTTTGTGGTGGTGTCGCAGCTCAAGATCAATGTGACCAATGCCTATGCCGGTTCGCTGGCCTGGTCCAACTTTTTCTCGCGCCTCACGCACAGCCACCCCGGGCGTGTGGTGTGGGTGGTGTTCAACACCCTGATTGCCTTCATGCTGATGGAGATGAATGTCTTCCAGGCGCTGGGCGACGTGCTGGGACTTTATTCCAACATCGCGATTGCCTGGGTCATGGCCGTGGTGGCCGACCTGGTGATCAGCAAACCGCTGGGCCTGTCGCCGCCTGGCATCGAGTTCAAGCGCGCCCACCTTTACGACATCAACCCGGTGGGCGTGGGCGCCATGGCACTGGCTTCGCTGCTGTCCGTCACGGCGCACCTGGGGCTGTACGGCGAGACGGCGCAGGCGTTTTCTGCGGTGATTGCCATGGGCACGGCCTTTGTCACCGCGCCGCTGATAGCCTGGGCGACCAAAGGCCGTTATTACATTGCGCGCAGTTCAGCGCCCGTGGATGCCGCTGCATACAAACGCTACACCACGCAGCAGTGCGTGATCTGTGAACGGCCTTATGAAGGCCCGGACATGGCGCACTGTCCGGCTTACCGCGGACCCATCTGCTCGCTGTGCTGCACGCTGGACGCGCGCTGCGGCGACATGTGCAAACCGCACGCCAGCCTGTCGGCGCAATGGTCGGGCGCCTTGCGCTGGCTGCTGCCGCGCCGTGCCTGGCCTTACCTGGATACCGGGCTGGGGCATTTTCTGCTGCTGATGCTGGTGATCGTGCCGCTGCTGGCCAGCGTGTTTGGCCTGCTGTACCACCAGGAGCTGAACGCGCTGGCACAAAGCGTCACGGACGTCCAGGTACTGGAGGCGCCTGAGGCGGCCTTGCGCTCCGGTTTCCTGAAGGCCTATATGGCGCTGCTGGTCACGGCCGGCCTGGTGGCCTGGTGGCTGGTGCTGGCGCACAAGAGCCGGCAGGTGGCGCAGGAAGAATCCAATCGCCAGACGCATTTGCTGATGAAGGAAATCGAATCGCACCGCCAGACCGATGAAGCCCTGCAGCAGGCCAAGCGGGTGGCAGACCTTGCGAACCAGGCCAAGAGCCGTTACATCAGCGCCATCAGCCATGAGCTGCGCACGCCGCTCAACAGCATCCTCGGTTATGCGCAGCTGATGGGCGAGGACAGCGCCATACCGCCGCACCGCAAGCAGGCCGTGAGTGTCATCAAGCGCGGCGGCGAGCATTTGCTGTCGCTGATTGAAGGCACGCTGGACATCGCGCGCATAGAGGCCGGCAAACTCACGCTCAATGTCAGGCCCATGCAGTTTGCCGATTGTGTGCACGAGATGGCGGGCATGTTCGAGCTGCAGGCCGCAGCCAAGGGCCTGGGTTTTGTATTCGAGGCCAGCGGCAACCTGCCCGAGACGGTGCGGGCCGATGAAAAGCGCGTGCGCCAGATCATCATCAACCTGCTGGGCAATGCCATCAAGTTCACCGCCCAAGGGCAGGTGACTTTCAGGCTGCGTTATGCGCGCGAGATGGCCCATGTGGAGATTGAAGACACCGGGCCGGGCATGCGCCAGGCCGAGCTGGCGCAGATTTTTGAACCCTTTGCGCGCGGCGGCGCGGCGGGGCAGAGCGCGGAAGGCACGCCAGGCGCCGGCCTGGGGCTGACGATCGCGAAGATGCTGACCGACCTGATGGGCGGCGAGATGACGGTGGTCAGCACGCCGGGTGAAGGCTCCGTGTTCCGTATCCGGCTGTTTTTACCGGAGGTGCACGAAAGCCCGGGCGCCGGACAGGGCGCAAAGGCCAGGGCCGCCAGGCGCCAGCCGCGCGGCTACCTGGGCGCACGCCGCAAGCTGCTGGTGGTGGACAACGAAGAGCCCGATCGCGAACTGCTGGTGCAGCTTCTGCAACCCATGGGCTTTGAGTTGCGCACGGCGGCCAGCGGGCACGACTGCCTGGACCTGCTCGCCGCGGGTTACCAGCCCGACGTGATCTTCATGGACCTGGCCATGCCTGGCATTGACGGCTGGGAGACCTTGCGCCGCGTGCGTGCCGTGGGGCACAGCGAGGTTCATCTGGCGATTGTGTCGGCCAATGCCTTTGACAAGGGGCTGGACAACGACCTTGGCATTCGGCCCGAGGATTTCATTGTCAAGCCGGTGCGGCATACCGAACTGATCGCCTGGCTGGAGCGGCGCCTGGGCCTGGACTGGCTGTATGAGGCGCCCCCGCCCACGGATGCGCAACCCCTGCCGGTGGCTATGGGCTCGCCGCGCATACTGCCGGATGCAGCGCAGCTTGCCGCGCTGCTGGAGGTGGTCAACCTGGGTTTTTACCGCGGCATCATGAACAAGCTGGCAGAGATTGAAGCGCAGCAACCGGCCACAGCCGCCTTTGTGGAGGACATGCGGGCGCTGGCGCGGCAGTTCCAGTTCGAGGCCATGGGCCGCCAGCTCAGCAAGCAGGAGGCAGGCCATGAGCAGGGTGCTTGATGCCGTCAAACCGCCGCAGGCCATGCCGGAGCACAGGCTGAACCAGACGCTGGACCGCGCCAACAGCGACGTGGTGCTGATCGTGGACGATGTGCCCGACAACCTGTCGGTGCTGCACGATGCGCTGGACGAATCGGGCTACACCGTGCTGGTGGCGACCAGCGGGGAAGCCGCGCTGCAACGGGCCAAGCAGGCCGTGCCCGACATCGTGCTGCTTGACGCCATGATGCCGGGCATGGACGGCTTTGAAGTCGCCAGGCGCCTGAAGGCCATGCCGGAGACCGCCCACATCCCCATCGTCTTCATGACCGGCCTGACGGAAACCGAATACCTGGTGGCTGCGCTGGAGGCGGGCGGCGTGGATTACGTCACCAAACCGATCAAACCCAAGGAGGTCATGGCGCGCATGGGTGTGCACCTGCAGGGCGCGCGCCGTGCCCGGCAGGAGGCGCGGCAGGCCGGCCAGGCGCGCAATGCGCTGGATGCCTTCGGTTACGCCAGCATCACGGTGCGCATGGGCGGCCAGGGGGGTGAAGGCGAGGGCCGGCTGATCTGGCAAACGCCGCTGGCGCGCGACCTGCTGCTGCGCTATTACGGCACATCGGCGCCGCAAACGCCCGAGGCGGTCTTGTGCTGGCTGCGCCGCCATGTGCTCGATGCCGAGCCGCAGATGGAGCCGCCGCGCCTGACGGCGGAACTCGGGCCGCGCCGGCTGACCTTCAGGCTGCACCAGCAAACTGGTGACGGTGATGGCGGAGGCGGCGGTGACTGGCTTATCGTGATGCGTGAAACCTCGGAAGACGCCATCGTCGAAGCCATGAGCCTGAGCTTCAAGCTGACCGCCCGCGAAGCCGAGGTGCTGTACTGGGTTGTCAAGGGCAAGATCAACCGCGATATAGGCGACATCCTGGGCGCCAGCCCGGCCACCGTCAAAAAACACCTGGAACGTGTTTATGCCAAGCTCGGTGTTGAAACCCGCACCGCCGCTGCGGGCATGGCCATGAACCGCATCCGGCAGCTGCACCCCCAATTCGAGGGTTGAGCAGCCCCTGGACAGCGCCCGGAGCGTGTTTTCGGGCTAGCGGTTACAATAAGGGGTTCGGTAACGCATCAGCGTTTTATAACGAAGCCTCTTTTACATGCGGCTTTCTTCTCAAATGCGGCGCTTCTCAGAGCCCGACTCACGAATGCTCCCAGTGTTTTCAGTGCCCATACAGCGCTGAACCTCTCAAACACTGCAGAGTATTTCCCGGCGAGCACTTCCCCCAACGGTGCCCACTCAAGGCTCAACCAATCCAGTCCCCGAGGGGGCTTGACGGGTAGAAACCGGATAACCGTTGGCTTGGGAGTCCCAGGCCGTTTGTTTTCTTGTATTTCGATTTAGGACGCCGGCAGCTCGACATTCGGCACACCGGCAAAGATTTTTATGACGCTTCATCATCACAACAACATAGCGGTAGGCAAATACCTTGTCTCACCGCTGGCCAAACCCCAGGACACCGGCGGTTATGCTGCATCGGTTTCCATCCGTTCCGGCCGCGGCAGCGAGACGCATGATCGTGTGCTCCGTTTTTCCGGGCTTTTCGACAGCGCGGCCCTGGCCTTGCAGTACGCTACCGAACACGCGCTGGGCTGGATCCAGGAACGCTCGACACCCGCCTGCGCCTGACCTGCAAGGTCGGTCGCATCCCCCCAAGTTATAGACAGGTTTTTTTCAAATTCTCAAGGAGTTGGATCATGGCTAAGGAAGAACTGATTGAAATGCACGGCCTGGTAGACGAGGTCTTGCCGGATTCGCGTTTTCGCGTGACGCTGGACAACGGTCACAAGCTGGTGGCCTACACCTCCGGCAAGATGCGCAAAAACCATATCCGCATTCTGGCCGGTGACCAGGTCTCGCTGGAACTGTCGCCTTACGACCTCAGCAAGGGCCGCATCACCTTCCGCCACATCGCCGGACGTGGCCCAGGCCCGGGCGCCGGTCCAGCCCAGCGCGGCGCGCGTTAATCCGCGATCCGGATACAAAAAAGGCCCTGAAAAGGGCTTTTTTTTATGGGAAGTCCGATTCAGCGCGGCCTCAATGCGTGTCCGCCATGCGCTCGGTCTTTTTGTCCAGCAGGACTTCGGGTTCCTGTGATTCGACCCAGTTTTCATTGTTCAGGCCGGCGTGCAGCCGCTTGACATCCAGTTCGTCGGTCCACTTGGCCACCACAATCGTCGCCACACCGTTGCCTATCAGGTTGGTCAGCGCCCGCGCTTCCGACATGAAGCGGTCAATGCCGAGGATCAGCGCCAGCCCGGCCACCGGCACGGTGCCCACCGCCGACAGCGTGGCCGCCAGCACGATAAAACCACTGCCGGTAATGCCCGCCGCGCCCTTGGATGTCAGCAGCAGCACGGCCAGCAGGGTGATTTCCTGCATCAGCGTCATGGGCGTGTTGGTGGCCTGCGCAATAAACACCGCGGCCATGGTCAGGTAGATGGAGGTGCCGTCGAGGTTGAAGGAATAACCGGTCGGGATCACCAGGCCCACGGTGGTCTTTTTCGCGCCCAGGTTTTCCATCTTCTCCATCATGCGCGGCAGCACGGATTCGGACGAGGAGGTGCCCAGCACGATCAGCAGCTCTTCCTTGATGTACTTGATGAACTTCCAGATGCTGAAGCCGTGAAAGCGCGCAATCAGGCCCAGCACCCCGAAGATGAAAATCAGGCAGGTCAGGTAAAACGCGCCCATCAGTTTGCCGAGTGAGAACAGCGAACCCACGCCGTACTTGCCAATGGTAAAAGCCATCGCGCCAAAAGCGCCTACGGGCGCGAGTTTCATGATGAAACCGACGATGGTGAACAGCACGTGCGAGGTCTTCTCGATGAAGTCAAACACCAGCGTGCCGCGCCCGCCGAAGCGGTGCAGGGCAAAACCAAACATCACGGCAATCAGCAGCACCTGCAGGATCTCGCCCTTGGCAAACGCGTCTATCACGGTGGTCGGAATGATGTTGAGGATGAAGTCGGTGGTGCCCACCATCTTGCCCGGGCCGGTGTAGGCCGCGATTGACTTGGTGTCCAGCGTGGAGGCGTCCACATTCATGCCCGCGCCAGGCTGGAAGACATTGACCAGCACCAGGCCGATGATGAGGGCAAAGGTGCTGACGACCTCGAAATACAGCAGGGCGAGCCCGCCGGTCTTGCCGACTTTTTTCATGTCCTCCATGCCGGCAATGCCTATCACCACCGTGCAAAAGATGATGGGGGCGATCATCATCTTGATCAGCTTGATGAAGCCGTCGCCCAGCGGTTTCATCTCGGCGCCCAGCGTCGGGTAGAAGTGGCCAAGCGCCACGCCGGCAATCACGGCGCACACCACCTGGAAGTAAAGTGAACGATAAAGGGGCAGTTTGGGTGTAGTGCTCATGGTGGTGCACATCATGATGATGCGGTTTGTCAATGAATGGCATCAATGTAGTGCTTTCAGGCTCTTGTGTCATGTGGGAAACCACAAGTCGAAAAAAGCGCCGGCCAAGCTGCCGCGCGGCCGCAACGGCAACATCTTGCCTGCTGCGTAGCATTTTGTGACCTTCCTTGTCCTACATGGGTGTCAGTGCCATACCCACCCGGCAGGTGTACCCGGCGTCCTAAATTGAAATCAGTCGGCAGTGATGCCGGCTTTTTTCTTAACCCCCGGCGACCCTGACGGGCGTCACTCAAGGAGCCTTTAAATGAAAGCATCGAAAACTTTGACATCTGCCGTGGTAGCGGCCGCACTGGTTGGCGGCATTGGCCTGGCTTATGCGCAAACCGGCGATTCCGGCCAGCCGGCTTCGCCTGACACATCCGGCCAGACCATGCAAAATCAGCCTGCAGCCGCCGACGCCACGGCTGCCCCTTCCACCAGCGGCAGCACCAGCTTTCAGACAGAGCGTCCAGCCCAGGCTGACCGCAACTAAAAGCTGAGTGCCTGTGCGCGCTTTGACCTGTCCCCCGTGAAACCAACGCTTGTTGTTGTGCTTGAGCGGGGGCATTGAGCATGCAGTCCGAACCCTCCCCGGGTGTCATGGATGACCCCGTGAACCCGGCTGGCCGTCCAGAATGGCTGGAAGGTTTGAAGCAGGGTGTGCTGATCGCGGTGGCGGTGCTGGTGCTGATCCTGCCGCCAGCTGCAGGCGGCTTGTCCGGTGTTTCGGGTTCCGGCCATGGGCATTTCCCGCGTTACGCAGATTTTTCGGGCGAGCCCGCATCGGACGATGCCAGGTTCGTGGCCAACTGGGTGGCCGACTCGGGCGACAACCGCAATTTGTCGTTTGTCATCATCGATAAAAAGAACACCCGGGTTTTTGTGTTTGATGCCGCCGGGAAAATTCTCGGTGCCACGCCGGTATTGCTGGGCGCAGCCCCCGGTGATGACTCCGTCACCGGGATAGGCAAACGGCCGATTGCCGAGGTCAGGCCTGAAGAGCGAACCACACCAGCCGGCCGCTTTATGGGCGAGCCCGGCCGCAATGCAAGCGGCGAAGATGTGGTCTGGGTTGACTACGACGCCGCGGTCTCCATGCACCGGGTGCGAATAGTGGACCCCAAGGAGCGCCGCCTGGAGCGGCTGGCCACGCCAGGCACGGACGACAACCGTATTTCCTTTGGCTGCATCAATGTGCCGGTCGCTTTTTTTGAGAACGTGTTGAGCCCGGTGTTCAAGGCCCGCTATGGCATGGTTTATGTACTGCCCGAGGTCAAATCCGTGCGTGAGGTTTTCACCAGCGCTTATGACCCGGCGGAAAAATTCGGGGCATTAGCGCCAGGTCCGGCACCCAGGCGGGGATAGCGCCACTGGCGAGTCGCGGCCCCCGATGCAAATGTAAGGGCCGTCAGGTGCCGCCGGAATTATTTGGCATTTCCGCTGCGTTACATCTATCACGCTGCCGCTTTAAAAAGAAACGAAAAATGGCCCGGTCCCAAATCTGATGGGCATAGGGCGCTATCATAAAAATAGCGAATGAATTGCTGAGGCCATCTTTCAGGCCTTGTGAACACTCACTTGCATGGCTAACATCAGCCCGGTCAGGCCGGTGCCTTGATCGTTGCGTGGTGCGCGCTTTTCTCCGGCTTTTTGGTGTCGTTGGGGTCTTGCAGGCCCGTTGCCGGAGTCACGCTTTTGAAAAACAGCTTGTTGCATGTGGCCATTGTCTTGTTCGCCAGCATGGGTTGGGCCTTTGCCGCCGACGCGGGCATGGCAACACCTGCGGACTTTGCGGTTGAGCCCGCATCCGCGGAGGCCCGTTATGCCGCGAACTGGGTGGCCGCCCATGCCGACAACCAGAACCAGCCCTTTGTCATTGTGGACAAGAAGAACGCGCGCATGTTCGTCTTTGAGGCCGATGGCCAGCTGCGCGGCGCCACGGCGGTCCTGCTGGGACTGGGCCTGGGTGACCAGTCCGTCCCGGGCATCGAAAAGCGTGAGCTGGCCAGCCTGCGTCCCAAGGAGCGCATCACACCCGCAGGACGTTTTGTTTCGGAGCCCGGGCACAACCTGCAGGGCGAAGACATCGTGTGGGTGGACTACGCCGCCAGGGTTGCCATACACCGCCTGCGACCCGACCATGGCCGCGAGCGCCGCGCCGAGCGCCTGGCATCGGCCAGCATCGCGGACAGGCGCATCTCCCTGGGCTGCATTGTTGTGCCGGTCAGCTTTTATGAAGAGGTGGTCAGGCCGGTGCTGGGCCAGCGTTATGGCGTGGTTTATGTGATGCCGGAAACCCGGCCGGCAGGAGAGATGCTGGGCGCCCTCCGGCTGGGCCTGAACAAGCCTTGACGTCTCGCGGGCAAGGGGTGCGTCGTGTACGCTAGCGTCCTGGACGTCGTCCCTAACGTTGTGAGAAGAAAACCCATGAAAAAAATCCTTGGACTGTCCGTGCTGTCCATCGCCGTGATGGTGTCGCTGGTGTTTATGCTGTCGCGTGCCGGCGCGGAACAGGTCGGCGAGGTGGATACGGTTTTCAAGTTTCTGGGCCCGGACCACAAGATCGTGGTGGACGCGCACGACGACCCCAAGGTCAATGGCGTGACCTGTTATGTGTCCCGCGCCAAAACTGGCGGCATCAAGGGCGCGGTGGGTCTGGCGGAAGACAAGGCCGAAGCCTCGATTGCCTGCCACCAGGTCGGCCCCATCTCGTTCGTCAAACCCCTGGCCCAGCAGGAGGAGGTGTTTAGCGAACGCATATCCCTGGTGTTCAAGAAAATCCGCATCGTTCGCATGGTCGACAAGGCGCGCAATACCCTGGTCTACCTGACCTACTCCGACCGCGTGATTGAAGGCTCGCCACAAAATAGCGTGGCGACCGTGGCGATAGACCGCTCCATCAGGATTCCCGTGCAGTGATGGCGCGGCCGGCCGTGCCGGGCGCTAGCCGTCTTAAAGGGGAAAATGCCTGCAGCCCAGTACCCATGGGCGCAGCAAGCTATTTTTCTGATAGCAATCAAACAACTCCACAGACCCCGGTGAGGCATGGGCCTGCCGTCTTTACAGGACATTTACGTCCTGCTTTCAAGCCGTATGCAGGCCCCGCGGGGCTTGCCCTGATAATAAATTTGAGGGCAGACGGGGTGGCGGCCGGGCAGGCATCAGCCCGCAGGCCTACAGGGCGAACCAGCCCGTGGGTAGAAAATGAGCCGGGCAGCCCTGTCCCCAGTATGAACTGGCATGAACCGGACCCCGCTGGACTATAAGGACCATTGATGAACCCGCAAGCCGAAGTGCAGCCCCCCGCGCCCGACAAACCTCCCCGCAAACGCCTGAGCCGACGCGCGTCCCTGATTGGCGGCGTTGTGGCTGTTGTACTGCTTGTGGCGCTAGGCGGGCTGGCCTGGTACCTGACGCGTCCCGCCGCTGTGCCGGCTGCCTCGGGGCCGGGCGGTGGCCGGGGCGCCCCGGCCAGCACCGTGGGGGTGGCGACGGCCGAAAAGGCCAGCGTGCCGGTTTTGCTTGATGCGCTGGGCACGGTCACGCCGCAGGCCACCGTCAAGGTGCGCGCCCAGGTGAGCGGCGTGCTTGAGAAAGTCCTCTTCAGCGAAGGCCAGATGGTCAAAAAGGGCGACCTGCTGGCCACCATAGATCCACGCCAGTTTGAAATGGCGCTGATGCAGGCAAGCGGCCAGCGCCAGCGCGACGAAGCCCAGCTTGACAGCGCCAGGGTCACCCTGCAGCGCTACAAGACCCTGCTGGCGCAGGACTCCATCGCGCGCCAGGATGTGGACACCCAGGCCGCGCTCGTCAAGCAGCTGGAAGGCAGCGTTGTTATTGACCGGGCGGCGGAAGGCACGGCGCGCCTGAACCTGGGCTACACCCGCGTGGTCGCGCCGGTCAGCGGCCGCGTCGGCCTGCGTGCTGTTGATATCGGCAATGTGGTCAGCGGCAGCGACGCCAACGGCATTGTGCTCATCACGCAGCTGTCACCGATTGACGTGGTGTTTGCCGTTCCGCAAGACCGCGTTGCTGACCTGCAGCAGGGCGCCGCGGCGGCGCTCAAGGCCACCGCCCTGGACCGGACCCGGGCCAGCGTGCTTGACACCGGCGTGTTTGCCTCGCTTGACAACCAGGTGGACACGACCACCGGCACGGTCAAGGCCAAGGCCCGTTTTGCCAACAGCCAGCTGGCGCTTTTCCCCAGCCAGTTTGTCAACGTGCAGTTGCTGGTCAGGACCATTGAAGACGCCGTGGTGGTCCCGGTGACCGCCCTGCGCCAGGGCAATACCGGCGACTATGTGTATGTGCTCAATGCCGCTGATCGCACGGTGTCGCTGAGGCCGGTGAAACGCGGGCAGGCGACGGTTGAAAAAATCGTGATTGTTTCCGGCCTGCAGGCCGGCGAGCGGGTGATCACCGAAGGGGCAGACCGGCTCAAGGATGGCGCAAGCGTGGTGCTGTCGGGCGACCAGCCGCGCGCCGCCGGTGCCGGCACAGGTAAAGGCCGGCGCCAGCGTCCCGATGGCGCGGCTTCAGCCGCTTCCGCGCCCGCCGGGGCTGTGACGGCACCCGAAGCGCCCGCATCCGGCGCTGCCAGCCCAAGACGCCGCCGCGCTTCGCAAGCAGAGGGCGCATGAGCGCCGCGCTGGGCCGTTCCCGAGCAAGCTCGCACCGCAGTGCGAAGTACGGAGGTTTTCCAATGAGCGCCGCGCTGGGCCGTTCCAGGCAAGCTCGCACCGCAGTGCAAAGCATCAAGGTTTGCCGATGAGCCCCTCACGCCCCTTTATCATGCGGCCGGTAGCGACCTCGCTGCTGATGGTGGCCATCGTGCTGGCCGGGCTGGTGGGTTTCAAGTTTCTACCGCTGTCGGCCTTGCCGCAGGTCGATTACCCGACGATACAGGTGCAGACGCTGTACCCCGGCGCCAGCCCCGACGTCATGTCGCAGACCGTGTCGGCGCCGCTGGAGCGCCAGTTCGGCCAGATGGCCGGGCTGACGCGCCTGAGCTCGACCAGCGCTGCCGGCGTGTCCATCATCACCTTGCAGTTTGGCCTGGGTATCACGCTGGACGTTGCCGAGCAGGAAGTGCAGGCCGCCATCAATGCCGGTGGTTCGCTGCTGCCGGCCGACCTGCCTGCGCCGCCGGTGTATGCCAAGGTCAATCCCGCCGATGCCCCGGTGCTCACGCTGGCGATTACCTCCGACACCATGCCGCTCACGGAAGTGCAGAACATCGTCAACACCCGGCTGGCGCTGAAGATCAGCCAGGTCAATGGTGTGGGTCTGGTGTCGCTCAGCGGCGGCCAGCGGCCTGCCGTGCGCATACAGGCGGACACCCGCGCACTGGCCTCCTACGGGCTCGGATTGGACACGCTGCGCACCGCGATTTCCGCCGCCAACGCCAACGGCGCCAAGGGCAGCATTGACGGACCGACCCGTGCCTACACCATCAACTCCAACGACCAGCTGTTGGCCGCCGCGGACTATAAAAACCTGATCATTGCCTTTCGCAACGGCGCGGCCATCCGTGTGTCCGACGTTGCCCAGGTGGTTGACAGCGCTGAAAACATCAAGCTGGGCGCTTGGAGTGGTCTGAAGCCCGCGATCATTCTCAACGTGCAGCGCCAGCCCGGCGCCAATGTGATCGCCACGGTGGACGCCATCAAGGCGCGCCTGCCCGAACTGCAGGCCGGCCTGCCCACCGCGCTCAAGGTCGATGTGCTGAGCGATCGCACCACCGGCATACGCGCCTCGGTGCTGCATGTCGAAATCGAACTGGTGCTGGCCGTGCTGCTGGTGGTACTGGTGATTTTTGCGTTTTTGCACAGCCTGCGCGCCACCGTGATTGCCAGCCTGGCCGTGCCGATTTCGTTGATAGGCACCTGCGGCGCGATGTACATGCTGGGCTACAGCCTGAACAACCTGAGCCTGATGGCGCTGACGATTGCCACCGGTTTTGTGGTGGACGATGCGATTGTGATGATTGAAAACATCTCGCGTTACATAGAGGACGGCGAGGAGCCCATGGCGGCCGCCATCAAGGGTGCCACCCAGATAGGCTTCACCATCATTTCGCTGACCATCTCGCTGATTGCCGTGCTGATCCCGCTGCTGTTCATGGGCGACATCGTGGGCCGGCTGTTCCGCGAGTTTGCCATCACGCTGGCCATCACCATTTTGATTTCTGCCGTGGTCTCGCTCACGCTGGTGCCCATGATGTCGGCGCGCTGGTTAAAAAGAGCCCCCACGCTTGTCGCTTCGCGTACTTCGCTGCCCCCCGAGGGGGCTGGCCTGGCTTGGGGCGGCCCGGCGCTGGCGGCCGACCCTCCCGCATCCGTCTTCGTGCGCACCGGCATCCGCATACAGAAATTTTTTGACGGTGTGATCACGCACTACGACCGCTGGCTGACCTGGGTGCTCAAGCGCCAGGGCCTGACGCTGCTGGTGGCGCTGGCCACCTTGTTGCTCACGGTGTTGTTGTATGTGCTGATTCCCAAGGGTTTGTTTCCAACGCAGGACACCGGCCAGCTGCAGGCCCGGGTTGAAACCGCGCAGTCTGTCTCCTATGCCCGCATGGCCGAGCTGCAGCAGGCCACGGCCAAGGCCATACTGGAAGACCCCGATGTCGAGACATTGAGTTCCTTCATAGGCGTGGACGCCGCCAACAACACCATGCTGCATACAGGCCGCATGCTGATCAACTTGAAAAGCTCGCGCATCGGCAGCCAGCAGGAGACCATGGACCGCCTGCGCGAGCGCGCCCGGAAGATTGCCGGCGTCACGCTGTACCTGCAGCCCACACAGGACCTGACGATTGATGCGGAAACCGGCCCGACACAGTTCCGCGTGTCGATTGAGGGTTCGGACAACAGCGTCGTGGTGCTGTGGGCCAACAAGCTGGCGCAGCGCATGCAGCAACTGGCGGACCTGCGCAATGTGGCCTCCGATGCGGGCTCCAGCGGTGCGTCGGCCTACATCACGGTGGACCGCGACACCGCCTCGCGTCTGGCCATCAGCACCTCGTCGATTGACGATGCGCTCTACAGCGCCTTCGGCCAGCGCATTGTCTCGACCATCTTTACCGAAACCAACCAGTACCGCGTGATCCTGGAGGCCATGCCGGACCAGTTGACGACACCCGTTTCCCTGGGCAACCTGCAGATCAAGACCGGCACGGGCGGCACCACGCCGCTCTCGGCCTTTGCCACCGTCACCGAGCGGCCCGCGCCGCTGCAGGTCACACACGTCGCCCAATTCCCGGCGACCACGCTGGGTTTTGACACGGCGCCCGGTGTTTCGCTGGGCAAGGCGGTGGATGAAATCAAACAGGCGGCCAAGGACATTGCCATGCCGGCCAGCGTCACCATGACCTTTCTGGGTGCGGCGGGGGCTTACCAGAACTCGCTGTCTAACCAGCTGTGGCTGATCCTGGCGGCGGTGATCTGTGTCTACATCGTGCTCGGCGTGCTGTACGAAAGCTACATCCACCCGCTGACGATTCTTTCGACCCTGCCTTCCGCGGGCGTGGGTGCCTTGCTGGCGCTGATGATCAGCGGCTCGGACCTCGGCGTGATAGGCATCATTGGCATCATCTTGCTGATAGGCATCGTGAAAAAGAACGCCATCATGATGATCGACTTCGCGATCGATGCCGAGCGCACCCAGGGCAAGTCGCCGCAGGAGGCGATTCACCAGGCGGCGTTGTTGCGCTTCAGGCCGATTTTGATGACCACGCTGGCGGCGCTGTTTGCCGCCGTGCCGCTGATGCTGGGGTTTGGTGAGGGTGCCGAGTTGCGACGACCGCTGGGGTTGGCGATTTTTGGCGGGCTGATTGTCAGTCAGGTGTTGACCCTGTTCACGACGCCGGTGATTTATCTTGGGTTTGACCGCTTGGCTGCGCGTGCCCGGCGCTGGACTGGCAAAGAGAAGAAGTCGCAACTGGCCTTACCTGCGCCTGATGGGGATGCTGTGTGATGTTCTACGCGCATGTCAATAGCTGTGCGATGTTGGAGGGCGGATGCCGGGGGTTGCCCGGCGGCAACTCACTTTCTTTTGCTTCGCCAAAAGAAAGTAAGCAAAGAAAAGGCGACCCGCAGTCTGGGTCCCTTCACTGCGTTACGGGCAACCTGCGCTGCTCGATTCCGGCGGCGGTCCAACCAACTCGCTTCGCTCAGACAAGTTTGGCCCGACCTTCCGCCTCCATCTGCGCTGCTCGGCCCAGCCAGGACGGGGTGGGACGTGAATTCGGATTCGGGGAGCCGAACGCTTTGGCGTTCTGCGGAGCCCGGCCCCGCAGTGCCGTCCTGGCAGGGCTGAGCAGCACAGGAGGAGACGGATCAAAATTTCAGATGTCCGAAGGCTGCGTAGCAGACAAGTTTCTGAAATTTCCGTCTCATCCGAGCAGCGCAAGGAACCGCGTAGCGGAGCGTAGTGGCCCTGACTGCGGCTCGCCTTTCTTTTGGGTACTTTTCTTTGGCGAAGCAAAGACAAAGTGCCTCGCCCGCCGGGGCGAGACCCGGCTTGGTAGTGAAAGCACGCAGCACTCAAACCAACGAAAGGCTTCGACAAGCTCAGCCCGAACGGTGATGTGCCTGATGGGCTCGGGAGGTCAAGCATGAATCTCTCAGAACCGTTCGTAAGAAGACCAGTAGCCACCGTCCTCCTGACCATAGGCCTGGCCCTGGCCGGCATAGGCGCATTTTTTGTGCTGCCGGTCTCCCCGCTGCCGCAGGTGGACTTCCCGGTCATCTCGGTCAGTGCCAGCATACCGGGTGCCAGCCCCGACACCATGGCCAGCAGTGTTGCCACGCCGCTGGAGCGACGCCTGGGCGTGATCTCGGGCGTCAATGAAATGACGTCTTCGAGCAGCAGCGGCTCGACCCGCATCAGCCTGCAGTTCGACCTGAACCGCAAGATAGATGCCGCCGCGCGCGAGGTGCAGGCCGCCATCAATGCCTCGCGCGCCGACCTGCCGGCCACCTTGCGCAGCAACCCGACCTACCGCAAGGCCAATCCGGCCTCCGCGCCTGTCATCATCCTGGCGCTCACCTCCAAAACCCGTTCGCCGGGACAGATTTACGACGAGGTCTCCAACCTGCTGCAACAAAAAATTGCGCAGGTGCCGGGTGTGGGCGATGTTGAACTGGGTGGCGGTTCCCTGCCTGCCGTGCGGGTGGACCTGCTGCCGTTTGCACTGAACCGATACGGCGTCAGCATGGAGGACGTGCGCGCCGCGTTGCAGGCGTCGAATGCCAACCGGCCCAAGGGTGCGATTGAAGGCAACGGCCAGCGTTTCCAGATTTACTCCGGCGCCAACACGGCGACGGGCGGGCTCAAGGCGGCGGATTACATGGGCCTGGTGCTGGCCTGGCGCAACGGCGCCGCGGTCCGGTTGCGTGATGTGGCCGAGGTCACGGACGGCGTTGAAAACACCAACACGCTGGGTCTGTTTAACGGCGACCCGGCCGTCATCGTGCTGGTCACGCGCCAGCCCGATGCCAACGTGATTGCCACCGTTGACGGCGTGCGCGCGCTGCTGCCCGAACTGCAGGCCCAGCTGCCGCAGGACGTGAAGATTTCCGTCGCCTCGGACAGCACCAATTCCATACGATCGTCGCTGCATGAAATTGAAATCACGCTGCTGATCTCGATTGTGCTGGTGGTGCTGGTGGTCAGCGCCTTTTTGCGCAGTGCGCGCGCCACCATCATCCCGGCAGTGGCCACGGTGGTGTCGCTGCTGGGCACTTTCGGCGTGATGTACCTGCTGGGTTTCAGCCTGAACAACCTGAGCCTGATGGCGCTCACGGTGGCCACCGGTTTTGTGGTGGACGACGCCATCGTGGTGCTGGAAAACACCAGCCGCCATATTGAAGCCGGCATGGACCGCTTCAAGGCCGCGCTGCTGGGTGCGCGCGAGGTCGGTTTCACCGTGCTGTCCATCAGCCTGTCGCTGGTGGCGGTGTTTATCCCGCTGCTGTTCATGGCCGGGCAGACCGGGCGGCTGTTTCGTGAATTCGCCGTCACCTTGTCGGCGGCAGTGCTGATTTCGCTGGTGATTTCGCTGACCACCACGCCCATGATGTGCGCCTGGCTGCTCAAGAACCGTAACGAAACTGGCGAGGACAGCGGCAAGCCGGCCGGGCGCCTTGCCTTTATCCCGCGCTGGTTTGAACAGCTGTTCAAGCGCGTGCACCGCAGTTATGAGGTGAGCCTGGACTGGGCATTGGGCAGCAAGCTGCTGGTGATGCTGATTTTGCTGGCCGTGATTGGGCTTAACGGTTTTCTTTTCATGAAGGTGCCCAAGGGCTTTTTCCCGCAGCAGGACACCGGGCAGATCAATGGCGGCCTGCGCGCCGACCAAAGCATTTCATTCCAGGCCATGCAGGGCAAGCTCAAGCAGCTGGTGGACATCATCCGGGCCGACCCGGCGGTGGACACGGTGGTTGGTTTTACCGGCGGCAGCCGCGCCGGCGGTGGTTTCATGTTCATCAACCTGAAACCGGCCGGCCAGCGCACGGACAAGGGACTGGCCGTGATCGCGCGATTGCGCCCGCAACTGGCGCGCGTGACGGGCATTACCCTTTTCCTCAATCCGGTGCAAGACCTGCGCGGCGGCGGCAGGTCCAGCAATTCAACCTACCAGTACACCCTCAAAAGCGACAACGTCGCCGACCTGCGCAAATGGGCCATGCGCCTGTCCGAGCAGATGAAACTGCAGCCGGCCCTGATCGACGTGGACACCGACCAGCAGGACAACGGTGTCGAAACCATGGTCACGGTGGACAAGGACAGCGCCGCACGCCTGGGCATCAGTTCAAAGGACGTGGACAACGCCCTGTACAACGGCTTCGGCCAGCGCCAGGTGGCCACCATTTACAGCGACCTGAACCAATACCACGTCATCATGGAAGTGGCGCCGCGTTACATCCGCAGCCCCGAATCGCTGAAAGACATTTATGTGCCGGCCACGGGTTCCGGTGTGGTGACTGCGCAGCCGGCCACCACGCTGGCCACCTCCGCGACGCTGACCAATATCGTGAATCCGGCGCTGCGCGACCAGTCCACTGGGCAGGCCCTGGGCTCGTCGGCGAACACCATGGTGCCGCTGTCGGCCATCGCGCGGTTTTCTGAAAATCCCAAGGCCGCTTCGGTTAGCCACCAGGATGCCGAACTCGCCACCACGGTGTCCTACAACCTGGCCGATGGTTTTGTGCTGCAGCAGGCCCAGGCCGCCGTCAAGCAGGCCGAAGCCGATATCGGCATGCCCAACAATGTGCGCGGCAGTTTCCAGGGCACGGCGCGCAATGCGCAGGAGTCGCAAGACCAGCAGCCCATGCTGATCCTGGCCGCGCTGGTGGTGATCTACATCGTGCTGGGTATTCTTTACGAAAGTCTGGTGCATCCGGTCACGGTGCTGTCCACCCTGCCGTCTGCCGGCGTCGGGGCGGTGCTGGCGCTGATGATCTTCAAGCTGGACTTCTCACTGATTGCGTTGATCGGTGTTTTTCTGCTGATAGGCATTGTCAAGAAAAACGCCATTTTGATCATTGATTTTGCGATTGAAGCCGAGCGCGCGCGCGGCTTGAGCGCCGCGCAGGCGGTGCGCGAAGCCTGCCTGCTGCGGTTTCGGCCCATACTCATGACCACGCTGGCCGCCATCCTTGGCGCTCTGCCGCTGGCGATAGGGTTTGGCGAAGGCGCCGAGCTGCGCCGGCCGCTGGGCATTGCCATCATTGGCGGTCTGATTGCGAGCCAGTTGCTCACCTTGCTGACCACGCCCGTTGTTTATGTGCTGATGGACAAGCTGCGCCGCCGCAGCCCGTATGAGCGGCAGCTAAGCCACCATCCAGATGAACTGCAACCGGGGTAAACATTCATGAAAAATTCCATGCATTTCAGCGTTGCAAAAAGCCCTCCCCATACGCTGCTGGCCCTTGCCGCACTGGCGCTGTTTGTCAGCGGCTGCGCGGTCGGCCCGGATTACAAGCGGCCCGCAACGGCCGAAGTCAGCACCTTCAAGGAAGCCGGCGACTGGGTGCCTGCCGCGCCGGCTGATGCGCTGGAGCGCGGCCCGTGGTGGTCGCTGTTTGGTGATCCGCTGCTGGACCAGCTGGCCGCGCGCGTGGAGGTGTCCAACCAGAACGTTGCGCTGGCCGTGGGTGCCTACGCCCAGGCGCGTGCGCTGGTGCGTCAGCAGCGCGCCGCGCTGTTCCCTTCGGTTTCGCTGGATGGCGGGGCCACGCGTTCGCGCAGTAGCGGCAACGTCACCACAGGCGCGACCGGCCGCACCGGCAGCAATTACCAGGTCAGCCTGGGCGGCAGCTGGGAGCCCGATGTCTGGGGCCGGCTGGGCCGTGCCGTTGACGGCGCCAGCGCCGGTGCGCAGGCCAGTGCGGCGGACCTGGCCTCGGCCAAACTGGCGGCCCAGGGCGAGCTTGCCGTCAATTATTTTTCATTGCGCCAGACGGACGCGCAAAACGCGCTGCTTGAAAGCACCATTGCCGGTTACATGCGCGCGCTGGAGATCACGCAAAACCGCTACAACGCGGGTATCTCGGCCAAGACGGATTTATTGCAGGCGCAAACCCAACTGGCCAGCAGCAAGGCCGACCAGGCCGGCCTGCAGCGCACGCGCGCGCAGCTGGAGCACGCCATCGCCGTGCTGGTGGGCGAGGCGCCCGGAAACTTCAGTCTGCCGCCGCTTGCCGGCTGGACGCCGGTGGTGCCGGAGATCCCTGTCGGTGTGCCTTCCACGCTGCTGCAGCGCCGCCCGGACATTGCCGCCGCGGAGCGCCGTGTGGCCTCCAGCAACGAGCAGATCGGCATTGCAAAAAGCGCCTACTACCCCAGCATCAGCCTGAATGCATCGGCTGGCTCGGGCGCCAGCCGCGTGGCGGATTTGTTCAAGGCCGCCAGCAATGTCTGGTCACTGGGTCTGTCGGCTGCGCAACTGATATTTGATGCGGGTGCGACCAGCGCGCGAGTGGAGGGCGCACAGGCCGCCCAGGCCCAGGCGGTGGCGCGTTACCGCCAGACGGTGCTGGCGGCTTTCCAGGATGTGGAGGACCAGTTGTCGGCGACACGCGTGCTGCAGACGCAGCAGGCGCTGCGGCGCCAGGCGTCGGAGTCCGCCGACCAGGTCGAGCAACAGGTGCTTAACCGCTACAAGAGCGGCCAGGTGGGCTACACCGAGGTGATCACCGCGCAGGCGACGGCGCTCACAGCCCGCCGCGCACTGGTGCAGTCCATGGCCGACCGCCAGACCACCGCCGTGGCGCTGATCCAGTCGCTGGGCGGCGGCTGGCAGGTGGGGCAGTAGTTTGTGTGTGCCAAGTTTGCTATCAATTAGATAGCTGGTTACGAGCGAATTCAGGCGGCTACAGCACTATTTCATTGCACAAATGGTTTTGCCAGGGGCTTCCAGGCATCAGCTCCCCGCTTTTTTTAAAGATTTGGTGTCCTGACCCCCGCTGGATGGTCGCAGGCAGCTATGAAAACCATAGCTGATGAAAGGCTTATGCGGGCCGGCTGGGCTCGCGCTGGTGCAGCGCCGCGAGGAAAAACCGTGCCGCTTCGCTCAGCGGCCTGTCCTTGCGGGTGATGGAGCCGAAGGACTCCATCTTGTGCTGGATCCGGCACGGCAGAATCTTGAGCAGGCCGTGCCGGGCGTAGCTGTCGGCAATCGACTGCGGTATCACGCCGATCATGTGGCTCTCGGCAATCAGGTTTGTCGTGGTGAGTATGGATGCTGTTTCGATCAGGCCTTTGGGTGTCGGCGCCTGCAGTATGCGGAACTCCTGCTCCAGCACCTCGCGCATGGGGCTGGGGGCTGGCTGCAATATCCAGGGGTAGTCCAGCAGAGTGCTGAACTTGACGCTTTTCTTTTGCCCCAGCGGGTGGTTGACGCCCACAACAACGGCCAGTGCCTCGTTTTCAAGGGGCTCAAATACATAGTCCTCTCCCCGGTGCGCATCACGAATCCGGCCTATCGCCAGGTCCAGCACGCCTTCGCGCAGCAACTCAAACAGCCGGTCGCTGGTGTCCATGGTGACATCCACCGACAGCAGCGGATAGGCTTTTTTCAGCGTGATGATGGCCTGCGTCAGCAGCGTGGGTGAGGGCGCCATGATGCTGCCGACCGAGACCCGGCCCGAAGAGCCCAACTGCAGCTCCGCCAGCTCGCGTGTCATGGACTCGACCGAGCCGCGCATGCCGCGAAAGTAGCGCAGCACGCTGGTCCCGGCAGCGGTGAGTTTTTGCCCGCGGCCCACGCGTTCGAACAGCCGCTGGCCCAGCGCCGACTCCAGCTCGTGGATCATTTTTGTGGCGGCCGGTTGCGTCATGCCCAGCTCGGCCGAAGCCTTGCGCAAGGTGCCGTGTTCGCCAACGGCCAGGATGAGCGCCACCTGGCGCATGCGCAGGCGGTTCAGGAGCTGGGGGATAAGGTCTGTATCGGGCATGGGTTTGTTTGAATGATTACCATAGATTATCAAATAATCATTTATTTTCAATTTACGTTAAGTGTTCACCTGCCTACCATCAGGGCGTTCGTTCACAACAATGATCCGGAGACCAATCAATGAATGCACTGAAGATATTCCCCGTCCTGCTGGCGGCTGCCTGCGTACTGGGCGGCCAGACCCCCGTTTTTGCCCAGGACTGGCCGAACAAGCCGGTGCGCATCCTGGTCGGCTCCGCCCCGGGCGGCGGCACTGACGCCATGGCTCGCGCCGTGGCCGACAGGCTGGGCCCCTTGCTCAAGCAGCCGGTGGTGGTGGAAAACCGTCCCGGCGTGTCCAACACGCTGGCGGCTGACGTTACCGCCAAATCTACCGACGGCCACACCATGGTGATGGGCGTGTCCACCGCGCACGCAATTGCGCCGCACCTGCTCAAGCTCGGCTACGACAACAACAAGGACCTGGTGCCCGTGGTGTTTGTAGGCGCGGTGCCGAATGTGCTGGTCGTCACCAATTCCCTGCCGGTGGATTCAGTCCAGTCGCTGATCAAGCTGGCCAAGGCCAAACCCGGCCAGCTCAATTACGCCACCAGCGGCGCCGGCAGCACGCAGCACATCGCGGCTGAGTTGTTCAAGGACCAGGCCGGCATCTTCATGACGCACATTCCCTACCGCGGCAGCGGCCCGGCATTGGTGGACCTGGTCGGCGGCCAGGTGCAGCTGAGTTTTGACACCATGCCTTCGGTGATAGGCCAGGTCAAGGCCGGACGCATACGCGCACTGGCCGTGGCCAGCGCCCAGCGCAACCCGCAGTTGCCGAATGTGCCGACCATGGCCGAGGCCGGTTTGAAAGGCGTGGAGATGAGCGCCTGGTACGGCATCTACATGCCGTCATCCACCCCCAAAGCCGTGCAGGACCGTGTCTACGCCGAAGTCACAAAAGTGCTGGCCATGCCCGAAACCCAAACCCGGCTGGGCGCTATTGGCGCCGACCTGACGCCCATGACGCAGGCGCAGTTTGCTGCGTTTCATATCGCCGAGAACAAACGTTATGGCGAGCTGATTGCCAGAAAAAACATCAAGCTGGATTGACCCAATGAACGAGAAAAATTTGCCGGTAGTCGCCCTGACACTGGGCGACGCGGCCGGCATAGGACCGGAACTGATGGCCAGGCTGTTGGGCCAGCCCGGCCTCACCAGCGACGCCAATATTGTGCTGCTCGGTGACCCCTGGCTGTGGCAGGACGGCCAAACCATTGCAAAGCAAACGGTAGCCACACAAACCGTCAACAGCCTGGCCGAGGTGCGTGTGCGGCCCGACCACAGCCTGCCGGCTTTTCTCGCTGTGGACACCATAGACCCGGACCAGGTGCAACGCAGCCAGGCGCAAGCGGCTTGCGGTGCGTCGGTGCTGCAGGTGCTTGACCTTTGCATGGACGCTGCCAAACGCGGTGAGGTCGATGCCATCTGTTTTGCACCGTTGAACAAATTCGCCATGAAGCAGGGCGGCCTCAAACACGAGGATGAACTGCACCACTTTGCCGAATACCTTGGCGTGACAGGCTATTTCTGCGAGTTCAACACGCTGGGCGATTTGTGGACCTCACGTGTGTCCTCGCATATCCCGCTGAAAGATGCCGCGGCCATGTTGAGCCGGGAACGCATCGTTGATGCGGCGCGCCTGATTTACCAGTCGCTGCAGGCCAGTGGCACGGCCGAGCCCAGGGTGGCCATTGCCGCTTTTAATCCGCATGGTGGGGACGGGGGCAGTTGCGGGCGCGAGGAAATCGACATCATTGAACCCGCCGTCAGGGAACTGCGCGCCAGCGGTTTCCCCGTCGATGGGCCTTTCCCGGCGGACACGATTTTCCTCAAGGCGCGTGACGGCCATAAAGATTCACGATACCAGGCCATCGTCACCATGTACCACGACCAGGGCCAGATCGCCATCAAGCTCATGGGCTTCAGCAAGGGCGTGACAGTGCAGGGCGGCCTGCCGTTGCCGATCACCACGCCGGCGCATGGTACGGCCTTTGATATTGCCGGCCAGGGCATTGCCGATGTCAACGCCACGCTTAACGCCTTTCGCATCGCCTGCCGCATGGGTGCGGCAAAACTCAACGCTTGAAAACAAAGACATGAAAATCAAATCAGTGCGCGCGCGCGTGTTCGAGTGGAAGGGCAAGACCGTTCCACCGCAAGGCAACTTCTGCTCCAACGCCATGGATCTGGTTTACTCCAAAACCGAGTCCATGAGCACTTTCCGCTTCCACTCCTGGACGGTGGTGGAAATTGAAACCGACGACGGCATCGTTGGCCTGGGCAATGTGGCGCTGGCGCCGGCCATCGCCAAAGCCATCATCGACCAGTACCTGACACCGCTGGTGCTGGGCCAGGACCCATGGGACTACGAATACCTGTGGCAGCGCATGTACCGCGCCACCCACGCCTGGGGCCGCAAGGGCGTGACCATGGCGGCGATCTCGGCGATTGACCTGGCGATCTGGGACATCCTCGGCAAGTCGGTCAACAAACCTGTCTTCAAGCTGCTGGGCGGCCGCACCAAGGAAAAAATCCCGGTGTATTACTCCAAGCTCTACCGCACCGACCTCAAGGCCATGCAGGACGAGGCGCAGAAGTACAAGGACGAAGGTTTCACGGCTTTCAAGATGCGTTTTGGCTACGGCCCGGCACATCTGCAAAAAGGCGTGGCCGAGAATTTGAAGTCCGTCGAGGCGATTCGCGAGGTGATTGGCTACGACAACGATCTGATGCTTGAGTGCTACATGGGCTGGAACCTCGAATACGCCAAGCGCATGTTGCCCAAGCTGGAAAAATTCGAGCCGCGCTGGCTCGAAGAACCGGTGATTGCCGACGACATCGATGGTTATGCTGAACTCAACCAGCTCACCAGCATCCCGATCTCGGGCGGTGAGCATGAGTTTTCGCTCTATGGCTTCAAGCAGCTGCTGGACAAAAAAGCCGTGTCGGTGGTGCAGTACGACACCAACCGCGTGGGCGGCATCACGGCGGCGCACAAGATCAATGCCTTGTGCGAGGCCTACAGCGTGCCGGTGATCCCGCATGCCGGCCAGATGCACAACTACCACCTGACCATGAGCACGCTGGCCTCGCCCATGAGCGAGTACTTCCCGATGTTCGATGTGGAAGTCGGCAACGAGCTGTTTTATTACATCTTTGATGGCGAGCCGGTGGCCGAGAACGGCTTTGTGCAGCTCGACGACAACAAGCCCGGCCTGGGCCTCTCGCTCAAGACCGAATTCCTCAAAGACTTCAACATCATTGAGTGAGCACCATGACTGCACGGTACAAGGGCGTGTTCCCGGTGGTGCCCACCACCTTTAATGAGACGGGCGGACTGGATATACAAAGCCAGTTGCGCTGTGTTGATTTCATGATCGATGCGGGTTCCAACGGCCTGTGCATTCTGGCCAATTTTTCCGAGCAGTTTTTGCTGTCGGATGACGAGCGCGAAACACTCACGAAAACCATACTCAAGCATGTCGCCGGTCGGGTGCCGGTGATTGTCACAACAACCCACTTCGGCACGCAAGTCTGCGCCGGGCGCAGCCGCCGCGCGCAGGATGCCGGCGCGGCCATGGTGATGGTGATGCCGCCTTATCACGGTGCCACCCTGCGTGCCAGCGAAGAGAAGATTTACGAGTTCTATGCCGCGCTGTCGGATGCGATTGACATTCCCATCATGATCCAGGATGCGCCCATGAGCGGTACAACGCTGTCGGCCACTTTCCTGGCGCGCATGGCCAAGGAGATCAAGCAGGTGTCCTATTTCAAGATAGAAGCCGCCGGTGCCGCCTCCAAGCTACGCGAGCTGATACGCCTCGGTGGTGACGCGATTGAAGGTCCGTGGGACGGCGAGGAAGCCATCACCCTGCTGCCCGACCTGGAAGCCGGCGCAACCGGCGCCATGACGGGCGGCGCTTACCCCGACGGCATACGCCGCATCGTTGATGCCTACGCCGCAGGCCGCCGGGAAGAAGCGGTGGCCGAGTACACACGCTGGTTGCCGCTGATCAATTACGAAAACCGCCAGGGCGGCATCCTGACGGCCAAGGCACTCATGAAAGAAGGCGGCATCATCGCCTGCGATGCGCCACGCCACCCGTTTCCAGCCATGCACCCCGAGGTGCGCAAAGGCCTGATCGAAACGGCGAAACGGCTTGATCCCATGGTTTTCTCGTGGAAAAAATAAAGACTGGCATGAGCTCCCCGCACAACAACCTCATCAACGGCCAATGGCTTGCCGGCAACACCACCAGCGCCAACCTGAACCCGTCCAACCTGGCCGACGTGATAGGCGACTATGCGCAGGCAGACGCCGCCGGGCTGGATGCCGCCGTGCAGGCCGCGCAGGCGGCCTTTCCGGCTTGGTCTGTCTCGGGCATACAGGCCCGCTCCGACGCGCTTGACAAGATCGGTACCGAAATCCTGGCACGCCGCGAGGAGCTGGGCACGCTGCTCTCACGTGAGGAAGGCAAGACCAAAGCCGAGGGTATAGGCGAGGTCGCGCGGGCAGGCCAGATCTTCAAGTTTTTTGCTGGCGAGTGTTTGCGCCTGGCGGGTGAGAGCATTCCTTCGGTGCGTCCCGGCGTAGGCGTTGAGATCACCCGCGAACCCATGGGTGTGGTCGGCCTGATCACGCCGTGGAACTTCCCGATCGGGATCCCGGCCTGGAAAATTGCGCCTGCGCTGGCCTTTGGCAACTGCGTGGTCCTCAAGCCTGCCGACCTGGTGACCGGCAGCGCCTGGGCGCTGGCCGAGATCATCTCGCGCTCCGGCATTCCGGCCGGCGTGTTTAACCTGGTGATGGGGCCGGGGCGTGTGATTGGCGATGCGCTGGTGAACCATCCCGGCATCAACGCCATCAGTTTTACCGGTTCGATCGGTGTCGGCAACCGCATTGCCGAGGCCTGCGCGAAGAGCCTGAAAAAAGTACAGCTTGAGATGGGCGGCAAAAACCCGCAAATCATCCTGGACGATGCCGACCTGGCGCAAGCCGTCGAGCTCAGTGCACAAAGCGCGTTTTATTCCACAGGCCAGCGCTGCACCGCGTCCAGCCGGTTGATCGTGACGGACGGCATTTACCCGGCGTTCGTCAAAGCCCTGCAGGCGCGCATGGCAGGCATCAAGGTCGGTGATGCGCTGGCTGCGGGCACCGACATCGGCCCGGTGTCATCGCTGGCGCAACTGGAGCAGGACCTGAGCTACGTTGAAATCGGCAAGGCCGAAGGCGCAACCCTGGCCGCAGGCGGGCAGCGCATCGCCTGCCATACCGGCAGCGGGGCGCAAGGTTATTTCATGGCACCGGCGCTGTTCAGTGAAAGCACGGCCGCCATGCGCATCAACCGTGAAGAGATTTTTGGCCCGGTGGCCAGCGTGATCCGTGTCAAGGATTACGAGGCTGCGCTGGCCACGGCCAACGACACGCCGTTTGGCCTGTCCGCCGGCATTGCCACCAGCAGCCTGAAATACGCCACGCACTTCAAGCGCCACAGCCAGGCCGGCATGGTGATGGTGAATCTGCCCACGGCGGGTGTGGACTACCACGTGCCCTTTGGCGGCCGCAAGGGCTCCAGCTACGGCCCGCGCGAGCAGGGTCGTTATGCCCAGGAGTTTTTTACCACGGTGAAGACGGCCTACACTCTGGCCTGAAGACCGGGTCCGGCGCCAGTCCTGCTGCTTGACGGACCGGGTTCGTGCCGTCATGCTGTCGGTGTTGCATCCGCGTTCTGGATGCTGCTTCAATCTGACGGACTTTGCAGGGGGAGTTGTGATGAAGATATGGAAGGGCGCGTTGGCGCTTTCGTTTTCAGTGTTGGCCCTGCCGCAGGCCGTGGCCTGTTTTATGGTCTACAACGCGGCCAACCAGCTGGTCTATTCCGGCATGTCGCCGCCCATGGACATGAGTTACCAGATCCACGAGCGTTTGCCGGCGGTCTTCCCGGGTGGCCATATGGTGTTTGGCGACAGCGCGGTCTGTTCGGTTCTTGACACGCGCCAGGCATCCCCTGTGCTGACCAATGTGTCCATCGCTTCGGCAGCGGTTTCCGACCGGCCCGCCAGAACAATGAGCCGCGCCGAGCGCAACCGGGCGCAGGATGCGCTGACAAAGTGAGTGCTGCTGCCGTTCCGTGAGTTCGGCTTGACGCCAGCCGCGTCCTGAACGCGGCCCGCGGGGCGCTTATTTCCCGTTGATGGCCAGCAGTTCAATCTCGAACTGCAGCGTGGCATTGGGCGGTATCACGCCGCCCGCACCGCGTTCGCCGTAGGCAATCGACGCCGGGCAGGTGAGTTTGGCCTTGCCGCCCACCTTCATCAACTGCACGCCCTCGGTCCAGCACGGGATGACGCGGTTCAGCGGGAATTCGGTGGGTTCATTGCGCTTGTAGGAGCTGTCAAACTCGCGGCCGTCGGGGAAAGTGCCCTTGTAGTGGACCTTGACCTTGTCGGTGGCAAGCGGGCTGGCGCCCGTGCCGTCCTTCAGGGAGCGGTAGACCAGCCCGCTTTTGGTGAGCACGGCGCCGGCCTCCTTGCCGGCGGCGGCGGTGGCTGCATCGGTCTGGGCCCAGCTGGTGGGCAGCACCATCAGGGTGCCGAGGGCAAAGGCGGTCGTCAAAAGCGTTGATCGCATGAAAAATCCTTGTGGCTGAACTGTCGTGTTTAAAAGGGATGGCGGCCCTGCGGGCTGCGGCATTTATACCCTTGTTTCAGTCCCTGGCCTGCCCTTTCGCGCCGGCACATGGCCGCGCGATTTTCGCCTCAGGCCTTTCTCCTACAGCGGCCCCCGTTTTCAAGCTACGTTCCCTGGCACGGCGTGTGATATTTTTGGGTAAAACCCGGTTAAAACACAACAATCGCCATGGCACTCATTACTTACATCGTGGAAGACAGCGCAACCATCCGGGAAAACCTGATTTCGACGCTGGAAGAAATAGCGCCCGTCAAGGTGGTCGGTTTTGCCGAGACCGAACAGGAGGCCAGCCGCTGGCTTTCAGCCCACGACGGGGACTGGGAGCTTGCCATCGTCGACCTGTTTCTCAAGGAGGGCAGCGGGCTGGGCGTGCTCAAGGGCTGCCAGAACCGCCACGCCGGCCAGCGGGTGGTGGTGCTCACCAACTACGCCACCAAGGACATCCGCCGGCGATGCGCCGAACTGGGCTCTGACGCCGTGTTCGACAAGTCCAACGAGCTGGAGCAACTGCTGGATTATTGTGCGGCAAGCACCAACCACGGCTTGCACTAAAGGGCAGCTACCTCTGCGATTAGCAGTCGAGCACGAGATTGCCAGAGCGGCAGCCAGAGACACAAATCATCATGGATTTGTTGGCCTGGTGTTCCTGCTTGGTGAGAAGCAGGTCGCGGTGGTCAACATCGCCTGAAATCACTTTCGTTTCGCACGCCCCACATACGCCTTCGCGACAGCTGAACTCGGGATTCAGACCGGCATTAATAAGTGCGTCGAGCAGCGAGATACCGGGGGCGACTTGTACCGTTTTGCCGGACTTACTCAGCTCCACGGAGTAGCCCTCTTTGGACGTCTGTGATTCGGCAAGCGCGGCCGCAGAAAATCGCTCAAGATGAACGTTGGGCAGGCTCAACTTTTTGCACGTCTGTTCGTAGGCGTCCAGCATCGGCAGTGGCCCGCAGCAATAGAAGTGGCTGTCCTGCGGATGACCGTCGAGGAGCTTGGCCAAGTCAGGACGGCCGCCTTGCTCGTCCTCGAAATGGTAGTGCACTGAAAGTGCCCCGGCTTTGGCGTCTACCAGCGGCTGAATGTCTTCGATGAACGCAGCGTTCTGACGGCTGCTTGCACAGTAGATGAGGTGTGCCGGCTGTCCAAGGGCTGCGATCCTCTGCAGCATGGCGTAGATCGGGGTGATACCAATCCCGCCGGCAAGCAGGACACTGTGCGGGCCAGTCTCATTTAACGGGAAATGGTTGCGTGGCCGGCCGATGGTGATGATCTGCCCTACTCGCAACTTTTCGTGGACATGAATCGAGCCACCACGGCTATTACGGTCACGCAGCACGGCCACCATATAGCGATGGCTTTCTCCTGGATTGATCAGCGAGTAGCTGCGACTCAGATGCTCGGTCAAATGCAGGTCGATGTGGGCACCCGCCTCAACCGCGACTGGAAAGACCTTGCCCGGAGCAACAGGTCGCAACTCGACACTGATGATGCCTGGGACCTGGTAGTGAAGACTGGAAACGAGTGCCTGAAGGGTGGTTGAAGCCATGGGATTACATGATGTGCAAGCCACCGTCGACCATCAGCGTGGTTCCGGTGATGAAGGAGGCCTCACCCGAGGCCAGCCACACGATGGGCCAGGCGATCTCCTCAGGGGCCGCCCAACGTCCGATCAGTGAGGTGTCTTTGCGCTCGATCTTGAGTTGCTCGACGCTCTTGCCAGTGTTTTGCGCGCGACCAACGTGGAAGTCGGTTAGCGTGGAGCCGGGACACACTGCATTGGCGCGCACGCCGTGGGGTGCTTCCTCAAAGGCCAGGCTGCGCGTATAGGCGAGTTGGGCGGCCTTCGTTGCATCGTACAGGGCCATGCCTTTGCGGCCGGTGACAGCGTAGCAAGACGACACATTGACAATGCTGCCCGTGCCCGACTGCCTTAGCGCCGGCAGGGCTGCGCCGCAGTAGTTGGACATGCCGACCAGGTTCACGCCCACCATCGCATGCCATTCGGCAGGCGTGGCGTTTGCGGCCGAGGTGTAGTTGCGCATGGCCGCGTTGTTGACCAGGATGTCCAACCTACCCCACTGCGTGGTGCATTGCTGAACGGCAGCCAGTGCTGCGGCCTCGTCGGCTACGTTGGCGGTGACGCATGCCAGCTGCGCTTCGGGTTGCGCCTGCACAATGGCTTGGCGTGTTCTTTCCAATGCCTCTGTGTTGGCGTCTACCAGCAGAACCGCAGCGCCCTCACTGCAAAATAGGTGTGCGGCAGCGGCGCCGATGCCAGCGCCTGCGCCCGTGATGAGGGCGGTTCGGCCCGCCAGCCTCAGTTTGTTCATGGATTTCATTCCGCTTTTGCGCCAGTTGCCTTGATGACCTTGCCCCAGCGAACGATCTCGGTGCCGATCCAATCGCTAAACTGTTTGGGCGTGCTCGCGGTGATCTCGAACTCCATCTCGTGTAGGCGTTTCTGCATGTCGGGCGACTTCAGAATGCGCATCATCTCCTCGTGATAGCGGTTGATGATGGCCGGCGGTGTGCCGGCCGGCGCCAGCAGGCCGATCCATGAGGTGGCCTCAAACCCCTTCAGGCCGGACTCGGCGAGTGTTGGCACGTCGGGCGTGCTGGGGAGCCGCTTGGGGCCGGTTGAAGCCAGGAGCTTGAGACGCCCGTCTTTCACGAAACCCTGCACGTTGCCAGGCACGAAGAAGCCAGCCTGGATATTGCCGGCGATCAGGTCACTCACGGCCGGGCCCGCGCCACGGTACGGAATGTGCGTCATGTGGAAGTCGGCCCCCAGCTTCATCATTTCCATGGTGAGGTGCGAGGCGCTGCCCAAGGCCACCGAGCCGTAGGAGTACTTCGTCGGGTTGGCCTTGGCTTTGGCGATAAAGTCCTGCACGCTGGTAATGCCGGTGGCCGGGTTGACCACCAGGTACTGCGACGACTTGACGGCCAACGTAATGGGTGCGAAGGCCTTCATCGGGTCGTACGGCATCTTGTCGAACAGCGTGACGTTAATGGCCAGCGGCCCGTTGTAGCCAATCAGCAAGGTATGGCCGTCAGGGGCGGCGCGGCTCACCTCATAGGCGCCGATGTTGCCACCCGCGCCCGGTTTGTTTTCGACCACGAAGGGCTGGCCCAGCGCTTCCTGCAGTTTCGGCGCGATCAGGCGTGCAAGTACGTCGTTGGTGCTTCCGATGATGGGCACGATGATGTGCACCGGTTTGCTTGGGCGCCACTGCGACGGTGCAGTTTGTGCCCAGCCGGAGGCAGCCGCGCAGGCTGCGAGCGCGACGGTTGCAGCGAGTTTCAATGTGGGTTTCATGGGTGTCTCCTGTGTGTTCTCTCGGGGGCGGCGGAATAAGTGCTCAGAGGCTGAAAACTGGTTTTTGGGTGGCGTCGGCCAGTTGCTCGCGCGCCCAGGCGACGGGATCTTGCTCCTTGGGCAGCAACACACCTGCAGGTCGCACGTGCTGCTCGCTGGCGTCCAGCGCGGGGGGCGTTTCTCCCTGTTCCAGGCCGAGGGCAGCTTCATGCAGCATGCGGCGAGCCATCACGATGGCCTTGTCGGTGGGCAACAGCTTCTCGGCCTCGTGGTCCTGGATGGTGCCCATGCTTTCCTGAAGCGAATAGTCCTGCGCGGAGAAGCCGAAGATACCGCTGTAAGAGCGATCCTCGCGTTGCGCTACTCGGTCCATGCCGTAGTCGTTGTCGCGGTTGGCCTTGGGAATAAAGCTACCTGGCGCCTCGTACTCGACGTGGATGCCCTTGCCTTCTTCCATCGCGGTGCGCTCTTCTTCGGTGAGAGGCTGGCCAGGTTGCCAGTTGATACTCCAGGCCCAGCAACTATGGTCATCTATCGGCACCCACACGTGGCCGCCCAGCGCATGCTCGCCAAAGGGCGCGATCAGCGTGAACCACGGGAACAACCACTGCGTGATGCGCCAGTAGTACGAATCGGGCTCGCCATTGCGACGGCCAAAGAGGCTCAGACCGAAAGGCGTCTGCTCGATTTCGAACTTCACATTGCCGTCGGCCTTGATGTAGTCCAGCGCTTTCACGCCCTGGTGCATCGGGTCCGTGTCCACTTCAAACCGGTGCACATAGGACACGTGCGCTGTGTCGATGCCGCCTTCCATGGCTTGCAGCCAGTTGCTGTATTGCAGACGCTTGGAGACGAAAACGTGCTCGGGCGGCAAGGTACACCACTCCAGCTCTGGTGGCGCGGGCTGCTGATCTGCCGGGCCCATGTAAGTCCACACGATGCCGCCGCGTTCCACGCAGGGATAGCCCTTGATATGCATGTGCGCGCAGGCCTGTGGGGCGGACGGTACGTCGACGCACTGGCCGTTGCCATCGAACTTCACGCCGTGGTAGGCACAGCGAATGCCGTTTGCCTCGTTACGGCCGAAGTAGAGCGAGACGCCGCGGTGCGAGCAGAACTCGCCGATCAGGCTGGCCTTGCCGTCGGTGTTGCGAAAGGCCAGAAGCTTTTCGCCCAGCAACTGGACGCGCACCTGCGGGCCATCGGCCTCGAGGATTTCGCTCGACATCAGCGCTGGCACCCAGTAGCGGCGCATAAGGTTGCCCATGCTGGTACCGGGACCGACGCGGGTAAGCGTTTCAGACATTTCTTTGTTCAAAGTCGTCTCCGTAGGTAAATAAGGGGTAAGTGGTCATTTGTCCATCTGATGAGATGATTGTCCATTTTAATGATGTTTTGACCGATGTCAAATTTTCGAATGAACAGTCCATCACGCGGACATATCTAGGTGCGAGCCTGGGAGGCTCAAACTCAGTCCCGTTGAACTGACCAACTTTGTCGCTTGGACCGCAGACGCCCGGAGATCAGCAAGGAGTAAGCGCGAGAGGTGTTCAGGACAGCAAGGAGCGGCTGAGCCCGCGAGTTGGGGGGGCGAGCGCCACCTGCCTGGATGGCGCTTCAATCCCTTGTGAGAAGGGGAGACACCGGCAGCGAAAGGTTAAGGAGCAGCCTGGCGATGTCCTTGGGAGCCAAGCGCAGCGGAGAGTTGAGCCGCCTCTTCCTGCAGAAAAGCGGCGTAGCTTCGCACCACATCTTCGCTCAGGCGTACGCTTGGACCAAAAAGTCCAAGCGAGCCGACGACACGTCCGCTGCTATCAAAGAATGGCGCTGCAATGGCCACTGCGCCTTGGATCAGTTCGTCTCGGCTTGTCGCGTAACCGTCGTTGCGAACTTGCTGAAGCTGTTCCATGCACCGTTTCGCATCCATGGCGTTTTCCGCGCCGTATGCAACAAGATCGCGAGCTTCCACGTTCAGCCAAGCGAGTATGGATCTGCCACTCGCGCCGCGCACGAGCTTCTCCAGGTATCCCACTCCTCTTCTGAAACTAAGCGGCTGAGAGCTGGGTAACTCAGCAATACAGACCCTGGAGAAGCCCTCTTGCACATGCAGGGAGATGGTTTCTCGCGTGTTTTCCCATAGTCGTCGCATCATTGGTTGGGCCACCGTCTCGTAGCTCATGCCTGACGACCATGCATGGGCTAGCTGAGCCACTGCCGGACCAAGTCTGAAGCGCTGAGGCTCTCCCTCTGACGTCAGAAATCCTTTTGAAGCCAGAGTGTCCAGCAAACGGTACAGCGTAGGGCGGCTGAGGTCGACGCGCTTCAACAACTCGGCGACAAGCAACTCATTGTCGCCAGGTTTAAATGCGAGAAGGATATCAAGCGCGCGCAGGACTGCGCGCACGCCACCTTCGGATTTGTCCAGCTCGGGTGTGATTGTTGATTTGGATTCCATGCTGCCACTTTACCTTACATGTCCATCTGTTGGACAGATGAAGAGGTTTCAGATGGGAAAACTCTTAAGAAACATTGATAGAGAAGCAGACTTGTGATTTCGAACTGTTATGTTTTTTGGTCCGGGGTGCGGGCATGGGCCGGTGGGATCGCTAAACAGCGTTAAACCCGATTCACCACTGCGTGCGGCTCAAGGGCCCAAAGCAGGCGGTCAGCGACTCAGCCTTGCAGACGATAAAACGGTCGCGTGCCGGGCTGAACTGTATGAAGCGGGTATGCGCGGTGCCGGTTTCGTCCACCACATCACCCGAGCAGTCTTTTTTGCCGTTTTGCCGGGTGGAGGTTTCGACGACTTTGTAAAAGCCTTTTTCGCTGGCTTGCGGGGTGACGGTATAAATCCACTCGGTCACGGCCTCGCCGCTGGTGCCCAGCATGGTTCCATTGGCGCGGTACTGAAAGGTTTCCGCGCACTTGCCGCCAAATAGCGTCCAGTTCCAGCTGCCCACGATGGGGTGCGCCGTGTTACCGGACGGCACCGGGTCCGCGGCCTGGGCCGTGGACAGCTGCAATGCGGCGGCGCACAGCAGCATAGGGAGGATTTTTTGCCGGAGCAGAGTGGTTTGCAAATCATTCATCCTGAAACGGCGCACGGCCGGGGTTGCTGGTGAGTGCTACTTTTTTAATAGCTGCTTGCGCCCGTGTTTATTGATTTTCAGGCCTGTTTGGCATCTGAATTTGAGGCTGCAAGAGGGATTTTAGGCCCGGACACGGCTGCCTTGCGTGCCGGCGCGGCATACAGGCGCTCGACCTTCCACCAGGGCGGCAGCAGCGCCAGCACCTCGGGCCGGGTAAACCTGTCGTCCATCAGGTAAATCACGCCAACATCGAGCTGCGTGCGTATCACCCGGCCGGCTGCCTGCACCACTTTTTGCAGGCCGGGGTAAAGATAGGTGTAGTTATAGCCGCGCTCGCCGCTGCGGTCCGCTTTGTGGTCGGCCTTGTCGTCAAAGTAAGCGCCCATGCGCGTCCTGATTTCCTCGTTGACCGGGTTGACCTGCGGCAGACCAAGCGTGGCGATAAACGCGCCTATCAGACGGCGGCCCGGCAAATCCACACCTTCGGCAAATGCGCCGCCCAGCACGGCAAAACCTATGCCCTGCGAGTCGGGCGTGAAGCGCGCCAGGAACTGCTCGCGCCCGGCCTCGTCCATCTGGCGTTTTTGCTCCCACACGGGAATGTGGGGGTAACGCTGCCTGAACAGGGCCACCAGCTTTTGCAGGTAGTCGTAGCTGCTTAAAAATGCCAGGTAGTTGCCCGGCGTCTGGCCGTACTGCCGCGCCATCAGGTCGGCAATCGGCCCGAGCGACCGGTCGCGGTGCTGGTAGCGCGTTGAAATATTGCTGACGGCGGCCACGTGCAGCTGCTCATGGGTAAACGGCGACTGCACGTCAATCCATGCCGTGCCGGTGGGCAGGCCCAGCGTTTCACTGTAAAAATCCTGCGGGCTCAGGGTGGCCGAAAACAGGGCCACGGAATTGGCGGCCGCAAAACGCGGAGCCAAAAAAGGCGCGGGCACCACGTTGCGGATATTCAGTGTGGCGCAGCCGTGGCCGCCCTGCAGGCTTTGTATGGCGCCGCTGTCGATTTCGGCCGCATCGTTGAGCGTGATGTCAAAAATCGAGTGCGCAGCAAACGCATCGGCCATGCGCGAGAAATGCAGCGCCTCGAAATAAAACGCCTGCAGCTCGCCATCCACCCGCGTCGGGTTGGCCACCAGAAAATCGGTGATGCCGGTGATGGCCTGCTGCAGCGCCTTGAGAAAACCGGCGGGCAGCTCGGCATGGACCTGGTAGGCCTCGGTCTGCAACTGGTGCAGTTCATTGAAGTGGCGGTTCAGGCGCTCCAGCGCGCCCCTGACGGCCCTGGGCGCAGACGCGTGCACCTGGTGCAACTGCGCCTGGTCCAGCGTGGCGGAATACATCTTGCGCGCCCGCTCAATCATGTTGTGCGCCTCGTCCACCAGCACGCTGACGCGCCACTGGTTGTTTTGTGTCATGTTGTAGAGTAGGGCGCTGCTGTCGAAAAAATAGTTGTAGTCACCCACCGCCACGTCCGACCAGGTCACCAGCTCCTGGCTCAGGTAATAGGGGCAGACCTGGTGCGTCAACGCGACATTGCGCAGCGCGGCTTTGTCGAGCATGCCCTCGCTGGCGGCGTAGTGCACGGCTGCCAGCCGGGCCTGCGGCAGGCGGTCATAAAAGCCCCTGGCCAGCGGGCATGCGTCGCCGTGGCAAGCCTTGTCCAGGTGTTCGCAGGATTTGTCGCGCGCCACCAGTTCCAGTACGCGCAGCGGCAGGCCAGTGGCGCTGTCCTTGATGAGCGCCAGCGCGTCCAGTGCCAGCTTTCGCCCGGGTGTTTTGGCGGCCAGGAAAAACAGCTTGTCCAGCCGCTTTTTGGGTGTGGCCTTGAGCAGGGGGAACACCGTGCCCACGGTTTTGCCTATGCCGGTGGTGGCCTGCGCCATCAGGCATTTGCCGGCGCTGCTGGTTTTGTACACCGCTTCCGCCAGTTCGCGCTGGCCGGGCCTGAAGCTGGCGTGCGGAAAATTCAGGGCCGTCAAGGCGGCATCACGCGCCAGCCGGTGCGCCATCTCCTGCCCGGCCCAGAGCAGGAAACGTTCGCATTGCAGTTCAAAATATTCCTTCAGCGATGCGGCGCTGAAGTGTTCGGTCAACGGCGTTTCCTGCAGGCTGGCGATGTCAAGGTAGACCAGCGAGAGGTTGATGCCATCCAGGCCTTTTTCGTGGCACAGCAGCCAGCCGTAGATTTTTGCCTGCGCCCAGTGCAGGTTGCGGCGGTTTTCCGGCATGGCATGCAAATCACCGCGAAAGGTCTTGACCTCTTCCAACTGGTTAAGCGCCGGGTCATAACCGTCGGCCCGGCCGCGCACGCGCAGGCTTTTGTACTCGCCCTCCAGGCCTACTTCGGACTGGTAGCCGTCGCCGCGCCGTGAGGCGACCAGTGCGTGGCCGGCCATGCCTTCCTGCGCGGAAGGCGAGGGCGTAAAACGCAGGTCCAGGTCGCCGTGTTTGGCCGTGAACTCGCACAGTGCTCTAACGGCTACAAGGTATTTCACGCGCGGCTCATGGTTGGGTAAAAACTTGGCGTGTGGGCATGGCGGGCAGTCAGGCGCTGGTTTTGAGGTGTTTTGTGTGCCTGGCCGCCGCACAGCATACGCAGTCAGCTATTATTTTGATAGCGTTATGGCTGCCGACTTGATGCATCAGGGGTCACTTGTTCCCGTCCCCTGGCGCGGCAGCTGCGCTACGTTTCAAGCGGCCGGTTTCATCATAGCCGCGTCCAGCGCGCGGCTGGATGTGAGGGGGTGTTATTGCGGCTTGTCGCCGTTCAGGGCATTTTCAAACTCTTCGCGCGACAGCATGTTGTCCTTGTTGGTGTCGGCGGCATCAAAATGTTTGGCCACGTTGCGAAAGCCGGCGGCTTCCGCCCGGCTGATTTTGCCGTCGCGGTTGGTATCGAGAAAATTGAACACGCGCTCTATGTCCCTGGCCGCGTATTTGGGTGTGCTGGCGGGGGCGGGCGCTGCGGCCTGGGACGCGGCTGCTGCCGGTGCCGCGGCGGGCTCGGCCGTCTGGGCTTGGGCACCCAAGGCCAGCAGGGCGGTTGCCGCCGTCAAGGTAAGCAGGGCGCTCATATAAAAATACGAAACTCGGACGCGGGGCATGCTGGAGATGGTAGGGCGCATCTGTGGCTTGAGGGGAAGGTGGGACATGGCACCATTGGATGCCAATAAGGGTCTGGACGCCAGTGTTCTTGCAAGGTGTTGCGCCGGCTTACATGGTTCTGGCGTCGGACACATTTCTTTGCGCCAAAGGGCTTGCTCCGGTTGGTCGCATGGCGTAGCGGCGGGGACTTGCAGGCCTTTTATGCATTAAATGGCCCGCCAACCCAATAGGCACGGGCGCAGACAGCTATTGAATTTGTAGCTCATGCGCTATCGGTGCAGCGTGGGGGGCCTGAGCGGTCTGGCCCAGGCCATGGCTCCACTCGAACCAGCCGCCGTCGTACACGCTGATGCGTTCCCAGCCCATCAGCCATGCGTAGAAAAAAGCCACCGAGGCGCGCCAGCCCGTACCGCAGTAAAACGCCGTTTGCAGGCCGGCGTGTATGCCTTCCTTGCGCCAGAACTGGCAGATCTCGCCGGCAGGCCGCATGCTGCCGTCCGCTTGATGGAAGGCGCTCATGTTGTTCACGTCAGTGCCATGGCCGGCACGGCCCCAGCGTGCGCCGGGAATGTCGCCCCTGGCCGCGATGTAGCTGTAGCCGGAGGTCTTGCCGGTGAATTCATCCCAGGTGCGTATGCTGGCCAGCACACCATCGGGCTGCGCCAACAGAGATTTCGCCTGGTGTGTGTTGATCAGGTAGTGCGGGTTGCCCGGAAAAGCTGCGCCAAAGCTGGTCGCGGGCGGCTGGCGCTGCGGCGCGCCTTGCGCACAGGGCAGACCGGCGCGCAACCAGGCCGTAAAACCGCCATCGAGCAAACGCACGTCCTTGACCCCGGCATACAGCATCAGGTGCGCGGCACGCGCCGCGGCCGTGGTGTTGCGGCCATACAGAATCACCGTGGTGTCATGACGAATCCCCAGGCCCAGCAGCAATTGCAGCAGGGCTGAGTCCGGCACCTTGTTCCAGAACGGCCCTTCCTCCAGGCAGTGGGTATCCAGGTAGGCGGCACCGGGTATGTGGTTTTGCAAAAACGCGTCGGGCGCACCGCAATCCACCTCCAGCAAGCGCCAGCCATCCGCCGGTGCGGCGCTCACGCTGGCGCCCGCCACAAGCCTGGCAAGCCAGGCCGGCGTGATCAGCTGTTGCCAGCGCGGGAGGTCGGCGTGAAAGAGGGGCAAAACGCTTGGGGTTGTCTGAGGCCTCAAAACCCGGGCGATGCCCAAGCCTGGGGACTGGAGTGGAGGCTTCGATTTTCTCATGCCGGGGTGGGCGCTGCGGAATCGACCCTGCCAGGCGTACCGGAATAGTGCTCAAATCGGCCACTGGCCCAGTGAGCACGGGCGCAGGCAGCTATCACTTTGATAGTGCCTGGTGGCCGTGGCCTGGCATGTCCAGCCAGGTGGGGCCATGGCCATGTGCACAGTAATTGCATTGCCCCGATTTGCCCGCAAACCGAAGAAGGCATAAAGTGGTTTGCCTCACCAAGGACCATCATGGCAACCAGCAGTATTTTCGGCGGCCTGCACGCTCCCGAACATGTACGGGGCAAAGACACCAACGCGCTGGGCCCCAGCGACAACTCCGACAGCGGCAGCGATGCCCAGGGAGCCTACGGCGACGACGAAATGTCCAGCGACAGCGACGCCGTGGGGACCGGCGAGCGCGCATCGGCAGGCGCAGGCCTGGAGCCGTCGGACGCAGACATCCTGCCCGACCATATTGAGGGCGAAGAAGACGACGCCTTGTCAGATGACGGCATAGACCTTGACGCCTCCGTGGCTGAGGTGCATGACCTGGCGGTGGATGAGTCTGATGATGAGGAAGACGAGGAAGACCAAGATAAGGACGCCGGACTGGCTTGAGTTCAAGTGCTTGCTATCCGCTTGATACTTCGATGCAGCAAAAATTTTTTCAAAATTCTGTGGTGGTGCCCGTCAAGCGCCTGGTTTTCCTCGCCTTCCCATCAGCGCGCCACGCTCAGGAAGGCGACGGCGCTTTTAAGGCGCGCTCGCGTTAGGCCAGCGGGTTTGCGTGATGCAGCCGAGTGAGCCGCATGTGTTTGAAGCGCCTGCGTTGTGGTTTCCCGGCAACTTGTCTCAGGTCGCTACGAGCTCGCGGTAAGCCGCCTCGATGCGTGTGGCGGCCTGCCGCAACAGGGGCAGGTAACGGCGGGTTGCCACATCGAAGGACATCGCGGAATCTATCCAGATAATGTTGATGCAGCCCAGCACGCGTGCGTCATTCATGATGGGCACTGCGATGCTTGATGTCTTGGCCATGAGCTCGCGCTGCCTGGTGCCGTAGCCACGGCGCCGCGTTGCTGCAAGCGCACGCCGCACGGCTTGTGGGTCGCGCATCTTGTCCTGATCCGGACCTGCAACGGCACCGATGCGCTCCAGGATCGCGTTGCGCTCTTTCGCGGGTGTAAAGGCGAGATAGGTCCAGCCGACCGCGGTGCTCAACATGGGCAACTGGCGCCCGACCCAGGAACGCTCGATGGACAGCGGGCTGCGGTAATGTGTGGTCGAGCGGATCACCATGCCGTCGTCTTCGTAAGTGGCGATGTCCGTCGGCCACACCACTTCCTCAAAAAGCTCGGCCAGCACGACATCGGCAATATCGGTGATCCAGTCTTCATCCTTGTAGCCGCCGGAAAGGCTCTTGACCTTGAGTGTCAAGCGGTAGGCATCGCGTAAGGCGGTGCGGCGCAGGAAGCCTTCCGTGCGCAGCGTTTCAAGCAGGCGATGCACGGTAGGCCGGGGGAGGCCGGTGTGGCTCGCCACTTCAACCGATGTCGCATGCCCGAGTGCGTTGACGGCGCGCAGCACAGCCAGGCCCCGCTCCAGTCCGCGGACAGAGTGGTAGGAAGATTCGCTCATGAAAAGGCAATGTTCAAGGACTGGACATTCAGTTGAAATCGTTTGACGCCGGATCATAGCAAGCCATATCCTTCGCCGGTCGCGTCGCCTGATGACGCTGAAGGAAAAACCCATGACCCGCCCCCCTGACGCCCAGCTCACCCACCTGGGACTTTATGTCCGCGACCTCGATACGATGGTCGCGTTTTACGCCAACCTGCTTGGCATGGTGGTGACCGACAGCGGTGAACTGCGCGGTGGCCGCATCACCTTCATGAGCCGAAACGCCAATGAACATCACCAGCTGGTGATGGTCAGTGGACGTCCTGATGATGACTATTCACCTGTCAGCCAGATGTCCTTTCGCGTCAACACGCTGGAAGACCTGCAGTACTACAACCGCACCGTCGCAAAAATGGGCCTGCGTGATTTGCGCCCCTCAAACCATGGCAATGCGTGGAGCATCTACTTCCTGGACCCCGAGGGCAACCGGGTCGAGATATACGCAACATCGCCCTGGTACGTGAACCAGCCCTACCAGCAACCGCTGGACCTTGATGCGCCGGCCGAAGAGATTCGCGCCAGCACCAAAGCCATGGTCAGCAGCGATGCAAGCTTCCAGTCGCGTGAGACATGGCAACGCGCGCTGGGCGAGCGCCTGGCCGGCTGAGGCGCGGGGGGAGGAATTTCCCTTTTTCTTTTATTAAAAAACACAAGACATACACAACTGGAGTCCAGAGATGAACACTGAAACACAAAGCGCCGCAGTGGCCGCACCTTTTCGCAGCGTATGGTCCGAACTGCGTGAAACCTCATTTCGCCAGGGCTGGATAGACGCGGGTGGCATCCAGACACGTTACATTCAGGCCGGCCCGGTAGACGGCCCGCCACTGCTGATGGTGCACGGAACCGGCGGCAGCTGGGAATGTTTTTGCGCCAATCTGGCGGTGTTTTCGAAACACTACAACTGCTATGCCTTTGACACGATAGGCTCAGGTTTTAGCGGCAAACCCGACATCGACTACGAGATCCCCGTGTATGTCGAACACGTGAGCAACTTCATGAGAGCCGTGGGGGTGGACAAGGCGTCCATTTTCGGCGTGTCGCTTGGCGGCTGGATCGCCTCGCGTTTTGCCCTGACCTACCCGGAAAAGGTGCAGAGCTTGGTGCTGGTTTCCGCTGCCGGCCTGCTCACCGATGCGCAGACGTCCCTGGATATCAAGGGCGCGCGCTTCAAGGCCGTGGACGACCCAAGCTGGGCGAATGTCAGTTCCGTGTTCAAGGGCCTGATCCTTCTGGAGCATAACCGCATCCCTGATTTTGTCGGCGTGCGCCAGGCTGTGTACCAGCAGCCCGGCATGCGCCGTGCCATGGAGCACATCCTGTGTTTGCAGGAGCCGGGCATGCGCCCGCGTAACCTGATTGCACAAGCCGAATGGCAAAGCCTGCAGGCCCCCACGCTGCTGATAGGTGCGGTGGATCACAAGGACATCTTTCTCGAGACCGCACAACGTCTTTCGAAATTGATCCCGAAGGCCGAGTACCTGGAAATCCACGGTGCATCTCATTGGGCGCAGTTCGAATCGTCGCAAGAGTTCAACCGTGCGGCACTGGAGTTTCTGCAACGTACGGTGCGCTGATTTATTCAAGAAGGCGCGCGCCTGATGGTCAGGTCAATCAGGTCAATCAGGTCAATCAGGCCAGTCACGACAGTTGCCCATCAAAGGGCCGGTACATCAAGAGGAGACAAGACATGAACATTCGCACACGCCGTCATATGGCAGTTACGGCATTCGCCGCATTCACAGGGGTTTCATGCCTGCTGGCGGGCTTGCCCGCGGCGGCACAGGACTACCCGTCAAAACCCATCAAATTCCTGGTTGGCTTCACGCCCGGCGGCAGCGCTGACCTCATCAGCCGGTTCGTGGCGCAGAAAATGAGTGAACGGCTTGGACAGCCGATTGTGGTCGAGCAAAGAATGGGCGCTACCGGCATCATCGCGCAGGATGCGGTGGCCAAGGCAGCGCCGGACGGCTACACAATGGTGCTGCTTACCGGCGGCCACCCGACCTCCGCGGCGGTGAAGAAAAAACTGCCTTACCACCCGGTGAACGACTTCGGCATGGTCTCGACGATCATCGAATATCCGATGGCGATTGGCGTCAGGCCGGATTCGCCGATCAAGTCCTTTCCGGACTTGCTGGCGCGTGCAAAAGCCGAGCCGGGCAAGCTCAGCATGTCGTCCGCCGGCACCGGCAGCCTGCATCACCTGCTTGGCGAGTGGATCAAGATCGAGTCAGGCACCGAGATGATTCATGTGCCGTTCAAGGGGGCGGCGCCAGCGTATACGGAGCTGCTTGGCGGCCGGATTGACGTGTTTATTGAGACCATGACCTTCCTCAATGTCAACTTCAAGAACGGCCAGGTGCGGCCGTTGGCCGTGTCGTCCTCGCAACGGCTCAAGGACTTTCCCAATGTGCCGACGATCGCGGAAACACTTCCCGGCGTCGATCCGACTTCGTGGCTGGGACTGGTGGTGTCGCCCGGAACACCTCCGGCCATCGTCAACCGCCTTAACCGCGAGCTGCGCGCCGTCCTTGCGGAACCCGCGACTGCCGAGCGTTTTGCCACATTGGGGGGCATACCCGCACCATCGACACCCGACGAAATGCGCGCCAGAATCCAGCGCGAGGTTGATCGCTGGACCCGCGTGGTGAAGCTGCGCAATATCGAACGCCAGGATTGATGCCGCAGTGATGACGGGCCTCTTGGGGCCCGTTTCTGTTTCAGAAGAGCCACCTGGTTTGGGTGGCAAAAAAGCTTCGCCCCAACTAACTTTCCCCAGATCAAGCTGATTATTAACAAAGGAGACGCGACATGTGCAGACTATGTGACGAAGGACGACCTCAGAACCATTTTGAGCCGCGACGGGGATTTCTAAAGGCTGCGGCGACAACGGCAGTTGCCGCCGCAGGATTCAACTTGTTGACAGCACCTCCTGCCGTCGCAGCCAGTGCCAGGCCGCCCGTGAACAGCGGTGGCGCCGGCCGTCGATACATCATTCGTGGCGGTGCGGTCATGTCGATGGATCCGAAGGTAGGCGATTTCGCTGAGGCCGACGTGCTGGTGGAGGGAAAGAAGATCGTCGCCGTAGGGCACAAGCTGCAGGCCGGCGGCGCGGCGGTGATCGATGCGCGTGGCCGCATTGTCATGCCCGGATTTATTGACACGCACCACCACCAGTTTGAGACGGCGCTGCGTAGTTTTCTCGCGGATGGCCTGCTTGGGGCTGACGGCAAGTCTCACGGTGAAATCAATTACAGAGACTACATCCTCGGGAAATTTTCCCCGGTGTACCGTCCGCGAGACGTTTATATCAACGAACTTTTTGGCGCCCTGAGCCAGCTCGACGCGGGCGTCACGACCGTGCATGATGTCTCGCAGATTCACCACTCACCGCAGCATTCCGATGCGGCGATCAAGGGCATCGTCGATTCGGGACGCCGCACTGCCTTCGGTTATTTCGAGGGCAGGGGCGCCCTTGCCCAATACCCGGACGATGCGCGTCGCATCAAAAAACAGTATTTTTCGTCTACTGACCAGCTTGTCACCATGATCATGGGCGGCGAGATCTACCTGCCAGGCCACGAAAAAACCTGGAAGATAGGACGTGAACTCGGCCTCCAGGTTGCTGCGCATGTCGTCGGTGCCCGTACAGCCCCGATCTTTGATGCCCTGGCTGCGGCCAATCAGTTTGGCCCTGACAACCTGTTCATTCATATGGCCGGGATGTCCGATATGAGCTGGCAAAAGGCCAAGGATGCGGGTGTCGCTGTCTCGCTTGCAGTTCCCATCGAGATGAACATGCGGCATGGCCAGCCGCCGATTCTGAAGGCGCTCAGCATGGGCATGGAGCCGTCCCTCAGCGTGGACGTGGAATGCACCCTGACCGCGGACTTCTTCACGCAGATGCGCACCACCATGGCTCTGCAGCGCATGCTCGTGAACGACAAGGCCCTCGCCGGGCAAACGGATCTGCCCGAACTCCTCACCACGCGCGACGTCCTGCGCTTCGCCACCATGCAAGGCGCAAAAGATCTGAAGCTGGATCACAAGGTCGGCTCGCTTACACCGGGCAAGGAGGCCGACATCATCATCCTGGACGCAACTTCGATCAATGTGGCGCCACTCAACCATGTACCGGGCGCCGTTGTGTCGCTGATGGAGCGCTCCAATGTCGAGACGGTCATCGTGGCCGGCAAGGTGCGCAAGTGGAAGGGGCAGGTGCTGGAGGCCAACCTGAACATGCTGCGCAAGGAGCTGGAGGCCTCCCGCGACTACCTTTTCACGGCGGCGGGCATTCCGCAGAATCTTTTCCGCTGAGCTTCCAGGCTCTTTTCCATATACGCCACCCGGCGTATTCCCGAATTCTTCTCCGGTCCCCAGAATCGGCTCATCGTTGTGTAAAGGCCTGCATACAGGCTTTTACCGGCGAGCCGAGAACTACCCACCTACCGGAGAAGCACACATGCAACGTCGATTTACCCTCAAGGCGCTTACCGCCGCCGTCGCGCTCGCTGGCCTTGGTGCCGCGCCTGCCTTTGCTGCAGACACCATCAAGGTGGGCATTCTGCACAGCCTGTCGGGCACCATGGCGATTTCTGAAACCACGCTGAAAGACACCGTGCTGATGGCGATCGAAGAGATCAATGCCAAGGGCGGCGTGCTGGGCAAGAAGCTGGAGCCCGTGGTGGTTGACCCGGCTTCCAACTGGCCGCTGTTTGCCGAGAAAACCAAGCAGCTGCTGGGCCAGGACAAGGTTTCGGTGATTTTTGGCTGCTGGACCTCGGTGTCACGCAAGTCGGTGTTGCCGGTGGTTGAGGAAATGAACGGCCTGCTGTTCTACCCGGTGCAGTACGAAGGTGAAGAGCTGTCCAAAAACGTGTTTTACACCGGTGCGGCGCCGAATCAGCAGGCGATTCCTGCGGTGGACTATTTGATGAGCAAGGCCGGCGGCGGCGCCAAGCGCTGGGTGTTGCTGGGCACTGATTATGTGTATCCACGCACCACCAACAAGATCTTGCGGGCTTACTTGAAGAGCAAGGGCGTGAAGGACACCGACATAGACGAGAAGTACACCCCGTTTGGCCATTCTGACTACCAGACTATCGTCGCCGACGTGAAGAAGTTCTCGCAAGGCGGCAAGACGGCTGTGGTGTCCACCATCAACGGCGATTCCAATGTGCCTTTCTACAAGGAGCTGGGCAATGCCGGCCTGAAAGCCAAGGACGTGCCGGTGGTGGCCTTCTCCGTGGGTGAAGAAGAGCTGCGCGGCGTTGACACCAAGCCATTGGTCGGCCACCTGGCGGCCTGGAACTACTTCCAGTCCATCAAGAGCCCGGCCAACACCGAGTTCATCAAGAAGTGGTCTGCTTACGCTAAGGCCAAGAAGCTCCCAGGTTCCGACAAGCCTTTGACGAATGACCCGATGGAAGCCACCTACATCGGCATCAACATGTGGAAGCAGGCTGTCGAAAAAGCCAAGTCCACCGATACCGACAAGGTCATCGCAGCCATGGCCGGCCAGACCTTTAACGCGCCCTCGGGCATCGTGAGCAAGATGGATGAGAAAAACCACCACCTGCACAAGTCGGTCTTCATTGGCGAGATCAAGGCCGACGGCCAGTTCAACGTGGTGTGGAAGACGCCCGGCCCGGTGAAAGCCAAGCCATGGAGCCCCTACATCGAAGGCAATGACAAGAAGCCTGATGAGCCTGTCAAGGGCACAAGCGTCGCCACCAAATAAGCTCCGGCGCATTCATTTGAGGATGCGTTTTCATCACGCCGCTCCAGCAGGAGTGGCGGGTTTCAATGGATTGCAGGAAGTTGCAGTCTGGGCACGGCTTGCCGCGCCCAACCTACAGGTTCTTTTTTCATGATGTTTAGAAAACTCCTTTTATTTGCTATTGTTTTAATAGCTTCTCGCGCTCATGCCTTGAGCGCGGACGAGGTAAAAGGCATGACATTTGGTGAAACCGAGGCGCGGGTGGAGGCTTTGGCCAGGGCCGCGGCCAATGGCGATGAAAAGACGGTGGCATTTATCCAGGCGCTGTCGGACGACGCGGTAAAGACCAAGGGCGACAAGGTTTTCGTCGTGAAGGACGACAAGGCTTTTGATGCTGTTACTGGCGCCGAGCTGCCGCTGCCGGCCGATGCGGAAGACGTGATCAACCCCAACCTGATGCGCAGCGAACTGGACAACGCGCTGGCAGCGCTCAAGCTGTTTCACAAGGACGAGAAGCTGCGCCGAGAGGCCATCAAGACGCTGGCTGGCGACAGTGATGAGGCGCGCCTGCCGCTGATTGAAAAGGCCTACGCCGCAGAGACGGTGCCGGCTCTGAAGAGCCAGCTGGAAATGCTGCGCGCCGCCATTTTGCTGAACAGCAGCGACAAGGCCAAGCGGCTTGAAGCGGCCTCGCAGCTGGCCGGCAGCAAAAACCCCAATACCAAGACCGTGCTGATAGCGCGCCTGGCAAGCGAGCCGGACGCCGATGTGAAGATAGCGTTGCAAGCCGCGCTGGCCAAGGTGGAGGCGTCGCTCGCCTGGGGTGACAAGCTGGGCGCCATCTTCAGCGGCATCAGCCTGGGCAGCATCCTGCTGCTGGTGGCGCTGGGCCTGGCGATTACCTACGGCCTGATGGGTGTCATCAACATGGCGCATGGCGAGCTGATGATGATAGGTGCCTATGCCACTTATGTGGTGCAGGGGGTGTTCCAGAAATACCTGCCCGGCGCCTTTGACTGGTATCTGCTGGCGGCCGTTCCGGTGGCCTTTATGGCATCCGCGTTGATGGGCGCGGTGCTGGAGCGCAGCGTGATCCGCTTTTTGTATGGCCGGCCGCTGGAGACCTTGCTTGCTACCTGGGGTATCAGCCTGATGCTGCAGCAGTTGGTGCGTTCCATCTTTGGCGCACAAAACGTTGGAGTGGAGAACCCGGTGTGGATGAGCGGCGGCGTGCAGGTGCTGGGCAATCTGTCGCTGCCCTACAACCGGCTGGTCATCATTGTGTTTGCCGTCGCCGTGTTGCTGGGCGTGGCCTGGCTGATCAGCAAGACGCGGCTGGGCCTGTTTGTGCGCGGCGTCACGCAAAACCGGCCGATTGCTTCCTGCATGGGGGTGAACACCGCGCGCATTGACACCTATGCTTTTGCGCTGGGTTCTGGCATTGCCGGGCTGGCCGGCTGCGCGCTGAGCCAGGTCGGTAATGTGGGGCCGGACCTGGGCCAAGGCTATATCGTCGATTCCTTCATGGTGGTGGTGCTGGGCGGCGTGGGGCAGCTGGCGGGAACCGTGTATGCCGCCATGGGCCTGGGCATCCTCAACAAATTTCTGGAGGGCTGGACCGGCGCCGTGCTGGCCAAGATCGCCGTGCTGGTCTTCATCATCATCTTTATCCAGAAGCGGCCGCAGGGCATCTTTGCGATGAAGGGCCGGAGCGCAGAAGCATGAATGAAGCCGCTTCCAAAGCTACTGCGCAAGCCGATCTTCGGCCTGCGATGCTCAACGTACTTCAGTACGTCTCCGCTTCTCGACCGAACCTCGACCTGCTCGCTACGCTTTTGAAACGACTTCATGCCAACAGTTGAACTTCCCTCCAAAGGCCCGTTGCTCACACGCGCCGGCTGGAGCGCTTTCATGATGGCGCTCATTGCCGTCTGCGCCGTGGCCCCGGCTCTCAATCTCTGGGTGCCCGAGGGCAGCATGTTCCACATGAGTACCTACGCCGTGGCGCTGCTGGGCAAGATCATGTGCTACGCCATCTGCGCGCTGGCCATGGACCTGATCTGGGGTTACACCGGCATCTTGTCGCTGGGCCATGGGGTGTTTTTTGCGCTGGGCGGATATGTCATGGGCATGTACCTGATGCGCCAGATTGGCCGTGACGGCAATTACAAAAGCGACCTGCCTGACTTCATGGTGTTTCTTGACTGGAAAACGCTGCCCTGGCACTGGACCTTTAGCGACAGCTTTGTCGCCACGCTGCTGTTGATTGTGCTGGTACCGGGTGCCGTAGCCTTTGTGTTTGGCTATTTTGCATTCCGTTCACGCATCAAGGGTGTGTACTTTTCCATCATCACCCAGGCCATGACCTTTGCGGCCATGCTGCTCTTCTTCCGCAATGAAACCGGTTTTGGCGGCAACAACGGGTTTACCGATTTCAAGCGCATCCTGGCCATCCCGGTGGCCACGCCGTCCATGCGCATGACGCTGTTTGTGCTGACCGGCCTGAGCCTGCTGGGTTTCTTTCTGTTTGCCAAATGGCTGGTGGGCAGCAAGTTTGGCCGTGTGCTGCAGGCCATACGCGATGCCGAAACGCGCGTCATGTTCTCGGGCTACAACCCGCTGGGCTACAAGCTCACCATCTGGGTCATCTCGGCCATCATGTGCGGTGTGGCTGGTGCGCTGTATGTGCCGCAGGTCGGCATCATCAATCCGGGTGAAATGAGCCCGGCCAATTCGATTGAAATTGCCATCTGGGCCGCCGTGGGCGGGCGTGCCAGCCTGATAGGGCCGATTGTGGGCGCCTTCATCGTCAACGGTGCCAAGAGCTGGCTGACGGTGGCGTATCCGGAGTTCTGGCTGTACTTTTTGGGTGCGCTGTTTATTGGTGTCACGCTCTTCCTGCCCGATGGCGTGGTGGGCCTGGTCAGGAAGTTTCGCAAAGGCGGTGCCAAATGACGCCTGACCTGTTAGAGCAAGGCGCGCGCCGCGTTGAGCAGCGACTGGCCTCGCTGCAGGCGAACAAGTCCAATACCGAATCGGGCGGCCGTAGCGCCAGCGGCAGCCGTGTTGCCCATGCGAGCGGCGAGGTGGACGTCACCCACGGCCGCATCCTTTACCTGGAAGATGTGAGTGTGAGCTTCGACGGCTTCAAGGCCATCAACAAGCTGTCACTCGACATTGCGCCCGGCGAGTTGCGCTGCATCATAGGCCCCAACGGCGCAGGCAAGACGACCATGATGGACATCATCACCGGCAAGACCCGGCCCGACGAAGGCACGGTGTTCTTCGGCAGCACCATAGACCTGCTGCGCCACAAAGAGGCCGAAATCGCCCAGCTGGGCATAGGCCGCAAGTTCCAGAAGCCGACGGTGTTTGAGCAGCTCACTGTGTTTGAAAACCTGGAGCTGGCCCTGAAGACCAACAAGGGCGTGAAGTCGTCCATGTTCTTCAGGCTGGACTCGGCACAAAGCGACCGCCTGGCCGAGATACTGGTGACGATTCACCTGGCCGACAGCGTGGGCCGCCTGGCTGGAAACTTAAGTCATGGGCAAAAACAATGGCTGGAAATCGGCATGCTGTTGATGCAGGATCCCAAGCTGCTGCTGCTGGATGAGCCGGTGGCTGGCATGACGGATGAGGAAACTGCGCGCACGGCGGAGCTGTTTTTGACCCTCAAGGGCAAACATTCGCTGATGGTGGTGGAGCATGACATGAGCTTCATCAAGACGATTTCCGAAATCGTCACGGTGCTGTGTGATGGGTCTGTGCTGGCGCAGGGGACGCTGGACCAGGTACAGGCGGATGAACGGGTTATTGAGGTTTATCTTGGACGGTGAAGTGCGTGCCCTTCACATAGAAGTCGGGGGTAGCCCGGCGGCTAGTTTCCGCCTTTTGTCATTGCGGGCTCGACCCGCAATCCATGCTGAACGAAGCGCAGATGGATCCCGGATCAAGTCCGGGATGACAGAAAAGAAATTCTTCGAATCCGAATTCAGTTCCCACCCCGTCCTGGCCGCGCCGAGGAGCGCAGGTGGAGTCGGCATAAAGGAGCCGCAGCTGTTTGAGCCGCAGGCGAGTTCTGCGGACCGCCGACGTAACCGAGCACGGCAGGTTGCCCCGCAGGGGACGCGGACTGCGGGTCGCCTTCTCTTTGGGTACTTTCTCTTGGGCAAAAGCCAAGAGACAGTGACTTGCCGCCGGGCAACCCCCGGCACCCGCCCTCAAACCGTCAAGCCGCGGCAACTATTGCAAATGGCTTTGCTAGCAGGAGCATTCAAATGCTAACGGTCAAAAACATCAACCAATACTACGGCGGCTCCCACATCCTGCGCGATGTCAGTATGGAATCGCACCTCGGTAAGGTGACCGTCCTTCTCGGCCGCAATGGCGTGGGCAAGACCACGCTGCTCAAGTCGCTGATGGGGCTGATCCCCATCAAGACCGGCAGCATCGAGTTTGACGGCAAGCCGATCCAGGCGGCCACACCTTACGAACGCGCGCGCGCCGGCATAGGCTTCGTCCCCCAGGGCCGAGAGATCTTCGCCCGCCTCACGGTCGAGGAAAACCTGCGCATGGGCCTGGCCTACAAGAGCGCGGGCACGCCGATTCCGGCTGAGTTGTATGAGCTGTTCCCGGTGCTCAAACAGATGCTGAACCGGCGCGGCGGCGACCTCTCGGGCGGGCAGCAACAGCAACTGGCCATTGCACGCGCGCTGGTGGCAAAACCCAGGTTGCTGATCCTGGACGAGCCGACGGAAGGCATACAGCCCAGCATCATCAAGGACATAGGCCGCGTGATCCGCATGCTGGCTGAGCGCGGCGACATGGCCATCCTGCTGGTGGAGCAGTATTATGACTTTGCACAGGAGCTTGCTGACGATTACCTGGTGATGGAGCGCGGAGAATTCATCGCACGCGGCCAGGGCAAGGATATGGAAACCAACGGCGTGCGGCAACTGGTGGCCATCTAGCCAGGCCATAAAAAAGGCCGTCAAGATGGTCTTGACGGCCCCTTCTGCATAGCTCCATCTGTGGCGTTCATCACGCCCGCAAAGCGGAGTTTTAAGCAGCCAATCGATGATTACCGCGCTGCAGGAACCACAACAATCGTGTCTGTCGTTGTTTGCGGCTGAATAACGACGTTGCCGGAATCATTTGGGACGACAGCGGTTTCAACCTGGCGGATCACACCGCCACCGGCCACGCTACCCTGTGTGTTGCCATAGCCCGCAATCCTGGCCTCGCAGGCTACCTTGTCTTCGCCTGTCAACACATCACAACGCTTTACCGCGTTGGCCTTGAATTGCCCGCCGGCATTGTCGAGCTTGCCGGCGCGCTTGTCGGCGTTGGCATTCCGGACTTCCCTGATGCATGTAGCGCGGTCTTGCTGGGTTCTTCCGCTGTTGCAGGCCGCAAGTTCACTTTGCGCGTTGCCGCTTGCATCGATGCCGGTCGTGCCGGAGGCAACCTGCGCCGTTGCCGCGGTCATGGCCAGCAGGGCGCTGAAGATAAAACCCGCAGCGCCTTTGGCGATGCTGTTCAGCCTGAAATGGATGGGTGCATTCATGTTCGACTCCTGGTTAGTCCTTTTGTGGACTGGTGAATGCAGTTTAGGAAGGCCGGCCCGCCAGCCGTGACAGCCAAGGCGACAGGCGGGCGGGCTGACGCGCCCGTATCCGTGTAGGACTTGGCTTATGTAGACCAGATGCGCGGGCTGGAGGGCGCCTGCTGCCAGAAATGGCCGCGCCAGGCCTGCCATACCTGCCGCAGCAGCGCCATGGCCGGTTCCACCACCGGTGCCAGCACCCTGACCAGCACGACTTGCCCGTTGGGACTGGTCGCACCTGTGGTGGCGCACAGGGGGTGTGCGTCAATGAGTTCGCGTGCCTGGTCCAGGGCCTCCTGCCTGCGCTGGCGCTCAAGTTTGCTGCCGGCCACAAAAAAGAGCGTGGCGATGCAGCGGTGGCCGGCCATGCCCAGCGGGCTGTTCATCAGCAGGGTGTCGCTGGCCTTGATGTGGGCACGCTCCAGCCATAGACCCGGCACTTCGATATGCTGGCAAAAACTGCCGGCATCAAAAGGCTTGCCGGCAGCGGGCAGGCCCAGGGCGGTGATGTCCCATCCGATCAACTCGGCACCGGGTGCCAGCGTCATATCCAGTCGGTTTTCGGCGATGCAGCTGTTGTAGCAGATGGCCTCCAGCGGCAGCCATTCCATGCGGGCATCGGCAGCCAGCGTGATCGCGGTACGCTGCAGCGCGGGCTCGCCGTCCGAGCGGTAAAAACGCGTCGCACCGGGTGTGGTCACCAGCGCATGTGCTCCCGTGGCGACCTGGATTCCGATATCCAGCGTATCCCCGCCCACCAGGCCACCGGGCGGGTGCACCAGTACGCTGTGGCACAGGCCCTCACCTTCGGGGTAGAGGCTTTGCAGGATTCGCAGCGGGCCGGTATGCACATGGCGTGCAACGCAGCGGCCTGCCTCCAGGCGGTAGTCAAGGTCTAGTTTGGCGTGCCATCGCATGCCTTGAGTTTACGCGGCGCGATGCAGGCCCCGGCTCAATGAACAGCCATTTTGTCCTTGGCCTGTTTGACGCAAGCAGCCAGGTGGTCCAGCGCTTCCTGCACCTGGTCAACCAGCACCAGGCAGAGGTCACCTGGGTTCAGGCGCGCCAGCGCGGCGTCTATGGCCAGAAACTCGCCGCGTATCTCTTCAATATGGCTGGTGCGGCCGGCCTTGCCCAGGCCCTCGCGCAGCAGCGCCATCACTTCACCATCGGCGCGTCCGCGCTGGGCCGCGTCCTGGTACAGGATGACGTCGTCAAACGCGTCGCCAAGGATGACGGTCTGGCCGGTGATGTCGCTGTCCCGCCGGTCGCCGGCACCGCTGATCACCACGCTGCGGCGCTGGCCGGGCGTGATGGGCATGGCGTCGACCGCCGCCACCAGGGCAAGCATGGCATCGGGGTTGTGGCCGTAGTCGGCAATCACGGTGGCGCCGCGGTAGTCCATCACGTTGAAGCGCCCCGGCGCGTTGTGCGCGTTGGTTACAAAACTGGCGAGCCCGCTTTTAATCGTTTCCCAGTTGATGCCGGCGGCCCAGGCGGCGGCCACGGCGGCCATGACGTTTTCGACCTGGAAGGCGATGGTGCCGCCGCGCGTGACGGGAATGCCGTGCAGCGGTATGCGTTCAACCCGCGCGCCTTCGGCGGCAACCAGCATAGGGCCATCGATATACACGGTGCGTTTGTCCTGTGCACGGTGCGTGGCCATCAGCGGGTGGTGGCGATCGGCTGCAAAAAAGATGATCTTGCCGGGGCAGGCGGCCGCCATCTCGGCCACGATGGGGTCGGCGGCATTGAGCACCGCATAGCCGGTGGGCGAGACGTTCTGCACGATCACGCGCTTGAGCACGGCCAGGTCTTCCACGGTGGTGATGTAATTCAGCCCCAGGTGGTCGCCGCTGCCTATGTTGGTGACAACGGCCACCTCGCAGCGGTCAAAGCCCAGACCTTCGCGCAACACGCCGCCGCGCGCCACCTCAAACACCGCCGCATCGACGTCGGGGTGCATCAGCACGCTGCGAGCGCTCTTGGGGCCGCTGCAGTCGCCGCTGTCGGTCTGGCGTCCGTTGACCCAGACGCCATCAGTGTTGGTCATGCCGGTACGCAGGCCCTGCGCGGCCAGCAGGTGGGCAATCAGCCGTGTGGTGGTGGTCTTGCCGTTGGTGCCGGTCACGGCAATCACCGGGATGCGGCCGTTATTCACGTCATTTCCGCCGACGGGAAACAGCTCGTTGATCATGGCCACACCCACGGCGCGGCCCTTGCCGTAGGAGGGCGAGAGGTGCATGCGCAGGCCGGGCGCTGCGTTGACTTCCACCACGCCGCCGTTTTGCGATTCAAGCGGGCGCAGCATGCTTTCACAAACCACATCAACACCGCAGATGTGCAGGCCCACCATCTTTGCCGCAGCCACGGCGCGCGCCGCCACGGCGGGATGCACATCGTCGGTCACATCGGTGGCGGTGCCGCCTGTGCTCAGGTTGGCGTTGTTGCGCAGGATGACACGCCGGCCCTTGGCCGGAATCGACTCGGGCGTGAGCTCCTGCACGTCGAGCCGGGCCACGGCGATGTCGTCAAAGCGGATCTTGGTGAGCGAGGTGGAATGGCCTTCGCCGCGCCGCGGGTCCTGGTTGACGATCTCCACCAGTTCGCGCACGGTGTGCAGGCCGTCGCCGACCACCTGCGGCGGCTCGCGCCGCGAGGCCGCCACCAGCTTGTCGCCGACCACCAGCAGGCGGAAGTCGCTGCCGGGTAGAAACTTTTCAACCATGACCTCGCCGTATTCGGCCGCCGCCTGGTAAGCGACGTCAAGGTGTTCGCGCGTGGTGATGTTCACCGTGACGCCCTTGCCCTGGTTGCCATCCTGCGGCTTGACCACGACGGGCAGACCTACTTGCAGGGCAGTCGCCCATGCATCATCGGGGTCTGCCACCGGCCGGCCCATCGGCACCGGCACGCCGGCGGCACGCAGCAGCTTTTTGGTGAGGTCCTTGTCCTGGGCAATCGATTCGGCCACGGCGCTGGTGGCGTCGATTTCGGCGGCCTGGATGCGCCGCTGTTTGGCGCCCCAGCCGAACTGCACCATGCTGCCCTTGGTCAGGCGGCGGTAGGGAATGCCGCGCGCCACGGCGGCATCGACAATCGCGCCGGTGCTGGGCCCCAGGCGCTCGTCTTCGTCCAGGTCGCGCAACTGGCTGATGGCGGCGTCGAGGTCAAAGGCGGCGTCGCGCAGGGCCGCGTGAATCAGGGCTTGTGCCAGCTCCAGCGCCAGCCGGCCCACGGCTTCCTCGCTGTACTCCACCACCACCTGGTAGGTGCCGGCATCAAGCGTGGCCGAGGTATTGCTGAAAGTGACGGGGCAACCGGCCGCGGCCTGCAGTTCCAGCGCTGCGGCTTCCAGCACATGCGCCAGCGCGAGCTGGCCGCCGTGGCCGGTTTGCCGCAATGTGCCCATGCCGGGAAAGAGCGCGCGCACGCGTGGCTCAAAGCCCGGCAAGCCGTCGATGGCGCATTCGGCTTCGCTGCAGGCCACGATGGCTTCCAGCGCCGTGTGACGGCTCCAGAGATTGGGACCGCGCAGGGCGCGGATACGGGATACTTCCATTACTCTGCACTCCCTGCAGTTTTTTCGGAGGATTCAAAGGCTTCCATGCCCGCGCCAATCAGGTTGAGGGGGATGCCGAGCGCCCAGGCGGCGCCTACGGCGGCCAGCAGGGCGTCTTCGGAAAGATCGCGGCGTGCGCGCCAGGCCGACAGTTTGCCCAGCCCGGGCAAAAATGCCTCGCTGGCGCCGGTGGCCAGCACCACCTGGTCCTGCCGCACGTACAGGGCGCGGCCGCCCTTGGCGCGGTGCGCGGTCACGGCGGCTGCCTTGGGGTCTGTGCTGTAGAAAATGACTTCGCCATCGCACAGCGCCTCCATGTCCACCACGCGGGCATGGGCGGCATTGAGGACCGCCGCGCCGCCGGGCAGCACCACATCCACCTGCGAGCGCATGACGCGAAACATCTGCTCGTCCTCAAGGATGTCGAATTCGGCCAGGTCCGCCGCGCCGCCGAGGTCTGTGACCACGCCGACCTGGCAGCGGTCGTAAGCCAGGCCGCTGCGCAAAATGGTGTCGGCACCGTTTTCAAAGACGGCGGCCTGCACGGCCCGGTTGATCAGCAGGCGCTGGCCGGCTTCCCAGTGTGAGCAATCCGTAGGATCCACGCAGCGTTGGTCAAGGAACAGGCCGTCCCGGCTGGCCAGGCCGGTGTGGCGGCCCGACAGGTGCAGGAGCCAGGCGACCAGGCGCGCCACGCGATGGGTGCCTTGTGAACCGGCAATGCCGACGATGGGGATGCGCCCGTCGTTGTGCGGATGCTCGGGCGTGTCGGGAAACAGGTGGTCGCAGATGGCGCGGCCCACCGGGCGGGGAGAGCCTTCGGCGGGTTTGAGATGCATCAGCAGGCCGGGGCCGGCGTTGACCTCGACAATCGCGCCGCCCTGCGCATGCAGCGGTTTGGAAATATCCTGCGCCACCACATCGACGCCGGCAATGTCCAGGCCCACCACCCGCGCGGCCAGCGAGACGATGTAGTCGACCTCGGGGTGGACTTCGTCGGTGCAGTCTATGGATACATTGCCGTTGCGCTGGATCAGCACTTCGCGCCCGGCCGCCGGCACGGCGTCAGGCGTGAGGCCCTGGCGCTGCAGGTCGAGCACGATGGCTTCGTCCTTGTCGATTTCGATGCGGCTGAGCGGGAAGTCTTCTTCCAGGCCGCGCCGCGGGTCGGTGTTGAGCTGGGCATCGACCAGTTGCACCACGCTGGAGCTGCCGTCGCCGGTGACGGTGGCCGTTTCGCCGCGTGCGGCGGCGACCACGCGGCCGCCAACCACCAGCAGGCGGTGTTCATGGCCACGCACAAAATGTTCGACCATCACATCGCTGCCGTGCGGCTCGGCCACGCGAAAGGCGGCTTCGACCTCTTCCCGCGTTTTCAGGTCCAGCGACACGCCGCGGCCGTGGTTGCCGTCCGAAGGCTTGACGACCACCGGCAGGCCGATGTCCCCGGCGGCTTCCCAGGCTTCTTCGGCGCTGTTGACGATCTGGCCTTCGGGCACCGGGATGCCGCAGGTCGCCAGCAGGCTTTTGGTCAGGTCCTTGTCGTGGGCGATGCCTTCCGCAATGGCGCTGGTGAGATCGGTTTCGGCCGTCCAGATACGGCGCTGGCTGGCGCCGTAGCCCAGTTGCACCAGGTTGCCCTCATTCAGGCGGATATGCGGGATGCGCCTGTCGGTCGCGGCGGCCACGATGGCCGCCGTGCTGGGTCCGAGGTAGCAGTCATCGACCTTGGCCTTGATTTTCTGGGCGGCGGCCTGCACGTCGGCGGGGCCATAGGCCTGGTTGTTGATGGCCGCCATCAGCAGCCGGTGGCCTTCGGCAAGCGCCGTGCGGGCCACCTGCTCGTCGCGCGCCCGGAACACCATGCGGTAAACGCCGCGCCGTGATGTGCTGCGGGTCTGGCCAAAGCCGGTGGGCATGTCGGCCAGGTTCAGCAGCTCGATCACGACGTGCTCCAGCACATGGCCCATCCAGGTGCCCTCATGCAGGCGCTGCAAAAAACCGCCGCGTTCGCCTACACCGCAGTGGTGCTCCAGCAGGGCCGGCAACAGGCCGACCAGGCGCTCATTGAAGCCGGGCAGCCGGTTGGATGGCAGGTCTTCCAGGTCACCCAGGTCCAGCCATACCTCAAGTACGGCCCGGTAGGTCCAGGTGTTGGGGCCGCGCAGGTAGTTGATGCGCAGCAGCTTGATGTCTTCCTGTTGGCTCATGTTTCGCAAAATTGTCGGCAAGGTACCGGGTTCCGCTTCTGCCAATGCAGGGTGTCGGTCCTGGCCGATTGATTTCAGTAAAGACCGGTGAGGGTCTCAAGGGTTCTGCCTGTGTCTTGTTATGGTTTGTTCTGTTTGTGGGCAGCAGCTTGCCGGAAGTCGATTTTTCGGATTTCGTCGTTTTCAGGGGTTTGAACGGGTCAACATCGTCACGGCAGGCCGCATTCGGCGAAAATCCCTGCTTCGGGGCCAATCCGCGCGAATCCGAATACCTTGCCGCGCCAGATGCCGGACTCCCAAAATTCAAAACACAATGCAACATAACCACCCGGTGGACGACTCCAGCCATACCGACCCTGCTCTTGCAGGGCTTTATTCACAGCTCGCAACCCAAGAGAACGTTCTGGGCACCCTGGTGGTTGACCTGGATGCGCAACTTCATTTTTCCGAGGGTTTGCTGGCCCTGACGGAGCGGCGCCTGCTGGCCCGAAATGCTGCGGGGGACTGGTCCAGCTGGCCTTGTGCCGGTGTGCGGGGGCTGGAATTGCGCCATTTTGACCATGCCGGCGTGGGAACGCTGGAGCTGCAGGAGGCCGGGAAAAGGCTGGCCGGCTGGCGGTTTACCCTGGGGGCCAATGTGCAGGCGCTGCGCCTGGTGCGGCTGTTTGCCCAGCAGCAGGCGCTGGGCCTGGCCGAGGCAAGCGCCCCGGCCGACGACACGGCGCTCTGCCCCGAATGCGACCTGCCGCTGCCGCCCGACAGCGAGGAATGCCCGGCCTGCGCCCGCGAGCTGCACACCCCGCCATCGACCTGGGTGTTGCTGCGGCTCTGGCGTTTTGCCCATCCCTACAGGCACCAGTTGCTGGCCGGGTTTTTACTGACGCTGGCTTCCACCGCCGCCACCCTGGTGCCGCCTTACCTGACGATTCCGCTGATGGACGACATCCTGATCCCGTTCCAGAACGGCCAGCAGATAGCCCCCGGCAAGGTCGGCGCGCTGCTGGGCGGCCTGCTGGCCGCGGCGGTGCTGGGCTGGGCCCTGAACTGGGCGCGCACCTATTTGCTGGCGCTGGTGTCCGAGCGCATAGGCGCCGACCTGCGCACCGCCACCTTTGACCACCTGCTGGAGCTGTCGCTGGACTATTTCGGCGGCAAGCGCACCGGGGACCTGATGGCCCGCATAGGCTCGGAAACCGACCGTATCTGCGTTTTCCTGTCGCTGCACGCGCTGGACTTTGCTACCGACGTGCTGATGATCGTCATGACGGCGATCATCCTGTTTTCCATCAATCCCTGGCTGGCGCTGGTGACCCTGCTGCCGCTGCCTTTCATCGCCTGGATGATCCATGTGGTGCGCGACAAGCTGCGCACCGGCTTTGAGAAGATAGACCGGGTCTGGTCGGATGTGACCAATGTGCTGGCCGACACCATTCCCGGCATCCGCGTGGTCAAGGCCTTTGCCCAGGAAAAACGCGAGGCCCAGCGCTTTCGCGAGGTCAACCAGCACAACCTGGCCGTCAACGACAAGCTCAACAAGACCTGGTCGCTGTTCACGCCCACCGTCTCCTTGCTGACGGAAATAGGCCTTCTGGTGGTGTGGGCTTTTGGCATCTGGCTGGTGTCGAAGCAGCAAATCACCGTTGGCGTGCTGACGGCCTTTATCGCCTACATAGGCCGGTTTTACACCCGGCTCGATTCCATGAGCCGCATTGTGTCGGTCACACAAAAGGCGGCGGCCGGCGCCAAGCGCATTTTCGACATCCTGGACCATGTCTCCAACGTACCGGAAACCGCCAACCCGGTGAAGATAAACGCGCTGCAGGGCCGCATCGACATGAAGAACCTGGGTTTCCGTTACGGCAACCGCTCTGTCATCCGCGGCCTGGATTTGCAGATACAGCCCGGCGAGATGATTGGACTGGTGGGCCACAGCGGTTCGGGCAAAAGCACGCTGGTCAATCTGATCTGCCGCTTTTACGACGTGACCGATGGTGCCATTCAGGTGGACGGCACCGACATCCGGCGGTTTGGCGTGGCCGATTACCGGCGCCATATCGGCCTGGTGCTGCAGGAGCCCTTCCTGTTTTTCGGCACGATCGCGGAAAACATCGCCTACGGCAAACCCGATGCCACGCGCGCCGAGATCGTGGCCGCCGCCCGCGCCGCCCATGCGCACGAGTTCATCCTGCGCCTGGCCCAGGGTTATGACTCGCTGGTGGGCGAGCGCGGCCAGGGCCTGTCGGGCGGCGAGCGCCAGCGCATCTCGATCGCGCGCGCGCTGCTGATCAACCCGCGCATCCTGATCCTGGACGAGGCCACCTCGTCGGTGGACACCGAAACCGAAAAGGAAATCCAGCGTGCGCTGGACAACCTGGTGCAGGGCCGCACCACGATTGCCATCGCCCACCGCCTGTCCACGCTGCGCAAGGCCGACCGGCTGGTGGTGATGGACCGCGGCCAGGTGGTGGAGGTCGGCCCGCATGACGAACTCATGGCCAGGCAGGGCGCTTACTGGCGGCTGTACGAAGCCCAGGCGCGGCAGGTCGACAGTGAAAGCGGTGACACCGGCACCAACGACAGCCGCATCGCGCTGGCCACCGCGCAAATCGCCCATACCGCGCAGCATGCGGGCAACCCATAAGCCGGACATTCAACATGAGTATTTCCACAACCCCCGCGCCTGCCGGCTTCCAGCTGGAGCGCCAGCCTTCGGGCCGGCTGCTTTTTACCGGTGCCGATGGTGAGCAGCATGCCGGCGTGGTGCCGGTGCGGGCTTTCCCCCTGGCGGCGCCTGACGAAGGCATTTCCCTGGTCAGCACAGAAGGCCACGAACTGGCCTGGGTGGAGCAACTGCAGGCCCTGCCGCCCGAGTTGCGCACCTTGCTGCAGGAAGAACTGGCCCTGCGCGACTTTGTGCCCGAGATACGCCGGCTCAAAAGCGTCTCGACTTTTGGCACGCCCAGTGTCTGGATGGTGGAGACCGACCGCGGCGACACCTCGTTTGTGCTTGCCGGCGAGGAAGACATTCGCCGGCTGGGGCGCACCGGCCTGCTGATCGCCGGCAGCGAGGGCGTGCAATACAGCGTACGCGACATGACGGCGCTTGACCGTGCTTCGCGGCGTTTGCTGGAGCGCTTTCTTTAGAGCCTGCGCGGAGGGGCGGGTTCTGATGGCGGTATTTGCTATTTATTTGATAGCTTGCTACGCCCGCTGTACAAGAGTAAGAGCCTGATTTTCTTGTGAAAACTGGCGGCGGCGCCACCGCGCCAGCCGGCGCGACTGTCAATCGGCGCTGAACAATCGTTCAGAAAAAGTCGCTTGTTGTGGGCCAGGGTTGCGGCTGTAATCGGTTTTTTACCGATGAGCCCGTAAGCACTCCATGACTCCTAGCACCGCTGCCACCACTGCCGACCGGCGACACGCCGGCCTGGCGCGCGTGGAAGACCATCGCCTGCTCACCGGGCGCGGCCTGTATGTCCACGATGTGCGGCAGCCGGGCATGCTGCATGCGGTGTTTGTGCGCAGCACACATGCCCGGGCGCGCCTTGCCGGTGTTGACCTGCAGGCCGCCCGCGATGCGCAAGCGGTGGTGGCCGTGATTGGCCCTGAGCAGCTGGCAGGGCGTTTTATGCCGCCCATCAATGAACTGGTGAGCGGCATGCGCCTGCCCGACTGCCCGCTGCTGGCCCAGGGGCGGGTGGATTCGGTAGGCCAGCCGATTGCACTGGTGCTGGCCACCAGCCTGTACGCCGCGCAGGCCGCCGCCGAGCTGGTGTTTGTGGATTACGACGCGGAGCCGGCGCAGGGCGATATGGCGCCGGGTGTGACGCCTGTCGGCAGCGTGCGGCACCAGGCTGGCAAGACGCAGGCCGCGCCGCCCGCGCACCGCGTGCGGCTGTCGCACCAGCAAGCCCGCGTGGTTGCCATGTCCATGGAGCCGCGCGCCGCCGTGGCGCAGTGGGATGCGGGCAGCGGCACGCTCACCGCCTGGCTGCCCACGCAGGCGCCTTCACGGACACGCGCCGACCTTGCCCGCATGCTGGACCTGCCCCTGGCCCAGGTGCGCGTGATTGCACCCGATGTGGGCGGCGCGTTTGGCGCCAAGGCATCGGTATCGCCCGAAGACCTGGTCATCGCTTTTGCGGCGCGCCAGTTGCAGGCGACGGTAAAGTGGGTGTCATCCCGCTCCGAGGAGTTCATGTCCGCTGCGCAGGGACGCGGCGCCAGGCTGGAGGGTGAACTCTGGCTGGACGAGGAAGGCCGTTTCCTGCACCTGCAGGCGCGGCTGCAGTTCCCCATGGGCGCCTGGCTGCCCTATAGCGCGGTGGTGCCGGCGCGCAATGCGGCGCGTATCCTGCCCGGTCCCTATCGCGTGGCGAGCGTGGACATTGCGGCAGAAGCCGGCATGTCGAATGCGGCGGCCGTCAATATCTACCGTGGCGCCGGCCGTCCCGAGGCGGCCCTGCTGATGGAGCGGCTGGTCGAGCTGGCCGCGCGCCAGGCCGGTATCGACCCGGTTGAGCTGCGCCTGCGCAACCTGGTCGAGGCTGCTGCCATGCCTTATGCAACGCCGACCGGCGAGTGTTTTGACGCAGGTGACTACCGCGCAGCACTTGAGCGCGCCTGCGCACGTTTTGACTACGCCGGCGAGCGGCGCGAGCAGGCCAGACGCCGGGCCGCGGGCGAGCTGCTGGGCATAGGCATGGCGATGTATGTCGAGCCTTGCGGGCAGGGCTGGGAAAGCGCCCGCGTTACGCTGCAGGCTGATGGCGGAGTGTGCGTCGCCAGCGGCTCCGTAGCCCAGGGCCAGGGCCACCAGACCAGTTATGCCGTGATTGCCGCGGAAGCATTGGACTGCGATGCGACGCGGGTGCGCGTGGACCATGGCGACACCAGCACCTGCCCCGAGGGCATAGGCGCGCTGGCCAGCCGCAGCATGGCCATAGGCGGAAGCGCTGTTGCCCAGGCCGCACGCATGGCAGCGCAGCGGCGCGATGCCGGTGAGGCGCTGCCGATAGTGGCCGAAACCGTGTACACCGCCCCCAGCGAAGCCTGGAGCTACGGCTGCGTGATCGCCCGCATGGTGATAGACCGCGATACCGGCAAGCCCCGCATTGAACGCCTGGTCTGGGCCGACGATGCCGGCCGCATCATTTCCCCCCAGCTGGCTGAAGGCCAGTTGCTGGGCGGGCTGGCGCAGGGTTTGGGTCAGGCCATGCTGGAGCGCATCGTCTATGACGGCGAAGGCCAGTTGCTGACGGGCTCACTCATGGACTACGCCATCCCACGCGCCGACGACATGCCGCCCATAGAACTCGAAAGCCTGGCCGTGGCCAGCAAGGCCAACCTGCTGGGCGCCAAGGGCGTCGGCGAAGCCGGCTGCATAGGCGTGCCGGCGGCTTTGCTTAACGCCGCGGCCGACGCGCTGGCGCCGCTGGGCGAAAAAGAGCTGGATTTCCCCCTCACGGCCGAACGCCTCTGGCGGGCCATGCAAGCACAACCTTTAACCGGAAAGACCACACCATGAGTACCAAATACAGCAAACAGGACGCCAAGGGCTACGCACGCCAGAACTTTCGCGGCGTCTGGGCGGCCACCGCCACGCCCTTCAGGGAAGACTTGTCGATTGATGAAACCAGCTTTCGCAAAAACCTCCAGCACTGGGCGCAGACGCTCAAGCTGGGCGGCCTGTTCGTCAGCGGCAAGCAGGGCGAGTTTTTCTCCATGTCCGTGGCGGAGCGCAAGCGTACCTTCGAGCTGGCGGTGGAAGAGGCGGCGGGCCACTGCGGCATCGTGACCTCATGCTCCGACACCAACCTGGACGTGGTGCTGGACCTGGCGCGCCATTCGCAAAACATAGGCGCCGACTACATCGTGGTGCACAGCCCCGTGCTGCATTTTCACCATGATGCCGAGTCCACGGTGTACGAGTACTACCGCTACCTCAGCGAGCAACTGGACATAGGCATCGCGCTGTGGAACCACCCGGATTGCGGTTACGTCATGAGCCCGGAACTTTGCGCGCGCATTGCCGAGCTGCCCAATATCGTCGCGATCAAATACAGCGTGGACCGCTCGATGTACAAAAAGCTGACCGAACTGGCCGGCGACAAGATCATCGTCAGCACCGCGTCCGAAGAGGAATGGCTGGACAACATCATAGAGCTGGGCTGGCGCCTGTACCTTTGCTCGACACCGCCTTTCCTGTTGCAGACCGCGGCCGACCAGCGCATCAACGAGTACACGCGCCTGGCCTTCGAAGGCAAACATGCCGAGGCACGTGTGGTGCGCGACAGCCTGGAGCCCGCGCGCGCGGCTTTTCGCTCGGCCCGTCCCAGCGGCACGCCGCAGGCCTACAGCAAGTACTGGATGGAGTTGCTGGGGCAGGTCGGTGGCCCGGTGCGCCGGCCGCTGCTCAACCTGACCGAGGCCGAGAAGGCCGCGACGCGCCAAGCCCTGGCCCGCAGCGGCCTGAAGCTGGCTTGAGTTTTCAGGGCTGGCATACAACACACGCACATGGCAACAATTCCCATCACCCTGGAAATCAATGGCCGCAGGGTCGAAAAGACGCTTGAGCCGGCCACGCTGCTGGTGGACTTCCTGCGCGAGGACCTGGGCCTGACCGGCACGCACCAGGGCTGCGACACGGCCCAGTGCGGCGCCTGCACGGTGATGGTGGACGGCGCGGCAAGCAAGTCCTGCAACCTGCTGGTGGCCCAGGTCAATGGTGCCCGCGTGCTCACGATCGAAGGGCTGGAGTCCCCCGACGGCACACTGCACCCCATGCAGCAGGCTTTTGGCAAGCACCACGGCCTGCAGTGCGGTTACTGCACGCCAGGCATGGTCATGCGCGGCGTGGCCATGGCCGGCGAAGCGGTGCCCGCCGAGCCCGGGGCTGTGCGTTGCGCGCTGTCAGGCAACCTGTGCCGCTGCACCGGCTACCGCGGCATCGTGGATGCGGTCTGTGAAGGCATGCAGGTCATGCGAGCCCAGTCGCAACAGGAGGCTGCAAGGTGAGCCCTTTTGAATACCGGCGTCCCCGCAGCGTGGCCGAAGCGGCCGCCTGGCTGCGCGAAGACCCCGAGGCCAAGCTGCTGGCCGGCGGGCAAAGCCTGCTGGCCGCCGTGAAGCTGCGTTTTGCCGCGCCTTCCTTGCTGATTGATTTGCAGGGGCTGCCGGATTTGACGGCGCTGCGCGAGGAGGATGGCGACCTGTGGATAGGCGCCATGTGCACACACGCCAGTGTGGCCGCCTCGCCGCTGGTGCGCCGCATGGTGCCCATGCTGGCCGACCTGGCGCATGGGATAGGCGACCAGCAGGTGCGCAATCGCGGCACGCTGGGCGGCTCGATTTCCAATGCCGACCCGGCCGCCTGCTGGCCGGCCGGGGTGCTGGCGCTGAACGGCATGGTCTGCACCGACAGGCGCGAGATCGCGGCCGACGATTTTTTTGCTGGCCTCTTCACCACGGCGCTGGAGCCTGATGAAATCGTCTGCGGCGTGCGTTTTCCGCGCGTGCGGCAAGCCCATTACCTCAAGTTTGAACAGGCAGCCTCGCGCTTTGCCTTGACCGGCGTCGCCGTTGCGCGGCTGCCGCAAGGCGCCCGTGTCGTCGTCACCGGCCTGGGCTCGGGCATCTGGCGCTGGGAGGCGGCCGAGCAGGCGCTGGCCCGTTCGTTTGCGCCGCGAGCCCTGGAGGGCCTGGCCGTGGATGCCGGGCTGGCTTCGGGTGACATCCATGCCTCCGCTGAATTTCGCGCTCACCTCGCCGCCGTGCTCACGCGGCGCGCGGTGCAGCATCTTCTGGATACCGCTGCCAACCAGGCAGCGCCTCAAACCGAAAACCCATGAATTACCAAGGCTCCCAATTGCTTCCCCATCCCCCCGGGCGCGTCTGGCAGGCGCTGCTGGACCCGGCGGTGCTGCGCCAGTGCATCGCCGGCTGCGAGACTTTTGAGCGCGTGGGCGACAACGATTACAAAAGCACGGTCAAGATCGTGATCGGCCCGGTGTCCGCGCGCTTTAGCAGCACGGTGACCCTGGCCGACGTGGTGCCGCCCACGCATTGCACGCTGCAGTTTGCCGGGCAGGGCGGTGTGGCCGGGTTTGGCAAAGGCGAGGCGCGGGTGGTGCTGATGCCCGAAGGCGAGGGCACACGGCTGGACTGGAATGCCGACGCCCATGTGGGCGGGCGGCTGGCGCAGATCGGTTCGCGCCTCATCGATGCCTCTGTCAAAAAGATGAGTGCTGATTTTTTTGTGCGTTTTGCCGCGCGGCTGGATGCCCCGGCCGTGGAAACCAGCCCTGCGCAAGCCGAGCCTGTCGCAGTTGCTTTGCCGCAGCCCGCGAGTTCCATGAAGGCTGTGGGCGTGGCTTTTGTCCTGGCGTTGGCGGCCGCGCTGGCCTGGTGGCTTGGCCGTTAAACGCGGGCATATATAGACCATGGCACAGGCGATTGCACTGATAGGCTACGGCGCCATAGGCATGGCGGTTCACCGCCTGCTGCTGGCCCATGGCGCGGGCCGGGTCGAGGTGGTGGCCATCCTTGCGCATGACCGCGCCCGCGTATTGGCGCAGGCACCGCAGGCCGCGGCGCTGCTGGTCGACGGGCTGCCGGCGCTGCTGGCGCGGCGCCCTTCGCTGGTGGTGGAATGCGCCGGGCACCAGGCGGTCGACGAGCATGGCGCAGCCGCCTTGCAGGCCGGCATGGACTTGCTGCTGGTCTCGGTGGGCGCGCTGGCCGATGCGGCGCGCGAACAATCCCTGGTGGCCGCGGCCCGGGCCGCCGGCAAGCGGCTGATCCTGCCCAGCGGTGCGATAGGCGGCATTGACTGGCTGGCTGCCGCGCGCACGGCTGGCCTGGCCAGCGTCACCTACCGCTCCCGCAAACCACCGCAGGCCTGGGCCGGCAGTGCCGCGGAACAGCAACTTGATCTGGCGTCGCTGACCAGGGCCACCACTTTTTTCCGTGGGTCGGCGCGTGAGGCGGCCCTGCAGTACCCGCGCAATGCCAACGTGGCGGCGACTGTTGCGCTGGCCACCCTGGGCTTTGAGCGCACCCAGGTGGAGCTTGTGGCCGACCCGCAGGCCGAAGGCAATGTGCATGAGATCGAGGCCGGGGGTGAAGGTGGCAGCATGGCCACGCGCCTGGCGGGCCGGGCCGACCCGGGCAACCCGCGCACTTCGGTGATGACGGCGCACAGCGTGGTGCGCTGCATCCTCAACCAGACGGCCACCGTGGTCATGTAAGGTTTTATGACGATACGCCGCAACCCCATCAAGATGAAACCAGGAGACCCTCCATGTTGAAACCCGTCAATTTCCCCAAATGGATAGAAGACAACCGGCACCTGCTCAAGCCGCCCGTGGGCAACCAGCAGATCTGGCGCGACACCGACCTCATCGTCACGGTGGTGGGTGGGCCCAACCAGCGCACCGACTTCCATGACGACCCCTATGAGGAATATTTCCACCAGTTCAAGGGCAGCGCACACCTGCTGATCGCCGACCGGGGCAAGATCGAGCGCATAGACCTGAACGAGGGTGACGTGTTTTTGCTGCCCGCCCATGTGCGCCATTCGCCGCAGCGCCCCGACCCGGACAGCCTGTGCACCGTGGTTGAGCGCAGCCGGCCGGCTGGTGTCATCGACGCTTTCGAATGGTATTGCGCCCACTGCGGCGGCCTGGTGCACCGCAGCGAGCTGCAGCTGCAAAGCATTGTGGAAGACCTGCCGCGGGTTTATGGCAACTTCTATGAGTCGGCACCGGATTTGCGTACATGCCCGTCGTGCGGCACCGTCCATCCCGGGCGCGACTGGCAGGCCTGGCATGCGGCGCGCGCGGCAGCGCCGGGTTGACACGGGTTCCGGGGTATTGGCCTTGTCAGTTCACGCTTGAGCGGAGCTGCTGCTCAAAAACTACCGCGAGCAGCCTGCCCATGCATGCGCCGTTCAGTCTTTGGCGGGCGGCTTGCGCTTCGTTTTTTTCGGACGGCTGTTCGCCGCGAGCGCCGTCACTTCACTTTTGAAATGCGCTAAAAAAGCTTCGCAGGGTGCGGACAGTTGGCGCTGCCCGTCGGTCAGCGCGACGATGTCGCGCTCCATGACAGGCGCGGTCAGCGGCACGGCCACCACGCTGGGTGAGCGGGCGCTTGACAGTGCATAGGATGGCAGGATGGACAGCGCCAGCCCGGCCTCGACCAGGCCCACTGCCGTGGTGACATGCGAGACCTCAAAGGCCGGTTGCACCGGCTCGCCCATGTCGGCAAAGCCTTTTTCCACCAGCGTGCGCAAGCCGCTGCCGTGGCGCAGCACCGCCAGCGGCTCGCCGATCAGCTCGGCCCAGCGCACTTCGCGCCGCTCGGCCAGCGGATGCCCGGGCTGGCAGGCCAGCATCAGCCTGTCCTGGTAGAGCGTGGTGGTGACGAGGTCGGGAATGTCGGTGTCGGCCGTGCACACCCCAAAATCCGCCTGGCCGCCGCGCACCGCCTGCGCGATCTCGTCCACCGGCAGGTCGAAGAGGTCCACACGGATGCTGGGAAAGCGCGCACGAAAGCTGGCCAGCAGGGGCGGCAGCAGCGTGGCGGCCAGCAGCGGCGAGGTTGCCACGGCGAAACGCCCGCTGCGCCGGTCCGACAGCTGTCGCAGGCCGTCAAAAGCCTGGTCCAGGTTGTCAAACACCTTCCTGATGGAAGGCAGGAGCTCCAGGCCCGCATCGGTCAGCGAAATACGCCGTGTCGTGCGTTCAAACAGCCGCACGGCCAGCTCGCCTTCGAGCGTGCTGATCAGCATGGACAGGGCCGAGGGCGTGATGTGCAGGCGCTGCGCCGCGCGTGTGACGCTTTCGTCCTGTGCCACGGCCACAAATGCCCGCAACTGGCGTATGGTCACGCCGGCAGGGCGGGGGGCATTTCTTTGATCACTCATGATGCTATTGTCGCGGCGTATCCGGGATGAATCCAGAACTGGCGATCAGGGCGCGGCATGGCCCCGATCTGCTGCACCTGCCAGGCGGCGGCCCCTGGGGCCTTACTCGTTGTTGGAGCTGCGGTGCGCCCAGCGGGTGGTGTTTGTCTCGATGTAGCTGAACAGTTCGTACATCACCATGGCCATCGCCCCGACAACAATCAGGCCGCTGAACGCCAGCCCCATCTGCATGGCAGAGCCGGCCGAGATCAGCAGGTAACCTATGCCTTCATTGGCGGCCGTCATTTCAGACACGGTGGTGCCCACAAATGCCAGCGTGATGGCTACCTTGAGCGAGCCATAAAAGTAGGGCATGGAGCGCGGCAGGCCGACCTTGACCAGCACGTCCCAGCGTTTGGCGCCCAGCACGCGCAAGACGTCCTCCAGCTCGGGCTCCAGCGTCGCCAGGCCGGTGGCAATGTTCACCATGATGGGGAAAAACGAGATCAGAAAGGCCGTGAGGATGGCCGGGCCTATGCCGATGCCGAACCACACCACCAGGATGGGCACAAATGCCGCCTTGGGCAGCGCGTTGAATGCGGTCATCAGCGGGTAGACCGCGGCATAGGCCAGGCGTGAACTGCCGACCACAAAACCCAGCAGCACACCGACGACGATGGCCAGGCCAAAACCGGCCATGGTGACCCAATAGGTGCGCCAGGCATGCGCGAGGATGACGCCCTTGAATTCCCAGGTCTGGGTGGCGATGCGCCAGGGGCTTGGAAAGATGAATTCGGAGACATTGAAGACGGCGCAAATAAATTGCCACAAGGCAATCACGGCCGTCAGCAAGACCCAGGGAGCCCAGCGTTCGAGTTGTTTTTTGTTCATGATGTTGCCTGCGCTGCCGGTCAGGCGCTAACCACGGCGGTGGTCTGGCGGATGGCGCCAATGTGCCCGCGCAGCTCGTGCACGATGTCCGTGAATTCCTTGGTGTAGGTAATTTCGAGGTCGCGCGGACGCGGCAGGTTGATCTCCCGCTTGATGACAAAGCGCCCCGGGCTTTTGCTCATGACGTAGACCGTGTCGGCCAGGAACACGGACTCGCGCAGGTCGTGCGTCACCAGGATCACGTTGAATTTCTGGACTGTCCACAGGTCACGCAGGGTGCACCACAGCTCTTCGCGCGTGAAGGCGTCGAGCGCGCCGAAAGGCTCGTCGAGCAGCAGCATTTTGGGTTCATGAATCAGGGCGCGGCAGATGCTGGCGCGTTGCTGCATGCCGCCAGAGAGTTCCCAGGGAAACTTGTCTTCGTAGCCCGCCAGCCCCACGCTTTGCAGCAGCTTGCGGGCACGCTCTGCGTATTCCCTGCGTTTGTCCTTGAAGTTGCTGCGGTAAGGCTCCACGATTTCCAGCGGCAGCAGCACGTTGTCCAGGGTGGTCCGCCAGGGCAGCAGCGACGGCGCCTGAAATGCCATGCCCGACACCTTGAGCGGGCCGGTGACGGGCTGGCCGTCAATCATGATCTTGCCGCGCGAAGGCATTTTCAGCCCGGTGGCCAGCTTCATGAAGGTGGACTTGCCGCAACCCGAAGGGCCGACGATGGCGATGAACTCGCCTTGCCGGACCTGCAGGTCAATGGCTTCAACCGCAAACTGTTTTTTGGCAAGAAACTCCTCGTTGTAGGCCAGCCATACATCCGAGAAGTCCACGAACAGGGGGTCTGTTGGGGTTTGAGTTGTCATGAAGGGTGAAAGTGGCAGTCAAGCCAGTGGGGGCGAGCGCAGCATGCTATTAAAAGCGTAGCGACCGGAGGGGCTGCCACGCTTTGTTCAGGCCTTATTTTTTCGGCAGGATGTTCAACTCGGCCGTGCCGGGCAAAAAGGAGCCATTCCAGACCGCGTCCGGGTTGACGCGGGTTTTTGTGCCAAAGGCATCCGAAACTTCCGAGGCCATCAGCGACAGGCGTGGGCCCTTGACCTGGCCAAAACCCTCGGCGCGTGCATCGGGGCTGTTGATGACGGTGTCGATCGCCAGCTTGAGGCGGCGGGTTTCCAGTGCCACGTTGATGATGCCGTCGCGCGCCTTCACGTATTCAATCGTGGCCGCGGGGTCTGCCACCACGTCTTTCACGCCCTTGGTGAAGGCTTGCAGGAAGGCCTTGATGGCGGCCGGATTTTCCTTGATGAGTTTGGGCGAAACAATCACCGCATTGCCATAGTGCTTCACGCCGAAGTCGGCATAAGGCAGCACCACCACGTCTTCGGCCTTGACGCCGCGTGCTTCGAGGTTGAGCAGCGAGGTAAAGGTAAATCCTGTAATGGCGTCAACGTCGCCGCGGGCCAGCATGGTTTCGCGCAGCGGCGGATCCATGGTCGTCCACTGGAAACCGGTGATGTGGTTGGCCTTGGCGAAAATCGGGAAGGCGCGGCGGCCCGCGTCAAACACCGGGGCGCCCATCTTTTTACCGTTCAGGTCGGATGGTTTTGTGATGCCGGATTTTTTCAGCGCCATGACGGATGCCGGCGTGTTGTTGTAGACCATCATCACGGCCACGGGTTTGTTGGGCGCGTCGGGGTTGTTGGCGTGGAACTCCATCAGCGCTGCCAGGTCGGCAAAACCCATGTCGTAGGTGCCCGATGCCACACGTGTGACCGCGCCGCCCGAGCCGTTGCCGGCATCCACCGTGACATCGAGTTTGTTGGCCTTGAAATAGCCTTTGGCCACCGGCGTCAGGAACAGCGCGGCGGGGCCCTCAAAACGCCAGTCGAGCTGGAACTTGATGGGCGTGGTTTGCGCCTGGGCGGTGCTGATGGCGGCTATTGCAACAAAGGTGCAGGCGATTTTGGCGACCAGCGGCATCAGCGAAAAGGAGTTTTGTGTGCTTTTTTTCATGAAGGTGTCTTTGGGTGGTAAAGATAAAAATAACCGTAACAAGGTTGCACAGTGAAAAATAAGGAGGGAAGCAAAAACAGTGCCAAGCTTGTTTTCCTTCGCGCGCAACAGGCATGGCCCGCGTGTGCTCAAGCTTTCTTATTTTGTGCGAAGTCAGTCGGGCACAAACACTTTTTTACCCCGTGATTACCCCCAAAGGAGCGGACTCATGAGGCGCTGAAGATACGAATCACGCCAGCAGATCCTTCAATGAACGTGCAATAACTTTGGTGGCTCGCCTGAGGTCTTCAAGTTCAAGGCGCTCGTCGGCTCGTTTGGCATGCGACTCCAGTACGGTGCGTGGTCCGGCGCCGTAAATCACGCCTGGCACACCGGCTTCGGCGTAGAGGCGCACATCGGTGTAAAGGGGTGTGCCCATGGCCGGGATCTTCACGCCGAACAATGCTTCGCCGTGTTTCTGGATGGCCTCAACCAGCGGTTGGTTGCCCGCCAGCGGCTTCATGGAATTGGCCAGCAGCATGCGCCTGATGTCCACTGTGATGCCAGGGCATGTGGCGGCGGCATCCGCAATCACCTTGCGAATGCTGGCTTCGACCTCCACCGGGTTTTCTTCCGGAATCATGCGGCGATCGAGTTTGAACGTGACCTTGCCGGGCACCACATTGGTGTTGGTGCCGCCCTCGATGCGGCCCACATTCAGGTAAGGGTGCTTGATGCCATCGACCTGCGATGTCACCTGCTGGTACAGGGTGTTTTGCGCATACAGCGCGTTCAGTATGTGTACCGCGCCCTGCAGCGCATCAACACCGGTGTCGGGAACCGCCGCATGGGCCATCTTGCCATGCACCGTGACCTCCATCTGCAGGCAGCCGTTATGGGCCGTCACCACCTCGTAGCTGAAACCGGCGGCAATCATCAGGTCGGGTTTTGTGAGCTGGTTTTTGAGCAGCCAGCCCGGCCCCATTTCGCCGCCGAACTCCTCGTCATAGGTGAAGTGCAGTTCCACGCTGCCCTTGAGCCTGGCGTTGAGTGACTCCAGTGCGCGCACCGCGAAGGTGAAGCTGGCGAAGTCGCATTTGCTGACCGCAGCGGCGCGGCCGTAAATCCTGCCGTCCACAATCTCGGCGCCATAGGGGTCATGGGTCCAGCCTTCGCCGGGCGGCACCACGTCGCCATGGGCGTTGAGGGCGATGGTGCGGCCCTCGCCGTAGTTGCGCCGCACGATCAGGTTGGTGATTGATTCCAGGCCGTAGGCTATTACGTCGGCCTGTGGCACGGCGTGCTGCTCGGCCTCGAAGCCAAAGCCCTTGAGCAGCTCGGCCGTGCGCGCGGCATGCGGCGCGTTGTTGCCCGGCGGGGTGTCGGTGGGGACGCGGATCAGCTCCTGCAGGAAGCGCACTTCCTCGTCGAAATGGGCGTCTATCCAGGCGTCAAGCTTTTCGTAGTCGGTCATGGTGTGGTGCTTGCAAGGTTGTCGAGGAGGAACTGGAAGGCCTGGACGGCGAGCTGCATGTCGTCGCTCGTCGTGCTTTCCAGCGGGTTATGGCTGATGCCGGAGTTCTGTCCGCGCACAAACAGCATGGCCTGCGGCATCACCTTGTGCAGCTTCATGGCGTCATGGCCGGCGCCGCTGGGCATGCGATGCAGCGGTAGGCCCAGGGTTTCGACGGCGCGCTCCCAGTGCTGTTGCCAGGCCGCTGCGCTGGGCGCGGCGGCGGCGCGTTCGGTCAGCTCCAGCGTGTGGTGCACGCTGCGGCGCTCGCAAATCGCCTGCAGCTGCGCCAGCACATCGGCGACCAGGGCGTCACGTTGCGCATCGACAGGCGCGCGCATGTCCAGCGAAAACAGGCAGCGGCCCGGCACCACGTTGATGGAGCCGTTGGGGACGTTCAGCATGCCCATGGTGGCAACCGAGTCGCCATCCTGCGCCGCGCGTTTTTCCACATACAGGGCCAGTTCGGCGACGGCAGCGGCGGCATCGCGCCTGCGGTTCATGGGCGTGGTGCCGGCGTGGCTGGCCATGCCGCTGACCCCGCACAGATAGCGCACGCTGCCGTTGATGGAGGTCACGATGCCCAGCGGCAGGTCGATCTCATTAAGTACCGGGCCCTGCTCGATGTGCACCTCGACAAAACCCAGGTAGTCGGCCGGGTTGCGGCGCAGCTTGGGGATGTCGTCTATGCACAGTCCCGCGTGCTGCAGGGCGTCGCGCATGGGGATGCCGTCGGCATCCTTCTGGTCCAGCCACTGCGGATTGAAGTCGCCGATCAGCGCGCCCGAGCCGAGAAAAGTGGCCTTGTAACGCTGGCCTTCCTCTTCGGCAAAGGCTATCACCTCGAAGTCGAAGGGCAGGCGCTTGCCCTTGCGCGAGAGTTCGCGCACGCAGGCCATGGGCGCGAAGATGCCCAGGCGCCCGTCGTACTTGCCGCCGTTGCGCACGGTGTCGTAGTGGCTGCCGGTCATCAGGATCTTGGCGCCGGCTTGTGTTGCCTTGTAGCGGCCCACCACATTGCCGACAGCATCTATCTCCACCTCATCAAAACCGCAGTCGCGCATGGTGCTCGAAATGCGCTGGGCGCAGGCGCGGTGCGCATCGGTCAGGTAGGTAACGGTGAGCTGGCCCTTTTCGGCATAGCCGGGGTCGCTGTGCTGCGCCAGCGTTTCCTGCCAGTCCCAGACCAGGTTGCCCAGCACGGGTGCCATGCCGAACTTGTCGTTCAGGCGAATCTCGGCGATGCGGTGGATGTTGCGCAAGGCCTCGGTCAGTTCGAAGTCGGGGTGGTTGTCCAGCCGGCGCGCAAAGGTGTCGATGATCTCCTGCCGGGGCAGGCCGGTGCCGCGCGGGCCGCGCACCGCCAGAATGAAGGGAAACCCAAACCTGGCGTTGTAGTCGCTGTTGAGCTGCTGGATTTTCGCGAACTCTTGCGCGCTGCAGTTGGTCAGGCCGGCCTGGTTCTGCTCGTTCGTTGATTCGGCGGTGAGCGCCTGGCTGAGCATGGCCTTGCCGGCCAGCTCGGGGTGGGCGCGGACCAGCGCCAACTGGGCTTCGCGGTCGGCGCCGGCGACTATGCGCGCCATGATGTGCTTGAGCTGCGGCAGCGACTTGAACGGGCGCTGCGCAAGCGCGGCCTCGGCAATCCAGGGCGAATGCTCGTAGAGGCCGTCCAGTAGTTGGGCGGCTTCGGATGCAGACGCCGCATTGAGTTGTTCCAGGGTAATTGCCATATCAGGACTCCAAGGCGCAAGACGCCTTCCACGATGCATGAAGTGCGAGCGTCAAGCGGGGAACACCGCGGAACCGGCTTTGCCGGGCCGCTGGTGTTGCCCCCTTGAGGGGGAGGCGGCGCAGCCGCTTCGGGGGGGAGATCATTTGTAGGGGTGGACTTGTTGCCAGTGGCGCGCGATGTCGATGCGGCGACAGACCCAGACGCGGTCGTGTTTTTGCACGTGGTCCAGAAAGCGCTGCAGCGCCACGATGCGCCCGGGTCGCCCCAGCAGGCGGCAATGCATGCCTATGCTGAGCATCTTGGGCGCCTCGTCGCCTTCGGCATACAGCGCGTCAAAGCTGTCGCGCAGGTAGGTGAAGAAATCATCGCTTTGCGCAAAGCCCTGCGGTAGCGAAAAGCGCATGTCGTTGGTGTCCAGGGTGTAGGGAACCACCAGGCGCGGCACCACGGTGCCATCGGTCCGGGCGACTTTCATCCAGAAGGGCAGGTCGTCGCCGTAGTAGTCGCTGTCATATTCCAGCTGGCCATCATCAGCGACCAGCCGCCGGGTGCGTGGGCTGTCACGGCCGGTGTACCAGCCCAGCGGACGTGTGCCGGTGAGCTGCGTAATGGCGTCAAGGCCCAGGCGCATGTGCTCGCGTTCGGTGGCTTCATCCACGTTCTGGTAATTGATCCAGCGCCAGCCGTGGCAGGCGATCTCATGGCCCAGTTCGACAAAGGCGGCAGTCACTTCAGGATGCCGCTGCAAGGCCATGCCGACGCCAAACACCGTGAGCGGCAGCTGGCGTTTTTCAAACTCGCGCAGGATGCGCCACACGCCGACGCGCGAGCCGTATTCGTAAATTCCCTCCATGCTCAGGTGGCGGTCGGCAAAACTGGGCGGGTTGAACATTTCCGAGAGGAACTGCTCGGAACCGGCATCGCCGTGCAGCACGGCGTTTTCGCCGCCTTCTTCATAGTTCAGCACGAACTGCAGTGCAATGCGGGCGTTGCCTGGCCATTGGGCGTGTGGCGGCTTGCGGCCGTAGCCGACCAGGTCGCGCGGGTAGTCTTGGGTGGTGTCGTAAATGTTCATGACAGTGCCATGGAAATATCGTTGGTGGGCACCTTGCGGTCGAAGGTGAGGTTCTGCTCGACGTGCAGCAAATGGTCGTTCATGAGCCGCACGGCAAGGGCTTCGTCTTTGGCGGCCAGCGCCCTGACGATCCCGGCATGCTCGTCGTTCGAGTGCTCCGCGGCACTGCTGGTCTGGTACATCAGGGTGATCAGCGCGCAGCGTGAGATCAACTCGCCCAGCATTTGCGCCAGTACTTCGTTGCCCATGAGTTCGGCCATACGCACATGGAAGTCGCCTAGCAGTTTGTTGCGGCCAGCCGCATCACCGAGGGCGACGGCGCTTTTTTCCTGCGCGACATGCTCCTTGAGCGCGCGGATCCTGGCCGGCGTGATCTGGCGAGCAAAGGCGCGGGTCATCTCGGTCTCCAGCATGCGGCGCACCGCGAACACCTCACGCGCTTCGGCGGCGGCGGGGGCCGCGACAAAGGCGCCGCGGGCGGGCTCGAGCCTGATCAGCCGGTTTTGGGCGAGCTGGAACAGGGCCTGCCGCACCAGCGTGCGCGACACGCCGAAGTGGTCGGCGAGTTTTTGCTCGGCCAGCTTGCTGCCCGGTTGCAGGCGGTGCTCGACAATGGCGCGGGTCAGCGATTCGACGATAAAACTCGTGGTAGAGGATTCCATGAAATGCATGATAGCCAGAAACCTGAAAAGTGTATACACTTCTGTCGACCGGACTTTCCCGGGTGGCAAGGAGACTTCCATGGGCCTGAGCACACATGTACTGGACACCATGCACGGTGCGCCCGCTGGCGGCATGGCGGTGTCGCTTTACACCACGCAAGGTGCAGACAGTGTCCTGGTCAAGCGCTTCACGCTCAATGCCGATGGCCGCAATCCCGATGGCCTGCTGTATGACAACGCCACATTAAAAGTTGGCACCTACCGGCTGGTGTTTGATGTGGCCGGCTACTTCAAGGCGCGTGGCGTGGTGTTGCCCGAGCCGGCCTTTTTAAACGAAGTGAGCCTGGACTTTGGCGTGGCCGATACCACCCAGCACTATCACGTGCCGCTTCTGGTCAGCCCCTGGAGCTATTCCACCTACCGGGGTAGTTGAACGCTTTCCCTCGCAGGCGTCGCCTTGACGCCGACGATGCGGCATCGTGCCCGATGCCATCCCTTCCCACACTTTCACAGGCTTGGTTGCAGCTGCAACAGGGTGCGCCTGCCTGTCATCTCCCTGTGCAAGTTCTGGTGTTTTGCGGCGGTCGCAGGCCGGCGTGCGCATTCGCGTCTAGGTGTTATCCCTAGTTTTTGATGCGACATCGTCGTTTATTATCGTTACATCAGAAGATACTGTGTTTTGCAGAATAAAACATTGAAGATTCTGCAAGTTGATGTGAACACGACAAAAGAGGCCCACGATGCAGCAACACACCGAACAGAACTACGAACTTGCGCCAGGTGCGTGGCGCAAGAGCCAGCCCGGGCTTTCCAAAAGCCTGCTCAAGGGCGCGATCGATCTGCACTGCCACAGCGGGCCTTCGGTCATGCCACGCTACTTCGACCACTACGAAGCGATGCAGGAAGCGTCGCAAGCCGGTGTGCGTGCCTTGCTCATGAAGGATCACTATTACTCCGTGACGCCTGTCACGGTCATGCTCAACAAACATTTCAGCCACCTGGGGGTGACGCTGTTGTCCGGCGTGCCACTGAACAACCAGAGCGGCGGTCTGAATATCTACGCGGTGGAGCACGGCATTGCGCTGGGCGCAAAACTGGTGTGGATGCCGACCTTCTCGTCGAAGAATCACATCGATCAGCACAAGAAGGGGCAGACCACGAACTTCCCGAACTCGAGCCGCCCCATGATGCCGCCCACGCCGGTACATGTGGTGGACGACAGCGGCAAGCTGTTGCCCGAAGTGCTGACCATCCTCGACGTTGTTGCCGACCGCGACGTGGTCCTGTCGTCAGGCCACCTCAACATCAGCGAGATCTGGCCGCTGTTTGAAGAGGCAAAAAAGCGCGGCGTCAAGCGCATGATCTGCAATCACCCGACCTTTGTGGTGGGCGCCACTCTTGAAGACATTACGCGCCTGGCCGGCATGGGCGTGTATATCGAGCACTCGATGTGCATGTTTGCGGAGGACTCGAAATTCCGCATGTTTGATCCCGAGACATTGAGGGGCCTGATAGAAGCAGCGGGGGTGGACCGCACCATCCTCGGGTCCGATTTGGGCCAGGTCGGCAACCCGCGTCTGGTGGACGGCTTCCTCAGCGTGATCGAGATTTGCCTGGACCTGGGTTACAGCGAAGCGCAGGTTCGCAAGATGGTCTCCACCAACGCCGCGACCCTGGTCGGGCTTTGAGTCTCATCAAAGTCTCATCATGAAAACGCTGATTGTTTACGCCAACCCGGAGCCGACATCCTTCTCGGCCGCCATGAAAGACGTGGCCCGCAATACGCTGATGGCTGTGGGGCATGAGGTGGTGGTGTCCGACCTTTATGCGGAAAATTTCAACCCGGTTGCCGGCCGCCATGATTTCTCCACTACGGTAGACGCAGGCAGGTTTCACTACCAGCAGGAGCAGCTCAAGGCGAGTCAGGAAAACGGCTTTTCTGCCGAACTGGTGCGTGAGCAAAAGCGCGTTGCCGATGCCGACCTGTTCATCTTCATCTATCCGCTCTGGTGGGGCGGCATGCCGGCCATCCTCAAGGGCTGGTTTGACCGGGTGTTGGCCTACGGTTTTGCCTATGCGGACGGCAAGCGTTTCGACAGTGGATTTTTCAAGGGCCGCCATGGCATCGTTGCGCTGACGACCGGCGGTACGCCAGAGCGGTTTTCCGACGGCGGTGTGTATGGCCCGATTGAAAACCTGCTGTACCCGCACCGCAGGACCATGCTGGAGTACCTGGGCCTTGAAGTGGAACCTTCTTTTGTGGCTTATGCGTCTCCACGCGTGAGCCAGGCAGAGCGCGAGAAATGCCTCGCCGACTGGTCTGCACAGCTCGCAGTGCTGGCGGAAAAAATGGCGGGCGCACCGGTGGCTGACAAAAGCCTGCCGCAGGCTGCGTTGGCCGGTGGCTCCAACTGGGCCAGCAACAGCGGGGGCAAGCCCTCACAACGCTAACATCGCTGGGCCGGAATCTCCCGGTATTCACAGCGAAGCAAGCACCATGACAGAGCCCAAAGAAACCACCGGCGTTCAAGCCGTCCTGTTCGCACTGGAAATCCTGGAGCACGTCGCCGTCCAGCGCGAGGCTGTGGGAGTGACAGCCATTGCAGAACACTTCGGCACCAACAAGAGCAAGGTGTTCAGGCATCTGCGTACGCTGGCGCAGCAGGGTTACGTGGTGCAGGATGAAGCGTCAGAACGATACCGCGTGGGTGCGCGCATGGTGGCACTGGGGCATGCGGTCAATGACAGCGTGGACATTGTTCGCGAGGCAGACCCGGTGATGCGCAAGGTGCGCAATACCCTCAGTCATTCCGTCATTCTGGGAATGATGGACCATGGCGGTGTGCGCATCGTATCGGTCCAGTCGGGCACCTCGGCCATCGAGATATCGGTCAAACCGGGTTCGCTGCTGGGCTACCACTACTCGGCCCAGGGAAAGGTCGCACTGGCTTACGGCGGTGCGGCGCTGTTGAAAAAAATCGTTGCGGCCGGTTTGCCCGCGCTGACGCCAAGCACCATCACCAGCGAGAAAGAACTCGAAAAAGAGCTGGAGCAGATACGCAAACAGGGTTGGGCCATGGCGCCTGACGAAGCCGTCACCGGGCTCAACGCCCTGGCGGTGCCGATTTTTGATGCCGCCGGAAAAGTAGTGGCCACGATTGCCATCGTCGATGCCGTCCAGTTCATGCCCGGCAATCCCACAAAGCTGCAGATTGAAACGCTGGTCAATGCCGGCGCGAGCATTTCCGAGAGCATAGGTTTCAGGCCCGGCAGGGCGCGATAGACCCGCCCGGGTCAATCGTCTCCTGCTGGTTTATCAATAAGTTAGTACCCCGAAAGCCCGGAAGCTCACAAGCCCAAGGGCAGATTTTTTAACTTGAACCAGGAGACAACAATGACCCGTCCATCTTTTCTCGATACCCGCCGCGCTTTGCTCGCGGCTGCCTGCCTTGCCGTAGCTGCCCCCACCTTGGCTGCCGATCCATGGCCTTCCAAACCCGTGAAGCTGATCGTGCCTTATCCCGCAGGTGGCCCGATTGACGGCGTGGCTCGTGGTTTTGCCGACCGCCTGTCCAAAATATGGGGTCAGCCCGTGCTTATTGACAACCGGGGTGGTGCCAATGAAATCATTGCCGCTGATGTGACGGCCAAGTCGGCACCAGACGGCTACACCATTCTTCTCGGCGGTGACCCGACCTTTTCCAGTAACCGTTTCCTGTTCAGCAAACTGCCCTACAACCCGCTGACCGATCTTGTGCCGGTGACCCGCGTTACCTTTGTGAACATGGCGTTCATCGTCAATGGCAGCTTGCCTGTCAACAACATGAAAGAGTTCGTGAGCCTGATGAAGGCCAACCCTGGCAAGTACAACTACGGCTCGGCTGGCGCCGGTGGCCCGACCCACCTGCCGGTTGATGCATTTGCGCGCCAGCAGGGCTTCGAGGTGACGCACGTGGCCTACAAGGGCATCGCACCCGCAGTACAGGATTTGCTGGGCGGCCAGGTCCAGATCATGGTGGCGGGCAGCTCCGCAGCCACGCCTTACCTGTCTTCAGGCAAGCTCAAGGTGCTGGCCATCAGCGGCCCAAAAAGGGCCAAGTCCATGCCGAACGTGCCGACCTTTGCCGAAGCTGGCTACCCTGGTCTTGAAATGTACTTTTTCCTGGGTTTGACCGTGCCCAAGGGTGTACCCAAGCCCGTCATCGACGAGATCGCCCGTGCAACGCGCAAGGTGCTGGCTGACCAGACTTTTGTTGAAAAGACGCTGGACCCTTATGGCTTTGACCCTCTCGGCGAAACGCCAGAACAGTTTGCGGCTTTCCTTGTGAAGGACCGTGCCGCTGCAGAAAAGAAAATCCGCGACTCTGGCGCCAAGCTGGATTGATACCGCGCGGGGCCGGTTCCCCGCTGTTTGAACTGCAGGAAATATATCCATGACGGAAAAGAAGACGGGTTTTCGCGAACGGCTGGCCGCGCGCGACACCATGCTGGGCACTTTCATCAAGACGCCAGGCGTGCAGGCTATCGAGGTGCTGGGAGATGTCGGTCTGGATTTTGTCGTGATTGATGCAGAGCATGCGCCATGGGACCGCAATGCAATTGACCTTGCCCTGCTTGCGGCAAAGGCCAGTGGCATTGATGCACTGGTAAGGGTTGAGAGCACTGCGACCATATTGACCGCACTTGATTGCGGTGCGACGGGTGTGATGGTGCCTCATGTTTCCAGCGCCAAGACCGCGCAGGAGGTGGTGGACGCCTGCCGTTACCGGCCAGGCCGCCGCGGTTTTACCAACTCGTCACGCGCTGGAAAATACGGGCGGCTGGGCCTGAGTGCACACATCGACGCGAGTGACCCGCGCACCACCATCATTGCCATGCTGGAAGACCCGGAGGCGCTTGAGCATATCGAGGACATCGTCGCGGTGGACGGCATTGACGCGTTTTTCCTCGGCCGTGGCGACCTGACGGTGGCCCTGGGCGAGGCTGCCACCGATGCACCGTCGGTGCGCGCGGCGATTGCACGTTTTGTCAGTGCAGTGACGGCGGCGAAGAAGCCCTTGTGTGCCTTTGTCAACAGCTCCAGCGAGATTGCGGCCCTGCGCGAGTCGGGCATCTGCACTTTTATTATTTCTTCCGACCAGGGCCTGTTGCGCCAGGCCGCGACCGCAGAGTTGACCCGGTTCAAGGCGCTTGCGCCCTGAGCGGTTTCCATCCCCACTTTATTCAGGAGTTACACATGTCAGCCACCGCCATTGAGCCCAGCTGGAGTTTGTATTACGCGTCGGAGCCCCAACTGAGCGCATCCGGCCAGAAAACATGGATCACGCGCAGCGCCAATGTTGTTGTTGTCATCAGCCAGGTTGTGGCCGGTACCGAGCTGCTACGCGAAAACAATCCCGATGAATACATGCTGCTGCTGCCCCCGGGCATGCGTGCCAGTGTGCAGTCCGATGACCAGGCCGTGGATGCCGCGCCCGAGACCCTGACCATACTGCCGCCGGGCCGGACCGTCGTCAAGCTGCTGGATGACGGCCTGGTGACCCGGATATTTTCAATTCGCGCCCAGGACCTGGCCGTCCTGGCTGCCAATGCAAAAGTCTATGCCCATGGTGCGCCATCGGTTGCGCCGCTGGAAGACTGGCCGGCGCCTTCAGGTGGATTCAGGATTCGCAATTACAGGCTGGCCGACTACACAGACCCAAAGATATTTGGCAGGCTGTTTCGCAGCACCAACCTGATGATCAACGTGTTTGAGCGCAAAACCGACAGGCGCGACCCGCGCAAGATGTCACCGCATTCGCATGCCGATTTTGAGCAGATTTCGCTGACGCTCGAAGGCGACTTCGTGCATCACCTGCGCACGCCATGGACGCCCGATTCGACGGCCTGGCGTGAGGACCAGCACCTGGAAGTCAGCAGTCCTTCCGCCGTCGTGATCCCGGCCAGGCTAATCCACACCACGGCGGATGTGGGGCAGGGTGTCGCCTGGCTGATAGATATTTTCGGCCCACCGCGCATGGATTTTTCCCTGCAGCCTGGCGTGGTGCGCAATGCCGACGAATATCCTATGCCGGCAGTTCAATAGTCCGGCCCAGGCCCGCTACAGGCAGCCTTGACTAATCCTGCCCTTCAGTCAGCGTATCCAGCTGGAATCGGCCGCTCTTGTGCCATAACCAGGTGTCGGTGTAGACGACTTTCCCCAGCCTGACGGGCGCGGGAAAAGGCGAGGCCTGGCGTATGGTGCGCTCAATCTCCGCGACAACCTCAGGCGCATGGCGCGGGGCCCGCATCCAGTCCAGGCGGGTCACGCGGCCGGCCCGGTCTATCTCTACATTGAGCACGCCCACGGCGTACAGCAGGGGCGGCATTTTGCCTTTGTAAATGCGGTTTGCATTGAGCCCATAGAGGTGGCTTGCGCCGTCCCGGCGGTAGGCGCGGGGGCTTGTTGCCGCCGAACTTTGGGGTGGGCTGGTGACAGGCGCCGTTCCCGGCAATGGCCTGGCGGCGGGTGTCTCGGGAGTTGCGTCTGGCGCGCTTTTGCAGGCGCTCACAATCGCCGCGACAGCGGTGGAAAATAAGGCCAGCAACCAGTTCCGGCGCGGCTCGGTGATGTCTTGTTTCATATTCAGGTGGATTATCCGTGGGCCTTGCGCAGCCCTGGTGCCGGATCAAACCGGCAGGATGTTAAGGTAAGGTTTTGGCGTCGGACCGGTGTTGCCGGTCATGATGAGTTCCAGCCATTTTGCCTACTATTTCCTTGCCATCATCCCCCAAACCGTCACAAATGGTTTTCCGCAACATGAGCCAACATACAGGGCCTTTCCTGGCCCGCCTGCTGCATGAGCCGGCGGTGCTGGTGCAGGTGCAGGCAACCCAGGGCTCTGTTCCCCGTGAGGCCGGGACCTGGATGGCGGTTTTTGCAGATGCATTGGTGGGCACCATAGGCGGCGGGCACCTAGAATACGAGGCCATTGCCAGGGCCAGGGCGCTTTTGCAAACCGGTGCATCCGGCCTGCGTGAAGCGCCCATGCGTGTTGCGCTGGGCCCTTCGCTGGGCCAGTGCTGCGGTGGTGTGGTGCAACTGCGGCTGGAGTGCGTTACCGAAGCGGATGAGCCCGGCCTGGCAACACGGCTGCAGGGCAGGCTGCAGCCGGTTGCGCTGTTTGGCGGTGGCCATGTGGGCCATGCGCTGGTGCGGGTATTGGCCAACCTGCCGTTTGCCCTGAGCTGGATTGACAGCCGCGACGGCGTGTTTCCTGCCAGCGTGCCTGGCAACGTGGTGTGCGAGCATTCCGATCCGGTGCAGGCCGCCGTGCGCGGACTGGCGCCGCAGTCGCGTGTGCTGATCATGAGTTTTAGCCACGCGGAAGACCTGGACGTGGTGGCGGCCTGCCTGCAGCGCCAGCGGGAACGTGGCGATTTGCCCTATATCGGCCTGATCGGCAGCCGGACCAAATGGGCGACGTTTCGCCACCGCCTGGAGGCGAGGGGGTTCACGCCCGGCGAGCTGGCGCATGTGACCAGCCCGATAGGCGTTCCCGGCATCATCGGCAAGGAGCCCGAGGTGATTGCCGTGGCCGTGGCGGCGCAGCTGTTGCAAACGGTCAACGTAGCTTGATTTCGGGCTGGGCGCGCGCCGGAAACTCGATAAACTTGCGGCATCAGGTCGCAGCGGAGCCGGGAAATTAGCAGCAAGGTGCAGTTTCTTTTGTTCGTGACCTCGTTTCTGCTTACAGCGCCCGCAGTGGTGAGCAGGCTTGCAAAGGTTGAGAGACATGGAAAGCTATCTTCTCGACTGGGCCAACCTGCTGCTGCGCTGGGTCCACGTCATCACCGCCATCGCCTGGGTTGGCTCCTCGTTTTATTTTGTCTTTCTGGATTCGAGCCTGACGCCGCCCGAAGATGAGGACTTGAAGAAGCAGGGTGTCAGCGGTGAACTCTGGGCACTGCATGGCGGCGGGTTTTACCACCCGCTCAAATTTGCCGTCAAGCCGCCGCAGTTGCCGGCCCACCTGCACTGGTTTTACTGGGAAAGCTACAGCACCTGGCTCTCGGGCTTTGCGCTTTTCACGATGTCCTACCTCTGGAACGCCAGCACTTATCTCGTAGACAAGTCGTTGATGAACTGGTCGTCCGGCGCTGCGGTGGCTGTGGCACTGTCTTTTTTCGTGGTGTTCTGGATGTTTTATGACGCCATCTGCCAGCTGTTTGGCCAGCGCAAAAATGGGGATGCCATTGTCGGGGCGCTGGTCACGGTGCTGGTGTGTGTTGCCTCCTGGCTGGCCTGCCACTGGTTTGCCGGACGCGCGGCCTTTTTGCTGGTGGGCGCCATGATGGCCACGGCCATGAGCGCGAATGTGTTTTTCTGGATCATCCCGGGGCAGCGCAAGGTCGTCGCTGCGATCAAGGCCGGCGAAGCAGTGGATCCGGTGCATGGTCAGCGCGGCAAGCAACGCAGTGTGCACAACACCTACTTCACGCTGCCGGTGCTGTTTACCATGCTCAGCAACCACTACAGCTTCACCTGGAGCCACCCGCAGAACTGGCTGGTGCTGATCCTGATGATGCTGGCCGGCGCGGCCATTCGCCAGTTTTTTGTGCTGCGCCACGGCTACAAGCTGGGCCGCAACCGCCATCCGTTGGCGTACGCTCTGGTGGGCGTGGCCGTGATCATCGGGGTGATCGCCTGGATGAAACCCGAGGCCACGGCGGTCAATGCAGGCACTACGAATTTGATAGCTGGCAGCGCACATCCCACGGAGGCTGCGGGCACTATTGGCTATGAAAAAGTGGCAAAAGTGCTGGAGCAGCGCTGTTACCAGTGCCACGGCGCGCAACTGCAGATGAAAAACGTGCGGCTCGATTCGCCGGAATTGCTCAAGCAGCATGCGCAGGCCGTGTACCAGCAGGCCGTGGTCAGCAAGCTCATGCCCATGAACAATGCCACCGGCATCACCGAGGCCGAGCGCGCGCTGATCGGGCAATGGTTCCTGGCGGGCGCCAGGATGCCCTGAGCACGGGCGGTGAAGGGCTGCTGGCGTGGCTGGCGACTACCAGTCCACCATGAGGCCGGCCGCGCGTATCGACGACTTTTCGAAGTGCGCCGCCAGAAAATCCACGAAGGCGCGTACCCGGGCCGAGGCCTGGTGGCGCTGCGGGTAGACCGCATGGATATCGGCTGGCGGTGCACGGTAGTTTTCCAGCACCTGTTTGAGCCTGCCGCTGCGCAGGTAGCGGGCAATGTCCCACTCGGCGCGCATCACGATGCCGTGGCCGGCCAGCGCCCAGTTGACCGCGATTTCACCGTCATTGGTGCTCAGCTTGCCGCGCACCTTGACGGTTTCCGTGCGCTTGCCTGACGAGAGGCGCCAGCTGCCGTAGGCCTCGTCGCCCTGGCGTATGCCTATGCAGTCGTGGCGCGTGAGGTCGTTTGGCACCCTGGGTGTGCCGTGTTTGGCCAGGTAGGACGGTGCTGCGCAAAGCAGGCGCCGGTTGGGGGCGATGCGCCTGGCCAGGACACGCGCATCGGGCGGTTCGCCGAAGCGCACGCACACATCAAAAGCATCCTCGCCCAGCGGCGGCGGGTCCACCGACAGCTGCAGCTGGACCTGCACCTCGGGATGCAGCTTGACAAAACCCGAGATCAGCGGCGCGATGTGGCTGCGCCCGAAGCCCAGCGTGGCATTGACGCGCAGCAGGCCCTTGGGCGCCGCCACGGCGCTGGAGAGCAACTGCTCCATGTCGTCGATATCGGCCAGGATGCGGCGCGCATGCAGCAGGTAGGTTTCGCCCTCGGGCGTGAGGCCGACCCGGCGCGTGGTCCGGTTGAGCAGTTGCACGCCCAGCCGCGCTTCCATCTGCGCCAGGCGCTTGCTGATGGCCGGCGTGGTCACATCGAGCTCGCGCGCTGCTGCCGAAAAGCTGCCGCAACGTGCCAGCAGGCTGAAAAAAGCCATCTCGGAAGGGGCGGATGCGGGTGTGGACATTGTTGATTCAAAGTTAACAATGACTTAACTTTAGCGGCTTCCATTAAATCGGGCAATCTTTAGACTCAGGCGCTACTACCCAGGCGTTATTACCCAAACGCTATTGGCCCCATCGACAACTCCCCATTGAGGAATTCCCATGAAGACATACAAGATCGCCTGCATTCCCGGCGATGGCATAGGCAAGGAAGTGGTGCCCGCCGGCCAGGCCGTGCTGGAAGCACTGGCCGCTGTCAGCAACTTTCAATTTGCGTTTGAGAACTTCGGCTGGGGCGGTGACTGGTTCCGCGCGCATGGCGAGATGATGCCAAAGGACGGCCTTGACGCGCTGCGCCACAAGGACGCTATCCTGTTTGGCTCGGCAGGCGACCCGGATATTCCTGACCACATCACGCTGTGGGGCCTGCGCCTGAAAATCTGCCAGGGCTTCGATCAGTACGCCAATGTGCGTCCGACGCGCATACTGCCCGGCATAGACGCGCCGCTCAAGCGCTGCACGCCGGCGCAACTGGACTGGGTCATAGTCCGCGAGAACTCGGAAGGCGAGTACTCCGGCGTGGGCGGGCGCGCCCACCAGGGCCACCCGATTGAAGTCGCCACCGACGTCTCCATGATGACCCGTGCCGGCGTCGAGCGCATCATGCGCTACGCCTTCAAACTCGCGCAATCGCGTCCGCGCAAGCTGCTCACCGTGGTCACCAAATCCAACGCGCAGCGCCACGCCATGGTGATGTGGGACGAGATCGCGCTGCAGATCAGCCAGGAATTCCCCGACGTGACATGGGACAAGGAACTGGTCGATGCCTGCACCGCCCGCATGGTGAACCGCCCGGCCACGCTGGACACCCTGGTCGCCACCAACCTGCATGCCGACATCCTGAGCGACCTGGCCGCCGCGCTGGCCGGCAGCCTGGGCATCGCGCCCACCGGCAATATCGATCCCGAACGCCGCTACCCGTCCATGTTCGAGCCCATCCACGGCTCGGCCTTCGACATCATGGGCAAGGGCCTGGCCAACCCGGTGGGCACCTTCTGGAGCTGCGTGATGCTGCTGGAGCACCTGGGCGAGAACGCCGCCGCGCAGCAGCTGATGCAGGCCATAGAGCAGATCACCGCAGACGCCGCGCTGCACACCCGCGACCTTGGCGGCAGCGCCACCACGGCCCAGGTGACCCAGGCCGTTTGCGAGCGCATCGCCGCTAGCGCCAGGCAGCCGCTGGCGGCCTGATTTCACCACCACCCCACAGGAGACAGGACATGCAATTTCCGGAACAACAAAAACACGGCCGCCACTTTTCGAAACTCGCCCACACTGCGGTGGCAACTGCGGCGATGGCCCTGGGCCTGACCGGCAGCGCGGCTTTCGCCCAGGCCACTTCGGCAGGCCCGGGACAGGCCTGGCCCGTCAAGCCCATCAGCCTGATCGTGCCCTTTCCCGCCGGCGGCACAACAGACGTGCTGGCGCGCGCGGTGGGGCAGGAGCTCTCGAAAAGCCTGGGCCAGCCCGTGGTGGTGGAAAGCCGGCCGGGCGCCGGCGCCACGCTGGGCGCGGACTTTGTCGCCAAGTCCAAAGCCGACGGCTACACCCTGCTGATGGGCGCGGTGCATCACACCATCGCCACCAGCGTGTACCGCAAGCTGCCGTATGACTTCCAGAAGGACTTCGCGCCCATCAGCACGGTGGCGCTGGTGCCCAATGTGCTGGTCATCAACCCGAATGTGCCGGCCGGCAATGTGAAGGAACTGCTGGCCCTGGCCAGGAGCGAACCCGGCAAGCTGACCTATGGCTCCAACGGCAACGGCACCGGCCAGCACCTGATAGGCGCGCAGTTCGAGGGCATGGGCGGCGTGCAGATGCTGCATGTGCCCTACAAGGGCAGCGGCCCGCTGACCACCGACCTGCTGGGCGGGCAGATCACCATGTCCTTTGACACCATCACGCCGGTGCTGCCGCACATCAAGGCCGGCAAGCTGCGCGCACTGGCCGTGACCACCAACCGGCGCTCACCCGCGCTGCCCGACGTGCCCACGCTGGACGAGGCTGGCCTCAAGGGCTTTAACCTGGGCACCTGGTTTGGCCTGCTGGCCCCGGCCGCAACCCCCAGGGCGGTGGTGCTGCGCCTGAACACCGAGCTGGTCAAGATCATCAACTCGCCGGATTTCCGCAAAAAAATGGCGGACATAGGCGCCGAGCCGGTAGGCGATACGCCCGAGCAGATGGCCAGGCAGATCAAGGACGACACGGAGCGTTTTGCCAGGCTGGTCAGGGATGCCAGGGTCACCATCGAGTGAGGGCTTTAACATGGGACGGGCGGCCTGCCTACGGGCATTGGGGTCAGCCAAATGCTATCAAATAGATAGCTGCCTGCGTTTGCCCACTGGCACTCACAAGCACTATTGATTTAAAAATTGCCAAAATGCCGGCGCAACGCTGTCCGGGGCTCCCCGTGGCCCGGCGCTTGCAGCGGGCGTTTTGTTGTGTCAATCTGACGCTGCCACAGGGCTCCGGCCATCGCTATAGTGGCGGCTGGCGTACATCTACGGTGTAATGTCGGCAGTTTGACAATAACGACGGAGGCAATTTTTAATGGTATTTACCCAATCTCTTTTTCGCGGCGCGGCCATGGGCTGCGTCATGGCCGCTTCGCTGGCAGCGGGGGCCGCGCCCATCGTTGTCGGGCAGGTCGCCCCCTTGTCCGGGCTGGATGCGGCGCAGGCGCGCGCCTACTCGACCGGCATACAGCTGGCCCTGAACAAGGCCAACAAGGCTGGCGGCGTCAGCGGCCATACCCTTAGTCTGGTTCGCAAGGACGACCACGGCCAGCCGGATGAAACCGTGGCCTCCACCAAACAGCTGCTCAGCGAGAGCCGCCCGCTGGTGCTGGCGGGTTACTTCGGCGACCGCAGCATGGATGAAATGCAGAAGTCGGGCCTGCTGGAAAAGGAAAAAATCGCCCTGGTCGGCTACCGCATAGACGGCATCAGGGGCGACGCGCCTTTGGTCTACAGCGTCCGCGCGACCCTGCGCGATGAAATCACCAAGATCGTCGACCACCTGGCCACGGTAGGCATCACCCGCCTCGGGCTGTTTTACCAGAACGGACCCGCCGCCCCGCCGCTGGTTGCCGCAGTGGAAGAGATGATGAAGAGCAAGGGCGTCAAGCTCACGGTCAAGGGCTCGTATGAGCCGGGTACGGCCAAGGTCACCAACGCGGTCATCGATGCCTTTGTCAAGACCGCGCCGCAGGCCATCATCCTCGTGGCCAACGGTTCGGCCGCGGCGGCCTTTATCGAAAAATACCGCATGGATGAAGGTTCCGCACAGCTGTTTGCGCACTCCGGCGTGGATATCTCGCAAATCTCCAAGCGACTGGGCGAGGAATACATGAAAGGCCTGGCCATCACCCAGGTCACGCCCAACCCGTACAAGATATCGGGCCGCCTGATCAAGGAGTTCGGTGACGTGGTTGCGGCAACCCCCAATCTGGAGGTGCCTGTGAGCTACGCCATGATGGAAGGTTATATTGCCGGTTCGGTGATCGTGGAGGCCGTCCGGCGCATGGGCTCCAAGGTGTCGCGCGAGGGTTTTGTGACCGCGCTTGAGAGCGTGGACACCGACCTGGGCGGCTACAAGGTGAGCTTCAAACCCGGTGCGCACTCAGGCTCCAAATTTGTGGAATTGACCATCGTCACCGAGTCGGGCCGCATCCGGCAATAAGGCCTGCCACCAGGTCCGCCTGGTGCAAGCCAGTACTGCAACCCGAAAATATCGAAACATGAAAATGCGGCTTCGCACCCATGGCGGCGTTGCAACCCTTGTGAAGGCGCATGGCCTTCACTGCGGCTTGCGCCTTGCCCTGAGCGCGAATCCATCGTTTTCATTTTGTTTCGCTACTCCCAGGTTGCAGTACTAATGCATGGTGGACTTGGAAAACAGGTTCAGCACCACCACGCCGGCAATGATGAGCGCCATGCCGACCATGCCCCACAAGTCGATCTTCTGGTTGTGGAAGAAGAAGCTGGTGATGCTGATCAGCACAATCCCCAGGCCTGACCAGATCGCATAGGTCACGCCTGTGGGAATGGACTTCATCGTCACGGTCAGGAAATACAGCGCGGTTGCGTAACCAATCACGGTGATGATGGAAGGCACCAGGCGCGAGAAGCTGTCGCTGGACTTCAGCGCGGTGGTGGCGATGACTTCGGCCACGATGGCGATGCCCAGGGCGAGGTAGGAATTCACTGGCGGCTTTCAATGGAGTGTGGCCGCCAATTCTACGCAGGGGGGTACTGGCAGCAGATGCCGGGCGCCTGGGATTGTGGGGTTACCAGCCGGTTACCACGGCACAATCCGGGGTGGAGACATTTCATGAACGCACCTACGCTACATCCCATTCCCGATTCCGTTCCCAGTCCCGGCGCGCAGCCGCGGCAGTTTATTGAATACCTTTTCAGGGCCGCGGTGACGCGTGCCCTGCCGCTGGAAAACACCGGCCGGTATTTGCCCCAGCCGCCAACGCCGGCAAGCGGTGGCCGCACGATCGTGATTGGCGCGGGCAAGGCCGGCGGCTCCATGGCGCAGGCGGTCGAAGCGCTTTGGCCCGCTGATGCGCCGCTGGAAGGGCTGGTTGTGACGCGTTACCACCATGTTCCGCCGCGACCCGCGGGCCTGAAGCAGCGCATCGAGATCGTGGAGGCGGCGCACCCGGTGCCCGATGCGGCCGGCCTCGAAGCCGCCCAGCGTATCCTGGCCATGGTGCAGGGTCTGACCAAGGACGACCTGGTGCTGTGCCTGATTTCGGGTGGTGGCTCGGCCCTGCTGACCCTGCCGGCCGAGGGCCTGGACCTGGCGGACAAGCAGCGCATCAACAAGGCCCTGCTTAACAGCGGCGCCAACATCAGCGAGATGAACTGCGTGCGCAAACACCTCTCGCGCATCAAGGGCGGCCGGCTGGCCGCAGCCTGCGCTCCGGCGCGTGTGGTCACGCTCACCATCAGCGACGTGCCGGGCGACGAGCCGTCCATCATCGCCAGCGGCCCGACCGTGCCGGATGCCAGCACATGTGCCGACGCGCTGGCCATCCTCAAGCGTTACGGCATTGAAGTACCCGCCGCTGTGCTGGCGCAGCTTGAAAGCGGTGCGCTGGAAACCCCCAAGCCCGGTGACTCGCTTTTCACGGGCCATGAGGTCCACATGATCGCCACGCCGCAGCAAAGCCTGGAAGCCGCGGCGGCGGCAGCGCAAGCCGCCGGGCTTGCAGCGTACATCCTGAGCGACGAGATGGAAGGCGAGTCGCGCGAGGTTGGCAAGGTGCATGCCGCGCTGGCGCGTGCCGTGTCGCTCAGGGGCCAGCCCTTCCAGAAGCCCTGCGTGATTTTGAGCGGCGGTGAAACCACCGTGACGATCAGGAAACAGGCCGAAGGCACGGCCAAAGGCCGGGGCGGCAGGGCCGGTGAATTCTGCATGGGCCTGGCGCTGGCGCTGCAGGGCCAGCCCGGCGTGTACGCGCTGGCGGCCGACACCGACGGCATTGACGGTGTGGAGGACAACGCCGGCGCTTATGTTGCCCCGGATACCCTGCAACGCGCGCTGGCGCAAGGCATGAAGCTGGACCAGTACCTGGACCGCAACGATGCCTACGGCTACTTTGACCCGCTGGGCGACCTGGTCGTCATCGGGCCGACGCACACCAATGTGAACGATTTTCGCGCGCTATTGATTTTGTAGCTGGCTACACAGGCAGGACAGCGGTCAGGGCCTGTTTTGGCCTTTTTTACTCGCAAAGCCGCCGGATTTCGGGCGGAATCGGCAGTGCCCGGATTGCTTCGGGGTTGTCGCTGCGGCGCCCGGCAAAGATGCGTACCTCGTCGCATTCCATGATGGGCTCATCCCCGCGCATCACCTGGTAGCGCTGCACAAAACTTTTCTCCCGCCATTCGGGGATCGATGTATGCAAGTCCAGCGTGTCGCCATAGGTCGCGGTGCGCAGGAAGCGCGAATGGGTGTCCACCAGTGGCGTACCGATCACGCCCAGGTTTTTTTCGGTTTCCTGCCATGAAGGTACGCCGCACTGGATAAAGAAGTTGCGCGATGCGGCATCTATCCAGCGAAAGAAATTGGGGAACCAGACGATGCGTGCGGGGTCGCAATCGCCGAACTCCACGTTCACGGTGTAAATGATTTTTTGGGTCATGAGGTCAAGCCGCCACCGGGCCGCCCTGAGGGCGGACGGGTTTTTAGCGGCGGTGCATTACAGGAAAAAAAGAAAGAAACATCAACCCATGCGCTGCGGCAGCCACAAGGCGATGATTGGGAATGCAATCAGGATCACCAGGCGGATCAGGTCGGTGGCCACAAAAGGCAGAACGCCTTTGAAGATGGTGGTAAAACTCACGTCCTTCACCACGCTCTTGATCACAAAGACATTCATGCCTACCGGCGGATGGATCAGCCCGAGCTCCACCGTCATCACGATGATGATGCCGAACCAGATCGGATCAAAGCCCATGTGCACTATCACCGGGTAGATGATGGGCACCGTCAGGATGATCATCGCCATCGCGTCCATCAGGCAGCCCAGCACCAGGTACATCACCATGATCAGCGCCAGCACGCCGTAGCGGCCTATGCCCATGCCGGTGAGGAATTCGGTGAGTTTTTGCGGCGTCTGCGTGATGGTCAGGAAGTAGCCGAACAGCAGCGCGCCGATCAGCACGGTAAACACCGCCGCCGAGGTGCGCGTGGCCTGCAGCAGCGCTTCGCGAATCTGCGCGCGGTTAAGCCTGCCGCGCACCACACCCAGGATGAAGGCGCCGCCCGCGCCCATGCCGCCGGCCTCGGTCGGCGTGAACAGCCCGCCGTAAAGCCCGCCAATCACGAAGGCGAACAGCACCAGCGGCGCCCAGACGTCTTTGAGGCCCTTGAAGCGTTCTTTCCAGGGCTTGAACTCGCCGGCCGGCAGCAGGCCGGGCCGGACCCTGACGATGATGGCAATGGTCATGACATACATGGCGATGGCCAGCAGGCCGGGCAGTATGCCGGCCATGAACAGCTTGCCTATGTCCTGTTGCGTGATGATGGCGTAGACCGCCAGCACGGTGGACGGCGGCAGCATGGCGCCCAGGGTGCCGCCGGCCGCGATCACGCCGGTGGAAAACGACTGCGGGTAACCGTAGCGCCGCATTTCGGGATAGGCCACGCTGGAGAAGGTGGCGGCTGTTGCCACCGAGGAGCCGCAGATCGCGGCAAAACCGCCGCAGGCAATCACGGTGGCCACACCCAAGCCGCCGCGCAGGTGCCCGAGAAATGCATTGGCAGCCTTGAACAACTCCTTGCTGACGCCGGAAATCGACACAAACGCACCCATCAGCATGAACATCGGGATCACGCCAAAGGTGTAGTCGGTCACGGTGCGCATGGAGGTCTGGCCGACCAGCTTTAGCGCCGGGCCGGGCCCGACGATGTAGCTGTAGCCGGTGACACCGACCAGGCCCATGGCCATGCCCACAGGCACGCGCAGAAGCATCAGGATGAACAGGACCAGGAAGCCCAGGACGGCGACGGCATCGGTGCTCATGCGCTTTGCTCCCTGGGGGTGTTTTGCGTCGCCGGGCAGGGCAGGTTGGGGCTCATGTGCATCTCATTCATTGGCTTGGGTTTCGGGTTTGCTGCTGAGCAATTCAGGCTGGAAGATCAGTCGCCAGGTGCGTATGCCTATCAGCACCACGGCGCAGACGTCGCCTGCCCAGGCAATCGCAAAAAAGGGCCAGGTCGGGATGTTGAGGTCGTAGGTCAGCACGTTGTCGTTCCAGGTGCCGCGTACCTTGTCGAACAGCATGGCGGTCTGCACGGTCACCACAAACATCAGCACCAGGGTGGCGAAGATATCTATGGCGCGTTTCATGCGCGGGCCTACGCTGGTCCAGACCAGGTCCACCGTGATGTGGGCGCCGCGGTAGCTGGTGGCCGCGATGCCCCAGAAAATCAGTATGCCCAGTAGCAGGCGGCCAAAGTCGTAGCTGTCGGGGATCGAGGTGTTGAACAGCTTGCGCAGCAGCACCGAGATGAAAATATCGGCCGCGACCAGCCCGACAAAAATGGCCGCCAGCCATTCGATCGAATCGATCACGCGGTCCATGAAGTTGCGTTTCATTGTGGAGTCTCCGAGGGCAGCCATTGCGGGACGCTGCGGATTTCAGGCCGCGCGCCCCGGGTTTGTCGAGCGGGCAAGCGGCCCGCTCCCGCTTGCGTTTTTACAGCGCGGCTTTGTACTTGACCAGATTGGCCTTGAGCGAATCCATCACGGCCTTTGGATCCTGCCCGGCCTTTTTGACGCTTTCGGCCCACTGGGCTTCACCCGGGGCCACGGCTTTTTTCCAGGCCTCGGTCTGCTCGGCCGTGAGTTTGTAGACCTCATGGCCGGGCAGCGCAGTGATCTTGGCGTGGCCGCCGAATTCAAAGTCGGCCCAGGGGGCGGCGACTTTTTCGGCCCATTCGGTCGTGCAGTGGTCGTCAATGACTTTTTTCTGCGCCGGCGACATGGCGTTGTACTTGCCCTGGTTCATGACCCAGACAAAAGGCGTCACGTACAGCGGGCTGTCCATGTGGAAGGTGGTGACCTTGTCTATGCCGAACAGGCCAATCGAACCCCAGGGGAAGGTGATCGCATCGGCCACGCCGCGCTCCAGCATGTCGCGCGACTCGGGCGCGGATGCCTGCACATTGGTGCCGCCCAGTGCGGTGATCATCTGGCCGACCGTGCTGGTGGCGGGGCGCACCTTCATGCCCTTGATGTCGGTGGGCACGGTGATTTTCTTGCGCGAGTGGAAGGTCCCGGGGTCATGCACAAAGGCAAAGCAGAACTTCACGTCCTTCATTTCTCGCGCAGCGTACTGGCGGTACCAGGCGTCGATGGCGGCGCTGCCGCTCTTGCCGTTGGCAAACAAAAAGGGCAAGGATGCGCCGGCCATCACCGGGAAGCGCCCGGGCTGGTAGCCGGGATTGACATAGGCAAAGTCGGCAATACCGTCGCGCGCCATGTCATAGTGGTCGAAGGCCTTGCCCAGTTGCTCCGAGGGGAACAGGGTGGCCGTGATCGAGCCGTTGGAGGCCTTCTTGATGTCGTCGGCCCAGGCCTGTAGCGCCGGGTTCAGCGGATGCTGCGCGGGCACCCAACTGGAGAGCTTGAGCTGCACGGCCTTGTCCTGCGCGAGCGCGGGCAGGGCGGCAAGCGCGAGCACCGCCGCGCAGGCGAGCAGTACACGGCTTTTGTTGCGCGCCGGGGATGTTTTCAGTGACCGGGGTAGCGAGGCGTAATGCATGGAAGTCTCCTTTTTTTAAGTACAGGTGGCAGGTCTCGAGTCGCGTGAAATAACCGTGGCAATCAATCGGGGCAGGGCGCGCTTGTTTCTTGTGGTTTTCTGCAGCCAGAACAGTCCAGTCTGAGTATTTAATATATTAAGCAATCGACTTGAATCCATAGTCGGGGTTTTCCCGTGTGCTGCCATCAGGGGAGGCGAAATGAATGGGTCCGGTAGTCATGGTGTGAGTCGCTAGGCCTTGGCGGCCCCTGGCTTGCGGTGTGGGTTCTCCATCCAGCGTATCGGTTGGGCTTTCACCGGCCGTGCCGGCGCGCCGTGTTGCACCAGGGTCTGGTCCAGGGCCTTGCCGGCTTCGTCCAGCAGCGCCGCGCTGCGTGCGGCGGCGATGGCGGCGGCGCGCAAGTCGTTCGAGGCAAAGGTGGCACCGACGGCCAGGTGCTCCAGCACATGCATCAGGTTGTCCTTGCCGCGTTCGTTGGTGCTGCCGTAACCCTTGATCAGGCGGCCACAGAGTGCAATTTCGTGGCCCAGTTGCCAGTGTTGCTGCGTGCCTTGCACCACACCGGCCAGCCACTGCGTGATCAGCGCCTGCTCGGTGGCAAAACGGCTGCCGCGCACACGCAGCCATTTCAGATTGGCCAGCAGGCGCAGCGACAACATGCCGAACACCGAATGCGTGCCTATCTTGAGCGGCATGGCCCAGGGCGCCTTGCCTTTGGCCACACGCGCACGGTCCCAGCGTGTGACCCGTGCCGCCAGGCCGGCCGGCAGCAGCGCTGCAAACTCGGGTGCGCCGGGTTTGAAATGGTCGTAGACCTGCAACAAATCGTCGGAACCGGCCTTGACCTCGCCGCTCACACGTTGCCAGCGGCTGGCGCTGCTTTTCAGATCGGCCACACGCACGATGTCGTCAAACGCCATCCACAAGGCCAGCCAGCGCGCCATCTCGCGGGTGGTGGCGTAACCCTGGGTGGCGGCCGGGTCGGCCTGTTGTTCGGCGGCCAGCACCTGCTGCAGGCGTTGCACATAGAGGTCGGCGTAGGCGCGATCCTGGTACTCCAGCATGCGGGCATGGCCCAGCGCCAGCATGTCGTGCACTTCCGCTGGGAAAATACGAGACAAATTGGCCTCCAGCCCTTTGGGGACGGGCGCAAGCAGCTCCTGATCTGATAGCAGGCTGCTGACCAGGGCGGCTTGCTCGCGTTGCGTGCCGACCTGGCTGAAGGCCCGGTCAAACCCGCGCAGGCTGGCCGCAACCCCTTTGCCGCCGTGCTGGATGACGGTTTCATAGGCTTGGCGAGGGAAGGGAAACAGGCCGCTGCCGGCAATCGCGCCCAGCATCACGGCGCTGACGATGGTGCCGCAGTCTTTGGCCATTTCGCTCATGTCGAACACATGGTGTTCACGGCTTTGAGTGCGCAACACGTCGAGCAACGGTGCGTTGTCGGTGCGGCCGTCGCCCGGCTCCATGCGTTCGGAGGTGGTGAAGGTGCGGCTGCTGGAGCTGATGAGCAAGGTGCGCAGCGGCGAACTCATGCCGTTGCCGACCTGGCGCGCGGTTTCCAGCAGCTCGGATGACACCAGCATGTCCAGTGCGCCGGGCACGGGGTTCAGGCTGAACACCGGGCGTTTGCCCTGGAGTTCGGCCAGCGGCACTGGGAACACTTCGAGGTAATAAGTGGTAGCGCCTGTGCGTTGCGCCACACCGGGGATGGAGGTGCTTTGCGCGGCGTAACCGCTGGCCCGCGCGATGTCGACCAGCCATTCGGTCAGGACGCCGCCGCCTTCGCCGCCCAGGGCGCAGATCAAAAGGGTAATGGGTTTTTGTAGAGTCATGGTGTTCACGCTGGTTGCATTACCCGGACCAGCGCGCCGCGCACTGTGCCCAGCAGGCGTTCATGCCACTTCGGGTTCTGGATGACTTCCGCGCGGTAAAACGAGGGGCACAAGGTGGCGGCATGGGCGTTGGCGCCGCACAGGCCGCAGCCGACGCAGCCGTCGATCACGGTGGCCACCGGGTCCACCTTCAGCGGATCGGGGTTGTCTTTGAGTGTCAGGGTCGGGCAGCCCGACAGGCGTATGCAGGCATGGTCGCCATTGCAGATGTCTTCATCGACGCCGTATTTCACGCGCACCACACGTTTGCCTTTTTTCAGCAGGCCGGCCAGCCAGGGCTTGATGCGGCGCTGCCGTTCGAGCTGGCATTCACCCTCGGCAACGATGACTTTCAGACCCTTGAATTCGGTGGTGAAAGCCTCGTTGAGTGTCTGGCGCATTTCCTCAACGTTGTAGGTGTGCACCGTGCGCAGCCACTTGATGCCCAGGCCTTGCAAGGTGTTTTCAATCGTCTTGTTGGTGTCGGTCAGGCTTTGCAGCTTGTCGCTGGCATTGAACTTGGCATCGTCACTGGGTGTGGAAATGATGTCCTGCGTGCCGGTAGCCGAGGTGTAGCCGTTCTTGAAAATCAGCAGCACCGCGTCGTCGCCATTGAACAGCGCCGACTGCACGCCCGTCAGCAGGCCGTTATGCCAGAAGCCGCCGTCACCCATGATGGACAAGGTGCGGCGCGCCATCATCGGCGAGACACCGGCGCGGCTGGCCAGGCTCATGCCGTAACCGAGGATGGAGTGGCCAAAGGAAAAGGGCGCAAAGGTGCCGAAAGCGTGGCAACCAATGTCGGCCGCGATATGCACCGGCCCGACGTCCTGCTGCGCCAGCTTGAGCGCCGAGAACACTGGCCGCTCCGGGCAGCCAATACAAAAGCCCGGCGGGCGCGTGGGCAAGGCCTGGTTCAACTGTCCCTCTATCTGCTTGCCCACAGCGCTGCGGCGCTCGGCATTGCCCTGCAGCCAGCCGGTGGCTGACGAGGTGTCCACGTCACCGGCGTAGCTGGCCAGGAAGGCCGCCAGGCCGTTTGCCACGACCTCCACCGTGTACTCGCCGCCAGGGGGCAGCATGTCCTTGCCGTGCAGGCGTGTGTTGATGTCGCGCCGGCGCAAAAAGGTGGCGATCTCCTGCTCTATGTATTCGGGCTGGCCCTCCTCGACCACCAGCACCGCGCGTTTACCCAGCGCAAATTCGGCCACCTGTTCCGGCACCAGCGGGTAGGTCACGTTCAGCACCAGGATGGGGATCTCGGTCTGGCCGAAGGCATCGCACAGGCCGAACTGCTGCAGCGCGCGTATCAGCGAGTTGTAGATGCCGCCCTGCACGATGATGCCAAGGTCTTTGCGCGACCCGTCCATCAGCTCATTGAGTTGCTGCTCGATGATGTAGCGGCGCGCGGCCGGAATGCGCTCTTCGGTCTTGAGTTTTTCGTGCCGGAAGGTGACCGGCGGGTGGGCCAGCTTGGCGTAGTCAAAAACGGCGGGTTCTTCCATCAGCTGCCGCGTCGATACCGTGGGCGGCCGGTTGTCCTTGCATTCAAAGCTGCCGCGCACATGGCAGGCGCGTATGCGCAGCTCCAGGATGGCCGGCATGTTGGAGACCTCGGACAGGCGAAAACCGTGCTCGACCATGTCCACCATCCTGCCCAGGTCGGGGCGCGGGTCCAGCAGGCACATCGTGGACTTGAGCGCATAGGCGTGGGTGCGTTCCTGGATCACGCTGGCGCCTTCGCCGTAGTCTTCGCCGACCACAATCAGCGCGCCGCCAGTGACGCCGGGCGATGACAGGTTGGACAGCGCATCGGCCGCCACGTTGGTGCCGACTATGGATTTCCAGGTGACGGCGCCGCGCAGCGGGTAGTGGATGGACGCGCCCAGCATGGCTGCGGCGGAGGCCTCGTTGGAGCAGGCCTCGACGTGTACGCCGAGCTCGTCCATATAGGGCTTGGCCTGCACCATGACGTCGAGCAGGTGCGACACCGGTGCGCCCTGGTAGCCGCCTACATAGGCCACACCCGACTGGAGCAATGCTTTGGTGATGGCGAGTATGCCCTCGCCGTGGAAAGTCTCGCCTGCGCCCATGCGCAGTGACCCGATTTCCTTGCTGAATGAAACTTCCAAGGCCTGTCTCCTGATTTCCGTGTTTTATTTTTCTGGCAAACAGCGAGTTTGGTGCTTGTGCGACTATCCATCAATAAAATAACAAGACTATCTGGTATTCATTCAATGCATATAAAAGACATAGACCTGAACCTGCTGCGTTTGTTCGACGCGGTTTACCGCACGCGCAACGTCAGCCGTGCGGCCGAACTGATGGACCTGACGCAGCCGGCTGCCAGCCAGGGGCTGACGCGTTTGCGCCTGCTGATCAAGGACCCGCTGTTTGTGCGCGCCGGCGGCGGCGTGCAGCCCACACCCAAGGCGGATCGGCTGGCCGACGCGGTGCGCAGCGCCCTGGCCACGCTGGAGCAGGCGCTCAATGAATCGGCGCAGTTTGAGCCGCTGCAGTCGCGCAAGGTGTTTCGCATCCACATGAGTGATATCGGCGAGGGCCGCTTCCTGCCGGCCCTGATGATGGCGCTGCGCCGGCTTGCGCCTGGCCTGCGTATAGAAACGACACCGCTGGCCAGCGGCGACATTGCCCAGGCGCTGGACAGCGGGCGCATAGATTTTGCATTTGGCTTTTTGCCTACGGTCAAGGACACACAACGTGTGCAGATGATCAAGGACCGCTACATCGTGCTGTTGCGCGAGGGCCATCCATTTATCAAGCGGCGCCGCAGCGGCCAGGCCTTGCTGGACGATTTGCATCAGCTGGAGTTTGTCGCGGTGCGCACCCATTCCGACACCTTGCGCATTCTTGAACTGATGCAACTGGAGGACCGGCTGCGCCTGACGACAGAACACTTCATGGTGCTGCCGTCCATCGTCAAAGGCACGGACCTGGCGGTCGTCATGCCGCGCAACATCGCGCAGATATTTGCTGCCGACGGCGGCTACGCCATCATTGAGCCGCCGTTTCCGCTGCGCGACTTCACGGTGTCGCTGCACTGGAGCAAGCGTTTTGAAGCCGACCCGGGCAACCGCTGGCTGCGCCAGACCATTGTGGATTTGTTTTCGGAGCGCTGAGTCTGCTTATGGTGTCAGGGCGCTATTGGTGGTGTTGTTCCCGCGCTCTCGTCCGGGTGTGCTGGCAGGGTGGCCGCATCCTCTTGTTTCATCAAGGTGTGGACCAGGCCGGCAAACCATGCCAGAGCAATACCGACCGAAATCCAGACCAGCCATTGTCCCAGCCTGACCTGGTCGTCCAGCAAATAGGCATTGCAGACGCGAACCGGGGAGCTTTCATACAGGTAACCCACGACAGCCATCATGGGCAGCACATTGCCAAGAAAAAATCCCTGCACCAGCAAACCCGCCGCTTGCCATGACAAGCGCAAGGCAGCCCCGCAAAAAAGCAGGGACAGCCATTTGGCCAGCTCCGTTCGGCCATCGACAAGTGCCAGGTCAAGAACGCGTGGAATCATCAACAGGGCCAGGATCAGCGCGCTGGCGAACAGGCCACTGATGCCATGGGCATTCCACGCATTCAGCCTGGGGGGCCAGCGGCTTGGCAAGGCCGCGGCCAGCAGAAATCCGGCCAGGGCAATCAGGGGGTACTGCAGCAGCATGTGGGTGCTCATGCCGGCTTCCAGCCAGTGCCTCACAGCGGGCAAGGCCAGTATGCACAACAATGTCAGGGCGGCGGGTAGCAGCCACAGTCGCTGGTGTTGCAGCAAGGGCGTCATGGCGACATCCGGCTTGCCAGGTCGCGTGCGTAGTCGAGTGCCAGTTGTTGCTCGGCATAGTCGAAGATGCGTACCAGTCGGCCCTTCTGGTCCACCACCAGCAGCGCGGCGTTGTGTTCAAAATCACCGCGGCCATCGGGTACAACGATCACCTGTAAATCTGCCAGCAGGCCTTGGGTTTCCCGCAGGTCCGGCACGCGCACAAAGCGCCACAGCAGCGGGTCGGCGCTCAGGCGCGTGGCGTAAGCCTGCAGGATTTGCGGCTTGTCGTACTGGCCGTCAAAGCTGATCGACAGCAATTTCACCTTGCGTGCCGCAGCGTCGGTTTTGCCGGCCGCTTGCAATGTTGCCTGCATTTGCTGGTAAACGCTGCCCAGCGCCAGGCAAACTGTCTGGCAGCGGGTATAGACAAAATCCACCAGCGTGACCGATTGGCCATCGGCCAGCCATTGGTGCAGCGGTTGTGCGGCCATATTGGGGCCATCTATGCCTGTGGCTGGGACGGTGAGCGGTTTCAGGGCCACCTCAAGGCGGCGGGCCCCTTCTGCGGTCCAGACCTGAAAGTCATGGGTCAGCCACGCTGCGCAGGCATAGCCGGCCAGGGCCAGGCTGGCACTCAACGCAGCAGTGCGAAACATCAGGCCCGGCGCTCCCGGGCCGGCATGGTGATGCGGACGAGCTGGGTTGTGGCTGATCCGGTACTGGGCAGAATATCGGCCAGGGTATGGCCGTCCAGGCTTTGCATGAAACTGCGCAATGCCCCGTCGATGACACCCGTCAGCTTGCAGTCGCCGGTCAGCCTGCAGCTGTTGCCGCTTGTGAAACATTCGACCATGAAAAAATCCGGCTCCATGCTGCGCACGACTTCGCCCAGGCCTATGTCTTGCGGCTCGCGTGCCAGTCGCATGCCGCCGCCCTTGCCGCGCACGGTTTCAATCCAGCCGGCAAGGCCGAGCTGGTGTGTGATTTTCATCATGTGGGCTTCGGACACCTCGTAGTGGCCGGCGATCTCGGCAATGGTGCAGAGGCGCTCGGGGCGCTGTGCCAGGAACATCAGCAGCCGCAGGGCATAGTCGGTCATGTTGGTGAGTCGCACCAGGTCTTCTCCAGAGGTAATTTCGTTTCAGCCCGTGCAACGCGTTCAAGGCGTTTTGGCCGTCAGGGCCTTGATTTCGGTTTCGCCATTAAACGGGGTGGTGCGTGTGCCGGCCTTGCGCTCGCTGGCGAACAGTTCGGGCTTGATGGGCGCGGCCTTGTTTGACCATTCTCCGCGAACATAGCTGGCAACGGCGGCCAGTTCGGCGTCGCTGAGTTGCTGGAACGAAGGCATGGCGCCCTTGAAGGTGTTGCCCATCACCGTCAGCTCTCCGGTCACGCCATGCAGCAGGATGTTGGCCACCGTGCGTTCATCGCCTTGCACCCACTCCGAGCCGTCCAGTGGCGGAAACACGCCGGGCAAACCTTTGCCGGTGGCCTGGTGGCAGGCGACGCAGTTGGCGGTAAATACCTGTTTGCCGTCGGCTGGCGCACCCGCCGCGCCGGCTGCGGGCGCCCGCAGATCCGCCACGGTGCGCCTGTCGCCCAGGTCGGCCTGGCCGAAAGGCTCCGAAAACAGGATGTAGACCACGCCGAAAATCACCACCGCCAGGGTGATGATGGCAACCGTCAACGGAATGGGCCGGTTCCGCTCGGACGGATCTTCTTCCTCGCGTGTCTGGGCCCGGCGCCGTGATTCAGTGTCTTGCGAATCGTTCTGCATGGATGCACCTCGGGTTCAGCTCAGGGTTTGGGGGCGGGCGGCAAGACCGGGTAGGTGTGGTTCAGGGCCAGCAGGTACTTGACCAGGTCCAGTGCTTCGGGTGTGGGCACCACGACCTGGCCGACGTTGGGGCCATAGGCCGGTGGCAGTTGCAAGGTTTGTTCACCTTCCTTTTCGGCCTCCTTCGCGTCCTTGACCGTAAACAGGAAGGGGTAGGACGGCATGATGGAGCCGGGCACATAGGCTCGCGGCTGGTAGATGTGGCCCAGATGCCAGTCGCGGCTGGGCTGGCGCGCGCCTATGTTGAACAGGTCCGGCCCGGTGCGCATGCTGCCCAGCAGGTGCGGCTTGTCGTAGAAATAGTCGCCAGGCACTGAAGCACGGCCCCAGCCGCGCTCAGCGTCGGGGCCGAATTTGCGGTCGCGCGGCTGCTGGCTGTGGCAGTAGACACAGCCATTGGCAATATAGACCGCGCGGCCGCGCAGCTCGGCACTGGTGTAGGGCTTGAGGCCGGGCGGCGGCTGGATGTCGCGCACCTCCATGTAGGGCATCACCACCAGTGCAGCGGTAGCCACCGCCAGGGCCACCATGGCGCCCGAAACCAGCTTGATTTCATTGTCCATGAGCCAGCTCCCTTTGGTTGTTCTGCCAGAACAGGGCAGCGCCGGTGCGCGTCGGGCCAAAGCGCAAGGCCATCGCCAGGAAGTGGCCGACAAAGACGGCATGGCCCAGCACCATCAGGCTGCCGCCCACCGAGCGCCATTTCAGGTAGGGCAGGGTCAGCGTCACCGAGTCCATGAAGGGCCTGGCCGGGTCCAGCATGGCCACGCCCTGCAGCCAGCCGCCGTAGCTCAGGCCTATAAAGTAGATGGCGATGCCTATGGCCGACAGCCAGAAATGCAGGGTGATGAGTTTGGGGTAAGGCCATTCCCAGTTCAACACGCGCGGCATCATGAAATAAATCGCGCCGAACAGCACCATGGTGACGAAGGCGTAAGCACCCAGGTGGGCATGCGCCACCGTGAAGTGGGTGAAGTGCGTGACCTGGTTGACGCTGCGCAACGCTTCCAGCGAGCCCTGTATGGACGAGGCAAAGTACATCAGGCCGCCAAACATCATGAAGCGCAGTGTCGGCGAGTAGCGCGCCAGGTGCATGCGACCCTTGAGGGTGCCGCCCATGTTGATGCTGAAAGCCACGACGGGAATCACCATCATGATGCTTTGCACGATGGACAGCGTGGTCAGCCAGCCCGGCACGGGGCCGCCTATGAGGTGGTGGCCGCCGACCTGGCCATAGAAAAACGCCAGGGTCCAGAAGCCCAGTATGGACAGGTTGTAGGAGCGTACCGGCCGGCCAATGTTCTTGGGCAGGAAGTAGTAGATGGCCCCCACGCTGACCGGCGTGAACCAAAGACCCAGCACGTTGTGCCCGTACCACCAGTTGGTGGTGGCCTGCTGCACGCCGGTATGCACGCCGGGCAGTTTGCCGACCAGGAACAGCAGCGCAATCCATAGCAGCGCGGCCACCATGTACCAGACACTGACGTACAGGTGTTCGACCTTGCGGTTCACCAGCGTGAACAGCACTGGCAAGATCACCAGCGCAAAGCCGAAAAATATGAGGATGGCGATTTGCCATGGAATTTCGAGGTATTCCATGCCATCGGTCCAGCCTGCAGCAATGGCGCCAATGGCGGCGGCGATGCCCATGTTGATCAGCGAGCCGCCCAGCATGGCCCAGATCGCCCCATACAGGCGCGTGCGCAGCAGGCGCGGCAGCAACCACAGCATCATGCCCAAGGCCGCGTTGGTAATCCAGCCATAGAGCACGGCCGTCAGGTGCACCGTGCGGATGCGGCCAAAGGTCAGCCAGGCCTGGTCGCTCAGCCAGTCAGGCTGGTGCAGCTTGATCGAGGAGGTCAGGCCGGCGATAGAGCCCAGCATCAGCCAGAAGCAGGCAAAGGCAATGAACATGAAGACCGGAAAAGCGCTCGACTGGTCGGACGCGATGCGGTCCTGCAATTCAGCGGCATCGGCTGTATGCAGCGCGCTGCCGTGCTCCAGCGCGGCGGCCTGCATGGAGTCCTGCGCGGCGTTCGCCAGGGCCGGGTCATCCACCCGCCCGATCTCGCCGCGCGCGAAGATCACAGAGGCGGCCGCCGGGTTTTCGACCAGCAGGCCTTTGCGTGATGACCAGATGAACACAAACAGGCCGATGATGGACAGCAGGAAGGCGCCCAGCAGGCTGAGTATGGCGCTGTCCATCATGCGGCTCCCTGCAGGCCCGGAAACGTCCGGGACTGGCGGGAATGACGGCAGCGCAAAACCGTGCTGCAAATAGGGGGGCTTGTTTTCATCGTTCCTCCGGTAAGGATGGGTCTGCTGACTTTGAAATTTGTGAACCAGCCCGTGTCAGCGCCTGGGGTCGATTCTTTTGCCCTGAATGATCCCGAACTCTTTTTTATCGGATGGCGGCCGAATCATCATGGGGGAAAAGCGCAAAAGATACAAGACGAATGCACTGATCCAGGCCGCTGCGGCCAACTGGAGCAGCAACTGGCTGTGCTGATCAGCCTGCAGCGCGCACAGGCGCAGAACGACGGCGGCCAGCAGCAGCCAGAAAGAGGCCAGCATGCCGTGGTCCAGCCGCAAGGGCCGTCCCAGGTGGCCGAGCGCGGTGCGCGTCATCATGCCGATGATGAGCACAGAGAAACCGCCCATGGCCATGATGTGAATGTGCACCGCGGCCCGGATCTGCGGATCCAGCGCATGGGCGGCAGCCGCCAGGAGGCCGCAACCCAGAGCGGTATAACCCAGATACAAAATCCACAGCAGCGCGTGCCGCCTTATGGATTGCGGCTTCCATGACAACACCTGGTAAAGCGACAGGGTGCCTGCGAGCAGGAGGAAAAATGCCAGCGGCAGCCGAAAGCCCGCCAACTGGCTGACTACCGCTGCCAGGCAGGCAGCAAGCTGGAACTGCCCGCTGCGTGTCTGCGTAGGGATAAGCAGGCCCGGAACGGCGCGCATGGCAAAAAAAGGGATCACCCGGCGTGCGACCAGCAGCGCAATCACAGTCATGCACAGCAGGCCGGCATCCAGCGCCTGCATCAACTGCGTGTGCTGGCCTGCCCGCACCGAAAAAAGATAAACTGCATCGGTGGCGGCGAGTGCCAGCAGCATGAACGGCAAACCATAATTGCGCGCATTGCGGCTGATGGCTACCACCCGGGCAAGCGCCAGGGCTGCAACAAGAAAAAACAGGATTTCACTCGCCGCAGCAATGTAGAACGCGGTGCTGCCCTGCACCAAAAAACCGGTTCTTGCGATCATCCACAAGCCCAGCAAGGCCGCCAGCGGGCCGCCTCGAATCGGGTTGCGGCCTGTCCAGTTGGCGCCAGCCGTCATCAGGAAGCCCACGGCAATGGTGGCAATGAAACCCCAGAGCATTTCATGCGCATGCCAGGCCGTGCCTTGCAGAAGGCCGGTGATGGATTGCGGCGCAAAAATCCACAGGCCGATGGCCAGTGCTGCCCAGAGGGCGCCGGCGGGATAGAGCGGGCGAAAGCCCATCTCCAGGCTGGCCTGCCAGGAGGCTGAGGCGTAGGGCGAGGAGGACAGCGAGGACGTGGCCGGTTCCTGGATGTTGAGCAAGGGGCTCATCAATCGACACTCGCCAGCTTGCCTGCATCCTGGCTCATCTGGTAGCCGTACCACAGGCTTTGGGCAATGCGGCCGGCCAGTTCGTTGGCGCGCTCGCCCATGGCAGCGTTCGGCAGTGTGGCGGTGGTTTGCCGGAACAGCATGAGCCAGTGCTGGAACAGCGCCACGCTGAGCCCGGGCAAGGCCGCATGTTTGGGCATGGGCGCGCCGCGAAAGCGGGCGGTTCCGCGCAGGGCCGATGACCAGAAGTCCACCATTTTTGGCAGGTGCTCGTCCCAGTTCTTCACATGGCGTTCAAAGACCGGGCCCAGCACGGCATCTTTTCGCACGGTTTCATAGAAGGCATAAACCAGTTGGGAGACTTCATCTTCGGTGCAGAGGTCGGCGGCGGGCATGGCAAAACTCCTTAGCGTAAAGTGCGGCTTCTTTAAGATCTATTATATTTAGATCTTTATTCATGACAAGCCATTTCGTCCTGTGGCCTTACAGGAAAAGTGTGCCGACAACAGTTCGGCATCGCACCGCCATGCCTTGGGGAGTTTGTGTAAAGCTATATATTTGATAGCTGCTAACGCCGGTATTTAAAGGGCCAAAGGCATGTTTCGTTGAATGCTTGAACGCTGGCCCTGGCTGTGCGGCTGTGTTAGTCTGGCCGCCATGTTCAAGCGCCTTCCTTCCTTTCTGCGCCATGTCGGCCCGGGTGTGATCACCGGTGCGGCCGATGATGATCCGTCGGGCATCGCCACCTATACACAAGCCGGCGCGCAGTTCGGCACGGGGCTGCTCTGGACGGTGTTTTTGTCCTTGCCCTTCATGATTGCCATCCAGCTGGTCAGCGCCAGGATAGGCCGTGTGACCGGCAAGGGGGTGGCGGCCAACCTGCGCGAGCACACACCGCGCACTTTTCTGATGGCGATGGTTTTCCTGCTGGTGGTTGCCAACACCATCAATATTGCCGCCGACATTGCAGCCATGGGTGAAGCCCTGCAACTGGTGGCGGGCGGCGGCGCGCATTTTCATGCCATGGCGTTTGGTGTGCTGACGGTGCTGCTGCAGGTATTTGTGCCTTATCGCAAGCTTGCGCCGATTTTGAAATGGCTGACACTTTTTCTGTTTGCCTACGTGATTGCCGTGTTCCTGGTGCAGGTGCCCTGGAGCGAGGTGCTGTACGACCTGGTGGTGCCCAAGCTGCAATGGGCGTCGGGTTACTGGATGATGATCGTGGCGCTGCTGGGCACCACGATTTCGCCTTACCTGTTTTTCTGGCAGGCCTCGCAGGAGGTTGAGGAGCTGCGTTTGAAGGGCAATGGGCGCGGCACGGAAAAGGAAATCCGCAAGGACTTGCGGCGGGTCAAGCGCGACACCTATATGGGCATGTTTTTCTCCAACGTCATTGCATTTTTCATCATGGTCCTGGGCGGTGTCGTGCTGTACGCGGCGGGCATTCACGATGTGACTTCTGCGGCGCAGGCCGCCCAGGCCTTGCGTCCGCTGGCGGGTGACTTCGCCTTTGCATTGTTTGCCGGCGGCATCATCGCCACCGGCATGCTGGCCGTGCCGGTGCTGGCGTCTTCCGCGGCATACGCGGTTGCCGAAGCGTTTGGCTGGCCCGAGGGGCTGGAGCGCCAGTGGTTTGAGGCCAAGCGGTTTTACGCCATCATCATCATCGCCACCCTGGTGGGGACGGGTCTGGACTTCACTCCCATAGACCCCATGAAAGCTTTGTACTGGAGCGCCGTGATCAACGGCGTGGTGGCCGTGCCCATCATGGCGGGCATGATGCTGCTGGCCAGCAAAAAGGAAGTGATGGGCCAATTCACCTCGGGTTTCAAGACCCGGTGGTTTGGCTGGGGCGGTGTGGCGGTGATGGGCTTTGCGGTGCTGATGATGTTCTGGGACCTGCTGCGCCACGGCGTGGCCTGAAACCTCGCCAGGTCTGGCCGGGCCTTATTTCCGTGTTAACTGTCCGACGGATGCCAGCACATTTTCCGCGGTTGCCGGCGCCACCAGCCTGACCACTTCGCGGCCGGCGGCACTTGCGGCCACCGCATTGCGAATGGCCTCATACACACTGATGGCCAGCATCAGCGGCGGCTCGCCGACGGCCTTGCTGCCAAACACGTTGTCTTCGCGGTTCGGCTCCGGCCACAGGTCTACCTTGAAGTGTTCGGGTATGTCGCCGGTGGCCGGGATCTTGTAGGTGCTGGGGGCGTGGGTGCTTAAAACGCCTTTGTCGTTCCACACCAGCTGCTCGGTGGTGAGCCAGCCCATGCCCTGCACAAAACCGCCTTCGATTTGCCCAATGTCGATAGCCGGGTTGATGCTGCTGCCCACGTCGTGCAGGATGTCGACCTTCAGCACGCGGCTCTCGCCCGTCAAGGTGTCTATGGCGACTTCGCTGCAGGCCGCGCCATAGGCAAAGTAATAAAACGGCCTGCCTGTCAGCGTTGTCTTGTCGTAATGGATTTTGGGTGTGCGGTAAAAACCATCGCTCCAGAGCTGGATGCGGTTGGCGTAGGCGAGCTTGACGACTTCGGTAAACGGCCGTGTGTTGTGCGGCGTGAGCACCTCGCCACCGGCAAAGCGTACAGCGCCGGCACCGCATCCGTCCAGCCCGGCGACAAACTGCGCCAGGTTGTCGCGCACGTTGCGCGCGGCATATTGCGCGGCCCGGGCATTCAGGTCGGTGCCTGCCGACGCGGCGGTGGCGGAGGCATTGGGAATCTTGCCGGTGTCGCTCGCAGTGGCCAGCACCTGCGCAAACGTGACACCCAGTTCATCGGCGACGATTTGCGCTACCTTGGTGTTCAGGCCCTGGCCCATTTCGGTGCCGCCGTGGTTGACCTGCACGCTGCCGTCGGTGTAAACGTGCACCAGTGCGCCGGCCTGGTTGAAGAGGGTGGCGGTAAACGAGATGCCGAACTTCACCGGCGTGATGGCGATGCCGCGCTTGATGACGGGGCTGCCCTTGTTCCAGGTCGAAATGGCCTGCTGGCGACGCCGGTATTGCGCAGTCAGCTCCAGTTTTGATAGCAGGGGTTCGAGGATGTTGTCCTCGACCTTCATCTGGTAATGGGTGGTGTTGCGCTCTTCGATGCCGTACAGGTTGCGCCTGCGCACATCAAGCGCGTCCAGGCCCAGCGTACGGGCGATGTCGCCCATGATGGACTCGATCACGATCACGCCTTGCGGCCCGCCAAAACCGCGGAAAGCGGTGTTGCTTTGCGTGTTGGTCTTGAGCCGGTAGGACGCGATCTCCACGTCCTGCAGAAAATAGGCGTTGTCTGCATGGAACACCGCGCGGTCGGCCACCGGGCCGGACAGGTCGGCGCTGAAGCCGCAGTTGGCCGCCATCATGAGCTTGAGGCCGGTGATGCGTCCCGTGTCGTCAAAGCCCACGGTGTATTTGTAGGCAAAGGGGTGGCGCTTGCCGGTGATCATGAAATCGTCATCGCGGTCCAGCCGCAACTTGACGGGCCGCTTGAGTTTGTGCGCGGCGATGGCCGACCACACGGCCAGGTGGCCGGCCTGGGTTTCCTTGCCGCCAAAACCGCCGCCCATGCGCCTGCACTCCACGCGCACGGCGTGGTTGTCAATGCCCAGCGCGTGCGACACCCAGTGCTGCACCTCGCCCGGGTGTTGGGTGCTTGAGTACACCAGCCACTGGTTCTGCTCCTGCGGCAGCACGTAGGCGACCTGGCCTTCAAGGTAAAAGTGCTCCTGCCCGCCCACTTCAAGTTCGCCGCTCAGGGTATGGGCCGCATGCGCCAGCGCGCCGGCCGCATCGCCGCGTTTGACAAAAACCGGCGGCAGCACATAACTCTGCGTGGCCAGGGCGTCGTGCACGCTGAGGATGGCCGGCAGCGGTGCAATGTCGCAAACCACCTTGCGCGCGGCCCGGCGCGCTTGCATGACAGAGTCGGCCACCACCACACCGATGACCTGGCCGACATGCTGCACCGTGTGCTGCGCAAAAACCGGTTCGTCATGCGCAAAAGCCGCCAGCATGGGGTCGCCGGGAATGTCGCCGGCCAGTATCACGTCCCGCACGCCGGGCATGGCCAGCGCCGCGCTGCTGTTGATGCCCAGCAAACGGCCATATGCAACGCTGGAGAGAATGGGCGCGGCATACAGCGTGCCCCTGACCTCAGGGATGTCGTCCACATAGGTGGCCGCGCCCGCGACCTGGGCACGCGCGCTTTCGTGGAACTGCGATGTGCCGGCGGCGGGCTGGGCGCGCAGGATTATTTTTTCGCCTGCGTTCACAGGGTCTCCTCCAGCCTGAACGATTGCAGCTTGATCTGCTGCATGCCCTGGCTTTCGAGCCAGTAGCGTTGCAGCAGGTTGCCCAGCACTTCCACGCGGTAGGCGCTGGAGGCGCGCATGTCTGAGATTGGTGAAAACTCGGCGCGCAGCGTGGCCATGGCTTGCCGGACGGTTGCCGCGGTCCAGGCCTTGCCGGCCAGCGCGGCTTCGGTTTTAAGGGCACGTACCGGCGTGGCGGCCACGCCGCCCGCGCCTATGGAGGCTTTGCTGACGATGCCCTGTTCGATATACAGATTGATGGCGAGGCAGACGGCCGAAATATCGTCGTCATAACGCTTGGAGATTTTGTAGACCTGAAGATTTTCCCGGGCGACGGCCTTGGGCACCTTGATCCAGGCCAGGACCTCGTCGACAGCCATGACGTTTTGGCGATAGCCGGTGTAGATCTGCTCCAGCGGCAGCTCACGGTGGCCCCGGATGCTCATGAGCACGACATTGGCGCCCAAGGCAATCAGCAAGGGCATGGAGTCGCCAATCGGCGAGCCATTGGCCACGTTGCCGCCCAGGGTGCCCGAGTTGCGCACCGGCAGGCCGGCAAAACGGCTGGCAAAGACATGCAGTTGCGGCCTGTCCTGCACCAGCGCGGCAAAGGCGTCAGTGAGCGGCACGGCCGCACCTATGGCGATGTGCTGCGGGTAGTGTTCGATGCGGCGCAGCTCACGGACTTTGGTGACATCGAGCACCTTGCCAAACTGCATATGCTGTTTGGTCACCCACAGGCCGACGTCGGTGCAGCCGGCGACGAGTTGTGCGTCAGGGTGGGCTGCGCGGACTGTTAAAAGGGCGCCGAGCGTGGACGGCGATTTATAAGCGAAATCGCCCCCCGGTGTAGATGGGGTGGGCGCAAGTTGCTTCATTTTTTGTAGCAAACCGGCTTCGTCAGGCGCCACGCGTGGCAGCGTGTTCATGGCCTGCGCGGCATCGAGGATAGGCCGGTAGCCGGTGCAGCGGCACAGGTTGCCGGACAGCGCCTCCTGCGCCAGCGCCCGCGTGATGGTCTCGCCCTTGCGCACATGGTTCTGGTACATGCCGAACAGGCTCATGACAAAACCGGGGGTGCAAAAGCCGCATTGCGATGCGTGGTTTTCCAACATGGACTGCTGCGCGGGGTGCAAATGTTGGCCCCCACGCTCTGCCGCTGGCGCGGGTCGCGGCCCGGCGGCGGGGTGTATCTCTGCAATATCCTCCACCGTCCATAGCGCCATGCCGTCAATTGAATGCGCCAGCCGTATGCAACTGTTGATCGCGCGGTAGCGCAATGCGCCGCCTTCGGTTTCGCCCACAACGACGGTACAGGCCCCGCAATCGCCTTCGCCGCAGCCCTCCTTGGTGCCGGTGTGGCCCAGGTCCTCGCGCAACAGCTCCAGCAGGGTGCGGGTGGGTGGTACATTGCCCAGAGTTACAACTTCGCCCCGACGGATGAATCGAATGGTTTTGACGGTGTTTTGCTCAATTGATTGCATGGCCATGCGCGTCAGGGTAAAGCACTCCAGTCATGGCCTGCATATTAAAGTGCATATCAGGCGCATGGGTGAACAGGTATGACAGACCAGGCGCTTTTCGACAAGATAGACCTCCATCTCATTAGGGTCTTGAACACCGTGCTCACTGAACGCAGCGTTTCGCGCGCCGCCATCCGCCTTGGAATGTACCAACCCGCCGTGAGCGCCGCGCTCAAGCGCCTGCGCGCCCTGGCGGGCGACCCTATCCTGGTGCGTTCCGGCGCGGGCATGGTGCCGACGGACGCCGGTTTGCGCATGATCGAGCCTTCGGCCAGCATACTCAAGGCAGCCGGCGTGCTGTTCAGCGACGCCAGAGGCTTTGACCCCGCCACCGCCCAGGCCACCTTTCGCCTGGCCGCCAGCGACTACCTGGACCCGCTGTTCCTGCCGAAGCTGGTGGCGCAGATCAAGACCCAGGCGCCGCGCTGCCACATTGAAATCCAGTCGCTGTCGGCGGAATCGGATTACCGCACCCACCTGGCCCAGGGGCAGGTGGACATCGTGATCGGCAACTGGCCCGCGCCGCCGGATGACCTGCACATGGGGCGTTTGTTTGGCGACGAGGTGGTGTGCCTGGTGGCCAAAGACCATCCCGCTGTGCGAAAAAAGTGGGATGCGGCCAACCCGGCCAGCTGGCTGGAGGCCGAGCACATCGCCCCCGGGGCCACCCATCCCGGCGCCAAGGGCGTGATTGACGAACACCTGGCCACGCTGGGCCTGAGCCGCAACATCACCGTGCGCTGCCCGCATTTCGGCCTGATGCCGTCCATGGTGGCCTCCAGCCTGCTGGTCATGACCACCGGGCGGCAGTACTGCGAACGCTTTGCAAACCTGCTGCCCGTGAAAATCCTGCCTTGCCCGATTGAATTTCCGCGCATGATGTATTACCAGCTCTGGCACGAACGCACCCATGCCTCCGCCGCAGCCAGGTGGTTGCGCGAGCGGGTCAAATCCGTCGCGACGGCGCTACGAAAAGAATAGCTGCCTGCGCATGTATTCAGGCGGCCAGAGGCAATAAACCTGCATCAACGACAAATAAAACCAGAAACAACAGTCCGAGACAATGAGCGCCTTTCCCTCACCCCCACCGCAGCTTGCACCCAGGTTGCAGCTCTCGGGCATCACCAAGGCTTATCCGGGCGTGGTGGCCAATAACGACATCTCGCTGAGCGTGCAGTCCGGCGAAATCCATGCCGTGCTGGGTGAAAACGGGGCCGGCAAATCGACCCTGATGAAAGTCATCTACGGCGCGGTCAAGCCCGACGCCGGCCGCGTGCGCATGGACGGCCAGGACGTGGTGGTGCGCAATCCGCACGAGGCGCGTGTGCTGGGCATCAGCATGGTGTTCCAGCATTTCAGCCTGTTTGACACGCTCACCGTGGCCGAGAACGTCTGGCTGGGTCTCGACAAACACCTGGGCCTGGCGGAAGTGTCCCAGCGCATCACACAAACCACGCAGGCTTACGGCCTGCAACTGGACCCGACGCGGCCGGTGCACACGCTCGGTGTGGGTGAACGCCAGCGTGTGGAGATCGTGCGCGCCTTGCTGACCAATCCCAGGCTGTTGATTCTGGACGAGCCCACCTCGGTGCTGACGCCGCAGGCGGTCGAGAACCTGTTTGTCACCTTGCGCCGCTTGGCCGGGCAGGGCTGCAGCATCCTGTACATCAGCCACAAGCTGCATGAGATCCGCGCGCTCTGCACGGCATGTACCGTCTTGCGCGCCGGCAAGGTGACGGGCGTCTGCGACCCGCGCCAGGAGTCCAACGCGTCGCTGAGCCGCCTCATGATAGGCGCCGAGCCGCCGGCGCTGGAACACCGCGAGGTCAAGACCGGCGGTGTTGTGCTTGATGTCAAACAACTGGACCTGCCGAGCGCCGGCCAGTTCGGTGTGGACCTGCGTCAGGTGGCGCTGACGGTGCGTGCCGGTGAAGTGGTGGGCATTGCCGGTGTCTCGGGCAATGGCCAGAAAGAACTGCTGTATGCCTTGTCGGGTGAAGACACGCGGGCCCCTGCCGGGACCATCGCCGTCAAGGGGCAGGATGCCGGCAAATTGAGCCCGGTGCGCAGGCGCGCGCTGGGCCTGCACTTTGTGCCCGAGGAACGCCTGGGGCGCGGCGCCGTGCCTTCGCTGTCGCTGGCGCGCAACCTGATGCTCACACGCAAGGAATCGGTAGGCAAGGGCGGCTGGCTTGACCGCGCCCGCCTGCAGGCCCAGGCCGGCGAAATCATCGCCCGCTACAAGGTCAAGGCCGGTGGCCCGCAGGCCATGGCCAGGTCCCTGTCCGGCGGCAACCTGCAAAAATTCATCATGGGCCGCGAAATGGATGCACAGCCCGAACTGCTCATTGTGTCGCAACCCACCTGGGGCGTTGACGTGGGCGCGGCATCGCAAATCCGCGCCGAGTTGCTCAAGCTGGCGGGCGCCGGTTGCGCCGTGCTGGTGGTCAGCGAGGAGCTTGACGAGTTGTTTGAAATTTGTGACCGCCTGTATGTGATGGCCAGGGGCCAGCTCTCGCCGTCCCTGCAGCGGGCCGGGGCGACAACCGAGCTGGTTGGGCAGTGGATGAGCGGGCTCTGGGCCGGCGCCGCTGAAGGGAGCGCCGCATGATACGGATTGAAGCGCGGCCCGAACCTTCGCGGTTCTGGACTTATGCCTCGCCCGTGCTGGCGCTGCTGGTGACGGTGGTGCTGGGCGTGCTGCTGTTCATGGCGCTGGGCAAGGACCCGGTCAAGGGCCTGCAGGTGTTTTTCTGGGAACCCATCAAGTCGCCTTATGCGCTGGGCGAGCTGATGGTCAAGGCCACGCCGCTGCTCATCATCGCGCTGGGCCTGGCCGTGTGTTTTCGCTCCAACGTCTGGAACATAGGCGCCGAAGGCCAGTTTGTGATCGGTGCGGTGGCGGCGGGCGGCGTGGCCCTGCTGGCCGACAAGACCACCGGGCCGTGGATCATCCCGGCTATTTTGCTGGCCGGCGTGCTGGGCGGCATGGCCTGGGCCGGCATCACGGCGCTGCTGCGCGACCGCTTTAATGCCAACGAAATCCTGGTCAGCCTGATGCTGGTCTATGTGGCCGACATGGTGCTGAGCTACCTGGTGTTTGGCCCCTGGAAAGACCCGAACGGCTACAACTTCCCTCAGACCAAGACCTTTGAAGCCGTGACGCAAATCCCCCGCCTGATGCAGGGCTCGCGTGTCAATGTGGGCGTTGTGCTGGCCTTGCTGGGCGTGCTGGCGCTGTGGTTGTACCTGTTTCGTACCTTCGCCGGTTTCAAGCAGGAGGTCAGCGGCCTGGCCCCGAGTGCCGCGCGTTATGCCGGGTTCTCTTCGCGCCGCGCTCTGTGGGTTGCACTGCTGGTGTCCGGCGGGGCGGCCGGACTGGCTGGTGCGCTGGAAGTCGCCGGCCCGATAGGCCAGCTCACGCCCTACGTGCCCGCCGGTTACGGCTTTGCCGCCATCATCGTGGCCTTTGTCGGGCGCCTGCATCCCGTGGGCGTGGTGTTTTCGGCGCTGCTCATGAGCATGTTTTACATAGGCGGTGAGCTGGCGCAGTCGCGCCTGGGTTTGCCCAAGTCACTGACCGGCGTGTTTCAGGGCCTGCTGCTGTTTAACCTGCTGGCCTGCGACACGCTGATGGCCTACCGAATCAGGTTTTCAAAACCGCTTTCCGCGCCAATGAAAGGAGCCCGCTAATGGACTCCATGGCATTGCTGGTCGCCGCCACCCTGAGCGCAGGCACCATACTCGCCATCGCCGCGCTGGGCCTGCTGATCAACGAAAAAGCCGGCATCGTGAACCTGGGCGCCGAAGGCATGATGCTGTGCGCCGCCATTGCAGGTTTTGCCACCGTGGTGCATACCGGCAACAGCTGGCTGGGTTTTGCGGCGGGCATGGCGGCGGGCGCTTTCCTGGCGGCGATTTTCGGCCTGCTGGTGATCTGGCTCAACACCAACCAATACGCAACGGGGCTGGCCCTGAGTCTTTTTGGTGCGGGTTTTTCGGCCTTTGCGGGCATCAGGTATGTGCAGGAAAAACTGCCCGAGCAGTCGCAGTTCACTATTCCTTTCCTCAGTGACATCCCGTTTGTTGGTCCCGCACTGTTCCGCCAGCACCCCATGGTCTATATCGCCATGGCTTTGACGGTCGGCCTCATCTGGTTTTTGTACCGCACGCGCGCCGGCCTGGTGTTGCGCTCGGTCGGCGAGAGCCCCGAATCGGCCCATGCGCTGGGCTACCCGGTGCGGCGCATACGCCTGGCGGCTGTGGTTGCGGGCGGGGCGCTGTGCGGCCTGGCCGGCGCCTATGTGTCGGTGGTGTACACGCCGCTGTGGGTCGAGGGCATGATCGCCGGCAAGGGCTGGATTGCACTGGCGCTCACGACTTTTGCCACATGGCGCCCGGCGCGGGTCTTGCTAGGGGCTTACCTGTTTGGCGGCGTGACCATGTTGCAGTTTCACCTGCAGGGCCTGGGTGTGAACCTGCCAAGCCAGTTTTTGACCATGCTGCCTTATTTGTCGACCATAGCAGTGCTGGTGCTGATCTCGCGCAACCCGCTGTGGATACGCGTGAACATGCCGAGTTCCATCGGCAAGCCGTTTTATCCGGGCGCCTGATTTTTTGGGCTGCATAATTGTTTTTGGTTTTGTTTTTTTAAGTCGACTTTTTCCTCACCCCTAACGAAAGCGAGATGACATGACTGACCTGCAAAAACGTTCAATGCTCAAGCTGGCGGCGCTGTCAGCCGTGGCTGCGGCCGCGCTGATGGGCTGCGGCAAAAAGGAAGAGCCCGCGCCGGCGCCTGCACCCGCTCCGGCAGCCGCAGCGCCGGCCAAGGTTGAACCGCTGAAGATTGCCTTTGCCTATGTCGGCCCGGTGGGCGACGGCGGCTGGACCTTTGCGCATGACAACGGCCGCAAGGCGGTTGAAAAAGCCTATGGCGACAAGGTGGTCACCAGCTTTGTGGAAAAAGTGCCAGAGTCGGCAGATGCCGAGCGTGTGATCCGCGACATGGCCGGGCAGGGCAACAAGCTGATCTTCGGCACCACTTTCGGCTACATGGAGCCCATGCTCAAGATCGCGGGCGACCTCAAGGATGTCAAGTTCGAGCACGCCACCGGCTACAAAACCGCCGACAACATGCGTACCTATGACAGCCGCACTTACGAAGGCGCCTACATGGCCGGCGTGGTGGCGGGCAAGATGAGCAAGTCCGGCACGCTGGGCGTGGTCGGCTCTGTGCCGATTCCTGAAGTGGTACGCAATATCAACAGCTTCACCCTGGGCGCGCAGTCGGTCAACCCGAAAATCAAGACCAAGGTGGTCTGGGTCAACGAGTGGTTCAACCCGCCCAAGGAGACCGAAGCCGCCACCGCGCTGATCAACGGTGGCGCCGACGTGCTGTTCCAGAACACCGACTCGTCCGCCGTGCTGCAGACCGCCGAAAAAATGGGAAAACGCGCTTTTGGCTGGGACTCCGACATGACGGCCTACGGCCCGAAAGCCCACCTGGCTTCCGCTGTGATCAACTGGGGCCCGTACTACGTCAAGGCCGTGGGCGAGGCGCTTGACGGAAGCTGGAAGGGCGGTACCAGCGCCTGGTGGGGCGTGAAGGAAGGCGCGATTGACCTGGTGTCGATCGCGGCCGACGTGCCGGATGAAACCAAAAAACGCATTGATGAAGTCAAGGCCGGCCTGAAAGACGGCAGCTTCGCGATCTGGAAAGGCCCGATCATGGACAACACAGGCAAGGAACTGGTCGCCAAGGACGTGGTGGCCGACGACAAGTTCCTGGGCGGCCTGAAGACCTTTGTCAAGGGTGTTGAAGGCAAAGTGCCCGGCAACTGACCGGACCCCGAAGAGATCGCTTTGGTGAGATCATTCAAAGCTGCCTTCGGGCAGCTTTTTCATTGATGGAGTTGTGATGAATTTTGCTGTCAAGCCTGTGGCTTCCGACCGTCTGCCCGAGCTGCTCAGGCAAATGCCCAAGGCCGAGCTGCACATCCACATCGAGGGTTCGCTGGAGCCCGAACTGATTTTTGCGCTGGCGCAGCGCAACGGCGTGGCGATGCCCTATCGTTCGGTTGAAGAGCTGCGCAGCGCCTACGCCTTCAGCAACCTGCAAAGCTTTCTCGACATCTACTACGCCGGCGCCAGCGTGCTTTTGACGGAGCAGGATTTTTACGACATGGCGCAGGCTTATTTCCGCAGGGCCGCTGCAGACAACGTGGTGCACACCGAACTGTTTTTCGACCCACAAACCCACACAGCGCGCGGCGTCGGCATGGACACGGTGGTCAATGGCCTGCACCGCGCCTGCGTCGATGCAAAAGCCGAGCTCGGCGTGAGCGCGTCGCTGATCATGTGTTTTTTGCGCCACCTGAGCGAGGACGATGCCTTTGCCACGCTGGAGCAGGCGCTGCCCCATCGGGACAAGTTCATCGGGATCGGACTTGATTCCGGCGAGGTTGGCAACCCGCCTGAGAAGTTCGCGCGTGTGTTTGCGCGTTGCCGCGAACTGGGTTTTCACCTGGTGGTGCATGCCGGCGAGGAAGGTCCGCCCGCCTATGTCTGGACCGCGCTGGATGTGCTCAAGGTCGAGCGCATAGACCACGGCGTGCAGTCCAGCAAGGATGCGGCCCTGATGCGGCGCCTGGCCAAAGACCGCATAGCCCTCACGGTGTGCCCGCTGTCCAACCTCAAGCTCTGCGTTTTCCCTGACCTGGCCAGCCACAACCTGCGCCAGCTGCTGGATGCGGGCCTTGCGGCCACCGTCAATTCGGACGACCCGGCCTACTTTGGCGGCTACATGAACGAGAACTTCACGCAGACCTTTGCGGCGACCGGGCTGCAGGCGCAACATGCCTATGCGCTGGCCCGCAACAGCTTTGAGGCCAGCTTTATCGATGCGCCTGCAAAGCGCGCGTACATCGACCGGCTGAGCCAGGTTTTTGAAACGTTTTCCTGATGGCTCAGGGGCTGTCCGCGCTGATGATTCTGGCAAGACTTGTGAGGCTATTCATTGACAGTCCTGTGCCCCAACCATAAACTCCCCGGCATGCAATTCCCGGTTCTCACCCTCAACCACAAGCTCGCACCTGCAGTCCTGCGCGGTGTTCTGGTGTGCTGTTTCGCGGTGACGAAGACGGGCCTGCAGCAGCTGCCCGGACATTCCTAAGCCCGGCGGTCAACCTCTTCCCCTTTAGCGCAACTTTCGACCACCGGGCACCAGTCCCGCGCGGTAGCGACCCCCATTTCCGGGGACAGGTCGCATTCGATTGGAGTGCTTCATGCATGCAACGATTAACGGCGAGCGCACGCTCACCGAACTTGACCACGTCCGTCTGAGCCGATTGCCCGGAGACCAGTGGCCGCCCGCGCTGGCTGATCTTCTGGCGACTGCCGAAGTGCTGCATCCGCGCGACATGCCGGTGAACGTCATCACCATGTATTCACAGGTGGAACTGGTGGACCTGCACACCCAGCGCCGGCAAATGCTGACCGTCTGCTACCCGGACGATGCCAGGCCGGGCACTGGTTTTATCTCCGTTTTTTCGCCCGTGGGCTGCAGCCTGCTGGGCCTGAAAGTGGGCGCCGTCGCCAGATGGCAGACACCCAGCGGGGAAGAAGGCACGGCCGGGGTGATGGCGATTCATTTCCAGCCCGAGGCCAGCGGCGATTACCTGACCTGAGCACGGCAGCCTGCCCGCCAGCCCCAGCCCCAGCCCCAGCCCGCTCCCCGCCGCATGCCGGCGGGGCCGTTGCCATCCTGTCTTGTGACTGGAGATAAAAATGAACATTCAATCCATTCTTGTTGTGACCGACCTTTCGGTGCGCGGCCATCGCGCACTGGGGCGGGCGGCCCTGCTCGCGGCACAACACCGCGCATTCCTCAGGGTCATGTACGCCAGGGTCGATGACAGTCCCTTTCCCGCCGATGCGATGGAGCGTGTTGTGCAGCTGGCCCAGCAACTGGCGCAGCAGTTTGGCATTGCCGTGAGCCCGGTCGGCCGGGCGGGAAACACCCTCAAGGACATTGCCGCGCAAGCCCGTGGCGCGGACCTGCTGGTGTTCGGCCATGAGCGCAAGCATTCGCTTGCGGCCATCCTGAGCGGCCCTCCGGAAATACAGCTGATGCGCCTTTGCCCTTGCCCCATCCTGGTGGCAAGGCTGGAGCCGGGCCAGCGGTACGGCCGGATCCTCGTGGCGGTGAACCTTGCGCCCGAATCGAAGAGCCTGGTCCAGCTGGCCTGCCTGCTCGATGACGATGCGGAGGTCGGGCTGTTCCATGCGCTGAGCATGGCCGGTGAAGCGAAGCTGCGCTCGGCCGAGGCTTCCGCCCATGCCATCCAGTCCTACCGGCAGGCCTGCATACGCTATGCGCAAGGCAGGATTCTGTCGCTGGCGGACTCGCTGGATAACCGGAGAAATCGCGTGATGTACACCATGGGGCGCGGCGACCCCGCGCGCCAGGCGGTCATACAACAGCAACACGCAGGCGCTGAACTCCTGGTGGTCGGCAACCGGCGCAGGTCGCGGCTGATGGATTTTCTCGCCGGCAGCGTGGCGCAGCGCGTCCTGTCCTGGTCCGCCAGCGACCTGCTGCTGGTAGCGCACGATTTCCAGCTGCCGACACGCGCGGCCGCGAAGCTGCGCATGGATGCCGGGCGCGCGGACGGACAGGAGGCTTTGCTGGCGATCAGGAGTGCACCATGAACAGCGCACGCTTTTTGACGGCCGAAGAGGCAACGCTGCTGAGCCACGCTGCCGAGCACTGGCTGCGCCTGCGGGACGTTGAGCTCAATCCCGGGGAATACGTGCTCAAGCTGCTTTCCGGCGCCACGCTGCGCCCCAGCGAGTGCAGGCGGGAAGACATCGCCAGCATCAACTGGACCATGGCGCTGCACTTGCCCGGCTGCGGCACGCCGCGGGAGATGACGCTGGTTCGCCCCGGCGATGCGGATCTCTCGCTGGGCCGCGTTTCCGTCCTGACCCTGATCGGGCTGAATTTTGTCGGCCGGGTGGTCGGGTCCGTGGCGCAGATTCAGTTGGCGACAGGACAGCCGCAGGCGGCCACCCTGCTGGCCGCCAGGCCATGCGCGGCGCTTTAGCGAAGCCGGCGTCCGGCCAGCGTTGCAGCTGCCGCATCCCGTTATTGAAGATGGACCTTGGGGCGCGCTGCATGCGCCTGCAGTAAGAGGAGTTGCTCTTGATTCTCACCTTGCCAACACAGCCTTTTTTCGGGCTTGCGCGCCTCATGGAATTGCGCATAGACGTGCCCCAGGCGCCGCCCTGGCTGGGCGGCGGGTTTGACGCCCTCCATGAGCGCCTGCATACCCCGGGCGACCGGCTCTACGGCCTGCCGCGCATCCCCATGGCGGACCCGAAATTCCAGATCCGCTGGCGCGAGGCGGACGGCGAGTTCTACTTGTATGTGGAAGACCTGTCCCGCAAGTGCCTGGCCGGCTACACCGTCTTTAACCGCATGGTGGAGCTCGGGCGCAGGGCCGACCGCTGCATCAGGGCGCCGCACTCAAAATACCAGTTGCAATACCAGCGGCGCGGCCTGGCCTCCGCGGTTTACAAATGGGCTTTGGACAAGGGCTTTTGCCTCATGACCGGGGCGCGCCAGTCGCCCGGCGCGAACGCGCTGTGGCATGCGCTGGCCAGGCGCCATCAACTGGGTTATGTGGAGCTGCGTGACAAGGCCATCACCTATCTGGGCCGGGAGGTTTCACAGGTGGTCCTGGACAGCCTGCACACCCGCATGTTGTTGCTCGGCAAAGACTGGACGGTGGGCCGTTTGAGTGAGGCCACGGGCATGTCCTGAGCGCCTGTGCGCTGCCGGACACGGGGTTTTTGGCAGGCTGGTAAAATGGGCGCTTGCCAGCGTGCCGTCCCGACGCGCCGGTGCTTCATCCAATCGGGGCCATGTAGAGGACTACCATGTATAAAAACCTCGCGGCCCCAAGCCTGTCAATGCTTTTGTTGACGTTTGCGGCGGCCTGTTTTATTCCCCCATCTTTCCTGCGTTGCCGCTCCTCGGGGAGCCGGGCATGAGCTACCAGGTCAAGGAAATTTTTTACACCCTGCAGGGCGAAGGCGCCAATGCGGGCCGGCCTGCCGTGTTCTGCCGCTTTGCCGGCTGCAACCTGTGGTCAGGCCGCGAGCAGGACCGGGCCAGTGCCGTCTGCCAGTTTTGCGACACCGACTTTGTCGGCACCGACGGCACGCTGGGCGGCAAGTTTGTTGATGCCGATGCACTCGCCAGCCGCATCGAAGCCCAATGGCCGGAAGGCGACAAGAGCCATCGTTTTGTCGTGATGACAGGCGGCGAGCCCTTGCTGCAGGTCGATACCGCCCTGATTGCGGCGCTGCATGCGCGCGGCTTCCAGATCGCGGTTGAAACCAACGGAACGATAGCCGCGCCCGAAGGCATAGACTGGATTTGCGTCAGCCCCAAGGCCGGCGCGCCGTGGGTGCAGCGTGAAGGCCAGGAACTCAAGGTGGTTTGGCCGCAGCCGTCGTTTGACCTGGCCGAACTCGAAGCCGCCAATTTCACACACCGTTACCTGCAGCCCATGGACAACGTGCTGCGCGCCGACAACACCGAGCGCTGCATTGCCCTGTGCATGCAACGCCCCGCCTGGCGATTGAGCTTACAGACGCACAAAATCACCGGCATAAGGTGAGGCGGCAGAACATGAACTACGAAATCAGCCAGAAGTTTTTCTTCGATGCGGCGCACACCCTCAAACGCAAGATAGAGGCGGACAGCAGCCGCCGCATCCACGGCCACACCTACAACGCCGAGGTCACGCTGTCGGGCCAGCCCGACCCGCACACCGGCATGGTGGTGGACCTGGGCCTGGTGCGGCAGGCGATAGAGCAGCTGCGGCCCCGGCTGGACCACCACCTGCTCGACGATATCGCAGGCCTGGGGCCGGCCACGCTGGAAAACCTGTGCGCCTTTATCTGGCGCGAACTGGCACTCGGCCTGCCCGGCCTGGCGGCGGTGCGTGTCTGGCGCGAGTCGGTCGGGGACAGCTGCACCTTGCGTGCCGCAGCCATGGCGAGAAAAAACCACGGATAGTCCTCATTCAGCCCCACGTATGCAGCTTGCACCAGCCTGCGGTAACCTAGCGGCATGAAAGCGTATCGAGCCTCCCTGCTGTATTTTGCCGGCGATACGGCGCAAGCCGTTTTTGAGCAGGATGGCCTGCTGGTGGTGGGGCCTGACGAAGAAGGCCGCCAGATCGTGCAGGCCATTGGCAGCTACCAGCGCCTGTCTGCAGGGTATGCCGGCGTTGGCATCGAGCACCTGCCCGGCCGCATCATCGCCCCCGGTTTTGTGGACATGCACATCCACTACCCGCAGCTTGACGTTATAGGCTCGCCCGCCGAGGGCCTGCTGCCATGGCTCGAAAACTACACCTTTCCACACGAAAAACGCTTCTCGGCCGCCGGGTACAGCGCGCAGGTAGCTACGTTTTTCATAGCAGAGCTGTTGCGCAACGGAGTCACCACGGCGCTGGCCTTTGCCACTTCGCATCCGGAGTCGGTCAACGCGCTGCTCGGCGAGGCGCAAAAAAAACGCCTGCGCCTGATAGGCGGCAAGGTGCTGATGGACCAGAACTCGCCCGACGGCGTGCGCGACCAGACCGAGCAAAGCCTGATCGATACCGAAACATTGATCAACAAATGGCACGGCGTGGACCGCCTGGGTTACGCCATCACGCCGCGTTTTGTACCCAGCTGTAGCGCCGCCCAATTGCAGGGCGCGGGCGAGCTGGGCGCCAAATACCCCGACGTGTGGATACAGTCCCATGTGGCGGAAAACAAGGACGAAGTGACCTGGGCCCGCCGGCTCTACCCCAAGGCGCGCAGCTATTTGAGCGTGTACGAGCAGTTCGGCCTGCTGCGGCCCAGGGCGGTGTACGCGCACTGCATACACATCAACGGCGAAGACCGCGCGCTGATGCTCGGCACCGGCGCGGCCGCGGCCGTCTGCCCGACCAGCAACCTGTTTTTGGGCAGCGGCTTTTTTGACTACGCGGGCGCCGACGAGGTGGGGTTTTTGTACGGGCTGGCCAGCGACGTGGGCGGCGGCACCAGCTTCAGCCCCTTTCACACCATGCTGGCCGCCTATTACGTCGGCAGGGAAGGGCAGACCAAACCCGGCCTGTCGCTCAAACCCCAGCAGCTCTGGTGGCAGCACACCGTGGGCGCGGCCAGGGCGCTGGGCCTGGCGGGCGTGGTCGGCAACCTGCAGCCCGGCTGCGAGGCCGATTTTGTCGTGCTCAACCCCCAGGCCACGCCGCTGCTGGCGCGCAAGACCGCGCAGGCCGGCAGCCTGGACGAGCTGCTGTTTGCCCTGATCGTGCTGGGGGACGACCGCGTGATCGAAAAAACCGTGATTTCGCAGGCTTTGGCCGGCTAAAAACCCGGTTTTTAAAGGGTAAAGTGGCTGCGACTGCTGTCCTGCCTGCGCAATCAGCTATAAAAATAGTAGCAAATTGAAGCGCTCGGGGCGCGCCGAAGCATGCCCGGCCTGGCCATTCGGCTTGCCTACAATCATGGCAAAGCGAGGAATTTCCCCAATGAGCATCAAAAGCGACAAATGGATACGCCGCATGGCCGAGACCACCGGCATGATCGAACCCTTCGAGCCGGGCCAGATCCGCGAAAGCGAAGGCAGGAAGATCATCAGCTACGGCACCAGCAGCTACGGCTACGACATCCGCTGCGCGCCCGAGTTCAAGGTCTTCACCAACATCCACAGCACGGTGGTCGATCCGAAGAACTTCGACGAAAAGAGTTTTGTCGACTTCCACGGCGACAGCTGCATCATCCCGCCCAACAGCTTCGCGCTGGCCCGCACCATGGAGTACTTCCGCATCCCGCGCAACGTGCTGACCATCTGCCTGGGCAAAAGCACTTACGCCCGCTGCGGCATCATCGTCAACGTCACGCCATTTGAACCCGAATGGGAAGGTTATGTGACGCTGGAGTTTTCCAACACCACGCCATTGCCCGCCAAGATCTATGCGGGCGAAGGTTGCGCGCAGGTGCTGTTTTTTGAGAGCGACAAGGACGATGTCTGCGAGACCTCGTACAAGGACCGCGGCGGGAAATACCAGGGCCAGGTTGGGGTGACGTTGCCCAAGGCCTGATCGAATTGCATTCGACGCCAATTGCGAATTTCTGCTTGATGGTGTTACTATGGTAACACCTAGTTCAAGGAACCTGCCATGCCCACCGTTTCCGTCAAACTTCCAGAGGCCACCAAAGAGCGTGTGAATCGTTTGGCGGCGAGCCAGGGCACCACCGCCCATGCCCTGATGGTGGGCGCTATCGAGTCGGCGCTGGACAGCCAGGAAAAGCATGGCGCGTTTGTAGAAGCGGCCCTGCGCTCGCGTGACAACATGCTGGCAAGTGGTCAGGCTTTTGATGACGATGAATTCGGGGTATACATTCGCGCAAAAGTGCGCGGAGAAAAAGTCAGTCGTCCCCGCCTCAAATCGATCAAGTCCTTGATAGCCCAAAAATCTGACCTGGTGGCGTGACCCGCTTAATCATCAGCACCGACGCGGCAGGCGACATTGAGCGCCTGTGCGACTTTCTTTTGGAAAGTCTGCCTGAAGAGGCGGTGCGCACGCTGGACATCATTCTGGATGCCCTCGATATTCTCAAAAAGCACCCCGTCATCGGGCATCCTGTCCGTCGGGGACTCAGGGAATTGGTGATTTCACGGGGGCGCACGGGTTATCTGGCGCTCTACCTCTACGACGAGGAAGCCGATGTTGTTTCGATACTCGCGTTACGTCATCAGCGTGAAGTGGGCTACCAGCTTCGGTAGCGTAACGCTGCCCAAGGCCTGAGCATCAGTGGTAGTCACTCTCGCGCTGATGCCGCGCCGCTAAAACCAGTACGGTCTCGTTCCCGAGAATTTCAAATAGTACGAGATAGCCCGAGTTCCCAAAGTCGATGATGAGTTCTCGCAGGCCTGTCCCGAACTCGGCGTTCTGGGCGTTGCGGCAGGTGTAGGGATGAAGGCTTAAGATTTGTAAGGCCGACGCAATGGTTGCTAGCGTACGTTCAGCCATGTCAGGATCAATGTCGGCAGCAAACGCATGCAGGCGGTCCAGGTCTTCTTTGGCGCTGTCTGCGAAGAGCAGCTCATAAACTGTCATGTGCCGGGGCTTTGCTTTGCTGCGGCTTTGGTGCGTTTTTTTGCTTCGGTGATATTGCGCAGACCGAGCATGACTTCATCAAGCGTATGGGTTCGCATTTTCCCTGCTTTAACCAGCGCGGATGTGCGTAAAGCGCGCGCGTAAAACTCGGCATCGTCCTTACGCCAGCTTGCCTGGCGCGTGGCGCTGTCTTCGATGAAGGTGGACAGCGTCTCGCCCTCTTTGAGGACCGACTCAATCAATTTGCGGGTTTCCGGGCTGACGCGCACGGCGGGCAAGGTGGCAGTTTTCATGGGGTTCACCGGGTTGCTTGATGTAGTGCAAATGTAATGCAACTCTATCGACGGGGCAATCCTGTGCCGATGGGGCGTGATTCCGCCTTACGGCGCAGGCAGCGGGCCCCCAAAACGAATGCCCGGATGCTGCATGATTTCGCTTGAATTTTCACAGCAGCTACTTTTTTTTGGAAGGTCAGTTGATGGCCACCCGCGCCGCAGCCAGATCCCAGCCCGCCCAGCCGCAGCTTTTAAACAGCACCGGCCCGGCGGGTTTTTGAATGCCCTGGCGCACCACACTGGCCAGTGTTGCAAAGCGGCTTACATCCAGCCCGGCCTGCAGCAAATCGCCGGCTTCGTGCAGGGCGTCGGCCGTGTCGACAAATATCAAGCCCTGGGCCGCGAAGTGATGGCACAGCGCGGGGCTTAACTCCACCATTTGCGGCGTGAAGGCGCCCACGGCGCTGATGAATGCATCCTTGCGCGGCAGCGCGCCCAGCACCACGCCGCTGGCGGGGGTGCAGGTCACGGCCAGCGGGCAGTCGGCGAGGGCTGCGTCCGCGTCCTGCACGATGCGGGCCTGTACGCCCATGGATTGCGCATGCAATGCCAGTGCCTGCGCGCTGGCCGGGCTGCGCGAGGCGATCACGACTTCCCTGACATCCAACACTTCAACAAAGGCCTCCAGGTGCGCCTTGCCTTGCACGCCCGCACCGACGATGAGCAGCGGCCCCCGCGTGTTGGGCGCCAGCCGCTGCGCCGCGAGTGCCGAGACGGCCGCCGTGCGGCGCGCTGTGACCGTTGGGCCGTCGAGTACCAGCTGGCGCTGGCCGGTGGCGATGTCAAACACCACCACATCGCCCTGGATAGCCGGCCTGCCGGTGCCCGCATTGGCGGGCGTGAAAGTAATCAGCTTGGTGATGGCGACGCGGCTGTCCAGGGCGGGCATGACAAACAGGCTGCTGCCGCCGGGCAGGGCTTGCACCAGGCGCGGCGGAACCTGGACGGCATCGTCCCGGAGCAGCCGGGTGATTTCATCGACCAGCGCGCGCCAGGGCAGGCGGGCGGCGGTCTGGTGGGCGTTTAGCAGTTGGGTCATGGCATGCGTCAGGGGAATGGGCTTTTATCCTACATCCTGAAGCGCAGTGCACCGAATGGTGTTTAAACGCGGCGCTCCTAGCATCAAGGCACAAACAACAACGAACCAGCGACATCGCAACAAAACAGCAACGAGGAGCCCCGATCATGTTTTCAAATCACCTGCAAAAAATTGATCGCACTGCTGGCCGCAATTTGTTATGGATTGCCGCTGCGCTGGTGATTGTGTGCCAGCTGGTGGCCATGGCGCTGGTGGCCGGCAGCCAGGTGCAGAAGGCGGCCTTGCGTGAATCGAAGCTGACGACCCAGAACCTTGCGATGGCCAGGTGTTTTGAAGCCAGTGCGCGGTATGACCGCCACAGCTGCATGCTCCAGGCAACGGCGGACACCCAGGCCGCCGTCAGCGTGAGCCAGTCCGATGACAAGGCTCAGGACTCGAATCGTGCCGCATCACCTGCCGCCATGCACGATTTCATGGCTGTTGCTTTCGGCGCGAATTAAGCAACTGCCAGCCGCTTTTCAGCTGACCTGCCCGGCGCCGTGCGCGATGTCATGCGCCGTTGCCAAGGCATATTCAATCGCAATTCGAAGCCCGCGCACCATCTCCTCCAGTGGCATGCAGGGCAAGCCCTGCCCGGGCAGATACGGTACGTGGATAAACCCGCCGCGCGTGCGGCTTGCACTGCGCTGTCTGGCCAGTGCGTGCATCAGGCCATAAAAGACATGGTTGCAGACAAAAGTGCCGGCGGTTTGTGACACCTCGGCCGCGATGCCCGCCTGCTGCAAGGCCTGCAACATGGCCTTGATCGGCAGGGTGCTGAAGTAGGCCGCAGGTCCATCCACCACAACCGGCAGGTCCACCGGCTGCGCGCCGGTGTTGTCTGCAATGCTGGCATCGTTGACATTGATGGCGATGCGCTCCAGCGACAGGGCACTGCGCCCGCCCGCCTGGCCGACGCACACCACCAGCGCCGGTTTGTAAAGCCGCCGCAAACGCGCAAGTTCAAGCAGCGAGCCGGCAAACGCCGTGGGCAGCCGGGCCGCGACCAGCCTGTGGCCCATTGATGTTTCGCCGTCCAGCGCCTGCACGGCCAGCCAGCTGGGGTTCACGGCGCTGCCGCCAAACGCATCAAAGCCCGTTAGCAGCACGCAGGGCGCCGGCCTTGCGGAAAGAGAAGCTGCGCGCCTGGTCATGCCGCCATTGTGCAGTGCCGGCCTGGATTTAGCGTTTGACCAGTGCGCCGGTCTTGCTGTCGAATTTGACCAGTTTTACCTGGCCGTTCTGGCCCGGGAATCCGTCAAACACGGCACGCACAAGGTAGGGCACCAGCTTGGGCAGGTCGGCCTCTTCGCCTTCGTAAACAGCCCTGGACTCAAACACCGCATGTGGTTTGCCGGGTGTGCTGCCTTGCGAGTCGAGCAGGCGCAGTTTGAGGTTGCTGATTTGCAGGGTGCGGGTGATTTCACGCTCGCCCGCATAACGTGGCCCAAACGGGTCAGGCCCCCAGAAGCCGGGGAACACATTGCCGGCGGCGTCGCGGTAGGGCGGCCGGTAGACGTAAGCGTTCTGGTAGACGGCTTCGCGGTATTTTTTGTCGCGGGCGCTGCTGCCGGTCACGATATCGACCTGGAAACGGCCGGGCTGCCCTTTTTCCGCGCGTTTGAGCCCGATTTTTTCGAGTTCAAGCTGGACAAAGGTTTCGTAGGTCTGCTGTTCCAGGTCATTGAGGCTGTCGGCCGGCCGGATGTAGCTGAAACTCGCGCCGGCCGCGTCGGCTGGCCACTGGTTGAAGCTGGTGACCTTGGCCGTGATGCTGCTGGCACATGCGGCAAGCAGCGCCGAAACGGCCAGGAGCATGAGCAGTTTGCCCCCTTTTGCCAGGGCGCGGATGGCGGGCAGGCTTTGCTGGCGAAACAGCTGTTTCATGTTCGATGGATACATACGGCCTGATTTTGTTCCACCATTGTGCTTGCCGCGCAGGCTGTCTCAAGTAAAGTCGGCATATACACACGGCAGTTCGGGGTACACAGTCTTTTTCAGACAGGGGCGATCATGAAATGGGAAGGCAATCGGGAATCTGACAACGTCGAAGACCGGCGCGATGACGGCGGCGGCAGTGGTGGCGGTTTCAGCGGCGGTGGTTTGCTGGGCGGGCGCAGCATAGGCATAGGCACCATCGTGGTGGCGCTGCTGGGCGGCTGGATGTTTGGCATCAACCCGCTGACCATTTTGAGCCTGCTCAGCGGCGGCTCGCCACCGGCGCAGGTGCAGCAGCAACAGGGGCCGGCGCACCGTCCCCCGGCGGATGACCGCATGGCGAAGTTTGTCTCCACCGTGCTCGCCGACACCGAAGACGTCTGGACCGATGTGTTTTCGAAAGGCGGCGCCACCTACGTCAAGCCGCGCCTGGTGCTTTTCAGGGGCGCGACGCAAACGGCCTGCGGCCAGGGCCAGTCGGCGATGGGGCCGTTTTATTGCCCGGGCGACCAAAAGGTCTATATCGACCTCGGGTTTTATGAAACGCTGACCAAACAGCTGGGCGCGCCCGGAGAATTTGCACAGGCCTATGTGATTGCGCATGAGGTTGGCCACCATGTGCAAAACCTGCTGGGCATCAGCGGCAAGATGGACCAGATGCGCAGCCGCGTCAGCAAGGTCGAATACAACGCCCTGAGCGTCAAGCTGGAGCTGCAGGCAGACTGTTTTGCCGGTGTCTGGGCCTACCACGCCAACAATGCCCGCCACATTCTGGAGGGCGGCGATATCGCGTCCGCAATGAACGCCGCGGCCAAAATTGGCGACGATGCGCTGCAGCGCTCCAGCGGCGGCGCGGTGGTGCCCGAGAGCTTTACCCATGGCACCAGCGCCCAGCGCCAGCGCTGGTTCAATACCGGCATCACCACCGGCAGCGTCAAGGCCTGTGACACCTTCAGCGCCCGGAATTTATAAGAAAATCGGGCTACAGCCCTTTATTCACGGGCATAGTCAGCTATTAAATTGGTAGCGATTTGACTTTGGCTGCCTGCCGCGGCCGGCGTCTGAAATAGCCCTCGGGCGGCAATGGACCGCCAAAACCGGCCAATTGGCCCAAAGTGCGACAATAGAGGGCTGAGGAAGCTCTGCAAAACCCCCGCGCCTGCGCTCTGTGAGCGCGCGGACCCGGGCGGTCTGCGGTGTTACCTTTTTGCCAATAGCGGTGCTATTGGCTGCAAAACGCGCCTTGGCAATCCCATTCCCCGATCCGCGCGCTACAACCCGCCAGAGTTACCCGCTAGAGTTACGCAGAGCTTTCTTATGACCTCCTCTTTTTCCAATCTTTCGCTGGCAGAACCGCTGGCCCGCGCCGTAGCCGAGATGGGCTACGAAACCATGACCCCCATCCAGGAACAGGCCATCCCGGTCGTCCTGCAGGGCAGAGACGTCATGGGCGCCGCGCAAACCGGCACCGGCAAAACCGCCGCTTTTGCACTTCCGCTGCTGCAGCGCATGATGAAGCACGAGAACGCTTCGACTTCGCCCGCGCGCCATCCGGTGCGTGCGCTGGTGTTGCTGCCCACGCGTGAACTGGCGGTGCAGGTGGCCGAGCAGGTCAAGTTCTACGCCAAGTACACCAACCTGAACAGTGCCGTGGTCTTTGGCGGCATGGACATGAAGCCGCAAACCGCAGAGCTGAAAAAAGGCGTTGAAGTGCTGGTGGCCACACCGGGCCGCCTGCTGGACCACATCGAAGCCAAAAACGCGGTGCTCAACCAGGTCGAATACGTGGTGCTCGACGAGGCCGACCGCATGCTGGACATCGGCTTTTTGCCTGACCTGCAGCGCATCCTGAGCTACCTGCCCAAGCAGCGCATCACCTTGCTGTTCTCGGCGACTTTTTCCCCCGAAATCAAACGCCTGGCGTCCAGCTTCCTGCAGGACCCGGTGACCATTGAAGTGGCGCGCTCCAACGCCACCGCCTCGACGGTCGAGCAGCATTTCTACAGCGTCGGCGCCGACGACAAACGCCGCGCGCTGCACCAGATCCTCAAGGCCCGCGGCATCAAGCAGGCCTTTGTGTTTGTCAACAGCAAACTTGGTTGCGCCCGGCTGGCCCGTTCGCTGGAGCGCGAAGGCCTGAAGACCACGGCCCTGCACGGCGATAAAAGCCAGGACGAACGTTTGAAAGCGCTGGAAGCCTTTAAAAGCGGCGAGGTGGATTTGCTGGTCTGTACCGACGTGGCGGCCCGCGGCCTGGACATCAAGGACGTGCCCGCGGTATTCAACTTCGACGTGCCTTTTAACGCCGAAGATTATGTGCACCGCATTGGCCGTACCGGTCGCGCCGGGGCTTCCGGCCTGGCCGTGAGTTTTGCCGCCAGCAGCGACCAGCGCCTGGTCGCCGATATCGAAAAACTCATCAAGACCAAGATCGAACTCGAAGCCATGGAGTTCGAGGAAGACCAGCCGCGCAAGGAGCAGGGCCGCATCAACGACGGCCGCCGCATGTACCGCACCGATGGCGAAGAGGGCAATGGCCGTTCCGCCGAGTCGCGCGAACCGCGTGAGCGCCGTGAACCACGCGAGCGCCGCGAATACACACCGCACCGCCAGAGCGCCGCACCGCGCGACCCATTTTTTGACCAGCCTTACGAGGCCACCGCCGCAGCGCAGGCGCAACCAGCCTGGGACGCCGCAGCCAAGGCCACGCCCGCACGCAGCGGCGTGTCGGCCAACATCAAGCCGAAGAAAAAAGTCGCGGCGCTGTTCAAGACCGTCCCGGTCGCTGACACCACTGGCGCCTGAAGAGGTCTTGCAGCGGCGCCAAAATGCCCCGGGGTCGGAACACACCTACGGTTTTCGCCGGATTGCGCTGATGGCTGCGCAGCGATTGCGCCCTAACATGGGTGCATGGTCAGCCATCTTGTGCATGCTCACGCCCCTCCACTCCTGAAAAAACTGTTTCGCCCCATGATCCGGGCGGTCCGCTTGTGGCTGGATGCGGACGGCCTGCGCATGAGCGCGGCCATGTCGTTTTACGGCATCCTCAGCCTGGCTCCGCTGCTGGTCCTGCTGGTGGCCGTGCTTGGCTGGTGGCTGGACCGCAACTACATAGAAACCAGCCTGATCCACCAGATCCGGGACGTCATAGGCGTGCAGGGTGCCCAGGTGGTGCAGCAGGCGTTGGCCAGCGCGCAACAACCCGCCGACGGCCTGGTGGCTTCAATCATTGCATCCGGTTTTCTGCTGACCGGCGCCACCGGCGTGTTTGCCGAACTGCAGGATGCCTTCGAGCGGCTCTGGCGCCGCGATTCGGGTGTGGCGGCGCAGCAGAAGTGGTGGTACAGCGCCTCTCTGCGGCTGCGCGGCATCGGCTACATCCTGGCGTTCGGATTCCTGCTGCTGGTGTCGCTGGCGATCTCGACCTTTCTCGGCCTGGTTTCAGGCTGGGCCGGCAGCTATTTGCCCTTCGAAAGGATTGCCGTGCTGATCAACGAGCTGGTGTCCTTTTTCTTTTGCGCCGCGCTTTTTGTCGCGCTGATGCGCATGAGCGCCGGACCCAAGCCGTCCCTGCGTTACCTGGTCATGGGTGCGGCGATTGGCGCCGTGCTGTTTGCCGCCGGCAAGCACGTCATGGCGGTGTACCTGTCGACAGCCGCGGTGGTGTCGGCTTACGGCGCGGCCGGCTCGCTGGTGGTGATCCTGATGTGGATTTATTTTTCATCCGCCGTGCTGCTGTTTTCAGCGAGCTGCGCGCGCGTGCTGTCCGAGGACGCGCAGGCCCGGGCCGCCGTCGCCAGCGGCAGCAAACTTCTCAGCGGCACGTTTCCGGTTGATCAGCTTTGAAAAATTGCTACTTATTTGATAGCTGGCTGCGCTCGTGCTTATTGGGCTGCAGGCCATAAATGTGGTTAACCAGGTTTTTTTGCCTGCTCGCATTGCACGGACACCAGCTCAAAACCCGGGCTTTCTCCTCGCGTAGCTGCAAGCCGCGCCGCTGTCAGGCAGCCGCCCCAGACACAGCCGCTGTCCAGCGGCAAGGTATTGCGCAGCATGGGATTGGGGGCTGCAACCGTTTCCGCGCCCAGCGTGGACCAGTGGCCAAACGCCACGCGCGTGTCCGCGGTGGCCCGGCCCGGCACGTCAAACCACGGCAAATAGCCTTGCGGCGCCGCCGACACGCTGCCCGTGGTGGCGAATTCCATCACGCCTTCGGGGGTGCAAAAGCGCATGCGGGTCAGCGCGTTGACAATCACGCGCAGCCGGTCCGCGCCCCGCAACGCATCGCTCCAGCGGTCGGGCGTGTTGCCATACATGGCCTGCAGAAAACCCTTGAGGTCCGGACCACGAAGGGCATTTTCAACTTCTGCCGCAAGCGCCATGGTTTGCGCAGCCGTCCAGCCGGGCAGCACGCCGGCATGCACCATCAGCCAGCCGTGTTCATGCATCGCCATCTGCCGGTGCCGCAACCAGTCGAGCAGGGCCTGGCCGTCGGCGGCCGCCATGACTTCCTGCGCGCTGTCGTGGCGGCCCGGCTTGCGCACCCCTTGCCACATGGCCAGCAGGTGCAGATCGTGGTTGCCGAGCAGGCAGCGTGCCGAGTCACCCAGCGCCGCCAGGTGGCGCAGCACGGCCAGCGATTCGGGGCCACGGTTGACCAGGTCGCCCAGCAGGTAAAGGGTGTCGCGGCTCGGCGAAAAATCGATTTTTTCCAGCAGGCGCAGCAGGGGCTGGTGGCAGCCCTGCAGGTCGCCGATCATGTACATTGGCATGTGTTCATTCTGCCCGGTCGTTCATGGATTTCCTGCTCATTGCGTTTTTAACCCTGCTTAACGGCGTTTTCGCCCTGTCGGAAATGGCGCTCGCGTCCAGCCGCAAGGTGCGGCTCACGGCCATGGCCGAGTCGGGCGACAAGGGTGCGCGGTCGGCACTGGGCCTGCTGGACAACCCCACGCAATTTCTGTCCTCCGTGCAGGTCGGCATTACCTCCATAGGCATGTTGAACGGCATTATTGGCGAGGCGGCTTTCAGCAGCGGGCTGGCGGCCTGGTTGCAGGGTTTTGGCGTCACGCCGCGCGCGGCTGAAATCTCCGCCACCGCGCTGGTGGTCACGGTCATCACGTTTATCACCATCGTGTTTGGCGAGCTGGTGCCCAAGCGCATAGGGCAGCTTTACCCTGAAACAGTGGCGCGGCTGGTGTCGCGCCCCATGATGTGGGTGGCCAGCATTGCCAAGCCTTTTGTCCGGCTGCTTTCCCTGAGCACGCAGGCCGTGCTCAAGCTGCTGCGCATAGACAACACCGCCGGCCGCGCCGTGACCGAGGAAGAAATCGCCGCCAGCCTGGAAGAGGGCGTTGACGCCGGCCTGATTGAAGAACACGAACACCAGATGGTGCAAAACGTGTTTTTGCTCGACGACCGCTTGCTGACGTCGCTGATGCTGCCGCGCTCCGACATTGAATGGCTGGATGCGTCAGACACGCTGGCCGAGGCGATCGACAAGGCCGGCGCTACCGGCCACTCGTGGTACCCGGTGTGCCGGGGCAGCCTGGACGATGTGGTGGGCGTGGTCAACGTGGCCAGGATACTGGCCTTGCGCAGGCAGGTCCAGCCCCCGGCAACTGCTGACGGCGCACCGGACCCAAGCCCCAGCATCAACGACCGGATTGGTGCTTATGCCGTGCCCGCCGTGTTTGTGCCCGAGACCCTTACCGGCATGGAGTTGCTGGAGCAGTTTCGCGCCAGGTCCACCCGCATCGTTTTTGTGGTCGATGAATACGGCGTGGTGCAGGGCATGATGACCCCCATGGACATGCTGGAAGCCATCACCGGCGAGCTGCAGCCCGGCGCGCAGGTCGATGCCTGGGCCACCCGCCGCGATGACGGCAGCTGGCTGATTGACGGCGTGATGCCGGTGGCCGAGCTCAAGGCCAGGCTGGATATCCGGGAGCTGCCGGAAGAAAGCCGCGGGCGCTACAACACCGTGGCGGGCTTGCTGCAAAGTGTCTCTGGCCGCCTGCTCAGGACGGGCGAGCAGGTTGAATGCGCGGGCTGGAACTTCGAGGTTGTCGACCTGGACGGCAAACGCATAGACAAGGTGCTGGCGACGCAGCTTGCCGGGATCCCGGATCTATAACTTTATATATCCGGACCTGCGGCCAGGCCCGCTGGCCATTCAAGGCCGTGTGTTCAAGGCCGGGTGCTGGCCGGTTTGGCGGCCGGGGCCACCGTGATCAGCACTTCATTGCCGCCAAAATTGGTGGATTGCATCTGCACATTGGCAACCCGCTCGCCCTTGGTAAACGTCAGCAGGCTGAGTTTTGAAAACGAACTGGATGTCAGCGTCCAGCCGGCGCCCGGCAAGCTGTCGCGGAAATAGGTGAACACCGCCTGCGCTTCACCTGAAATGGCCAGATTCAGGCGGCCCGTCCAGCTGTTGCCCGATCCCATGACCAGGGTGTCCTGTTGTTTGATGACCGTACCGGGCGGCAGCGGCACGTCGCCCGACAGCTGCTTGGCCGTGGCCTCGGTGACCGTGCTGTCGCCACCCATGGCCGAGCCACCCATGGAACTGCAGGCAACGCTTGCCAGGGCGGTGGACAGGATGAGCAGGTGCTTGATGAAGGTCATGGTTTGAATCGGTAAATGTGGGCACAGCGGGTAACAGGGCCCATTGGCCGCAATGCAATGCGCGCCGGGCGACTCGATTGTGCCGTAAAGCGGCATAAAACAACGCAATCCTGGGCGGCGCAGTTGCACGGCATCACACCGTTGCCGCGAGTTCACACATGGAAATCGTAAAGAGTTGTAACTTTGAAGGGACCTGTTTAAACTCGGCAAAAATTCAAAGAGGGCAAATGATCAATTCACTCGTGTTGGCGCCAGCCGTAACGGCGGTTGTTGGTGTTGCATTCGGTGCCGTCCTCTACCGCAAGCTTGAAGCCAGGGCCGTCAAAAGAGGGCGGCCGGTTCCCGTGCAATGGCAGTTGCAGGCGCGGCCCCTGTTCACGGATGTGGAGCACACCGTCTGGCACTGGCTCAAGAGTGCTTTTTATGACCATTACGTGCTGGTCAAAATCCCGGTGATCCGTTTTTTGTCGCCGCGCAGCATGGCGGAAGGTGAATACGCGCATGAACTGCTCAAGGGCGTTTATTGCAGCTTCACGGTTTGCGCCTCCGACGGCACCGTCATCGGCTGTGTCGATGTGCCCGGCCCCAGCGGGCTCAAGGCCAGCAAACGCGACATGAAACAAAAGCTCTTTGCCGGGTGCGGCATCGCCTATGCCGTGGTCAGCGCGGCTGGCCAAACGGCTGCCACAAGCCCTGGCGAGATGGTTGATATGTTCGCGGTCGCTGCCGCGCGACACAGGCTCAAGGCCAAGCTGGAGCAAAGCCGCAAGACACGCATTGCCAACATCGAGAGCCTGAGCGCCAGCCTGGGCATCGTCGATGACCTGGGTGAGCACAACATCGAAGTGCAATGGGACGATTCCTTCATCATGGGGGAAGAACCAGTGGCAGGTGCGGACGGCCGGCGGTGAAGCCGGGCTGCGCGGCGGTGCGGTCCTCAACCGGAGCCTTGATGATTCGCAGCCGGCCGTGAGCACTGTGCAGGGCCATAAAACAAGGAGGAGTACAAAATGAAAAACACAAGAAACCACTTCAAGCCATACGCCGGCATCCGCTGGTTGCGGGCGCTCGCTGCCTGTGTGCTGGTCGCCGCCTGCCTGCCTGGTTGCGGAGGGCTACGCACCGCCCAGGCCTGGGCCGAGAGCGAAGAGGTGCAGCCCAGCCGGGAAAATGTGGTTGTGGTCGAGTCGGTCAAACGCAAACCCGTGCTTGATGAGGCCAACAAATTTGCGTTGATGGCTCTTTTTGCAAAAGTGGCTTACCGCAACGATTTGCCTGAGAAAGTGCGAAGTGCCCAGGGCTGCGACTATCTGGCAAAAGATGCGCCGGTCCTGAGGTTTGGCATGCCGTTCAAGGCGGATGGAAGCCACTGGGAACGATGGAAGGGAAGCGGCAAGGACGACGAAAAACCCTGCCTGGACAAGGGCGGCCTGTTCTACGAGACCTACGTCCATCGCACAGACAAGGGTGTCATCGACGAGGCGGTCATCGCCTTCAGGGGAACTGAAAACTACAACGCGCGCGAAGCCATGGAAGACTGGATGACCAACCTGGCCGCATTTGCCGGTTTTGAGCCGCCGCAATATGTGAGCGCCCAGGCCTTCATCCCCAAGGTGGTCGAGGGCATACGTTCGCAAGCGGTGTCACAGGGTGCGGACATCCGCATTTATGTGACCGGCCATTCATTGGGGGCCGGGCTTGCCCAGCAGGCCGGATACCTGGATGCGCGCATCAGCGAAGTGTTTGCCTTTGATCCTGACCCCGTGACAAACTGGAATGCCCTGGTGATGCGCAACGCCAAAGCCAGGAATGAATGCGAAGAAAAGTTATCCGCGGCGTTGCGCAGCGACAAGGATGCCGTCGCCGGCTGCAGGTATCTGGTGATTAAAAACCCTGATCCCGTCATTCACCGGGTCTACCACTGGCACGAAGGCCTGGCTTATGTGCGCAACGTGACCTCCCGTTTTAACTCGCGGCGTTTCGGGCGATCGGACTATGAGTTTTATTTCCAGGATGCCAAGGCCATCACCGCGCACGAGATGGGGATTTTGACCTGCTACCTTGCGAAATCCATCAAGGGCGACGAGGCGGATCATGGCTACACCAGGGAGTTTGCGATGTCGGTGATCAGCCCGGACTATGGCAAGCATGGCCAGGTGCACCCTGTATGCCCGTCCCCCGCAGTGGATCGCAATATCCTGGATGCCTTTAACCCGGGAAAACGATAGGACAAAAGGCGTTTGCCCCTGCTCTCTGAGGCCGTTGCGGATACCCGGCTTCAGTATGTGGTGCCCAGCAGCGCGTCCCTGAGTTTCCAGTCTGCCGCATAAGGACCTATCCATATGCCGAGCAGGGTATTGAAAATCTCGATCTCGTTGAAAGGCCCGCCTTGCGGCTTGCCCTTGACCGTTATCACGGTGCCGGTACCAGGCACCCAGTCAATGGTCAGGTTTTCTCCGGCCAATAGCTTTTCGCGGGATAAAAACCTCTGCTCGATCTTTATCAGCTCCGGAATGAGCCTGGACGCCTCACCCTTGAAAGCCGGCCCCTCGATGGCATCGGCAAAGGTTTTGGCAATCTCACTGGATTCAACGTCGCGCAGCAGCGTGATGCTCAGTCTTTTGGGGCCGGCTGCCGCGTAGATAGCCTCGGGTGTGCTGGCTTTTTTCCCTACGTACATGGCGGCCACATAGACTTTGAAGACGGCTTTGTAGCGGGTTCCTGCGCCATTGAGTTGAAGCCGCACACCATGCACACTGATCGTGTCATCAACCTTGACGCCTGAAATTTCAAGCGGCGCAGCAACAACGCCGAATGACAGGGTCAAACCAGTCAGTACGGCCGCCAGTCGCAGTCGATAAGTCATGGTAAATGTCCAAAGGCAATGGGTAAGCGGCCTGCCTGGCCATGGTTTGCTGATCGTACCGCCAGGCACCCCACCGGGCAGGTCAAACCTGAGCGAGGAAAAACCTGCCTTGCGGCAGGCAACAAACAACGGCGCCAGCTTGGAGCGGCCATCTCAATGCCCGTCAACCCAGGCCGGTGACTATTGCCTTGGCGGCACGACCACCACGGTGTTGCCCGTCGTACCGCTGCGGCCCGTTGCACCGGTTGCGCCGGTGTAACCCGTGTCGCCGGTAGCGCCAGTGGCACCGGTGTATCCCGTTGCGCCGGTATTGCCCGGCGGTCCCATGGGGCCGGTACAAGCGCCCAGGCCCAGCAACGCGACCAGAACAAGTGAGGTAGTTGCATATTTCATATTGATTCCTGTGAGTTGTATCAGTTGCCCAAGATTGAGACTACGCCGACAGTTTCATGGAAACACTTTTTCTTGCTGGCCAAGGTGGGGGCTTGACGTGCGTTGCGGTAGGACAGCCGCCGGACTATCCCGTCGCCAGAAAAAAACCTCCACATGGGAGGCTTATTTAGGGGAAATCACTGCTGCCGGAAACGGCTCGATACTCAGCCCGCTTACGATCCGCTGTTCGTGGAACTTGCTGGTGATAAGGGTGCAGATGCCGGTTGTGCTGGTGCTGGGCTGGGCGTTGGTCTCTGCATAGCTGGCACGGGTGCCCCACGTTGCTCAAGGTTGGCGATAGGTGCTGGTTTTCTATCAGTCATGCGTTTTTCCTCCAGGTTACGAATTACAAAAGAACTGGTCAATAAAAGCGCGAGAAAGAAGAACGTGGCAGCTGCGCGGTTAATCCAAATCGTGCAGCGGTTCCAAACATTCAGCTCGTCGAACGCCGCGTCATCGCCGTCGAGGTATGCCCGCTTAGCAATTTCCTTTTGATGCTGATGTGCTTTTCCACTGGACTGGAATGACAGCATCGTGGATACGGTGGCGAGGGTAAACATGATCCACGAGCCATACAGTGCCCACGGCCAAAGTACCTCGGAACCGACGAAATCTTTGAGGAAGCTCAGCGACAGTCCCAACCCGGCGCTGGAAAGCGTGAGGACCGACTTATCGAAACTCTCGGTTGCGGATAGCTCACGCTTTTCCAGGTCGGCCAGATACTCCTTGTGAAGTCGCCTTCCTTCTTCACTAGGGGTGAAGGTCGCGCACTCCTTCTCGGAGGTCATTTTTTATCAGCAGGTGCCACCGGCGGCTGCGCAGGCGCGGGTGGCGGTCGCACCATCGATGGAACCATTGCGCCATCCTGCCCATAGCCAGGGCGAGGTTGCGGTGCAGGAGTTGGAGAAGCGGGCTTGTTTGACATTGTTTGTCCCTCCGGATTGGATCAGCTTACCACCAGCAACGTGGCGATCTGAAGCTATTTGTCAGCCGCGAGCATCACGTCCCGGCTCGTCCTCTGACACGCGAAGCCGCCAATAGAAACCCGACTTCACCCAAACGACGGTCGTTTCAGTGATCTTTTTAAATGCGTTCAGAACCGGGGTACCCAGCACCTGATTTCCGTCAGCATTTTCTCGAAGTAGCTCCTCTGCGTCACCTTTGACTAGGTAGTCAACGACATCGTCTTGATAGATGCATCCGTCCTTTTCGACGAGCGTCAGCATCCATTGCGCAACGTCGTTAGCAGTCACGGCTTTTTTTCGGGTTTCGTTGGTGTCACCAACACCAGTGACTCAGGAACAAATAATCCTTGCTCCAGTTTTTTGCCTGCGAACCATTGGCAGGTGTAGCTGGAGGTGGGAGTGGACCCTTGTGATTTCACCGCCATGTCCGGGCCGCCCGCTACCAATTTCACAACCTGACCGGCTTTGAATGTGGGAATTGTTGCCATCTGATCTCCTCTATTGATTATTGAACTTACAAATCAATAGTAACTTGGCAACCCAGAAAAGCAAAAAGCCCTCAATCGAGGGCTTCTGCTTGAATGGGAAACTAACTGTCATCAGAATTGACGTCAGCTGTTTTCGGTTAGTAACCACTACCGCATTTGGCGGTGGTAAATGGTGCCGGAGAGATGAATCGAACACCCGACCTTCTCATTACGAATGAGCTGCTCTACCGACTGAGCTACACCGGCTTATTCTGAAATACAGCCTGCGATTATAGCCCGGCCTTGGGCTCAAGGTGGTAGGCGGTGATTCGCTCCACTTCATTCTTCGATCCCAGCACCACACTCACACGTTCGTGCAGCTTGCCGGGCTGCAGGTCCAGGATGCGCTGTCTGCCGTTGGTGGCTGCGCCGCCGGCCTGTTCGATCAGCCAGCTCATGGGATTGGCTTCGTACATCAGGCGCAGTTTTCCGGCCTTTTCGGGCTCGCGTTTGTCCCAGGGGTACATGAAGACGCCGCCGCGGGTCAGGATGCGGTGTACGTCGGCCACCATGGAGGCGATCCAGCGCATGTTGAAGTCCTTGCCGCGCGGGCCTTCCTTGCCCTGCAGGCATTCGTCTATATAGCGTTTGACGGGCTCGTCCCAGTGCCGCATGTTGCTCATGTTGATGGCGAACTCCTTGGTGTCGGCCGGGATCTGCACGTTTTCTTCGGTCAGCACAAACGAGCCCTGCTCGCGGTCCAAGGTGAACATGGCCACGCCGTCGCCCACCGTCAGCACCAGGGTGGTCTGCGGGCCGTAGACGCAATAACCGGCCGCAACCTGCTTGTTGCCGGCCTGCAGGAAATCCTTTTCTTCCACGGCGGCACTGCCTTCGGGCTTTTTGAGTACGCTGAAGATGGTGCCAATGCTGACGTTGACGTCGATATTGCTGGAGCCATCCAGGGGATCAAACAGCAGCAGGTATTCGCCTTGCGGGTAGCGATTGGGCACCAGGTAGATGCTGTCCATTTCTTCCGAGGCCATGGCTGCCAGGTGGCCGCCCCATTCGTTGGCTTCGATCAGCACTTCGTTGGCGATGATGTCGAGCTTTTTCTGGACTTCGCCCTGCACGTTTTCGCTGCCGGCGGTGCCCAGCACGCCGCCCAGCGCGCCTTTGTTGACGGCCTGGCTGATGCTCTTGCAGGCACGCGCAACGATTTCAAGCAGCAGGCGCAGCTCGGGCGGGATGTGGCCGTCCTGGCGCTGTTGCTCGACCAGGTAGCGGGTCAATGATATTTTTTGGGACATAGCGGATTCCTAGGCAAGAAATTTTCGAGACTGCACTGATTTTGTCATCCCGGGCTCGACCCGGGATCCATGACTTTCGCAACTGCTGGCATGGCACGGTACGTGGATTGCGGGTCAAGCCCGCAATGACAGCCCTGCATTAACCGGCCAGGGCACGCGTGACCACTTCATGCGTGTCTTTGCTCAAATCGGCTTTGGCGGCGACGCGGCTGATGGCTTCGCGCGCTGCGCTGCGATAGGGTTCGGCCAGCTTGCTCCAGCGGTCCAGTGCCCGCGCCAGCCTTGCCGCGACCTGCGGGTTGATGGCGTCGAGCTCAATCACGCGTTCGCTCCAGAACACATAACCCGCGGCGTCGGCACGGTGGAAACCGGCTGGATTGCCCTGGCAATACGTGCTGATCACGCTGCGCGCGCGATTCGGGTTGCGCAGGCTGAAGTCGCCGTGTTTCATCAACTGCTTGACGGCCGGCAGGATGTTGCCGCCGCGGTCCGGTGCGCTCACCTGCAGCCCGAACCACTTGTCTATGACCAGTGCTTCGTCCTTGAACATGGCGTGGAACGACTGCAGTGCCTGTGCCGCAAGGCTGTGGCCGCTGGAGACCAGCGCGGCCAATGCGTTGAAGCGGTCGGTCATGTTGCCGGCGTCCTTGAAATGCTGTAATGTCTTGCCGGGCCAGACCGGGTCGCCGCTGGCAACCGCTGACAGGCACAGGTGCGTGAGCGCCATGCCTGCGAGTGCGCGGCGGCCTGAGGAGGCCGCGTCGGGCGTGTAGGCGCCGGTGTCGTGATTGGCCGCATAAACCGCTTCCCAGTCGGCATGCAGCCTGCTGGCCAGTTGCTGGCGCATGGCTTCGCGCACGGCATGGATGCGCTGTGGGTCCACCACATCCAGCTGCTCGGCCAGGTAGGTTTCAGATGGCAGCGTGAGCACCAGCTCCTTGAAGGCAGCATCGAGGGCCGGATGCCGCAAAACCTGGCGCATGGCCTCGATATAGGCATCATCCAGTGCCGCAGCCCCCGTGTCACTTGCGCTTCCAGCTATTGCTTTGATAGCGGTTAGGGCGCGGTTGACGGCCAGGCGCTGCCCGGCTTCCCAGCGATTGAAGGGGTCGCTGTCGTGCGCCAGCAGGTGCAGCAGCTGTGCGTCGGTGTAGTCAAACTCCAGCACCACGGGGGCGGTGAAACCGCGCAGTATGGATGGAACCGGCTCGGCAGCGATACCGGTAAAGGTGAATGTCTCGCTGGTCTGCGTCAGCACCACGGTGCGTGTGCCATTGACGGAACTGGCTTCGGGCTCGCCCGACAGCTGCAGCGGCAAGTCCTTGCCATCGGCGCCCAGCAGGCCAAGCCCGACCGGGATCACAAATGGCTCCTTGAGGCCCTGGCCGGCTGTTGGCGCGCAGCTCTGGCCCAGTGTCAGGGTGTAAGTGCCGGCTGCGGCGTCGTACACACCTTGTGCGCTGACGCGCGGCGTGCCGGCCTGGCTGTACCAACGCTTGAATTGGGGCAGCAGGCGGGCCAGTTCGGACTGGGGGTTGGCGTCGGCAATGGCTTGGGCAAAGTCGTCGCAGGTCACGGCGTGGCCGTCGTGGCGCTCAAAGTAGAGCGTCATGCCTTTGGCGAATCCATCCCTGCCCACGAGTGTCTGCATCATGCGGACAACTTCGGCGCCTTTTTCGTAAATGGTGACGGTGTAGAAGTTGCTGATCTCAACGTAGCTGTCGGGCCGCACCGGATGCGACATCGGACCGGCGTCTTCGGGGAACTGGGCGGTGCGCAACACGCGCACGTCTTCAATGCGTTTGACGGCGCGGGCCGAGGCCTCACCGCACAGGTCCTGTGAGAACTCCTGGTCGCGGAAGACGGTCAGGCCTTCTTTCAGGGACAACTGGAACCAGTCGCGGCAGGTGACGCGGTTACCCGTCCAGTTATGGAAGTACTCGTGGCCAACCACGCTTTCGATGTTGGAAAAATCAACATCCGTCGCGGTGGCCTGGTTCGCCAGCACGTACTTGGTGTTGAAGATGTTCAGGCCCTTGTTTTCCATGGCGCCCATGTTGAAGTCGCTGGTTGCGACGATCATGAAGCGTTCCAGGTCCAGCGGCAAGCCAAAACGCGCCTCATCCCATGCGACGGAATGCATCAGCGAGGTCATGGCGTGTTCGGTCTTGTCTAGGTCGCCGGGGCGCACATAAACCTGCAGGGTGTGCTCCTTGCCGGCGCGTGAGGTGATGCGCTGCTCACGGCTGACCAACTGGCCGGCTACCAGTGCAAACAGGTAGCTTGGTTTTTTGTGTGGGTCCACCCACCTGGCAAAGTGGCGGCCGTCTTCCAGCTTGCCGCTGTCGACCAGGTTGCCGTTGGACAGCAGCACCGGGTATTTCGCCTTGTCGGCGCGCAGGGTCACGGTGTACATGGCCATCACGTCGGGCCGGTCCAGGAAATAGGTGATGCGCCTGAAACCCTCGGCCTCGCACTGCGTAAAGAATGAGTCGTTGCTGACGTACAGGCCCATCAGCTTGGTGTTTTTGGCCGGGCAGGTGGTGGTGAAAATCTCCAGCTCGAATGCATCGGGCAGGTTGTCCAGCACCAGTTGGCTGCCTTCCATCTTGAAGGAAGTGCCCTGGCCGTTGACCAGCACGCGGGCGAGGTTGAGTTCTTCACCATCCAGCTTGAGCGGCTGCACTGGCAGGTCCAGATTGCGGCGCAGCTTCATCTTGTTGAGCACGCGCGTTTTGGCCGGGTCCAGGTCAAAACACAAATCAACGCTGTCGATCCAGTAGGCGGGTGCGGTGTAGTCGGTGCGGTTAATCGTCACGGCGGGGCCTTGCCCGGTTCCACTGGCGTCAAGCTTTTGCAGCATGGGTGTTTCCTGAAAAAGTTGTCTTTGGCATGAAGCGGATGGCAGAGGGCATTACACGCCCTGTTTGAGGGAGGCCTCGATGAACTGGTCAAGGTCGCCGTCCAGTACTTTTTGCGTGGCCGAGGTTTCGTAGTTGGTGCGCAGGTCCTTGATGCGGCTGTTGTCCAGCACATAACTGCGGATCTGGTGGCCCCAGCCCACGTCGGTTTTGGTGTCCTCGAGTTTTTGCTGGGCTTCCTGCTGCTTGCGCAACTCAAAGTCGTATAGCCGTGAACGCAGGCGCTTCCAGGCGACGTCGCGGTTGCTGTGCTGCGAGCGGCCGTCCTGGCACTGCACCACGATGCCGGTCGGGATGTGGGTCAGGCGCACGGCCGAGTCGGTCTTGTTGATGTGCTGGCCACCGGCGCCGCTGGCGCGGAAGGTGTCGGTGCGCACGTCGGACGGGTTGATGTCGATCTCGATCGAGTCGTCAACCTCGGGGTAGACAAACACCGAGGCAAACGAGGTGTGGCGCCCGCCGGACGAGTCAAACGGCGACTTGCGCACCAGGCGGTGCACGCCGGTTTCGGTGCGCAGCAGGCCAAAGGCGTATTCGCCCTCGATCTTGATGGTCGCGCCCTTGATGCCGGCGGTGTCGCCGGGGGACTCGTCTTCAACCGTGGTCTTGAAACCCTTGCGCTCGGCGTACTTGAGGTACTGGCGCAGCAGCATGCTGGCCCAGTCACAGGCTTCGGTGCCGCCGGCGCCGGCCTGGATGTCGAGGAAGGCATTGAGCGGGTCGGCCGGGTTGTTGAACATCCGGCGGAATTCCATCTTCTCGACCTCGGCCGCGACCTTGGTCGCTTCGCCCTCGATGGCCTGCATGCCGGCTTCGTCGCCGTCGCCCTTGGACATCTCGAACAGCTCGGTGTTGTCGGCCAGCTCCGATGTCAGGCGGTCAATGACGTGAACCACGTCTTCGAGCGATTTCTTTTCCTTGCCGAGTTCCTGCGCGCGTTTGGGGTTATCCCAGACTTTCGGGTCTTCGAGCGCGGCGTTGACTTCGTTTAATTTACGTTCTTTGGCAGGGTAGTCAAAGATACCCCCGAAGTTCATTGACGCGGTTGCTCAGGTCGGCGAGCTGGTTGGCGATGGTGTTGATGTGTTCTGCGTCCATGAGTGTTCAATCCTGAATGTGGGGGCCGATTTTGGCCAAGGCGTGATTTTCTCATGCCGGGGACCACAATTTTCCGCCGGGCCGTCCCAAGGGGAATTAGCCCCCTTGGGGGGCAGGGAGTTATACGAAGTGAACGAACGTGGGGGCCAGGGTGCGCCGCGCCGGGCCGCCCCAAGCAAGCACAGCCCCCTCGGGGGGCAGAGAGTTACACGAAGTGAACGAACGTGGGGGCCACATTGTTAGCCCAGAAAACCCTCAATCAGGCCTGCCAGCTGTTCCGGCTGGTCATGGTGCAGCATGTGGCCGGCGTCCTGGATGACCGCGACTTCCGCTTTGGGCACCTGTTTGAGCCTGTCGTGGTACTCGGCCAGGGCATAGCCTTGCCCCCATTTGGCCAAAGAGTCGTCCGAGGCCTCGACGGCCAGTGTGGGCGCGCTGATGTGCCGGTAAATCTCCAGTGTTTCGTCAACCCGGTACAGCATGGCGCTGGTGATTTTGTGGGCGGGATCACCCAGGATGTGCCATTTACCGGAAGCATCGGGGCGCGCCCAGTGGCTGGCCAGCCAGTTGGACTTGTCCTCCGAAAGCCGGGGGTTGGTCTTCATGAGCCGCCTGGCGACGCCACCCACGTCGTCATAGGCCTTGAGGTCTATCGCGCCACTGTGCAGGCCCTTGATCTCGTCTATCCATTTGGCATAACGCTTGGGCGCCTGGCTGGGTTTGCTGGCGGACAGGCCAAAACCTTCCAGGTTGACCAGCTTTCGGATGCGTGCCGGCCGGACGCCCGCGTAAATCATGGCGACATTGCCGCCCATGCTGTGGCCGACCAGGTCTACCGGCTGATTGCCCGCATAGTGGTCAAGCAAAAAATCCAGGTCGGCCAGGTAGTCCGGGAACCAGTAGTTGTCTACTTTTGCCCCACCTTCGGCGGCGCTGGTCAGCCCAAAACCGCGCCAGTCTGGGGCAACAATGGTCCGGCCGGAGGCAAAGGCGTCCGAGAGAGCGTCAACCATGAACTGGTAGGAGGCTGCGACGTCCATCCATCCATGCAGCAACACCAGTGGTGGCGGGGACGCGGCTGCCTGGCCCGGGTTCTCCCAGATCCGGACGTGGTAATTGAGTCCGCGTATAGGGACAAACTCGCTGCGGGAAAGGCGTTTTTCTTTGTACATTGTTTTGATGATAAAGAAAGCAGCCTTGAAGCGCAGTCAACACAGCGACAAAGCCCGCAGCCGGCAGCCCGACCATTACGCGGCCCTGCATCAGGGCTTTCGCTGGCAGGTTGATGAGTACTTCAACATAGCCGAAGTCTGCTGCAGCCGCTGGGCCAGGCCTGGGCGTGGCCCGCGGGATGCTATAAAAAGAATAGCTATCTGCGCACACCAGGCGGGGGGTAAGAGCACTTTTTATACTTATTTTGAGCTTCAGCAGGCGGCAGATGCCCTCAGCCAGGTGCTGGCCGGCCTGGGCGTGCAGCGCGGTGACCGCGTGGCCATCGTCATGCCGCAGCGCTTTGAAACCGCCGTTGCCTACATGGCGGTGTTCCAGATGGGCGCCGTTGCCATGCCGCTGTCGATGTTGTTCGGTCCCGAGGCGCTGGCATTTCGCCTGCACGACAGCGAGGCGGTGGTGGCGATTTGCGACGAGAGCAGCATAAGCAGCGTCAACTCGGTACGCGCCGAATGCCCGGCACTGCGCACCGTGGTGGCGGCGGGCAAGGCCCGTGGCGACGTGGACTATGCCAGCGCCCTGGCCGGGCAGCAAGGTGCTTTCACAGCGGTCAAGACCAAGGCCGACGAGGCCGCCGTGCTGATCTACACCAGCGGCACCACCGGCCCGCCCAAGGGCGCGCTGATTCCGCACCGCGCGCTGATTGGCAATCTGTCGGGTTTTGTCTGCAGCCAGAACTGGTTTGGGTTTGACGGCAAAACCAACGCGTCGACCGATGCGGTGTTCTGGAGTCCGGCGGACTGGGCCTGGACCGGCGGCCTGATGGATGCGTTGTTGCCCACGCTCTACTTTGGCCGGCCCATCGTCGCGTTTAACGGCCGCTTCAGCCCGGAGCTGGCCTTCAGCCTGATGCAGCAACAGGGCGTGACACACACCTTTTTATTCCCCACCGCGCTCAAGGCCATGATGAAGGCTTATCCCGAGCCGGGCCGGCATTTCAAACTCAAACTGCAAGGCATCATGAGCGCGGGCGAGGCCGTGGGCGATGCCGTGTTTGACTACTGCCGTGCGCAGCTGGGTGTGGTCGTGAACGAGATGTTCGGGCAGACCGAGATCAATTACGTGGTCGGAAATTGTTCCGCGCTTTGGCCGGCAAAACCCGGCAGCATGGGCAAGGGCTATCCCGGCCATCGTGTGGCGGTGATTGACGATGAGGGCCGGGAATGCGCCGCAGGTGTGTCCGGCGATGTAGCCGTCAACCGCTTCGATATTCACGGCGACGCGGACCCGATTTTCTTTCTCGGCTACTGGAAAAACGAGGCCGCGACCCGGGCCAAATTTACCGGCGACTGGTGCCGCACCGGCGACCTGGCCAGCCGCGATGCCGACGGTTACCTCTGGTACGAGGGCCGGGCCGACGATGTTTTCAAGGCGGCGGGTTACCGCATAGGGCCGGGTGAGATAGAGAACTGCCTGGTCAAACACCCGGCCGTCGCCAACGCGGCGGTGGTGCCCAAACCCGACCGGGAGCGCGGCGCGGTGGTCAAGGCCTATGTCGTGCTTGCTCCTGATTTAATAGCTGATCGCGTTCGTCAGTCGGGGGCTGCAGGCCAGTTTGATGCTGAAATCATTGCCCGGCTACAGGCTCACGTCAAAACCATGCTGGCGCCTTACGAGTACCCGAAAGAGATTGAGTTCATTGATGCACTGCCCATGACAACCACGGGCAAGGTGCAGCGGCAGGTGTTGCGGCTGCAGGAAGAAGAGCGCTTCAGGGCGCTCCCATAAATCCAATTCCCGGGCGCATGGCGGCGTTGCGCGGTGCTCGGAATCCTCATGCACCTGCGTGCATTCCGGTTCCTGCGCTCCGGGCGCCTTGCCCTGCATCCCGACAATTGAATTTCTGGAAGACCCTGTTCCGTAATTTGGATCAGCGACAAGAAAGAAAAGCACTCCAGGGAGTGCTTTTCTTGTTCCAGCAGGCACCGTCCCCGGCAAGGGGAGAACGCGCTACACGCAGTGAGCGTCGGACAGGGGTGTACTTCTACCTTGCAGCCGTCTGCTCCGCCACATAAATCTCGACGCGGCGGTTTTTGTCGCGGCCGGCCTGGGTGCTGTTGTCCGCGATCGGTTCACGCGAGCCGCGGCCGTCGGTTGCAATTCGTTGTGTCGCCACGCCCTGGCTGACCAGGTAATCGCGGGTTGCGTTAGCGCGCTGGACCGACAGCGGGTTGTTGATGGCATCCGTTCCGGTGTTGTCCGTGTGGCCGATGATGGTCACGGTGGTCACCGGGTTCTGGTTCAGGCTGCCGGCAAAGTGGTTCAGGATGGGGACAAAGTTGGATTTGATGGCCGAGCGGCCGGTGTCAAACGAGACGTCGCTGGGGATGTCCAGCTTCAGGCGGTTGTCTGCGGTCTGGCTGACGGCCACACCGGTGCCGACGGTGGCTTTTTCCATCGCGGCTTTCTGGTCCTGCATTTTTTGCGACCAGACATTGCCGCCAACCGCACCCGCCACGCCGCCCAGCACGGCACCGGTGGCCGCACCTTTGGAGCCGCCGACGGCGGCGCCAAGCAAGGCACCCGCAACAGCGCCTATGCCGGCGCCCTTGGCCGTGCCTTGCTGGGTCTCACTCATGTTGGCACAGCCGGAAAGGACGCCCAAGGCCAGTGCAACGCAGGTCAGGGAAGAGAGAATTGGTTTCATTGGAAATCTCCTGGAGTTTGTTTGTAATTAAACATGTTGTTTATTAGCGGATGTTATTGTTACGCCATATGCAGGTTAGCGTAAATCCAAAGTATCCATATGTAAGGCAATCGCTCATTTTGTTGCCTGTTTTACCGCACATGGGCAACGCCAGCGGTGCAAATGACAAGCCTTTAAACTTGCCATACCAGGTGACGGCATAGCCGCAATACCCCCCTCTTTTCTGCAAATTCCAACACTCAACAGATATGAATAAAGTTCAACTCGGCTCCAGTGAGCTGCAGGTCACGCCTGTTTGCCTGGGCACCATGACTTTTGGCGAGCAGGTCGGCGAAGCAACGGCGCACGCCATTCTTGACCGCTCGCTGGCGCGCGGCGTCAATTTCCTGGATACGGCAGAGATGTATTCGGTGCCGGCACGCGCTGAAACCTTTGGTGTGACCGAAACCATCATCGGCAACTGGTTTGCAAAGAATCCCGGTGTGCGCGGCAAGCTGGTTCTGGCAAGCAAGGTGACCGGCCCCTCGCGCGGCATGCCCTGGGTGCGTGAAGGCGGCGGCATGACGGCCGCGGATATCGTGGCCTCATGCAACGCCAGCCTCAAGCGCCTGCAGACCGAGGTGATTGACCTCTACCAGATCCATTGGCCGGAGCGCCATGTGCCGGCCTTTGGCATGCTGTACTACGACCCGGCGAAGGAAAGGTCGGCAACCTCGATTCACGAACAGCTGCAAGCGCTGGGTGGCCTGGTGAAAGCCGGCAAGGTTCGCGCCATAGGCCTGTCGAACGAGTCGCCTTATGGCGTGCATGAATTTGTCAGGCTGGCCGAGCAGCACGGCCTGCCGCGCATTGCGACGGTGCAGAACCCTTATTGCCTGGTCAATCGCACGCTGGAAAACGGCCTGGACGAAACCATGCACCGGCTTGGCGTTTCGCTGCTGGCGTATTCGCCCCTGGGTTTTGGCCTGTTGACGGGCAAATACGACCAGTCCGGCACCGAAGGCCCGAATGCGCCCAAGGAAGGGCGCATCGCCAAATTCGAGTCAGTGCGCAAACAGCGCTGGGGCCGGCCCGAGGCACTCGCGGCCGCGCGGCGCTACAGCGCCCTGGCACGCGCGCATGGCCTGACGCCAACGCAGCTGGCGCTGGCTTTTTGCTACACCAAGTGGCAGGTGGCCAGTACCATCATTGGCGTGACATCGCTGGCGCAGCTGGACGAAGACCTGGATGCCTATGGCACGAAACTGACGCCGGAAGTGCTGGCCGAGATTGACAAAATCCGATGGGACGCGCGGGATCCCGCGCTTTAAATCACAGGCAGGCCGTGGCACTGATATTTTCCGAATTGCAAGTTCGAGCCGTGGAACCGGCTTTGCCGGGCCACAGGCGGGCGGCCCCCTCGGGGGGCAGGAAGCTACACGGAGTGAGCGACCGTGGGGGCTAAGAATCACGTCAGTGAAACGCCAGCGACACAATTCCTGAAAGTCCACAAGGTGGCCTTCACGGAGCACCCCTACGAATACCTGGAGCATGGCGGGGCGCAGCACAGTGCCGCGATGCTGGGCTTTGACCCCTTCACCGTCGTCAAGACACTGGTGATGCAGGACCAGGATGCCAAACCTCTGCTGGTGCTGATGCACGGCAACCGCAAGGTTTCGACCAAAAACCTGGCGCGGCAGATAGGCGCCAAATCCGTGGAGCCCTGCAAACCCGAGGTGGCGAACCGTCACGGCGGCTACCTGGTTGGCGGCACCTCGCCTTTCGGCACGCGCAAGGCCATGCCGGTGTATATCGAGGAAAGCATCCTGGCTTTGCCTAAAATCGCCATCAACGGCGGCAGGCGCGGTTATCTGGTGGGCTTGGACCCGCAGGTATGTGTCACATTGCTGGGGGCAAAATCGGTGCAGTGTGCGCTGATTGAATAAAACAAAAGCCGCGCCTGAATAAACAATTCAGGCGCGACATCAAACAGGAGACTGGTTTTGGAATATCTGTATGCAGGCGCGGCGGTGCTATTGTCTTATTTGCTGGGATCGCTGTCTTTTGCCGTGATCGTCAGCCGCCTGCTGGGCCTGAAAGACCCGCGCAGCTACGGCAGCAAAAACCCCGGCGCGACCAATGTGCTGCGCTCGGGCAGCAAGGTGGCTGCGGTGGCGACCCTGCTGCTGGACGGCCTCAAGGGCTGGCTGCCGGTGATGCTGGTCAAATGGTTTGGCAAGGACTACGGCCTGGAAGACGCCACCATCGCAGCCGTGGCTTTTGCGGCCTTTCTTGGTCACCTGTACCCGGTGTTTTTCAAATTCAGGGGCGGCAAGGGCGTGGCGACGGCGGCGGGCGCCTTGCTGGGCATTGACTGGCTGCTGGGCCTGGCCACGCTGGCGGTCTGGGTGATTGTGGCCGGTGTTTCGCGTTACTCGTCCCTGGCCTCCATGACCAGTGCGGTCTTTGCGCCGCTGTGTTACCTGATGGGTGACCGGGGCCCCTGGTATACCGAACGCAGCATTTTGCTGGCGATTTTCATGATCAGCGTTTTTCTGCTGGTGCGGCATCGCGAAAACATCACCAAGCTGATGAAGGGCACCGAGTCAAAACTGGCGTTGGGGAAAAAGGCCGCGAAGTAAGCAGCAGCAGGGCTGCGACCGTTTTTTAATAGCGCTTGACCAGCGTCATCTGGTCGTTTTCACGTGTCATCTGAAAACGCGTCAAAAAGCTGTTGCCCAGCAACATGAAGGGCATGGCCTGCTGCGTGACCACCGCGTCCACGTCAAACACCTCCACATCGCCTATGCGCACCGAGTTGAGTTTTACGCGAAAGGCCTGCGTGACGCCGTTGGCGGTTGACATGTTGACGGCTTGGCCGTTCCTGAAGTTGATGCCCGCGCGCTCGGCGTCGGCACTGCTCATGGCGATCGAGGTGGCGCCGGTATCGACCATGAACTGAACGGCCTTGCCATTGATCTGGCCCGGCGTCATGAAATGGCCGCCCGTGCCGGCGGTCAGCACAATGCGGGTTCCGCGCCCGCCGCCAGCGCTGCCGGCCATGCTGACAGGCGCATCGCCCACGCGCAGGGTCACGCGTTTGCCGGACTGTTCTATGACGGCCTGGTCGCCGCTGGTGGAAATGACTTTCACGCCCAGGTGGGTCTCGCCTGCCGCAACGGATTTGGGCGGGCTGCCGTCCACCACCAGAAGCGCCTTGCTGCCCAGCATGCCCGCCAGCGCGACGGATTCTGCGTGGGCCAGGCCCGGGACCGCGCAACAAAGCGCGGCCATCAAGGCACTGGCGCAATGCGCGTGAAACTTCATGGAGCTAGTCGCGAAAGTTGTCGAAACTCAGTGGCAAATCGCTGATTTCTTTCCGGATCAAGGCCATGGCGGCCTGCAGGTCATCACGTTTGGCGCCGGTGACGCGGACTTTGCCTTCCTGTATGGCTGCCTGCACCTTCATCTTGTTACCCTTGATGAGCTGCTGGATTTTCTTGGCCTGCTCGGTTTCTATGCCGTCGCGCACCTTGGTGATCTGCTTGACCTTGTCGCCGCCTATCTTCTCGATCTTGCCGATGTCGAGGAAGCCCGGGTCAACACCATCAGGCTTGTTTTTATCGGGACTTTTAACTTTTGATAGCTTGTTGCGCAGAATTTCCTGAATCTGGTCGATCTGGAAGTTACTGTCGCCAATTAGGATAATTTCCTTGTCTTTTTCTTTCAACTCGATGGCGGCGGAGGTGCCCTTGAAGTCAAAGCGTGTGCCGATTTCCTTGGCGGCGTTTTCCACGGCATTTTTGACCTTGACCATATCGGTTTCGAGGACAGTATCAAAAGAAGGCATGAGCGTGAGTCTTTGCTAGAAAAGAGGGATGAGACAATCCTTCGGATGTTAGTCGAGAAAAACGTTCCACTCCAGTTTTCCAACACCTTTGGCATTGTGGCCAAGGCGCTTTCGCTGGTCCGTCTGGCCGGTGAGGCCGATATAGGCGCCGTGCTGGCCGATCCGGCGTTGCGGGCCATGCCCAAATTTGTGCTCGGCGGCGGCAGCAACATTGTGCTGACCGGCGACGTCAAGCCGCTGGTGCTCAAGGTTGAGATCATGGGCAAGCGCCTTGTCAGCGAGAGCGCCAAAGCCTGGATTGTGGAGGCAGGCGCCGGTGAAAACTGGCACGACCTGGTCAGCTGGACGCTGCAAAACGGTTACCCCGGACTGGAGAACCTGGCGCTGATTCCCGGCACCGTGGGCGCATCGCCGGTGCAAAACATAGGCGCTTACGGCGTTGAGCTGCAGGACCGGTTTGAATCCCTGGACGCGGTGGATCTGACCACCGGGCAGGGCTTCACGCTCAATGCCGCGCAGTGCGCTTTTGGCTATCGTGACTCGGTGTTCAAGCACAAGAGTTCGACCGGCGACACCGCCGCCAGCCTGGGCAACCCGGGTTTTGGACTGGCCGACAAGGCCTTGATCACGCGGGTGCGTTTTGCCCTGCCGAAAAACTGGAAGCCGGTGCTGGGCTACGCCGATATTGAGAAAAAAATGGCTCAATCATCCCCCCAGCCGGCATCCGGCGTGCCAAGCGCGCTACAAATTTATGAGTGGATTTGCGAGATCCGGCGTGCCAAGCTGCCGGACCCGCAAGTCATAGGCAATGCCGGCAGCTTCTTCAAGAACCCGACGGTCACGCCGGAGCAGTGCGCCGACATCATCCAGCGCGAGCCAAAAATCGTCCATTACCCCATGGATGACGGCTCGATCAAACTGGCTGCCGGCTGGCTGATTGACGCTTGCGGCTGGAAGGGCAAATCCATAGGCAATGCCGGTGTGTACGAGCGGCAGGCGCTGGTGCTGGTCAACCGCGGCGGCAAGGCCGACCCGGTGACGGGCGGTGAGGTGATGACGCTGGCCAAGGCGATACAGACCAGCGTTTATGAGCGCTTTGGCATCATGCTGGAGCATGAGCCTGTGGTGGTTTGAGGTTTTGGGTTTGAAGAGCAAATTCCCAACCCCACGGGAACATGAGTCCGGGTTCAGGGAGTCTTCTTCTCTGTCATCCCGGGCTTGATCCGGGATCCATCCCCGCTTCGTTCTAGATGGATTGCGGGTCAAGCCCGCGATGACAAGAGTTTTATTTCTGGCTGCCTTCAAGCTTCGGAATGGCCGCACCTGCCTCAGAAGTCAACAACCCAACCCGCGTATAAATCCCCAGCTTGTCACGTGTATCCACGATGTCCAGGTTGCGCATGGTCAGCTGGCCGATACGGTCTGCGGGTGAGAAAGGCGCATCTTCCACCTTCTCCATGCTCAGGCGCTCCGGCTTGTAGGTCAGGTTGCTTGAAACGGTATTCAGGATCGAATAGTCGTTGCCGCGGCGCAGTTCCACAGTGACTTCGCCGGTGATGGCGCGTGCCACCCAGCGCTGGGCGGTTTCGCGCAGCATGATGGCTTGCGGGTCAAACCAGCGGCCCTGATACAGCAGGCGGCCGAGCTTGCGGCCGTTGTCGCGGTACTGCTCGATGGTGTCTTCGTTGTGGATGCCGGTGATCAGGCGTTCGTAGGCGATAAACAGCAGCGACAGGCCGGGCGCTTCGTAAATGCCGCGGCTCTTGGCTTCGATGATGCGGTTTTCGATCTGGTCGCTCATGCCCAGGCCGTGGCGCCCGCCTATGCGGTTGGCTTCCAGGATCAGCTCGACCAGGCTGTCAAAGCGTTTGCCGTTCAGCGCCACCGGCTGGCCTTCTTCAAAGCGTACCGTGACTTCCTCGCGCTTGACCTCGACTTCGTCTTTCCAGAAGGCCACGCCCATGATGGGGTTGACGATCTTCATGCCGCTGTTCAGGTGCTCCAGGTCTTTTGCTTCGTGGGTAGCGCCCAGCATGTTGGAGTCGGTCGAATAGGCTTTTTCCGCCGACATCTTGTAGCCAAAACCGGCTTTGGTCATGAAGGCCGACATTTCGGCGCGGCCGCCCAGTTCGTCGATAAACAGCTGGTCCAGCCAGGGTTTGTAAATCTTCAGGTCAGGATTGGTCAGCAGGCCGTAGCGGTAGAAACGCTCGATGTCGTTGCCCTTGAAGGTGCTGCCGTCGCCCCAGATGTTGACGTTGTCTTCCTTCATGGCCGAGACCAGCATGGTGCCGGTCACGGCACGGCCCAGCGGCGTGGTGTTGAAGTAGGTGACGCCGGCCGTCGTGATATGGAAGGCGCCGCTTTGCAGGGCTGCAATCCCTTCGGCGGCCAATTGGCTGCGGCAGTCGATCAGGCGGGCTTTTTCAGCGCCGTATTCCATCGCCTTGCGCGGAATTTCGTCGTAATCGGGCTCGTCGGGCTGGCCCAGGTTGGCTGTGTAGGCGTAGGGCGTCGCGCCCTTGAGCTTCATCCAGTGCAGGGCGGCGCTGGTGTCGAGGCCGCCGGAAAAGGCGATGCCGACTTTTTGGCCAATGGGGAGGTGCTGGAGTATGGTGGACATGGCTATTTCCCCCGGGATCAACCGAAGTGGCAGATGTAGTGGTAGGCCTCGGCACCTTCGACGCGGATGTCGAACTTGGAATTGCCGGGGATGCTGAATTTCTCTCCAGCCGAGGACTTGACCCAGGCGTCGCTGCCGGCCAGTTTGTACTCGCAGGCACCTGCCACGCATTCCATGATTTCAGGCGCGCCGGTATTGAAGGTCAGGGTGGCGGGCAGGATCACGCCCACCGATTTTTTGCTGCCGTCGGCAAAGGTGATGCCGTGGCTGATGCATTTGCCGTCAAAGTAGACGCTGGCTTTGGTGGCGACGCTGATGTTGTCGATTTTTTCGGTGGTCATGTATGGGATGGGATAAGCGATGAAAAAGTGTCGGCTGCCGCTGGGTGCCAGGCCGTGAACCCCCGATTTTAGGGCACCCGGCCGGCCCCGGGCATTCGCGCGGCCCGGGACCGGCGAGCGGGGGTAATCCATGGGACTGAATCCGTTGCGAAACTTCAGCCGTACCCTGTTAATGCCTGACAATGAAATTCATGAAACCAGAAAGCCCGGATAGCCAGTTGATCGCACTTATTGACCGTGTCGCTGTGGCCGATGAAAAGGCCTTGCGGGAGTTGTACGAGTTGACCTCGTCCAAGCTTTACGGGGTGGCGGTGCGCGTGGTGACCAACCGTGAATGGGCCGAGGATGTGCTGCAGGAGGCCTTTATCACCGTCTGGCGCATTGCCGGCGACTACAAGGCCTCGCTGTCGCCGCCCATGGCCTGGCTGGGGCTGGTGGTGCGCAGCCGGGGGCTGGACTTTTTGCGCCGCCGGGCAGCCGGGCGGGCCGACGTCATGCAGGAGCTGGACGAGGTGATTTCGGACACGGTGGCGGGCAACTCGCCCAACCCCATGGACACCGCCCAGGCCAGCGAGCAGGCCTGGGCCTTGCACCAGTGCCTGGGTCGGCTGGAAAACCGGCAGCGCGAGGTGGTGAGCCTGGCCTATTTGCGCGATATGAGCCATGGCGAGCTGGCGGCGCAGCTCAAGCTGCCGCTGGGCACGGTCAAGACCTGGATACGGCGCGGGCTGGAGCAGTTGCGTGGCTGCATGGCGAGGCTGGCATGAAGAGGATTTTCATGAATATTTTTTGGTTTCGATCGAGCGCCGAAACACCGGAAGAAGGTAGCCCATGAATTTGACCCAAAACCCATCGCTGGTCGAGCAGCTTGCGGCCAGCTATGCGCTGGGCACGCTGCGCGGCGGTGCGCGCCGGCGGTTTGAGGACCTGGCCAGGGAGCACGCCCAGATACGCGCGGCGGCCCTGATCTGGCAGGGGCGGCTTGCCTCGGTGGCCGAGCTGCAGCCGCAGGCGGCGCCCAGCCCGGCGGTATGGAAGCGCATTGAAAACCTCGTCAGGGCGGAACAGCAAGCCAAGGCCATGCAGGCCGCACATGCGGGCGCCGTGGCCTCCGGCCAGGGCTGGTGGGCCAGCCTGACGCTGTGGCGCGGTGCAACGTTTGCCGGCGCCGCGGCAACCGTTCTGGCGGTCGTCGTCGGGGTCAACCTCAGGACGGCCAACACCAGCCTGGGCGGGCAGCTTGCCAGCCTTGGTGGCCAGGTCAAGGAGTTGTCTGCCAGGCTGTCGGCCACGCCGGAAATCCAGTACGTGGCGGTGCTGGCGGACGACAAGGCAGAGGCTTCCATGCTGGTGACGTTTGACCCGAAAAACCAGAGGCTTTTGCTCAAGCGGGTAGGGGGCTTCCAGGAGCAGCCGGACAAATCACTTCAGCTCTGGGCCTTGCCGCAAACCGGCGGCCCCAAGTCGCTGGGGGTGCTGGGCAGCGAGCCGGTGGTGCGGCTGGTGGCGAGCGGCAATGATGTGAGGGAGGTGCCAACCCTGGCGATCAGCCTGGAGCCCAAAGGTGGTGTGCCTGCCGGTAGCGGGCCGACCGGGCCGGTGCTGTTCAAGGGCGCTTTGATCCAGACGGCGCTTTAAACGCTTTAGCGGCTGTAAAGGCGCTGCCAAGAAAAAAGGGTGCATTCATGCACCCTTTTTTCTTGTAACTACGGATTTACCGCCAGTGGCGATGCCCGCCATAGCCCCGGCTGTAACCAAAGTTCAGGGACAGGCCGATCGGTGCGTAGTAGGGCGCGTAATAAGGCCGGGCGTAATACGCTTGCGGGTAGTACACGGAGGACGACTGGTAAATCACCGGGGCGGCGACCGGCTGCACATAGGTGACCGGCGGCTGTGCGTAGGCGGGCTGGGGCGCCTGCTGCGGGTAGGTTTGCGGCTGCGGCGCGGTGTTCACGGCGCCGACCGGGGTGACCTGCAGGCGAACATAAGGGCCGGGGTCATTGGCCATCTGCACGTTGTACTGGGTGCCCTGGTATTCGTACACCACGTTGTAGTGGCTGGCACGGTTTTCATAATAGGTCTGGGTGCCGCACTGCTGCACGTTTTGCACCTGGGTGTTGGGGCCTTCGATGCGGTCGCCCACCATGGCACCGCCGACCAGTCCAATCATGGTTGCCACGGCCCGGCCGCTGCCATTGCCTATGGCGTTGCCGACCGCACCGCCTGCCACTGCGCCAAGCAGGGCGCCGCCACCGGATTTTGGCGCTTCCACGACCATGGGCTGGTTGCTGCAGACCTGGCGCGGCACGGCGACCTGCTGGACGACGGGGGTGCTGGAGATGACGCGGGCCAGGATGTCGGTTGCAGATGCGTTAAATGACAGCAAACCGGCAGCGGTTGCGGCGGATAAAACAAGTACTTTTTTCATGATTCAAACCCTTTTCAGTCGGCTGGAACGGCCCTGTAGCAGGGGTGTCCCGCGGACGCGTCCAGTTTAATGAGTCAGAGCCCTTGCGGCACACCAAGTTCAGTAAATCCAGGTAAAGCTGCCGGACCGGCCGCTTTACAAAACAGCTGCCAGGCGGACCTGGAGGCCGCCTTTAGAGCTGCGCCGCCCAGCTTGTGGCGTCAAACCCTACGGTGGTTGCGCCAGCCCACTCGACGACCGGCCGCTTGATCACGCTGGGGTTGGCAAGCATCAGGGCTTGCGCGCCGGCCGCATCCGCTGCGCTGGCCTGGGCCGCGGCATCGAGCTTGCGCCAGGTCGTGCCCTGGCGGTTCAGCAGCCTGTCCCAGCCGACGGCCTGGCCCCAGGCCGGGAGTTTTTCGCTGGGCACGCCCTGCTTTTTGAAGTCATGGAATGTATAGGCGACGCCGTGTTCGGTCAGCCAGGCGCGGGCTTTTTTGACGGTGTCGCAGTTGGGAATGCCATAGAGCGTGATCATCCGGCGATTTTGCCACAAAAAATGCATAAAAAAGGCCCTCGAAGCACGCCTGATGGGCGCAGACAGCTATTGATTTGATAGCAAATATGGCTTACTGGAACACCCCTGGCCGGGGTGTCCCTTTTGCGAAGCGGCGACAATGCGGGCCTGTATGAAAAATCTGCACACCCTGGACGACTGGCTGGCCTATTGCGAGGGCCTGCACCCGAAAAGCATAGACATGGGGCTGGCGCGCATCAAGGCCGTGGCCCAGCGCATGGGTCTGGTGTTTGACTGTCCCATCATCACCGTGGCCGGCACCAACGGCAAAGGCTCGACCTGCGCGATGCTGGAGGCGATCTTGCTGCAGGCCGGTTACCGCACGGGCGTGTTCACCTCGCCGCACCTGGTGCATTTCGAGGAGCGCTGCCGCGTTCGCGGCGACATCGTCAGCGCCGACCAGTTGGTGCCATCCTTTGCCAGGGTTGAAGAGGCCCGAAAAACTGGCGGCAACGAAATATCGCTGACTTATTTTGAGTTCACCACGCTGGCCATACTGCAATTGCTGGCCGATGCAAAGCTGGATGTGGTGGTGCTTGAAGTCGGTCTGGGCGGGCGGCTGGACGCCGTCAACATCCTGGACACCGACTGCGCCGTGATCACCAGCATTGACCTGGACCACATGGAACTGCTGGGCAATGACCGCGAAAGCATTGGCTTTGAGAAAGCCGGCATCATGCGCGCCGGCAAGCCGGTGGTGGTGAGCGACCCCATGCCGCCGCAAAGCATTGTTGACCACGCCGCCGCAGTGGGTGCTGACTTGTGGCGCTTTGGCACGGATTTCAATTTTTCCGGCGACAAGCAGCAGTGGGGTTGGGCGGGCAGGGGGCGTAGGTATGCCGGGCTGGCGTATCCGGCGCTGCGCGGCGCCAACCAGCTGGTCAATGCCTCCGGCGTGCTGGCGGCGCTGACCGCCCTGCGCGAGCGCCTGCCTGTGACGGCGCAGGCCGTGCGCAACGGTTTGTCCATGGTGGAACTGCCCGGGCGCTTCCAGATCATTCCGGGCCAGCCCACGCTGGTGCTGGACGTCGCGCACAACCCGCATTCGGTGGCTGCGCTGACCGAAAACCTCGATGCCATGGGTTTTTATGCCTGCACCCACGCGGTGTTTGGCGCCATGGCCGACAAGGACGTGGCGCCCATGCTGGCGCGGATAGGGCCGCTGATTGACAAGTGGTATTTCACCGATTTGCCGACGCCGCGCGCCGCCACCGCCGAGGCCTTGCAGGGCAAGTGGCAGGCCGCCAAAACCCGGGCGGACGTGACAAGCGGCACTTACAAAAGCCCCGAGCTGGCCCTACAGGCGGCCATAGAGGCCGCGGACCCCGCTGATAGAATTGTCGTGTTCGGCTCCTTCTACACGGTGGGCGGCATTTTGAAGGACGGCGTACCGCGTCTTTTGGCCAAACACCTTGCCAGCTGAAGCCTTAATAACGGACGCCTTGTGAAGAACCAGGCGCGCAGCGAGCCATAGCCGTCAGCCCAGCCGACCTATAACCGTCAACAGAGCCCACTTCGAACCATGCCGTTTTTCAACTTCCGCCGGGCCGGCTCGTCGCCTGCCGCCAACGCCGCATCGGCCACCCAGCCCGAGAGCGTGGAAGTCGTCCGCAAACGTGCCAAACACAGGCTGATAGGCGCCGCAGTGCTGGTGCTGGCCGGTGTGTTGGGTTTCCCCTTGCTGTTTGACACCCAGCCCCGGCCGATTGCCGTGGACATTCCCATAGAGATTCCCGGCAAAACCGCGGTCAAGCCCCTGGTGATGCCGGCCAAACAGGATGCTTCCGCACCCGTGGCCGCCGTAGCGCCTTCCCCGGCCGCGCCGCCGGTTGCCGCGGCACCCACGGTGCAGGAAAAGGTCGCGGCCGCCGCCAGCCTGACGCCCAAAGAAGAGATTTTGACGGAAAAGAAGGCCGAAACCCCCGTCCTACCTGCGCAGGCAGCTATCAAAAACGAAGCAAAACCGGCGCCCAAAGCGGAAACCAAGGCTGAAAGCAAACCCGCGGCGCATGCCGACGATGGCGCGCGTGCCAAGGCTTTGCTCAATGGCCAGGCGGCTGCAGCGTCGTCCCCGGCAGCAGCGGAGGGCCGCATGGTGGTGCAGGTTGGCGCGTTTGCCGATGTAACCAAAGCCCGTGACGTCCGCCTGAAACTTGAAAAAGCCGGTTTGAAAACCTATACCCAGGTCGCGGAAACCAAGGACGGCAAGCGCATCCGGGTCCGCGTGGGTCCGTTTGCCACTCGGGCCGAAGCCGAAAAAGCCGCCAGCAAGATCAAAACCCTTGATTTGCCGGCTGCCATCCTGACCTTGTAAGAACGGTTAATGGATATTCGTGGCGGCCGTTGACTGGATTTTGCTGGGGGTGCTGGTTTTTTCCATGGCGCTGGGCGCATGGCGCGGCCTGGTCTACGAGGTTCTGTCGGTGCTGGGTTGGGCGGTGTCGTTTTACCTGGCGCAATGGTTTGCGCCGCGTGTTGCCGGTTGGTTGCCCATCCAGTCCGCCTCTGATCCCGTGCGTTATGCGGCGGCCTTTGTGCTGGTTTTTATTGCAGCGGTGTTTGCGGCGGGTCTGCTGGCCTTTTTGCTGAAAAAGCTGGTCGAGGCGATTGGCTTGCGGCCGGTGGACCGTACGCTGGGAGCCGCATTCGGCGTGCTGCGCGGCGTGATCTTGCTGCTGGCCGCCACCGTGGTCATTGACATGACGGCGCTTAAAAGCAGCGACTGGTGGCAGGAGTCCAGGGGCGCCGTGGCATTGACGGCCACGCTCAAGGGCCTGAAGCCCATGCTGCCGGAGCAGTTTGCAAAGTATTTGGATTAGAGATTTTTGGCCCCTACGCTGTTCACTTCGTGCACTGTGCTGATCCCCCGGGGGACGCATTTTTCCCGGAGCGGCCCAGCGCAAAACCTATCAACAGGAAACTAAATTTATGTGTGGAATCGTCGGCGTTGTCAGCAAGGCACCGGTCAACCAGCTGATCTATGACGGCCTGCTGCTGCTGCAGCACCGTGGCCAGGACGCGGCGGGCATTGTCACGCAGCTGGGGCGCAAGTTCTACATGCACAAGGCCAAGGGCATGGTGCGTGATGTGTTCCGCACGCGCAACATGCGCGCCTTGCCGGGCAATGTGGGCCTGGGCCAGGTGCGTTACCCGACGGCCGGCAATGCCTACAGCGAAGACGAGGCCCAGCCTTTTTATGTCAACGCACCGTTCGGCCTGGTGCTTTCGCACAACGGCAACCTGACCAACGCGGCCGAGCTCAAGGCCGAGCTGTTCAACACCGATCACCGCCACATCAATACCGAGAGCGACTCCGAAGTGCTGCTCAACGTGCTGGCGCACGAGCTCGAAAAAACCACGCGCGGCCTGCCGCTCAAGCCAGTGGATGTGTTTGCCGCGGTGCGCGGCGTGCACAAGCGCGTGAAGGGTTCCTACGCCGTGGTGGCGCTGATTGCCGGCCACGGCCTGCTGGCATTTCGTGACCCCTTCGGCATACGCCCGCTGTGTATTGGCCATGGCGAGAACGAAGGCGGCAAGACCGTCATGGTGGCCAGCGAGTCGGTCGCACTTGAAGGCACCTCACACCAGTTCGAGCGTGACATTGCACCCGGCGAGGCCGTGTTTGTGGACATGGAAGGCGTGGTGCATGCCGAGCAGTGCGCACCGAATGCAAAACTCAATCCCTGCATTTTTGAGTTTGTGTATCTGGCACGTCCTGATTCGGTGCTGGATGGCATTTCGGTTTACCAGGCGCGTTTGAACCTCGGTGAAACGCTGGCCAAACGTGTGGTCTCCACCGTGCCGCCCAACGAGATCGACGTGATCATCCCGATTCCAGAATCCAGCCGCCCGAGCGCCACCCAGCTGGCGCATTTGCTGGGCATTCCCTACCGCGAGGGTTTTGTCAAAAACCGCTACGTCGGCCGCACCTTCATCATGCCGGGGCAGGGCGTGCGTAAAAAATCCGTGCGCCAGAAACTCAATGTGATTGCCAGCGAGTTCAAGGGCCGCAATGTGCTGCTGGTCGATGACTCCATCGTGCGCGGCACCACCAGCCGCGAGATCGTGCAGATGGCGCGTGACGCCGGTGCCAAGAAGGTTTACCTCGCTAGCGCCGCGCCGCCCGTGCGTTTCCCCAACGTGTATGGCATTGACATGCCAACGCCCGATGAGCTGGTGGCGCATGACCGCACGGTGGAAGAAATCCGCCAGGTGATCGGCTGCGACGCCCTGATTTACCAGGACGTGGATGGCATGAAACGCGCCATCGGTTCGCTCAATACCAAGCTCGATGGTTTTGACGCCTCCTGCTTTGATGGCGTTTACGTCACCGGCGATGTGACCAGGGAAACCATTGCCGCGATGAATTCAATGCGAGCCGACACCGCCGAAAAAATTGGCGAGGACAGCGATGTTGATGTGTCCCGCCTGGCACTGCCGAATCCGCAAGAAGCCTGAATCCGATACCACCATGAGCGAAAAAAAACTACCCGATAACCTGCACCGCGACACGCTGGCCGTGCATGTCGGCATAGAACGCAGCCAGTACGGCGAGAACTCCGAGGCGCTGTACCTGACCAGCGGTTTTGTGCAGCCCGATGCCGAAACCTCGGCGCGCCGTTTTGCCGGCACCGAGGAGGGCTTTACCTACGCTCGCACGGCGAATCCGACAGTGGCCGGCTTCGAGCAGCGGCTGGCAGCGATGGAGGGCACCGAAGCCGCCATTGCCGCGTCCAGCGGCATGGGCGCCATTTTGATGATGGGCATGGGCCTGCTCAGGGCGGGCGACCATGTGGTGTGTTCGCAGTCGGTGTTCGGCTCGACGCTGAACCTGTTCGGCAAGGAGTTCGCCAAGTTCGGCGTCGAGACCAGCTTTGTGTCGCAGACCGACCTCGCGCAATGGCGCGCGGCCATGCGCCCCAACACCAAGCTGCTGTTCGCTGAAACCCCGACCAATCCGCTGACCGAGGTCTGCGACATCCGCGCGCTGGCCGACATCGCCCATGCGGGCGGCGCGCTGCTGGCCGTTGACAACTGTTTCTGCTCGCCGGCCCTGCAGCGGCCAACCGAGATGGGTGCCGATCTGGTGATCCACTCGGGCACCAAATACCTGGACGGGCAGGGCCGTGTCATGGCGGGTGCGATTTGCGGACCGTCCAAGCTGATCGTGGACGTGTTCGGCCCCATCGTGCGTACCGCCGGCATGGTGCTGGCACCGTTTAATGCCTGGGTTGTGCTCAAGGGCATGGAAACACTGCGCATCCGCATGCAGGCCCAAAGCGCCACAGCCCTGGCCATTGCGCAATGGCTGGAGGCGCATCCCGCGGTGGCGCGTGTGTATTACCCCGGTTTGCCATCACACCCCCAGCACGAACTGGCCATGCGCCAGCAAGCGGGCCTGGGCGGCGCCGTGGTGTCCTTCGACGTGCGTGGCGGTGATCCTGAAACCTTGCGCGCCAACGCCTTTCACGTGATCAACAGCACGCAGGTGGTCAGCATCGCCACCAACCTGGGCGATACCAAGTCCATCATTACCCACCCGGGCACCACTTCGCATGGCCGGCTCACCGAAGTCCAGCGCCAGGCGGCCGGCATCGGCCAGGGCCTGATCCGCTTTGCGGTCGGACTCGAACATATTGACGATTTGAAAGCCGACCTCGCACGAGGTCTGGACACCCTGGCATGACACAAAAAACACGAACCCGGTTTGCCCCTTCCCCCACGGGTTTCATTCATCTCGGCAATATCCGCTCGGCGCTCTATCCATGGGCCTTTGCCCGCTCCACCGGCGGTGACTTTATTTTGCGCATCGAAGACACCGACCTGGAGCGCTCCAACCAGGCTTCTGTTGACGTGATCATTGAAGGCATGCGCTGGCTGGGCCTGGACCACGATGAAGGCCCGTTCTACCAGATGCAGCGCATGGACCGCTACAAGGCCGTGCTGGCTGATTTGCAGGCGGCAGGCCATGTCTACCCTTGCTACATGAGCATGGCCGAGCTGGACGCGCTGCGTGAAAAGCAGACCGCCGCCAAGGAAAAACCGCGCTACGACGGCACCTGGCGGCCCGAGCCCGGCAAGACGCTGCCGCCCGTGCCGGCAGGTGTGCAGCCGGTGCTGCGTTTTAAAAACCCGCAGGGCGGCTCGGTGGTCTGGGACGACAAGGTCAAGGGCCGCATAGAGATCAGCAACGACGAACTCGACGACCTGGTGATCGCGCGGCCCGATGGCACGCCCACCTACAACTTCTGCGTGGTGGTCGACGACATGGACATGGCCATCACGCATGTGATCCGTGGCGATGACCACGTCAACAACACACCGCGCCAGATCAATATCTTTCGCGCGCTTGGCAAGGATGTGCCGGTTTATGCGCACCTGCCTACCGTGCTGAACGAGCAGGGCGAAAAAATGAGCAAGCGAAACGGTGCGAAAGCCGTGACGCAATACGCGGTCGAAGGCTACCTGCCCGACGCCATGGTGAACTACCTCGCTCGCCTGGGCTGGAGCCATGGTGACGACGAGATTTTCACGCGTGAGCAATTTGTGCAGTGGTTCAACCTTGACCATCTTGGCAAGAGCGCCGCGCAGTTCGACGAAGCCAAGCTCCGCTGGGTCAACGCCCAGCACCTCAAGGCGATGGGTGATGAAGCGCTGGCCGGGCTGGTACAGCCTTTTCTGGTGGCAAAAGGCGTGGCAGGCCTGGACACCGCGCGTATCGTGCGCGGCTGCGGCCTGTTCAAAGACCGCTGCAGCACGCTGGTGGAGCTGGCCGGCTGGCTGCAGCTGCTGGTGACCGGCGGGCAGCCCAGCGCAGAAGACATCGGCACCCATGTGACCGATGCTGTGCGTCCGGCGCTGGCCAAACTGTCCGATGCACTGGCAGCCTGCGAGTGGAACAAGCCGGCCATTTCCGCAGCCATCAAGCAGGTGCTGGCTGACACCGGCCTGAAGATGCCGCAACTGGCCATGCCGGTGCGCGTACTGGTCATGGGCACACCGCAAACGCCTTCGCTGGATGCGATTCTCGAGCTGATGAAACGGGAAGATGTGGTCGCCAGACTAAAGTTGATTTGAAAATTTGAAAGGCACCTGATTTTCGGGCTATAATTTGAAGCTCGACAAATGCAGGGTAACTTGCAATATTGGGGGTATAGCTCAGCTGGGAGAGCGCTTGCATGGCATGCAAGAGGTCAGCGG
>JAZKCE010000020.1:0-59168 GCA_040388255.1 Pseudomonadota bacterium | reverse complement strand
TTTCGGTGTCGCTGGTGTTGAGCGTGATCTCGGTGCACAGGTTGGACGAGTGCACGACGCCGGTGTGTTGCTGGGGCGAGCGGATGTTGCAGGCGTCCTTGAAGGTGATCCAAGGATGGCCGGTTTCAAACAGCATGGACAGCATCTTGCGCCACATGTCGGTGGCCTGCAGCTTGCGCGCGGGCTTGATCTCGCCGCGCTCGGCCCGGGCTTCGTAGGCGGTGTAGATTTTTTCGAAGTCCTTGCCGAACTTGTCGTGCAGGTCTGGCGTGTCGGAAGGCGAGAACAGCGTCCAGCTGCCCTTTTCCATCACGCGGCGCATGAAGAGGTCGGGAATCCAGTTGGCGGTGTTCATGTCGTGCGTGCGGCGGCGGTCGTCGCCGGTGTTTTTGCGCAGTTCCAGGAACTCTTCAATGTCCAGGTGCCAGGTTTCCAGGTAGGCGCAGACGGCGCCCTTGCGTTTACCGCCCTGGTTGACCGCCACGGCCGTGTCGTTGACGACCTTGAGGAAGGGAACCACACCCTGTGATTCGCCGTTGGTGCCTTTGATGTGGGCGCCGAGTGCGCGCACCGGCGTCCAGTCGTTGCCCAGGCCGCCTGCAAATTTGGAGAGCAGGGCGTTTTCTTTAATGGCGTCGTAGATGCCGCCCAGGTCGTCGGCGACGGTGGTCAGGTAGCAGGACGACAGCTGCGAGCGCAGGGTGCCGGCGTTGAACAGCGTTGGCGTGCTCGACATGAAGTCGAAGGACGACAGGATTTCGTAGAACTCGATGGCGCGCTCTTCGCGGTTGATCTCGTTGAGCGACAGGCCCATGGCCACGCGCATGAAGAAAGCCTGTGGCAGCTCGATGCGCTGCTTGCGCACGTGGAGAAAGTAGCGGTCAAACAGGGTCTGCAGGCCGAGGTAGTCAAACTTCAGGTCGCGCTCGGGCTTGAGCGCCGCGCCCAGGCGGGCCAGGTCAAACTGCTGGAGTTTTTCGTCCAGCAGTTCGTTTTCCACGCCTTTGGCGATGAACTGGGGGAAATACTCGGCGTAGCGGGTCACCATTTCTTCCTGGGCCACTTCCTCGCCCAGCACTTCGCGGCGGATGGTGTGCATCAGCAGGCGCGCGGTGACGTAGGTGTAGTCGGGGTCTTTCTCGATCAGCGTGCGGGCCGCCAGGATGGAGGCTTTGTAGACCTCGTCGATCGGCACGCCGTCATACAGGTTGCGCATGGTCTCGGCAACGATGGGATCAGGTTTGACGTCCGCGCCCAGGTTGGCGCAGGAGGCTTCAATCAGCGCCTGCAGGTTGCGAACGTCCAGCGCCACTTTTTTGCCGCCGTCCATGACATGCAGCAAGATGGGCTCGGGCGTTTGCGCCTGCGGCTGGCGGGCACGTTCCTGCGTGCGCTTTTCGCGGTACAGCACATAGGCCCGGGCGATTTCATGGTGGCCGCCGCGCATCAGGCCGAGTTCAACCTGGTCCTGCACGTCTTCAATATGGAAGGTGCCGCCGCCGGGACGCGAGCGCATCAGGGCGCGCATGACCGCCTGGGTCAACTCGTCAACCGTTTCGCGAACGCTGGCCGAGGCTGCTCCCTGCGTGCCATGCACTGCGAGAAAGGCCTTCATCATGGCGACAGCAATCTTGTTCGGCTCGAACGGAACAACCGCGCCATTGCGGCGGATGATCTGGTAGTTGCTGAACGGGTTGGGCTGGGCGTTGCTTTGTTGCGGGAGTGTCGGCACGCTGGTGGCGACGGAGACGGTACTTTGAGCTGTTTGCATTGGCTTCCTCTTGACTTTGTTTTTTGACTTGCGCTATTCGTTTATTCGGCCGATTTGGTGGGTTTTCGAGCGCTACCTGCCAGGCGCTGCCGCCTGACCTGTTTTGTGGTTGCCAGAGCCTGAATCACACCAAATTGAATCAAGCTTAGACACTATACCTAGGGTCTGCGGCGAATTCAAGCACTAGGGGTAGTGTTTTCCATATGTATTTTTGCCGAAACTTTTTTTTACGTTTTGGCGCTGTTTTGCAGCCTGGAGCCGCTCGTCGGCGGGATATTTGAGGACCGGCTGGCGAGCCTTGTCCTGTCAGCTTGTGCGCCGAAAAACAGAGCATCCATGCGCTTTGCCGAACACTTTGCCCCGCAGGGGCCGGCCCAGGCTTATTCCCGCATGAAGGCGCCGGAAAACCCGTCGCCCAATGTGTTTTTCAGGACCGCCCGGCCGTGGCCGTGCGCTCAGTCGGCGGCAGGAAAATATTTATTTGTTGCAGCCAGTGTGCGCTGCAACAAAGGCCAGTCAAAACCCGGACCCGGATCCTGCTTGCGACCGGCTGCAATGTGTTCATGCCCGGCAATATGTGCGATGGGGTAGTGATCCATGAGTGCTGCGCACAAGCCCGTCAGGGTTTCGTATTGGGGTGCTTCAAAGGCATCGCCCTCCAGCCCTTCCAGCTCGATGCCGATCGAGTCATCGTTGCAGTTGGCCCGGCCGCGGTAGCTGGACTGCCCGGCATGCCAGGCGCGTTCGTCGCAGCTGACAAATTGCCAGAGCTCGCCGGAGCGGCTGATGAAAAAATGTGACGAGACCTGCAAACCCCGTATGCCCTGAAAGTAGGGGTGTTCATCCCAATCCAGCTGGTTGGTGAACAGGCGCTGCACATTGCCATTGCCAAACTGCCCGGGTGGCAGGCTGATGGAGTGGATGACGATCAGGTCGATCTGGGCCTTGTCGGGACGGGGGCCGGCGTTGGGCGACAGCAGTGCCCGCGCGTGGCGGTACCAGCCTTTTTGCCAAAGTGCCCTTGCCGGGCTGGCTTCAGGCGCGGTCTTGGGCAGCATCGGGACTCTCTGCACCTGCATCGCCGTCGGGCATGGCGATGTTCAGGCGTTCAATGCGGTAGCGGATCTGGCGCAGGCTCAGGCCCAACCTGGCGGCTGCCGCGGTACGGTTAAAACGGGTCTCCTGCAGGACCTGGCAGAGAATGCCGCGCTCCTGCGCATCCAGGTAGTCCTGCAGGTTTTCAGGAACGGTCACAGCGGTCGCGGCCGCGGGAACTTCCGCATGGGGCGCCGGCGGCGTGTCCAGCAGCAGTTCTCCGCTCTCGCTCAGGGCCACTGCGCGGTGCAGGATATTTTCCAGTTCACGGACGTTGCCGTTAAACGGATGGGCCCGCAGCTGTTCAAGCACGGTCTCCGTCAGCATGGGGACGCTGCCAAAACCCGACTCCTGGCAAATCCGGGCCAGCAGGGCTTCGCAGAGGTCGGGCAGGTCTTCCCGGCGCTCGCGCAGGGGAGGCACGCCAATCACGATGACATTCAGGCGGTAATACAAATCCTGGCGGAAACACCCGGACTCGACCTCGGCGCCCAACTCCTTGTGCGTGGCGCTGACGATGCGCACATCCACCGTGTCTTCCTGGGATGAACCCAGGGGCCGGACGACCCGCTCCTGGATGGCCCGCAGCAGTTTGGACTGCATGGCCAGCGGCAGGTCGCCGATTTCGTCCAGAAAGAGCGTGCCGCCCTGGGCTGCCTGGAAATAACCCAGGCGGTCCTGCGCCGCGCCGGTATAGGCACCTTTGCGGGCGCCGAAAAATTCGGCCTCCAGCAGGTTTTCGGGAATGGCGCTGCAATTGACCGCGACAAACGGGCCGCCGGCGCGGTGGCTGCATTCATGCACGGCGCGCGCGACCAGTTCCTTTCCGGTGCCGGACTCGCCCTGTATCAGCACCGGCGCCATGCTGCCGGCCACTTTGACGATCCGCGACTTGACGGCTTGCATGACTGCGGAATGGCCGACCAGGCGCTGCAATACTGCGGCACCTGTACCCGGCTTTGCACCCGACGGATATGGGGCCGGATTGGCGCTGCCGTTGGTGGCCCGGTTTTCTGCGGCGGGGCGCTCGGCCCTGGCAGATGACGCGGCGGCCTTCGAGCCCTGTATGGCCGAGGCCACCACATTGCGGAACTGCTTTAAATCAACCGGTTTGGTCAGGTAGTCAAACGCGCCGGCTTTTAATGCTTCAACGGCATTTTCGGCAGACCCGTGCGCGGTGATCACCACGCAGCGTTCGGAGCGCTGCTGCGTCACCAGGTCGCGCAGCAGCTCCAGGCCCAGGCCGTCCGGCAGGCGCATGTCGGTGATCACGGCGTCAAAACGGTTTTCCTGCAATTGCTGGCGCGCCTGCGCCAGGTCACCGGCCGCTTCAACCCGGTAGCCTTCGCGCAGCAGGGTGAGTTCATAAAGCGTGCGCAGGTCCGGCTCATCGTCAATGACCAGGATGTGTGCCGGTTGTGGATAGGGGCTGCTGCTTGTTGGGGTCATGGTTTTCAGGCGGACAAGGCACCAAGTGAAGCGGGTTTTGCCGTGGCGGCGGGTGCCCCGGGCTTGAAAACCACAAAAAACTCGTTGCCTTCAACTGCATGGCGCATGGCCCGCTGGTAGCCGATCAGCGCGCCATAACGTTCGCAGAGTTCCCGGCAAATATACAGACCCAGCCCGGTGGAGCGGCTTTCCGATGAAAAGAAAGGTTCAAACAGGTGGGTCTGTACGGTTTTTTCCAGCGGCTGGCCATCACTCCAGACGCTGAGCCGAACCTGGTCCGGCGCCGGCTGTTGGGTCGCCACTTCAATGGCATTGGCTGTCTGGCTGGCATAACGCAGAGCGTTGTCCAGCAGGTTGACCATCAGGCGCCGCAAATGCTCGGGGTCAAACCCGACTGTCGAGTTGCCGGCGCCGGGCGAAATCTGCATCAGCTGCGTGGATGCGTTCTGTTTTGCCCAGTCCGCGGCGATGCGGATCACCGCATCGTCCAGCAGCAGGACGGTGCCGTGCTGCTCGGGGCTCAGGGCCTGGGCGCGCGAGATGTTCAGGATCTCGTCCACTATTTTGGCCAGGCGCTGTGCGTTTTGCCTGACCATGGCGGTCAGTTGCCTGTGGTTCGGGTCCTGCAGGTCTTCTTCAAGCAAGGCATTGGCCTGGGAAATGGCCGCCAGCGGATTGCGGATTTCATGTGCAACAGCGGCAGACATGCGGCCCATGGCGGCCATTTTTTCGGTGCGCACCCTGGCTTCCATCTCCCGGAGGTCTTCAAGAAACATCACGCACAGGCTGTCGTGGCTGCCGTCCTGCGAGGCCGCGAGGCGCGTGCGTACATGCAGCCGCCGTGCATTGCGCGCCGGGTATTCCAGGCTGATGTCCGCCTCCTGCGGCACGCCGAGCATGAAGGTCAGCCGCATGATCTCGGCCAGGGGCTGCCAGGACGCCTCGGTTGCCAGGACAAAAGGCGCCATGCGGGCCGCATCGCGTGTTGCCAGCAAACGCCTGGAAGCGGGATTGGCCGAGCGCACGATGCCATTGGCATCCACCACCAGCACGCCATCGGTCAGGGTTTCAATCACCAGTTCATTGACCTGGGTCTGCATGCGCGCCACCGACTGGCTGTTCCTGGCCCGCTGTTCTTCGCGCACCAGCCGCAATGCCAGCTGGTTGGCCAGCAGGGCGATCAGAAAAAACCCCGAGCCGCTCAAGCCCGATTGCAGGTAGCGTGGCGCCAGCTCGCCCATGGACTGGAGTGAAATCCACCACGCATCCATCAGCAGCAGCAGGGTCACGCTCGCTGCCGTGCCGAGTGCCAGCAGAAGCGGGCCGAGCACCGAGGCCAGCAGCACCGGCAAGGCAAACAGGGGGGTGTAGTTGATGCCGCTGGACTGCAAAAAATTAAGCGCTGAAAACGCCACGACATCCACGCCTATGGTGGACACCCACTGGGCGTCGAATGTGTTGCCGGGCGGTTTGGGCCGGGCCCACAGCCGTACGGCGACCGTGGCGCACAGGTAGGCCACGCAGACCGCGATGGACCAGCCGTTGGTGACATTGCCCAGCGCATAAATCGCGGCCTGCAGCACGACCAGCACGCTGGCCAGGGTGACCCGCGCCGACATGAAGGCGCGCCACAAGCGGCCGAACGAGCCCAGCTCGGTGTCGGACTCCCAGGCGCCTGACCGGTTTTCCGTGGGGCCAAACCAGGAGCTCGAAACTTCCGTCATGGGGCCTGGCCGCCTGCCTGCTGCCGGTGGGCGGCGCAGCAATACACGCCCCCGGGGCCGGTCAATGCTTCGGAGCGCGGCAAGTGGACATGGCACACGTCGCAGGCCACGATTTCCGTGGCCGCACCCGGTGGCCTGGCCTGGGGGCGCGCCGGTTTTTCGCCAGCGTCTGTGATGTCCGTGCGCCGCTTGTTTTTCCACAGCCACAGGCCGACCATCACCATGACGAGGATAAGCAGGTATTTCATACGCGGTGAAGGACCACTTCAAGCACAAAACGCGAGCCCGCATACCCCAGCAGCAGCAGCCCCGAGCCCAGGTAGAGCACGTTGACCGCCTTGCGCCCGCGCCAGCCCAGCCGTGCCCGGCCCGCCAGCAGTCCGGCAAAGGTCAGCCAGGCCAGCACTGAAAAAACGGTCTTGTGATTCCACTTCCAGGCCAGGCCGGGGCCGTACAACTGCTCCGCAAACAGCCAGCCTACAGCCAGGGTGGCGGAAAGCAGTACAAAGCCGGCCTCGACAAAACGGAAGGTCAGGCGCTCCAGCGTCATCAGCGGAACGCCGGTGTCGTTTTGTTCGGCCAGGCGTATGGAGCGCTCGGAGCGTGTCATCAGCCAGCCATGCACGACGGCCGCGGCAAACAGGCCGTAGGAGGCGATGCCCAGCGCCCAGTGCAGGGGCAGCCAGGGCGAGGCGACCATGTGGTAACTGGTGCCCGGAAACACCATCGACAGCAGCACCGCCGCAGTGCCCAGGCCGGCCAGCGCCCAATGGGCCTGCAGCTGGGGAAACAGGCGGCTTTCAATGGCGTAGACCGTCAGCACCAGCCAGACGGTCATGGACAGCGCGGGCGCAAAGCCAAAACGCGGCGGATTCCCGAGCAGGCCCTCGGCGAGCGTCAGGCCATGCAGCAGCCAGGCGGCAAACAGCACGCCGCGCAAGGTGCGTTGGCTCAAACGCGCAGTGGCGAGCGCAAGCACGCCGTAGCTCACGGCCGCGCCCGCAGCCGTAGCCAGACCCCACCAGGCACTCGAAGCTAAAATCATTGCTAGAGTTTAGCCTTTACCGCCCTTCCTGGCGGCCGCCTCAGCGCCGCTCCCGGCGCTTTTTAACCCTATCTAACTGCTCCATGTTTGTGGAGCCCGTCCATGGCCTCAGCACTTACAGACAAACTCTCACGCCTCGTCAAGGAAATGCGCGGCCAGGCCCGCATCACCGAATCCAATGTGCAGGACATGCTGCGCGAGGTGCGCATGGCCCTGCTGGAGGCCGATGTGGCCCTGCCGGTGGTGCGTGACTTTGTAGCCCGCGTCAAAGAAAAGGCGCTGGGCCAGGAGGTGATGGGTTCCCTGAATCCCGGCCAGCTGCTGGTGAGCATTGTCAACAAGGAGCTCGCCGCCACCATGGGCGAGGGCGTCAGCGACATCAACCTCGCCGCGCAGCCGCCGGCGGTGATCCTGATGGCCGGTTTGCAGGGCGCGGGTAAAACAACAACCACGGCCAAGCTGGCCAAGCACCTGATAGAAAAGCGCAAGAAAAAAGTCTTAACTGTTTCGGGCGACGTCTACCGCCCGGCCGCCATAGAGCAGCTCAAGACCGTGACGGCGCAGGCCGGCGCCGAGTGGTTCCCGAGCACGCCGGACCAGAAGCCGCGCGACATTGCGCTGGCCGCCATCGATTACGCGCGCAAGCATTTCTTTGATGTGCTGCTGGTCGATACGGCCGGCCGCCTGGCGATTGATGAAGCCCTGATGGCTGAAATCAAGGAGTTGCACGCCGTCCTCAATCCGGTGGAAACGCTGTTTGTGGTCGATGCCATGCAAGGCCAGGACGCGATCAACACCGCCAGGGCTTTCAAGGAAGCATTGCCGCTGACCGGCATCATCCTGACCAAGACCGATGGCGACTCGCGCGGCGGCGCGGCGCTCAGCGTGCGGCAAATCACCGGCGCGCCCATCAAGTTTTCGGGCACCAGCGAAAAGCTCGACGGCCTGGAAGTCTTTGATGCCGAGCGCCATGCCGGTCGCATCCTGGGCATGGGTGACATCGTGGCGCTGGTTGAACAGGTCACGGCCGGTGTCGATGTGGCCGCCGCGCAAAAGCTGGCCGCCAAGCTCAAGTCGGGCGACGGTTTTGACCTGAACGATTTTTTGAGCCAGCTGCAGCAGATGAAAAACATGGGCGGGCTGTCCAGCCTTCTCGACAAGCTGCCGGCGCAGATGGCCGCCAAGGCCGGCCAGGTCGACATGGACAAGGCCGAAAAAGACATCAAGCGCAAGGAAGGCATCATCCAGAGCATGACGCCGCTGGAGCGCCGCAAACCCGAGCTGATCAAGGCCACCCGAAAACGCCGCATCGCGGCTGGTTCAGGCGTGCACGTTCAGGAGGTCAACCGCCTGCTCAACGAGTTCGAGCAGATGCAGGGCATGATGAAAAAGCTCAAGGGCGGCGGCATGATGAAGATGATGAAACGCATGGGCGGCATGAAGGGAATGCCCAAGTTCTGAAAAATCCGGTTTTATATAAAAACCGGCCAGAACCACCGCTGCACAAGCGCAGCCAGCTATCAAAAAAGTAGCTAAAGCGGACCCGGCCTTCAGCCCGCAACAAGCAGGTCTTTGTCCATGGTCACCACTTCGCCGCGCAGCGAGCGCTGCGGCGCTTCGGTGATCCTGACGTCCACCAGTTGCCCGATCAAACGGTCCGGACCATTGAAGACCACGGCACGGTTGCATTCGGTGCGACCAAACAGTGCATCGGTGGTCTTGCGCGCCGCACCCTCGACCAGCACGCGCTGTATGGTGCCCAGTCGGCTGGCGCTGATGGCGCGCACGTTGTCGTCGATGGCGGCCTGCAGGCGCTGCAGGCGCTTGAGCTTGACTTCGTGCGGCGTGTCGTCGTGCAGGTTGGCGGCGGGTGTGCCGGGACGCGGGCTGTAGATAAAGCTGAAGGAGGTGTCGTAACCCACATCGTCGATCAGCTTCATCATCTTGTTGAAGTCGTCTTCGGTTTCACCGGGGAAGCCAACGATGAAGTCGCTGCTCATGGCCAGGTCCGGCCGGATGGCGCGCAGCTTGCGGATAGTGGATTTGTATTCCATCGCGGTGTAGCCGCGCTTCATGGCCATCAGGATGCGGTCCGAGCCGTGCTGCACCGGCAGGTGCAAATGGTTGACCAGCTTGGGCAGTTTGGCGTAGGCGTCTATCAGGCTTTGCGTGAACTCGTTGGGGTGGCTGGTGACATAACGGATGCGCTCAATGCCGGGAATGTCGGACACATATTCGAGCAGGGTGGCGAAGTCGGCAATCTCGGCTGTGTCACCCATGGGCCCGCGGTAGGCGTTGACGTTTTGCCCCAGCAGCGTGACTTCCTTGACGCCCTGGTCGGCCAGGCCCGCGACTTCAACCAGCACGTCCTCGAATGGCCGTGAAACTTCTTCGCCGCGGGTGTAGGGCACCACGCAGTAGCTGCAGTATTTGGAGCAGCCTTCCATGATGCTGACAAAGGCGCTGGGTCCTTCCACGCGGGCCGGCGGCAGGTGGTCGAATTTCTCGATCTCGGGAAAGCTGATGTCCACTTGCGATTTGCCCAGGCTGATGCGCCTGGCCAGCAGGTCCGGCAGGCGGTGCAGGGTTTGCGGGCCGAACACCACATCGACATACGGCGCGCGTTCGATGATGGCGTCGCCCTCCTGGCTGGCCACGCAGCCGCCGACGCCGATCAGCACGCCTTTTTTCTTCAGGTGCTTGACGCGCCCGAGGTCACTGAACACTTTTTCCTGCGCCTTTTCGCGCACCGAGCAGGTGTTGAACAGGATCAGGTCGGCCTCGTCCACATTGCTGGTGGGCTCGTAACCTTGGGCAGCGTGCAGCACGTCGGACATCTTGTCCGAGTCGTACTCGTTCATCTGGCAGCCGAAGGTTTTGATAAAGACTTTTTTGCTCATGATGTGCTATCTAAAAAGTAGCTGACTGCGCCCATGTTGATTGGGCTGCAGGGCTATTTGATGCGTAATTTGAGGCGTAATTCCGGGGAATTACTGCTTGAAACGGGGCAGCTGGTCGTAGGGTGTGTTGCCGTCGTCCGAAGGCGGTGGTGTGTCGGACAGGAAGCGGATGTTGGTCGACACGCCGGTGCCGTCACGCCCCGGCATCTTCTGCTTGATTTCTTCGCTGTTGAGAATCCACACATGGCGCACCAGCCCGGTGTTGTCGCGCAGGTAATTGACCACCAGCTTCAGGCTGGACAGCGTCCCGGACAGCACCAGCTTGTCGTTGATGTCGAAAATGCGCGCCGCCGGCGACAGCCGGTCCGGTTTGCCGTCCATGGTGATCTCGGGCGCCATGAGCACGACCAGTTCACCCCTGAAGGCCGTTTTCGGGAACTGCCTGACATTGGGTTTGACCTCTTCGGTCTGGGCGTTGGCGGGCAGCGCGAGCAGGCCGGATGAGGCCACCAGGCCAATCAGGGCGGCCGTCAGGAAAGAGGTGCAGCGGTTCATGGTTTATATCCAGAGGCTGTGAAGTGATAAAGCCCCAGGGTGATTGCACGCCTGAGGCTTTTGGAATTTTTTGGTGGTGATAGGTGGACTTGAACCACCGACATCAGCATTATGAATGCTGCGCTCTAACCAACTGAGCTATATCACCATCAGGCCAATATTATAGCGGTACTTCTGCCGGCCTGATTGCCGGGTGCATGGCGGCACTGGGCGCTGGCGAACATCTGGCGTTCGGCGGCGCCCGGAATCCCGATCATCAGGCCCAAAAAAGCCCCGTGGCATTAACGGTGTGTGAACGCCGGTTTGCGCTTGTTCACAAAGGCGTCCATGCCTTCTTTCTGGTCGCTGGTGGCGAACAGCGCATGGAACAGCCGGCGCTCGAACATCACGCCGTCGCTCAGGCCGCTTTCAAAGGCGCGGTTGATGGACTCCTTGGCCGCCATCACGGCCAGCTGGCCATAGCTGCAAATCATCAGGGCCGCGCCCAGCGCCTCGTCCATCAGCTTGTCCAGAGGCACCACGCGGCTGACCAGGCCAGCGCGCTCGGCTTCATTGGCGTCCATCATGCGGCCCGTGAGCGCCAGGTCCATGGCCTTGGCCTTGCCGACGGCCCGCGGCAGGCGCTGCGTGCCGCCCGCGCCGGGGATGATGCCCAGCTTGATCTCGGGCTGGCCAAATTTGGCATTGTCGGCGGCAATGATGAAGTCGCACATCATGGTCAGCTCGCAGCCGCCGCCCAGGGCAAAACCGCTGACGGCGGCAATCACCGGCTTGCGGATATCGCGTATCTGTTCCCAGTTGCGCGTGATGTAGTCCTTGCCGTAGACATCGGCAAAACCGTATTGCGCCATGGCGCCTATGTCGGCGCCGGCGGCAAAGGCTTTTTCACTGCCGGTCAGGATGATGCAGCCTATCGTTTCATCGGCATCAAAGGCCTTGAGCGCACTGGCCAGTTCGTCCATGAGCTGGTCGTTCAGCGCGTTGAGTTGCTTGGGCCGGTTCAGGGTGACGATGCCCACCTTGCGTGAGTCCGGGCCCTGGGTCGAGGTCAAAATCATTTCGTAAGTCACGGGGTCTCCTGTTTTTGCAGGATGCCATCATGCCATGCCTGAAACCGGGGGAAGCGAAGGTGAAGGCACAATTCAGGGCAACCATCAGGATCAACCTTCAGGAGACATGCATGAGCACCCCCGTTCCAGAGACCAGCACAGAGTCCACAGTCCTTTATTCCACGCAGGGCGCGGTTGCGCTGCTGACCTTGAACCGGCCGCAGGCCCTGAACAGTTTTACCCGCCAGATGCACCGCGACCTTGGTCTGGCGCTGGACCGGGCCGAGGCCGACAAAAACATCCGGGCGCTGGTGATCACCGGCGCCGGCCGTGGCTTTTGTGCCGGTGCCGACCTGTCCGAATTTGACTTTGAACCTGGCCCCAACCTGGTGGAGCGGGCCGACCCCGGCCCCGTCATCGAGCAGGCGTTCAACCCCACGGCGCGCCGGCTGACCGCCCTGCGCATGCCTACGCTGGCGGCCGTCAATGGCGTGGCTGCTGGTGCCGGTGCATCGCTGGTGCTGACCTGCGATATTGCGGTGGCCGCGCCGAATGCGAGTTTTATCCAGGCTTTCAGCAAGATCGGTCTGGTGCCGGATGCGGGCGGCAGTTGGCTGCTGGTGCAAAAACTGGGGCTGGCCCGGGCCCTGACGCTGGCCATGACCGGCGACAAGCTGTCGGCAGCCCAGGCCAAGGAGTGGGGCATGATCTGGGAGGTGGCCGACGATGCGGTCGCTGCGGCCATGGCACTGGCGCAGCGCCTGGCGGTTTTGCCGACCCAGGCGCTGGTCGCCACGCGGCATCTGCTGCGTGAAGGCACCACCCGGACATTGCAGCAGCAACTCGATGTCGAACGCGACACGCAATCGGCCATGGGCCGAACCCACGACTACATCGAGGGCGTCACGGCTTTTCTGGAGAAGCGGCCCGCGGTCTTCAAGGGCGAATAGCCCGTAAGCGGCCGGGGGGCGGCTTCAGGCTTTGGCTGCCAGCCACTGGTCGACTTTTGCGGCATCCTGCACCGCCAGCCGCCAGGTCGTGAGGGCAGGCGGCATGGCCAGTTCAAGCCGCAGCAGGCGTTTGTCGCGCGCGACCAGGGCGATGACTGTTTTTGCGTTGCCGGCATACAGCAGCAAATCGTCCAGCCGGTTCATGCGCCAGCCGCTGCCTGCGGGTGTGCGTGTCTTGGTGGCGGGCTCCAGCCCCAGCCATTCATCACCTGCCGCAAAACCGGCTTTTTCGGCGCTGCCGCCGCGCAGCACGGTCTTGATTTGCACGCCGTTGTTCTCGCCGACCCGCAGGCCCAGCCGCTGTGCCAACTGGGCCGGTTCTTCCAGCACTGCCACGCCGTGTTGCCGCAGCAGGCTTTCAAGTGGCAGCTCGCCCTTGCCATGGACCCATTGCGCCAGCTCGGCGGCAAATGAACGCTGGCCCAGCGTTTGCAGCACGGCTGCAATGTCGGCTTCACGCAGCGGCCCGCCCTTGCAGCGTTGCCAGAGCGCGCGCATCACGTCGTCAAGCGTGGTGGCTGGCGCCGTTTTGCTTTCCGCGCGCAGGCTCAGGTCCAGACACAGGGCCACCAGCGCGCCCTTGGTGTAGTAGCTCACCGTGGCGTTGGGGGTGTTTTCGTCCTGCCGGTAGTACTTGACCCAGGCGTCAAAACTGGCCTCGGCCACCGACTGCACCAGCCGCCCCGGCGTCTGCATCACCTGGTTGATGGTCTTGTTCAGCAGCTTGAGGTAAGCCGCGTTGTCGAGCAGGCCGGCGCGGCGCAGCAGCAGGTCGTCGTAGTAGCTGGTAAAACCCTCAAAAAACCAGAGCAGCCCGGTGTAGTTTTCCTGGTCGTAGCGGTAGCTTGCAAACTCTGCGGGACGCAGGCGCTTGACGTTCCAGGTGTGGAAGTACTCGTGGCTGATGAGGCCACGCAGCGTGGTGTAGCCCTCGGAGGCCTTGAAGGGTTTTGACTCACCGGGCGCCGGCAGGCGCGGCAGGTCCTGGCGCTTGCAGATCAGCGCGGTGGAGTTGCGGTGCTCCAGCCCGCCGTAGCCGTCGTCCACGGCATTGAGCATGAACAGGTAGTTGTCAAAAGGCGGTTTCTTCACTCCCCCATTACTTTCATGCCAGAAGCGGATTTCCGTCTCGCAGATTTTCTGTGTGTCGGCCAGCAGGCGCTCGCCATCGAATGTCGGCAATGCGCCCGCCACCACAAAGCGGTGCGTGACGCCGCAGGCCTTGAAGCTGCCGCTCCAGAAGGTGCCCATCTCGACCGGGCAGTCGACCAGTTCGTCATAGTCGGCGGCGATGTAGCTGCCAAAACCCTGCTTGCTGATTTTTTGTGCGGAAAGGCCCGTGGCGACCGACCAGCCTGTCGCTGCCCTGGGTTGCGGCAGTTCCAGCACATGCGGGACTTTTTCCTGGCCTTCCACCTTGAGGCAAACGCTGGTGCCGTTGAAAAAGCCGCGCTGCGTGTCCAGCCAGGCGGTGCGCACCGAGTTGTCGTAGGCATAGACGTCGTAGCGCAGCACCAGCGGCTTGCCCGGTGTGCATGCCAGCTGCCAGCTGCATTTGTCCAGTTGCTCTATGGCGACCGCCGTGCGGACGCCCTGGCGCGCCTGCAGGTTGCTGAGGTTTTTCGAAAACTCCCGCACCAGGTAGCTGCCCGGAATCCACACCGGAAGCGACACACGCTGCTGCGCTGCCGGCCTGGCAATGGTCAGCGTGATGCGAAAGAGATGGGCGTTGAGCTCGGCCGCCTCCACGCGGTAATGCACGCTGGCGGCGGACGTGGATGGGGCGGTGGTTTTGATGGTTTGGCGTGGCATAGGGCTAAAAGAATACTCCACGGCTGCCGGCGCCGGAGTTTTTTGCTATATTTTTAATAGCTGGCTGCGCCCGTTTGACGCTAGCCAGGGCCACGAATGGCATAAAAAAGCCCGAAAACCTATTTCGCGTCGGCCAGGTATTTCTCGACCTGTTGGGCGTTGATCGCACCGGGCACCCGCGAGCCGTCGGCAAAAAACAGGGTGGGCGTGCCGGTGATCCTGTGCTTTTTGCCGAAGTCGATATTGCGTTCAAGCACGGCCGTGTCGCAGGCCGGGGCCTTGGCTATCGGCTGTTCGCGCACCATCCAGTCCTGCCAGATCTTGCCCTTGTCCTTGCCGCACCAGACGTCCTTGGCCTTGACGATGGAATCGGGGCCGAGGATGGGGTAGAGGAACATGTAGATGGTGACATCGGTCACTTTCTGCAAATCGCGTTCAAAGCGCTTGCAGTAGCCGCAGTTCGGGTCGCCAAAAGCGGCCATCTTGCGTTTGCCGTTGCCGCGCACGATGACAAACGCATCCTTGACGGGCAGGGCGCCAAAGTCGATGGCGCTGAGTTTTTCAACCCGTTCTTCCGTGAGGTTGCGTTTGGCCTTGGTGTCTATCAGGTTGCCCTGCAGCAGGAAGTTGCCCTCGGCGTCGGTGTAGAAAATATCGCTGTCGTTGACGCGAACTTCATACAGGCCGTTCATGGGGGTTTTGCTGACCTCATCGATCTTCGAAAAAACCGGCAGCCGCTCCGCCAGGTTTTTGCGTATGGTGGCCTCCTGGGCAAAAGCGGCGCTTGCGCCCAGGCCCAAAAAGCTGGTGATGACCAAGCCCAGGGCCCAGGCGGATTTCGATACTGTCATGCTCAATTCCTGTCGTCCAAAAAAAATCATAAACCTGTGGCCTGCCGCCCGATGGCCTGGCGGACCACCCAGGCCTTCAAGGGCCCGCTTCGCGCAAAACGTTTCATGCCCCAATGGCGCAAGGCCTGCCAGCGCACATCGGTCTGGGCAAACAGGCCGTGCAGGCCGTCCGTCACCGTACCCATGGCCGCCACATCGGCCTTGCGTGCCCGTTCGTAACGGCGCAGCAGTTTTTCCTCCCCCAGGCCGCGCCAGTATTCACGCTGCGCCAGCACCGCCGCCAGCGCCGCCACATCGGCCAGGCCCAGGTTCAAACCCTGGCCGGCCAGCGGATGCACCGTATGCGCCGCATCGCCTGCCAGGGCCCAGCCGGGCCCGACCCAGCGGTCGGCCTTGGACAGGGCCAGCGGCCAGCTGGCGCGCTCGCCAAGCAGGCGCAAATGCCCCGGCGTTTCCCCGCAATCGGCCTGCAGGGCTGCGCAAAATGCATCGCCCGGCAGTTTTTGTAGCGCCTCAGCACGCTCTGCAGAGACTGACCACACCAGCGCCACAGAGTTCCCGCCGGCGCCGGATATCGGCAAAAGCGCAAGGATTTCTCCGTTTTTAAACCACTGCCTGGCCACGCCCAGGTGCGGCTGATCGGATTCCAGGCGCGCGGCAATGGCTTTCTGGGGATAGGGCTTGACCGTCCAGCTGGCGCCGAATTCGTTGCGGCTGCTGCTTTTCTGGCCTTCGCAGGCGACTTGCAATGCCGCCTTGACCGGGGCCTGCACCACCTCGATTTGCGGCTGGAAGCGCACGGCCTGGCTTAGTTGCTGCTCCAGCGCGGGCACATCGACGATCCAGGCCAGCGCGGGCTGGGCCGCGCTGTGTGCCGTGAAGTCGAGCTGGCCGCCGTCGTCACCCCAGACCTGCATTTCAAGCACGGGTGTGATGGCCGGGCCTTCAGGCCAGGCGCGCAGGCTTTCGAGCAATTGTTTGGACGCGCTGTTCAGTGCATAGGCCCGAATATCGGCGGGTGCAGGTGTGGCGGGTGCGGATTCTGCCGCGGCAGGCTTGACCACCAGCGCCACGCGCAGGCGCTCGCGCGCCAGCAGCAATGCCAGTGTGCGACCGACCACGCCGCCGCCGCGAATACAGACATCAAAGTGCTGGGACATGCCCCATTTTAGGAGGCTGGGGCAAAATCGCGGCTGGTTGCCTGTTTGACGGCCCCATTCATCCAAAGGACACCTGTTTTGTGAACGATGTTTCAAACCCCTCCGGCGCGGATATCAGCGCCTCGATTTCCCGCCTGTTTGTTTATCCGGTCAAATCCTGCGCGGGCGTGGAGGTAGGGGAGGCCATCCTGACCGAGACCGGGCTGGAGTTTGACCGAGCCTGGATGGTGGTCGATGCAAACGGAGAATTTTTGACCCAGCGCGTTTTGCCGCGCATGGCGCTGGTCCGGCCGCAGCTTAAAACTTACGAGATGGTGCTGCGCGCGCCGGGCATGCTGGCCCTGCATGTCAAGCTGGACGAGGTGGAGGCGCCGGTGCGTGTGCGGGTCTGGGACGACGAGGTGCCGGCTTACGACATGGGCGCCGTGGCGGCCCAGTGGTTCACGGATTTCCTGGGCACCACGGCGCGCCTGGTGCGTTTTGATCCCGAGCACAAAAGAGCCAGCAGCCGCCAGTGGACGGGTGATGTGGAGGCGTTGAACCAGTTCAGCGATGCTTATCCGCTGCTGGTCATCAGCGAGGCCTCTTTAAGCCAGCTCAACGAAAAGCTGGCCGGCGCCGGCGCGCAGGCGGTGGGCATGGAGCGTTTCCGGCCGAACATCGTGCTGGGCAATGCGGCCGGCAGCGAGCTGGCTCCGCACGATGAAGACCGGCTGGACGTGCTGCAGGTTGCAACGGCGCAGGGCATGGTGCGGCTCAAACCCGTCAAGCCCTGCGCGCGTTGCCCGGTCCCCAATATTGACCCGGCGACCGCCCTGAGCAGCCCCGAGGTGGGCGACATGCTGCAAAGCTACCGCCAGGATGCGCGAGTCAACGGTGCGCTGACCTTTGGCATGAATGCCATTGTGCTGGGCGGCACCGACCACCTGTTAAAGCGCGGCCAGGCTGTAGCTGCCGCTTATCAATTTGGCTAGGACTCGCTTCATCATTTGACCACCCTGAACGGTGCCTGGGCGGCGGCCGTGTTTTCGCCGTCATCCGCATCTTCCGCATCTTCCGCATCGTCAAATGCCGAGTCGATCTCCAGCGGCATGGGGTGCGTCAGTTCAGGCTCCAGGAAACGGATGGGGCGGCGGCTGCGCGGCCCCATGTGCAGGATCAGATCCGACAGTGCCCGGGCAATCTCCACATGGCCGTCCATGCGTTCGCTGAGCAGCACGCCCGCAACGTGGAACTGCAGGACAACCTCCGGCTTGAGCCCCTTGAGCGGCATCAGGCCGGCGGCAATTAGCCGGGCCGCCATTTCCGTGACGGGCGCGCGTGATGTCACCCCTTCCAGGATCAGGCCAAAGCGTGCTTCGTCAATGCGCCCGACGGTGTCTATGTCACGCAGGATGCGGCGCAGCTTGATCACGCTGCGCAGCAGGCTTTGCTCGGCCACCGCCGTGCCCCAGTTCTTTTTGATGTAGCGGTAGTTGACCAGTTCGATATACACCACCGCGGCGGGTTCCCTGTAGCGCTGCGCGCGGGCGACGATCTGCTTGAAGCGGTCCTGGAAAATATGGGCCGCCAGCAGGCCGGTCAGGGCGTCGTGGCTGGACAGCGCTTGCGCCCTGGCCTCCACGCTGTGCCGCTCGCGCGAGCGCAGGTTCAGGGCAACCAGCAGCAGGGGCACCTCAATGGTCAGGCCGGCCATGAGCCCATAGCGCGACAGCCAGGTGACCGGCACCAAACCGGCAAAACTCGCCGCCAGCAGCAAGGTTGCCAGCGCCATGGGCGTGAAGGCGGCCAGCACCCACAGGCCTATGACGTCGCGGCGCTGCCAGGTCAGCCAGGCCCGGCTCAGGCCGGCCAGCACCACGGCCGACAGGTAAATGCCTATCATGGGAATGCCGATGTTGTGCTCTATCAGCACATAGGCCAGCGCCAGGGGCAGGCCCGCCATGCCCAGCGTGTGCATGACCGGCTCAAACCACTGGTGGCGTGAATCCACGCCGCACAGGTGGTGTATCACCAGCAGGGCGGCACCCCCCGCCAATATGCCCAGCACGCCAGGCGCGAGGTCGTTCCACATGCTGGACTGGCTCCACAGCAGGTGGCCGGCCACGCCGGTCCAGGCGGCCATCAGCAGCGTCAATACTGAGGCGTACAGGGCATACCAGCAGTAGGCGCGGTCGCGGTACACCCAGCTCTGGGCCAGGCTGGTCACGATCAGCAGCAGCAAGGCGCCAAACACCACGCCTATCGCCAGGTATTCGATTTGCAGGCGCTGGCCCTGATGGCTTTGGGTGCTGACCATGGCGGGAACGCTAAGCCTTGCGACGTTCTGGATGCGCACATAGACATCGTGCACGCCGGTGTCAGGCAAATTCAGCTGGAATTGCCCATAACGGCCGGGCTCAGGCCAGCTGGCGACGGCCACGGTGTCGCCGGCGGTCTGGCTGGTCCAGCTCCCCGCCGGTTTGCCCTGCTGGTAAACCGTGACCCGGTCCAGCAGGGGCTGCGGAAACTCCAGCATCCAGTCCTGGCGCGATTCGGCGGATTTCGCAAAGCGGTAGTGCTGCCAGAGCGCGGCCTGGTGGCCCAGCGCGTAAATGGTGCCGGCCCGGGATGGCGCGAAGGCCTCGCGGCGCTGTTTGCCGGTCAGCTCTTCAATGCCGGCCTGGCCGTCCGTGTCTATCCACATTAGGCTGGCGGCGCTGACATCCACCACCGGCGTCCGGTCGTTGAGGGCGGTGATGGGCTGGGCCAGCGCTGCACCGGGCAGGCTATGCAAACACAGGGCCATGAGCAGGGCGGCCAGCCGCGGCCGTAAATTCCCCGACAAAGCCCCAAATACCGGTCTGGTCGCGTATCGAATACACTTTCCAACCTGTTTTTGAAGGTTTGTCATGAGTTTGAAGTGCGGCATCGTAGGCTTGCCTAACGTCGGAAAATCCACCCTGTTCAACGCGTTGACCAAAGCGGGGATTGCGGCCGAAAATTACCCTTTTTGTACGATTGAGCCCAACGTGGGTGTCGTTGAACTGCCGGACCCGAGGTTGGCCCAATTGTCGGAAATCGTCAAGCCCGAACGCATTGTTCCGGCGATTGTCGAGTTTGTGGACATTGCCGGCCTGGTGGCGGGTGCCAGCACGGGCGAGGGCCTGGGCAACAAGTTCCTGGCCCACATCCGCGAAACCGACGCCATCATCAATGTGGTGCGCTGTTTTGAGGACGACAACGTGATCCACGTTGCCGGCAAGGTGGACCCGATTTCAGACATTGAAGTCATTCAGACCGAATTGTGCCTGGCCGATCTTTCCGCGGTTGAAAAGGGTTTGCACCGCGTCACCAAGACGGCCCGCTCCGGTGACAAGGAGTCCATCAAGCTGGTGGCCATCCTTGAAAAATGCCAGGCCGCGCTGAATGAAGCCAAACCCGTGCGCACGCTGGAATTCAGCAAGGAAGAGCAGCCCTTGCTGCAACAGTTTTTCCTGATCACCGCCAAGCCCGCGATGTTTGTGGCCAACGTGGCCGAAGACGGCTTTGAAAACAATCCTTTCCTGGACCGGCTGAAAACCTTTGCCGCGTCGCAAAACGCGCCTGTCGTCGCCATCAGTGCCAAGATGGAGGCGGAGATGTCCGAGATGAGCGACGAAGACCGCCAGATGTTCCTCGAAGAGCTGGGCCAGACCGAGCCGGGCCTGAACCGCCTGATCCGTGCCGCCTACAAATTGCTGGGGCTGCAGACCTACTTCACCGCAGGTGTGAAAGAAGTCCGCGCCTGGACCATTCACATCGGCGACACCGGCCCTCAGGCCGCAGGCGTGATCCACACCGATTTTGAAAAAGGCTACATCCGCGCCCAGACGATTGCGTTTGAAGATTTCATCAACTTCAAGGGCGAACAGGGTGCCAAGGACGCGGGCAAGATGCGCGCCGAAGGCAAGGACTACGTTGTCAAGGATGGCGACGTGATGAACTTCCTGTTCAGCAGCTGAATATGTACACCCCTGCCTGGACTCACTTTGTGTAGCCCATCCTCCCCTTGCAGGGGACGCCGCCTGTCGCCCGGCGGAGCCGGTTCGACGGCGGCCGCTTGAACGAACCGCGCAAATACCGTGACCGAACCCGTACGCCTTGCCAAGCGCCTCGCTGAAATGCTGGCATGCTCGCGCCGCGAGGCCGAACAATACATAGAGGGCGGTTGGGTCACGGTGGACGGCGTGGTGGTTGAAGAGCCGCAGTTTCGGGTTTCAAATCAGACGATTGAAGTGGCCAAAGATGCCAGCCTGCTGGCGCTGACACCTGTGACCCTGCTGCTGCACAAGCCCGCAGGCCATGAGGCTGATTTGTCGCTGGCCGCACGTTCGCCGGATGACCGCTCGGGCATACGCCAGCTCAAGAAACACCTTTCTGCTGCCGAGCTTGTGACCCCGCTGGCCATCGCCGCCAGCGGGCTGGTGGTGTTTTCCGAAGACTGGCGCGTGCAACGCAAGCTGCGTGAAGACGCTGCGGTGATGGAGCACGAGGTGATTGTCGAGGTCAGCGGGGACATCAAGCCCGGTGGGCTGGAGCGGCTGAACCGCGTCGACCACGGGTTTACCTTCAACGGCGTGTTGCTGCCGCCAGCCAAAGTGAGCTGGCAGAGCGAGACACGCTTGCGTTTTGCGCTCAAGGGCGAGCGGCCCGGGCAGATTGCCTATTTTTGCGAAAGTGTTGGCTTGCGTGTTGAAGCGATGAAGCGGATACGGATTGGGCGTGTGCCTATGAGCAATCTGCAGCCCGGGCAATGGCGGTATTTGTTACCGCACGAACGGTTCTGAGTTTTACCCGGGAACGATGCCGGTGAGAATTCCTGGAAATGCCCAGATCAGGCTGCCCGTCATCAGGAAATAACGCAGGAATTTGCCGATCGCCATGTAGGCCACGCAGGGCCAGAACGAAAACTTCAGCCAGCCGGCCACGGCGCACAGCGGGTCGCCCACCACTGGCAGCCAGGCCAGCAGGCAGGCTTTGGGGCCGAGTTTTTCCAGCCAGCGGATGGCGCGGCCGTGGTGTGAGGAGTGCTGGTACTTGTCGACCACCTTGTGCGCGCCATAGCCCATCCACCAGTCCAGCGCGCCGCCCAGCGTATTGCCTGCGGTCGCCACCAGCACCGCCGGCCAGAACATCGCGGGGTTGAGTTTGACCAGGCCAAACACGACCGGCTCGGAACCCAGCGGCAGCAGGGTGGCTGAAATAAAGGACACCACAAACACCGTGCTCAGGCCGTATTCAGGCAAGGCCAGCAGTTCCAGCAGGTGTTGTGTCCAAGTTTGCATCCGGGCTCAAGTATAGGCAGGCGGGCCAAGAGCTGGCTGTAAGCAGAACGCTTACAAATAAGTGGCTGATACACCTGTCGAATTTCAATTGCTGAAATTTTAGGCAGTTACAATCATGCCTTCTTTTTGAGCAACCACCCGTCCAATTTTTCATGAACATCGGCCCCTACGCTTTGGCAAACAAACTGTTTGTCGCGCCCATGGCCGGTGTGACGGACCGGCCGTTTCGCATGCTTTGCAAAAAGCTGGGCGCAGGTTATGCGGTCAGCGAGATGGTGACCTCGCGCCGCGACCTGTGGGACACGCTCAAGACCTCACGCCGCGCCAACCATGAGGGCGAGGCCGCGCCGATTGCCGTGCAGATCGCCGGCACCGACGCGCAGATGATGGCGGACGCCGCCGCCTACAACATTGACCGCGGCGCGCAGATCATAGATATCAACATGGGGTGCCCGGCCAAAAAAGTCTGCAACAAATGGGCCGGCTCGGCCCTGATGCAGGACGAAACACTGGCGCTGCAAATTGTTGAAGCGGTGGTTGCCGCCTGCGCGCCGCGCAACGTGCCGGTGACGCTGAAGATGCGCACCGGCTGGGCGCAGACGCATAAAAACGCGCTGGTGATTGCGCGCGCGGCGGAAAGCGCCGGTGTGCAGATGGTGACGGTGCACGGCCGCACGCGCGAGCAGGGCTACAAGGGTTTTGCCGAATACGACACCATCGCCGAAGTGAAGGCCGCGCTGCGCATCCCGGTGGTTGCCAATGGCGACATCAACAGCCCCGAAAAAGCCCGCGACGTGCTGGCTTACACCGGCGCCGATGCCGTGATGCTGGGCCGCGTGGCCCAGGGCCGGCCCTGGATCTTTCGCGAGGTCGCACATTTCATGGCTACTGGCACGCACCTTGCTCCGCCGCTGGTGGCTGAAGTCAAACGCCTGCTGCTCGACCACCTGCTGGACCATTACACGCTGTATGGCGAATTCACCGGTGTGCGCAGCGCGCGCAAACACATAGGCTGGTATGTGAAGGCCTTGCCGGGCGGCGAGGCGTTTCGTGCACAAATGAACCTGCTGCAGGATTGCGAAGAGCAGTTGCAGGCGGTAGGCGCATTTTTTGAGGACCTGGGCGAACGGATGGACCGCATTCCGTCGGGTACAGGTGATGGGAACGGGCCGGACCTTCAGCCCGCTAAAAATAAAAATCAAGAGGAAGCTTCTGCATGAGCAAAAAACACATAGAAGAGTGCGTACGCACCAGCCTGGAAGGCTATTTCAAGGACTTGCGCGGCACCGACCCCGACGGCATGTACGACATGATGGTGCGGGTGGTTGAAAAACCGCTGCTGGAAGTGGTGATGCAGCATGCCGAGCAAAACCAGTCGCGCGCGGCCGAATGGCTGGGCCTGAACCGCAACACGCTGCGCAAAAAGCTGGTCGAGCACAAGCTGATCAAGTAATGAATAAAGCTGGCCGGGCCTGATCCCGCAGCCACGGCATCCATCAAAAAATCCAAAACCAGAAAACAACCATGAACGCACTGATCTCCGTCTCCGACAAAACCGGCATCCTCGAATTCGCGCAAGCCCTGCACGCGCTGAACGTCAGGCTGCTGTCCACCGGCGGCACGGCCAAACTGCTGGCGGACGCCGGCCTGCCCGTCACCGAAGTCGCCGACCACACCGGTTTTCCGGAAATGCTTGACGGACGCGTCAAGACCCTGCATCCCAAGGTGCATGGCGGCCTGCTGGCCCGGCGCGATCTGCCCGAGCACATGGCAGCGCTGAAAACGCACGGCATTGACACCATAGACCTGCTGGTCGTGAACCTCTACCCGTTTGAAGCCACCGTCGCCAAGTCTGGCTGCACGCTGGAAGACGCAATTGAAAACATAGACATAGGCGGCCCGGCCATGGTGCGCTCCGCCGCCAAGAACTGGAAAGATGTCGGCGTGCTGACCGATGCATCGCAGTACGCCGGTGTGCTGGCGGAACTCAAAGCCGATGGCAAGCTGACTGACAAAACCAAGTTTGCGCTGTCGGTTGCCGCATTCAACCGTATCAGCCAGTACGACGGCGCGATCAGCGACTACCTCTCAGGCATCCAGGCGGACGGCGCGCACAGCATGTTCCCCGGCCAGGCCAATGGCCGCTTTATCAAGGTGCAGGAGTTGCGTTACGGCGAAAACTCGCACCAGCAGGCGGCACTGTACCGCGACCTCTATCCCGCACCGGGTTCGCTGGTCACCGCCAAACAGTTGCAGGGCAAGGAACTGTCGTACAACAACATTGCCGATGCCGATGCGGCGTGGGAATGCGTCAAGAGTTTTACCGAGGCGGCCTGCGTCATCGTCAAGCACGCCAACCCCTGCGGCGTGGCCATAGGCGCGGATGCGCTGGAGGCCTACAGCAAGGCTTTCAAGACCGACCCGACCTCCGCGTTTGGCGGCATCATCGCGCTGAATTGCACGCTGGATGAACGCGCCGCCCAGCAGATTTCAAAACAGTTTGTCGAAGTGTTGATGGCCCCGGCCTTCACGCCCGAGGCGCTGGAAGTTTTCAAGACCAAGGTCAATGTGCGCATCCTGCAGATTGATTTGCCGGCTGGCGGAGACACCGCCTGGAAACAGGGCCGCAACCTGATGGATGTGAAACGTGTTGGTTCCGGCCTGCTGATGCAGACGGCCGACAACCACGAACTGGCGCTGGCCGATTTGAAAGTCGTCAGCAAACTGCAGCCGACACCGGCCCAGTTGCAGGACCTGCTGTTTGCCTGGAAGGTCGCCAAGTACGTCAAATCCAATGCCATCGTGTTTTGCTCCGGCGGCATGACCTTGGGCGTGGGCGCAGGCCAGATGAGCCGCATTGATTCGGCACGCATTGCCTCCATCAAGGCCGCGAATGCCGACCTGAGCCTGCAGGGCTCGGCGGTGGCGAGCGATGCCTTCTTCCCATTCCGCGATGGGCTGGATGTGGTGGTTGATGCAGGCGCGACCTGCGTGATTCAGCCTGGTGGTTCGATGCGGGATCAGGAGGTGATTGATGCTGCGGATGAGCGGGAAGTGGTGATGGTGTTGAGTGGGGTTCGGCATTTCAGGCATTAAAAGTGGCTCTATTCGCCTGAGTATGGGCGCAGCCAGCTATTGAATTTGTAGCAAGTGATCAACCGTTCGGGCTGAGCTTGTCGAAGCCTTTAGTTGGTTTGAGTGCTGCGTGCTTTCATTACCAAGCCGGGTCTCGCCCCGGCGGGCGAGGCACTTTGTCTTTGCTTCGCCAAAGAAAAGTACCCAAAAGAAAGGCGAGCCGCAGTCAGGGCCGCTACGCGGTTCCTTGCGCTGCTCGGATGAGCCGGAAATTTCAGAAACTTGTCTGCTGCGCAGCCTTCGGACATCTGAAATTTTTATCCGTCTCCTCCTGTGCTGCTCAGCCCTGCCAGGACGGCACTGCGGGATCGCAAACGGAATCGGACTCGGACTCGGACTCCGCAGAACGCCAAGGCGTTCTGCTCCCCGAATCCGAATTCATGTCCCATCCCGTCCTGGCTGGGCCGAGCAGCGCAGATGGAGGCGGCCTAAAGGGGCCAAACTTGTTTGAGCCGCAGGCGAGTTGTTTGGACCGCCGCCGGAATCGAGCAGCGCAAGTTGCCCGTAGCGCAGCGAAGGGACCCAGACTGCGGGTCGCCTTCTCTTTGCTTACTTTCTCTTGGCGAAGCAAGAGAAAGTGAGTCGCCCGCCGGGGCGAGACCCGGCCTGGCTGTGAAAGCGATATGCTATAAATTCAATAGCTGTCTACGCCTGTATCCAAGCGGCCAGGGGCAAGAAAGATCAAAAAAAGATTCAGCGGCCAGCAAAAAACCTGGCTGCCGCATCCACAGTGACTTCAATATCCTCAGCACTGTGCGCCGCACTGACAAACCCGGCCTCATAAAGCGCAGGCGCGTAATACACGCCGCTGTCCAGCATGGCATGGAAGAAGCGGTTGAACGCCGGACTGTTGGTTGTCATCACCGTCGCGTAGTTTTGCGGCAACTGCCCCAACAAGAAAAAGCCAAACATGCCGCCCTCGCTGTCGCCGCAAAAAGGCACGCCGGATTTTGCAGCGGCTGCCGTGAGACCGGAGACCAGGCTGCGTGTGCGTTCACCCAGCGCTTCGTAAAAGCCCGGTTTCTGCACTTCGCGCAAGGTTGCCAGGCCGCAGGCCGTGGCCACCGGGTTGCCCGACAGCGTGCCAGCCTGGTACACGGAGCCCATGGGTGCGAGTTGCTCCATCACGGCGCGAGTGCCACCAAAGGCTGCCAGCGGCATGCCGCCGCCAATCACCTTGCCGAGCACCGTCATGTCTGGCTTGAAACCCGGAATGCTTTTGGCATAGACGCTTTGTGCGCCGCCCAGCGCTACGCGAAAACCCGTCATCACTTCATCAAATACCAGCAGCGCGCCGTACTGGGTGCACAGCTCGCGGCAGCGTTTCATGAAGGGCACGGAGGCGCGCACGAAGTTCATGTTGCCGGCAATCGGCTCGATGATCAGGCAGGCGACTTCGGCGCCATGCAGTGCAAAGGCTTCTTCCAACTGGGCGACATTGTTGTACTCGAGCACCAGGGTGTGCTGTACGACTTCGGGCGGCACACCTGCGCTGGTCGGGTTGCCGAAAGTCGCCAGGCCCGAGCCGGCCTTGACCAGCAGGGCATCGGCGTGGCCGTGGTAGCAGCCCTCGAACTTGAGGATCTTGCTGCGTCCCGTGGCGCCGCGCGCGAGCCGGATGGCGCTCATGCCGGCCTCGGTGCCGGAGCTGACCAGGCGCACCATCTCGATCGACGGCACCAGGCGCACGATTTCTTCGGCGAGTTCGACTTCACGCTCGGTAGGCGCGCCGTAGGAAAATCCTTCGAGCAGGGCTTTCTGCACGGCCTCGACAACCGCAGGGTGGCCGTGGCCCAGGATCATCGGACCCCAGGAGCCGATGTAGTCGATATAACGCTTGCCGTCCGCATCCCAGAAGCAAGCACCCTGGGCGCGCTGCACAAAACGTGGTGTGCCGCCCACCGCCTTGAAGGCGCGGACCGGCGAATTGACGCCGCCGGGAATCAGCTTTTTGGCACGCTCGAACAGGGCGTCGTTGCGGGAGACCGGGGGCTTAGTGTTTGGTTGTTCCATTGGGCGGTAAATCAAAAAAGGGCTTGGCTGCCAGGTCCGCGTCATCGCCGGCGGCATCTTCGTCAGTATCGGTGTCGTCCTCGGCGCCATCCACATCGGCCTGCGCCCAGAACAGGCGGTCCGGCACGATGTGGCCCATGCCGGGGTGAAAGCCGGCGTCCAGGCTGTGGTCCAGGTAGGTCAGTGCTTCGGCGGTGGCGGCCTGCAGGTCGTGGCCGTTGGCCAGCAGGGCTGAAAGGGCGGCGGTCAGCGTGTCCCCCGCGCCGGCAAAAATCGCCTCGAAACGTTCGAACTTCTCGCTGTACAGCACGGCTTGCGGCGTGGCCAGCACGTTGTCAATGAACTGCTCGGGCAGGGGGATGCCGGTCACCAGCGTATAGGGCACGCCCAGTTCGGCGGCGGCTTTGGCGATGTCCTTGGCGGAAGGATTGCGCGCACCGGACCAGTCCGGCAACAACCAGCGCCACAGGCTGCTGTGGTTGCCGACCAACACGGTGGTTTGCGGCAGCATCAGTTCCCTGAAGGCATCGAGGTAGCTGTCGATCTCGCCTTCCTCCCACCACGAGAGGTTTGGCATGTAGGCAATAAGGGGTACATCGGCATAGTCCGAGGCGATCTCGGCAATCGCGCTGATGTTTTCAGGGCTGCCGACAAATCCGACCTTGATGGCGCTTGCGGTCATGTCTTCAAGCGCGGTTCGTGCCTGCTCCGTGACGGCTTCTTCGTCAAAGGAAAAATGGTCGAAGATTTCGGCGGTATCCCGAACATAGGCGCCCGTGACAATCGCCAGCGGATGCCCGCCGGCAGATGTGATCGCGGTGATGTCAGCTGTGAGGCCGCCGGCGCCGCTGGGGTCGCTGGCATTAAAAACCATGACACAGGCTGGCGCGTCATCGTTCTCGTCAGTCTGCAGTTTCCGGCTGTCCGGGGTGGGGGAGATGGGGTTTGCCATAGGCTGCGATTTTGCCTTGTACGCGAATAAGCAACGCTGCCTAGATACAATTGTTGCATTCTATTCGAAGGCAACTTAAGCTGTGACTCAAACAATGACCTGGATGTGCTTGATCTGTGGGTGGATCTACGACGAAGAAACCGGTGCGCCGGACCACGGCATCGCTGCCGGGACACCCTGGGCACAAGTGCCCATGAACTGGACCTGCCCCGAATGCGGGGCCCGCAAAGAAGATTTCGAGATGGTTCAGATATAAAAAATCGGGACTGACACAACAAGCGCGGCTTGGTGTGTCGGCATCAATGTTGCAAAAGAGGAGCGAAGACAGTGAGCATTACCAGTTCCGGACTCAAGGTCTTGGTCATCGACGACAGCAACACCATCAGGCGTAGCGCGGAGATATTCCTCAAACAGGGCGGGCACGAAGTGCTGCTGGCCGAAGACGGCTTTGACGCCCTGGCCAAGGTCAATGACTACCAGCCCAACCTGATTTTCTGCGACATCCTGATGCCCCGTCTCGACGGTTACCAGACCTGCGCCATCATCAAACGCAATGCAAGGTTTTCAGATGTGCCCATCGTCATGCTGTCCTCCAAGGATGGCGTATTCGACAAGGCAAGGGGTCGCATGGTGGGCTCGCAAGACTACCTGACCAAACCTTTTACCAAAGATCAGCTGCTCCAAACCGTTCAGGAACTGGGCAGCGCAAAACAAGGAGTAGCTTAATGGCAATTAACAAAATTCTGGTAGTCGACGATTCCAAAACCGAACTGATGTACCTGACCGACCTGCTGGTCAAGAACGGCTTTGCGGTGAAGACCGCCGAGAACGCGGAAGATGCCTTTCGTCGCCTGGCCGAGGAAAAACCGGAGCTGATCCTGATGGATGTGGTGATGCCCGGTCAAAATGGCTTCCAGCTGACGCGGGCCATCACCCGTGACCCCCTTTACTCCGACGTTCCCATCATCATGTGCACCAGCAAAAACCAGGAAACAGACCGTGTCTGGGGCATGCGCCAGGGTGCGCGGGACTACATCACCAAGCCAGTGGATGCCGATGAACTGATGGCCAAAATCAAAGCCCTGGGCTGATACGGTTCTAAAACCAGACTATGGCGAACAGACAAGCCCTAAGAGAGTTGCAGAGCCGGTTGGCCGAGAGGTTGCAGGTCGCACGAACACAGGGTGTGGCCCCCTCATGGCTGGCGGTTGAAGCGGGTGGCAAAAAATACCTGTTCCCCATGGGGCAGGCCGGCGAGATTTTCCCCCTGGGGGCTACCCAGGCCGTTCCTTACACCCAGGCCTGGTTCCTGGGCGTCGCCAACCTGCGTGGCGGCCTCTTCGGTGTCGTGGATCTTGCAAGTTACGTCACCGGGCAAAGTGCAGCACCCAAAACCGAGCTGGCGCGCAAGGAGTCGCGCCTGGTGGCCCTGAACAGCGCCCTCGACATCAACTGCGCATTGCTGATCGACCGCCTGGCGGGGCTGCGAAACCAGGAGGCGTTCGGTGATTTTGCGGAAAGATCGCCTGATGCGCCCGAGTTTTTTGGCAATCAGTATGTCGACCATAACGGCGCATCCTGGCAGGAAATCAACCTGCAATCCCTCGCCCAGCAAGCTCATTTCTTGACTATTGGCGCCTAGCGCGCAACGTTTTCCCCGGAAGGCTCACCATGTCTGTTATCGAAAAAATCCAGAACCTGTTCAAAACAAAGTCCGCGCAGCCCGAGGACAGTATGGACATGGCCTCCGTGGGTATTCCCGTTGACCCGCTGGCAACCGCCAGCCTGGACCAGGCAGCCGTCCGTACGGCCGCAATCGTTTCGCCTGCGGGCAACGAGGACAGCTTTGCAGCCAATAACGCGGCTGCTGCGGATGACACCGCAGCGCTTGGGAATCCGGATTTGCTGAAGCTTCCCATCCTTGGTCGCCGCACCATCGTGCAGCACCAGCGGATATTGCTGGGCCTGTTGGGTTTGTCGGTGCTGGTTCTGGCCGTGGTGGCCTACCGCGCGCTGTCCCAGGCGGATACGGTGGCCCAGCAGGTGGCTGCAACCGGCCAGTCCCTGATGCAGTCGCAGCGGCTGGCAAAGTCTGTTTCGCAGGCGCTGGTGGGCAGTCCACAGGCTTTCCCCGACGTGAAGGAAAGCTCTGACGTGATGGCCAAAACCGTGCGCGGATTGAAGTCCGGCGAGGACAGCCTGCGCCTTGCGCCGGTTAACCAGGACCTGCAGCCGGACGTTGAGAAAATCACGCCGCTGATGGAGCGCGCCGAGAAAAATGCGGCGACCGTCATGGGCCAGAAGGACATTCTGACGCAGGTGGGTAACGCCCTGCGCACGATTAACCGCCAGTCGTCCGACCTGCTTGAAATCGCGGAAACCGTGTCTTCCCTGAAGCTCCAGCAAAATGCCGCCCCGGCCGAGATTTCCGCTTCGGGCCAGCTGGTGATGTTGACGCAGCGTATCGGTAAATCAGCCAACGAGTTCCTGACCATGGAAGGCGTGAGCCCCGAAGCCGTGTTCCTGCTGGGCAAGGATTTGAACTCGTTCAAGGAAATCGCCCAGGGCCTGCAGGAAGGCAGCCCCGAGTTGCGGCTGGCCGGCTCCAAGGATCCCCAGACCCGCGAGCGCCTTGAGGCCCTGATGGCCCTGTACGAACAAACGCGTGTTCAGGCCGGCGCGATTCTGGGCAACTTGCAGGGCCTGGTGTCCGCCCGTGAAGCGCAGGCTTCGATCATTGCCGACAGCGAGCCCTTGCGCCGTGGCCTGGAAGACCTGCAGGGCAAACTGTCCTCGCAGTCGGGTTTGAGCGCCGGTTCGGTGACCGCCCTGGTGGTTGCCGCCTTGTTCGGTTTGTTGTGCGCCATCGGCATTGCGCGCGTTCAGCTGCAGGACAGCCGCCAGCGCCAGGGGGTTGCAGAGCGGCAGCAGCTTGAAGCCCGCGGGCAGGAGCAGGACGCCAAGCGCGTCAATGACGCCAACCAGGCCGCCATTTTGCGTTTGATGAATGAGTTGCAGACAGTGGCTGAAGGTGATTTGACCCAGGAAGCCACGGTGACCGAGGACATTACCGGCGCTATCGCCGACTCGGTGAACTACACGGTTGAAGAGTTGCGCCAGCTGGTGGGTAACGTGCAGAACACGGCTACCCGGGTTGCCCAGACGACAGCGCAGGTGGAAAGCACCTCCACCGAACTGCTGGCAGCGTCCACCGAGCAGTTGCGCGAAATTCGCGAAACCGGCCAGTCCGTGCTGGACATGGCATCCCGAATCAACGAAGTGTCCACACAGGCGCAGGAATCATCCCAGGTGGCGCGCCAGTCGCTGACGGCTGCCGAGTCCGGCCTGCAGGCGGTGCAGAACGCCATCGGCGGTATGAACTCCATCCGTGACCAGATCCAGGAAACCTCCAAGCGGATCAAACGACTCGGTGAGTCGTCCCAGGAGATTGGTGAAATTACCGAGCTGATTTCAGACATTACCGAGCAGACCAACGTTCTGGCGCTGAACGCCGCCATTCAGGCGGCATCCGCCGGTGAAGCCGGGCGCGGCTTCTCGGTGGTTGCGGAGGAGGTGCAGCGGCTGGCTGAACGTTCCGCCGATGCAACGCGCCAGATTTCGGCGCTGGTGAAGGCGATTCAGACCGATACCCAGGATGCGGTGGCCGCTATGGAACGATCCACGCAGGGTGTGGTGGAAGGGGCCAAGCTGTCGGATAACGCGGGTACCGCGCTGTCCGAGATTGACCGCGTGTCACGCCGCCTTGCGGACCTGATCGAGCAGATTTCCAATTCCGCGTCCCGCGAAGCCGAATCCGCCAACGTGGTGGCCGGCAACATCCAGCACATTTTCGCGGTGACGGAGCAGACCGGAGAAGGTACGCGCTCCACCGCCCAGCAGGTGCGGGACCTGTCGCGCATGGCCGAGGAGCTGCGCCAGTCGGTATCCCGGTTCAAGATCGCCTGATATATCCATATCCGCTGCCCCTGCGCTTTTTGTGCCTGACTGTGAATTCCGTCTTTTGAACCGGTCCGTTATTTATGCAACCCAACGCCCAGAATTCAACAGCCGCTGACATCGATTTTGCAGCCAACGATCTCGGACCATTGGCCTGGGTTCTTGAAGAACTGCGCAAATCGCTGGACGGTGCGGCAAAGGCGCTTAAACGCTTTGTCCGGGACGCCGAGGCTGCCAGGGGCTCGGATCTGGCCGCCATCGATGCGAGCCAGTTGCGTATTGCCCGCCAGCAGCTTCACCAGGCGGTCGGTGCGCTGGAGATGGTGGGCCTGGCCGCGCCGGCCCTGGTGCTGCGCGCCATGGAAGCCGCGGTGCAAAAATTTGTGCAGCAGCCCGAACAATGCACCCAGGACGCTGCCGCAAAAATTGAAAGCGCCAGTTTTGCCCTGACAGAATACCTTGAGGGTGTGCTGGCGGACAAACCGATATCTGCGGTTTCGCTGTTTCCCCAATACCGCCATGTGCAGGAACTGGTGCGCGCCGATCGCATACATCCCGCAGACCTCTGGTCTTATGAATGGCGCTGGCTGGAGCCGGAACTGGCCATCAGCGCCGGGCCGCAAAATTACGATGACAGTGCGCGCGCTGCATTCGATCACTCCGTGCTGCAGATCATGAAGGGCAAGGCGCCACAAGCCGCGCTGGCCCTCAAGGATTTGAGCCTGGGATTCGCGGCCAGGCAGGCGGATCGCCAGCCCAGGATTTTCTGGAAAATCGCGGCGGCCTATTTCGAGGCTTTAAACCACGACCTGCTGCCTTCGGACCTTTATGTCCGGCGTGCGGCTTCCCGCATCCTGTTGCAATATGCGTCCCTGAGCAAGGGCGACACGGCGATTTCGGAGCGACTCGCGCAGGACCTGCTTTTCTTTTGTTCCCAGGCGATTTCGGCCCGCGCAAGCGATGCGCCGGTGCTTTCCGCCGTGCGTTCGGCCTATGGCCTGGCACGTTTCAAACCGGTGGATTACGAGTCGGTGCAGTTTGGCCGCTTTGATCCCGCCTTGCTGGCGCAGGCGCGCAAACGCATTGTTTCAGCCAAGGAGACCTGGTCCTCCCTGTCCGCGGGCGATGCCGGCAAGTTCAAGATGGTGGTTGACCAGTTCAGCCTGGTGACCGACTCGCTGGTCAAGCTTCATCCGCCCAGCGAGCCGCTCGCGCAGGCGCTTTCCCGCGCCATAGATGCAACGGCCCGTTCCGGCCAGGCGCCGGCCATCGGGTTGGCGATGGAAGTGGCAACTTCCGTTCTTTACCTGGAAGCTGCATTCGACGACCTGGACCCCAGCGACCCGCAACTGGCGGTCCGCACTAAACATCTGGCCGAGCGTCTCGATGGTGTGCGAGGCGGCGGTGAGCCGCAAGCCCTTGAGTCCTGGATGGAAGAGCTTTACCGGCGCGTCAGCGACAAACAGACCATGGGCAGCGTGGTCGGCGAGCTCAGGGTGTCGCTCGGCGAGCTGGAAAAATCGCTGGACCTGTTTTTCCGCAATCCGCAGGACAAGACGGTGCTGCGCGACGTGCCGGGGCAGCTGTCGCAAATGCGCGGTGTTTTGTCCGTGTTGGGCCTTGAGCAGGCATCCCAGGCGGTGTTGCGCATGCGCGGCAGCGTTGAGCAGATGCTGGAAACCGAGATCGACGAACAGCGCGCCCGGGCGGCGGGGACTTTTGACCAGCTCGGCAACAACCTGGGTGCGTTGAGTTTCCTGATTGACATGCTCAACTACCAGCCCGCGCTGGCCAAAAAACTGTTTGTCTACGATGACGCCAAAGGCGAGCTCAGGCCCCTGATGGGCCGCACGCAGCGGCCCGATGAGGCGGCCAGCGTGACCACCAGCAGCGAAATGCTGTCTGAAGAGGTCAATTCAGTGGTGCAGCTTGCCGATGCCGGCGCCTCTAACGAAAAACTCACGGGCGAGCTGGATGCGCTGGCCACCCACGCCGCGCTGGCCGGGCAGTCGGCCCTGGCCAAAACCGCGCACGATGCCTCGCTGGCGGTGTCCGGCCAAAACAGCGAAGCCGCCGCCACTGCGCTGAACACGTTGGTCTCTTCCGTGGCGCCTGTGGCCGCTGCACCCGTGGCCCAGGCCGAGACGGTGGATTTTGAAGAAGATGACCTGCGCGATATCTTTCTGGAGGAAGCGCGTGAAGTGGCCGGCAACGGCCAGGCGGCCATCGCATCGCTTGCCAGTGACCCGGGCGACATCGGCCAGCTGACCATATTGCGGCGTGTCTTTCACACGCTCAAGGGCAGTTCGCGCATGGTGGGCCTGAATGAATTTGGTGAAGCCGCATGGTCGCTTGAGCAGCTGTTCAACAGCTGGCTGGCCGAGCAGAAGCCGGCGAGCGAGGAATTGATGTCCTTGTCGGCGCAAGCGCTGACGGGGTTTTCGCGCTGGATTGAGGACATTGCGGCCAATCGTGATGCAGCCTGGATGGCAACGGCTTTCCGCACCAGCGCGGATGCCATGCGCACCGAGGGACGCCTGAGCGCCCTGGTGCTGCCTGCCATCATGCAGCCGGAGCCGGCGCTGGATGCCGTGCTGCCGGATCTGGACCTGACGATCGGCGACTCCGCCACGCATGCCCAGGCTGTTGCCGAGACGGCCGAACCGGCTGTGGCCGCCATGGAAACCGATCTGGACTTTGATGCCTTTTTCGGTGCTGACCAGCCGGCAGTCCCTGATTCGACAGCCATCGCCGGGCCAGCCGTGGTGGAAACCGACGATATACGCGGCATAGATTTTGAAAGCCTGTCGGCGCTGTCCGGGCAGCATGGTGTGGCGCCGCCAGTGGCCGGTTCACCAAAAGCAGAAAGCATGGAGATTCCGGAGTTGTCGCTGGAATTGGAGCTGGATGCTCCTGCAACTGGCCCTGCTGACGGTATGCACGACGCCTCCGGGGCGCTGGATGTGCTGGAGTTGTCGGCTGCGGACTTTGACGAACAATTCCTGAAAGGGCTTGACGTCCCGCAAACCGTAGTGGCCACACATGATGCCGCAGCGCCAGCGGCCACACACGCCCTGCCGCCGCTTGAGGTGTTTGACCTGCCCGCCTTTGAGGCGATGGCGGCGCCCGCCGCCGGCGAGGATGTGCCTTCTGCCGATATCGGCGCCGATGAGCAGATCAAGGTGATTGGCGCGCTGCGCATAGGCATTCCGCTGTACAACGTCTACCTCAATGAGGCTGACGAATGGTCTCGCCGGCTGGTGACCGAGGTGTCGGAATGGGCGATTGAACTCCAGCACCCGATTGGCGACTCCACCGTGGCGTTTGCCCATTCCCTGGCCGGCAGTTCCGCAACCGTGGGTTTTGAGGCCCTGTCGGAAATCGCCCGCGCCCTTGAGCATGCCTTGCAGCAGTCGCAGGCGCACCACAGCCAGGGTGCGGCGGCGGGCTATGCCAGCGTGTTTGTAGATGCTGCCGAAGACATCCGGCGCCTTTTGCACCAGTTTGCCGCGGGTTTCCTGAAAGAGTCCGATCCCGGTGTGCTTGAGCGGCTTCGCAATCTCGACTTTTCCGAGCCGGTATCGGTTTTGCCGGCAGCGGCGGCTGATTTCGACTTTTCTGTTGAAGCGCCAGCCCCCATACCGACCCCCACAACGGTATTGAAGTCCGTGGCAGCGCCTGTGCCGGCGGTTGAGCCGGCCAAGCCGGTTGCCGCGCCCGCTGCATCCTTTGCGACTCCGGTTCACGCACCTGCGGTGCCGGTGCTACCGGCGTTTACGTCTTCTGCGACCGAGACATTTGCCGGTGATGAAGATGACGAGATCGACGCGGTTGACGCGATCGATCCTGAGCTGTTCCCTATCTTTGACGAAGAAGCCGCAGAACTGATGCCCCAGCTGGGTGGTGCCTTGCGCCAGTGGTCGGCACGGCCAGACAACAGCGGCGCACGCATGGAAGTCCTGCGTGCCCTGCACACCCTTAAAGGCAGTGCGCGCCTGGCCGGCGCCTTGCGCCTGGGCGAAATGGCCCACCGGATTGAGTCGGAAATCGAATTCCTGGGTTCGGAGGCCGCGGCCACGCAGGATTTCGAACCGCTGCTGACCCGTTTTGATGCCATGGAGCATGCCCTTGACGTGCTGCGCAAGGCCGATACCGCAGGTGCTGAAAATACCGCCCTGCATCAGGCCCCTGCAGAACCTGCCGCTGGGTCGCAGCAGGCCAGCGTCAAGCCTGAGCTTCCCCTGGCCAGCGAGCCTGCCATGTCGATGGCGGCCGCCGCATCCGGCAAGGCCATGGTTCCGGCACCGCAGGCCATGGCCATGCAATCGGTGCGGCAAGCCGCTTCCGCGTCCATACGCGTGCGCTCGCAGCTGCTGGACCGCATGGTCAACCAGGCCGGTGAGGTCATGATCACGCGCTCGCGCCTGGAGGTTGAACTCGGCCAGCTGCGCGGCTCCCTCAGCGACATGACCGGCAACTTGAACCGTCTGCGCCAGCAATTGCGTGACATTGAACTGCAGGCTGAAAGCCAGATGCAGTCGCGCCTGGCGCAGGCCAAGGAACACCAGGCCGGCTTTGACCCGCTTGAGTTTGACCGCTTTACCCGCGTGCAGGAGTTGACCCGCATGATGGCCGAGTCCGTCAATGACGTGGCAACCGTGCAGCGCACCTTGCAGCGAACCGTAGAGGCGACCGAGGACGACCTGATTGCCCAGGCCCGCCAGACGCGCGAATTGCAGCGCGACCTGCTGCGTACGCGCATGGTGGAGTTCGAAGGTATTTCCGACCGCCTTTACCGCGTGGTGCGCCAGGCTTCCAAGGAAACCGGCAAACAGGTCAAGCTGGATCTGCTGGGCGGCACCATAGAGATGGACCGCGGCATGCTGGACCGCATGACGCCCGCATTCGAGCATTTGCTGCGCAACTGCGTTGCACACGGCATCGAAAGCCCGGAGATCCGTTCGGCCGCCGGCAAGGATGCGGCCGGCCTGATCACCGTCAATTTGCGCCAGGAAGGCAATGACGTGTCCGTGGAGTTCAGTGATGACGGCGCCGGGCTGGACATCGGCCGCATCCGCGAAAAAGCCGTGAGCCTGGGCCTGGTGAGCGCAAACCAGCCCCTGAGCGACCAGGATGCTGCCAACCTGATTTTCATGCCCGGTTTTTCCACCGCGTCGCAGGTGACGGAGCTGGCCGGCCGGGGCATAGGCATGGACGTGGTCCGTTCCGAAGTCAACGGTGTCGGTGGCCGGATTGAAACCTCCACGGTGGCCGGCAAGGGCACGCATTTCAAGCTGGTGCTGCCGCTGACCACCGCCGTCACCCAGGTGGTGATGGTGCGTGCCGGCACGCTGTCGGTCGGTGTTCCCGCCAACGTGGTGGAGACCGTGCGCAGGGCCACCGCAAAAGAGTTGCAGCAGGCCTACAACACCGGCTCCATGGAGATTGGCGGCGAGGCCGTGCCCTTTTTCTGGTCAGGCGCCTTGCTGCAGTCCTCCAACCAGAGCGGCGAAGCGCAGGCCAAAACCACACCTGTGGTTGTGTTCCGCAGCGCGGCGCAGCGGATTGCCCTGCACGTCGATGAAGTGCTGGGCAACCAGGAGGTTGTGGTGAAGAACCTCGGGCCACAGCTGTCCCGGCTGCCGGGCCTTGCGGGCATGTCGGTGCTCGCTTCGGGCGCCGTGGTGCTGATTTACAACCCGGTTGCGCTGGCGTCGATTTATGGCCAGCAGGCACGCGCCCTGAGCGCCGACAGCGCCGAGCCGCACATGCTGGAGTCGCCTGCCGATGGTGCCTCCAGGCCGTCCACGCTGGCGCCGGTTGCGCCGCAAATCCCCTTGATCCTGGTGGTCGATGATTCCATCACGGTGCGCCGCGTCACGCAGCGTTTGCTGCAGCGCGAAGGTTACCGCGTGGCCATGGCCGCCGACGGCTTGCAGGCACTGGAACGCCTGCAGGAAGAGCGGCCGGCCGTGGTGCTGTCGGACATCGAAATGCCGCGCATGGATGGTTTTGACCTGGCCCGCAATATTCGGGGCGATACGCGCCTGAGCGACCTGCCGATCATCATGATCACATCCCGCATCGCCGAGAAACACCGCGAGCATGCCAAGGAACTGGGCGTTGACCATTACCTGGGCAAGCCCTACTCTGAAGAAGAGTTGATGAGCCTGGTACGCCATTATTGCAATTCTGAAACCACACTTTCAGCATGAATAATGCCTGTAGGCCCCGTCAGTCGGGCGCGGCCAGCTACAAAAAACGTAGCACTTAAGTCAAGGGTTTTTTGACAACGGCATAACGCTGCAATGTCAGCGCGCGTGCTTCATCGTGCTGGACTATGGGCCGCGGGTAGTTCTGGCCCAGTGTGACGCCTGCGGCCGCCAGCTCGACGGGTGTTGCCAGCCACGGCTTGTGCAGGGCCGCGGTGGGCAAGCCCTCAAGCACCGGCAGGTAGCTGCGGATGAATTTGCCATCCGCATCGAACTTCTCGCTCTGGCTTACAGGGTTGAAAATCCTGAAATACGGCTGCGCATCACAGCCGCTGCTGGAGGCCCATTGCCAGCCGCCGTTGTTGGACGACAGGTCGAAGTCGTTGAGTTTTTCCGCAAAATAGCGCTCACCCCAGCGCCAGTCCAGTCCCAGATCTTTGCTCAAGAAACTCGCGACCAGCATGCGCAGCCGGTTGTGCATGTAACCGGTCTGGTTGAGTTGCGCCATGGCGGCGTCCACCAGCGGGTAGCCGCTGCGGCCTTCGCACCAGGCTTCAAACAGGGCTTGTGCGCGAGGGCCTTTTTCCCAGGCAATCAGCTCGTACTCCGGCTTGAATGATTCGCTGGCGGCATGCGGGAAATTGCTGAGGATTTGTGCGTAAAAGTCGCGCCAGACCAGTTCACTGAGCCAGACGGCGGCGCCTTCGCTTCCTTGCGCCGAATGTTCTCGCGCCGCTCTGGCCAGCTGCCTGATCGAAACCGTGCCAAAACGCAGGTGAACCCCGAGGTAGCTGGGGCCCTTGACCGCCGGGAAGTTGCGTGTCTCGTGGTAGTCCTGCATGCGGGCCAGGAAATCTTCAAAAAGCCGCGCACCGCCGGCGCTGCCCGTCGGGATTTTCAGGCTTCCCAGATTCGTCTGCTCAAAGCCCAGGGACGCCAGTGTGGGCACTGCCTGGCGGTGTGTTGCCGGCCTGGCTGCCAGTGCGGCTGCATATTTTTCAACCGGATAGGGCGACAGGTAAAAGTCATCCACCTTCCTGAGCCAGGCATTTTTGTAGGGTGTAAACACGCTGTAGGGCTTGCCCGCCAGGGTCAATACCTCGGAGCGCTCGAAAATGACATGGTCCTTGAAGCTATGAAAAGCCACGCCCTGCGCCTCCAGCCGGGCCTGCACCTGGGCATCGCGGGCCAGCGCCTGGGGCTCATAGTCGTGGTTGGTGAAAACGGCGTTGACCGACAGCTGGCTTGCCAGGCGCGGGACGGCATCACCGGCCGCCGCATGCTGGACCATCAGTCCGCCGCCCGCGGTGTTGTTTTGTTCAGCCAGCTGGCGTAATTGGCCGTCCAGGTCCAGCAGTGATTCGCGGATGAATTCCACCCGGCGGTCCGCTTTCGGAAGGTCGTCCAGTATCTCCCGGTCAAATACAAAAATGCAAAATACCTGCCTGCAGGATTTCAGGGCGTGATACAGCGCCGTATTGTCCTGGGCGCGCAAGTCACGTCGGAACCACATCAGGCCGGCCTGGTATTTTTGGTGCATGTTTTTGATGGTACAGAAAGTGCGCGGAGAGAAATCACCGCGGCGCGGGTGAGGCCGGGCTGCCCCAGTGCGCGTAAAATCAGGACATGCCTCTTGATTCCGCACCGATCAACCTGACAAACCACTTTCTGATCGCCATGCCCGGTCTGGATGATGCGGCTTTTGCCAAAAGTGTGGTCTATATGTGCGAGCACAGCGACCGCGGCGCGCTCGGGCTGGTCATCAACAAACCCAGTGACATCAACCTCAAAAACCTGTTTGACAAGGTGGAGTTGCCCCTGCACCGCGAAGACCTGACACAGGCGCCGGTTTTCCAGGGTGGCCCGGTGCAGACTGAGCGCGGTTTTGTGCTGCACGAGTCCATGATGCCCGGCAATGAGTCGGTGTATGCCTCGACCATGACGATTCCCGGCGGGCTGGAAATGACCACCTCCAAGGACGTCCTTGAAGCGCTTTCAACCGGCAACGGCCCGCGCAGGATTTTTGTGTCGCTGGGTTATTCGTCCTGGGGCGAAGGCCAGCTGGAATCCGAAATCTCCGACAACAGCTGGCTCACGGTGGCCGCCGACCTGGCCGTCATTTTTGACACGCCGGTAGAGCAGCGTTATGCCAAGGCGCTGATGCTGCTTGGCCTTGAAAGCTGGATGCTCTCCCCCGAGGCTGGCCACGCATGAGCCTCGCGGCCATGCCACCTTCGGCCGCTGGCCTGCAAACTTTTCTGGCTTTTGATTTTGGTCTCAAACGCACAGGCGTGGCGACTGGCAACCGCTTGACCCGCACGGCCACACCCCAGCCCACCATTGCGGCAACCGGTGATGCACGTTTTACCGCGATAGCCAACCGGCTCAAGGAATGGCAGCCCGATGCGCTGGTGGTCGGCGTTCCGTTTCACCCGGACGGCGCCAGCCACGAGAACACGCTGCGCGCGCAGAAATTTGCGCGCCAGCTGCGCGGCCGTTTTGGCCTGCAGGTGTTCGAGGTCGATGAGCGTTACAGCACCACCGAGGCGCTGGCGGCCGGCGCGGCCGATGCGGACGCCGCCTCCGCCTGCATAATCCTGGAGCAGTTTTTAAGGAGTCTTCCATGAGTAGCCTGACGCTGGACGCAGAGGCCTTGTACCGCGAGTTGCTTCGCAGCATGCAGCAACTGATGGCGACCTACGATGAGCCGCCATTGCTGGTCGGTGTCGCCTCGGGCGGTGCCTGGCTCGCCGAGCGCCTGCACACTGATTTGAAGCTGTCCGGCAAGACCGGCACGCTGTCCTCATCCATGCACCGCGACGATTTTTCCAAACGCGGTCTGGCGTCCAGCGGGCAGACCCTGCTGCCGTTTGATGTCAACGGCGCGCACCTGGTGGTGGTGGACGACGTGCTGTACACCGGCCGCACCATACGCGCGGTGCTCAATGAACTGTTTGACTACGGCCGGCCGGCCAGTGTCAAGCTGGTGGTGCTGGTGGACCGCGGCGGGCGCGAGTTGCCGGTGCAGCCTGACCTTGCCATTGCCCGGGTTGCATTGCCCGCGACACAAAGCCTTGAACTGGCGCGCCTGGACAATGGCCAGTTCAGCTTCAAGGTGCAGGACCTTTGAGCCAGTGCACATGATCCAGGATAAACACCGACAACAGGCAGGAGCATAAAACGTGTTGTACCGACGAAACCCACAACTCAATAAAAACGGCGAGCTGATCCATTTGCTGTCGATAGAGGGCCTGCCCAAGGCTACCCTGACGCAAATCCTGGACACCGCCGCCAACTTTGTCAGCGTCAGCGACCGCGAGGTCAAAAAAGTCCCGCTGCTGCGCGGCAAGAGTGTGTTCAACCTGTTCTTCGAGAATTCCACACGCACCCGCACTACCTTCGAGATCGCCGCTACGCGCCTGTCGGCCGATGTGATCAACCTCGATATTGCACGTTCATCGGCCTCCAAGGGCGAGTCGCTGCTGGACACCATCTCCAACCTCAGCGCCATGGCCGCCGACCTGTTTGTGGTGCGCCACAGCGAGTCCGGCGCGCCTTACCTGATTGCCCAGCATGTGGCGCCGCATGTGCATGTGATCAATGCCGGCGACGGCCGCCATGCCCACCCGACCCAGGGGTTGCTGGACATGTACACCATACGGCACTACAAAAAAGACTTCAGCAAACTCACGGTGGCCATCGTCGGTGATGTGCTGCATTCGCGTGTGGCCCGCTCCGACATCCATGCACTCACCACCCTGGGCTGCCCGGAAGTGCGTGTGGTCGGCCCCAAAACCCTGGTGCCCGCCGACATGGCGCAAATGGGCGTGCGAGTGTGCAACACGCTGGAAGAAGGCATCAAGGGCGCCGACGTGATCATCATGCTGCGCCTGCAGAACGAACGCATGTCGGGCGCCTTGCTGCCCAGCAGCCAGGAGTTTTTCAAGAGCTTCGGGCTGACCACCGAAAAACTGGCCTGGGCCAAACCCGACGCCATCGTCATGCACCCAGGCCCCATCAACCGCGGCGTGGAAATCGATTCGGCGGTGGTTGACGGCGCGCAGAGCGTCATCCTGCCGCAGGTCACCTTCGGCATTGCGGTGCGCATGGCTGTGATGAGCATTGTTGCGGGGAATGAGGCATGAAGATACTGATTAAAAACGGGCGCGTCATAGACCCCGCTTCAAGCTTTGATGCGGTGTGTGATGTCGCAATCGCAGGCGGGCGCATTGTTTCGCTGCAAACACCACCGGCTGACTTTTCACCGAACAAAATCATTGACGCCACCGGCTGCATTGTTGCGCCCGGACTGATCGACCTGTCGGCACGTTTGCGCGAGCCCGGTTATGAACATGAAGGCATGCTGGAGAGTGAACTGGCCGCCGCGGTGGCTGGCGGCGTCACCAGCCTGGTCTGCCCGCCCGACACCGATCCGGTGCTGGACGAACCCGGCCTGGTGGAGATGCTCAAGTTCCGCGCTGAAAAGCTGCACCAGTCGCGCGTGTTCCCGCTGGGCGCGCTGACGCGTGCCTTGCAGGGCGAAGCGCTGACCGAGATGGTCGAGCTGACCGAAGCCGGCTGCGTGGGCTTCAGCCAGGCCGAGGTGCCGCTGGCCAACACCCAGGTGTTGATGCGCGCCCTGCAATACGCCGCCAGTTTTGGCTACAGCGTGTGGCTCAGGCCGCAGGAAATCCACCTTGGTAAAGGCGTGGCTGCCAGCGGCGCCTTGGCCACGCGACTGGGTTTGAGCGGCGTGCCGGTAGCCGCGGAAACGATTGCCCTGCATGTGATTTTTGAGCTTGTGCGCTCCACCGGCGCACGTGTTCATTTGTGCCGCATCAGCAGTGCGGCCGGCGTGGCGCTGGTGGCGCAAGCCAAGGCGCAAGGCCTGCCGGTGACGTGCGACGTCAGCATCAACAGCCTGCACCTGACCGACGCAGACATCGGCTACTTTGACAGCCGCGCGCGCCTGGACCCACCGCTGCGCCAGCAACGTGACCGCGATGCGATTCGCCAGGGCCTGGCCGACGGCACCATCGATGTGCTGGTGTCCGACCACACGCCGGTTGATGAGGATGCCAAGACCTTGCCTTTCGCCGAGGCCGAGCCCGGCGCTACGGGGCTGGAGTTGCTGCTGTCGCTGGCCTACAAATGGAGCCAGGACAGCGCGTCCGGCGCTTCGGGCAAGGTTGGCCTGATGCGCGCGCTCGCGGTGCTGACCAGCGAGCCGGCCCGTGTGCTGGGCGCGTCCCTGGGGACGCTGCAGGCCAGTGCCGGCCAGCTGGTCAAGGGCGGCGTCGCGGACATCTGCGTGTTTGATCCGGCCGCCGAATGGACGGTGGAGCCGGGCGCATTGCGCAGCCAGGGCAAACACACGCCTTTCTCCGGCTACCAGTTGCCGGGCCGGGTGCGTTACACGCTGGTGGGCGGGCAGCTGGCGTACCAGTTCAAGGCTGAAATTTGACGGCCGTGTCCGGGGTGTGTGCATGAACAGCCTGAAGGCCCGCATCAAGGCATGCGGCAAACTCGCGTGTGCGCTGGTCCACATCTGCAGCGGCTTTTTCACCATCCTGCTGGTGTTCCCGCGCCTGTCCCAGGCGCAAAGGGAAATGCGCATCCAGGCCTGGTCCATCAGGATGCTGGAGTGCATTGCCATCCGGCTGGTGGTGAACGGCCAGCCGGTGCTGAACGGCCCCATGCTGCTGGTGGCCAACCATATCTCTTGGCTGGACATCACCTCGCTGCACGCGGCGCGCTTTTGCCGCTTTGTGTCCAAGGCCGACATCAAGCAATGGCCGGTGATAGGCCGGCTGGCGACCGGCGTGGGCACGCTGTTTATAGAGCGCGAGTCAAGGCGCGATGCCATGCGGGTGGTGCACCACATGACCGAACGCCTGCGCGCCGGTGACGTGATCGGCGTGTTCCCCGAGGGCACGACCGGCGACGGCATCGGGCTGCTGCCGTTTCACGCCAACCTGTTCCAGGCCGCCATTGCGGCCAATGCGCCTGTGCAGCCGGTGGCCCTGCAGTTTGTCGACGAGGCGACGGGCCAGTACAGCGCGGAGCCGTGTTACGTCGGCGACGACACGCTGCTGGGTTCTGTCTGGCGCACCTTGTGCGCCTCGGGCATCGCGGTGGTGATCACCTACGGCCAGCCGCAATATGCCAAGGGCCGGGACAGGCGGGAATGGGCGCTGGCGCTCAGGACCGATATCGAGAATCTGCGTCGGCCGTAGCGTCTGCAGGGGGGGCTTCACGCGGGAAGGTCACCACATGGTCGACCTCGGCGCGTATGCCTATCCATTCGCCGAGCGCATGGTTGTGGTGTGAGGGCACATGCGCCATCAGGGTTTCACCGCTGGCGAGCTGCAGGGTGTACAAAAACTCCGAACCGCGAAACGCCTTGCGCATGATCTGCGCCCTGACCGGCGCGTTGTCGTCATGCACGATGTCGTCGGCACGCAGCAACACATCGCACAGGCCATCGGCATAGGCGCCGGGCAGCGGGCATTCCTGCAGGTCGCTCAGGTCACCGAGCGCGGTATGCACTACAACGTTGTCGCCGTGCTGCTCAATCCGGGCCTGGGCAAAAACGCCATGGCCGATAAAGTCGGCGACAAAACGCGTGGCAGGGCGGTGGTACAGCGCATAGGCATCGTCCCACTGGTGCAACTGGCCGTGGTGCATCACGCCAATGCGGTCGCCGATGGCAAAGGCCTCCAACTGGTCGTGTGTCACAAACAGGGCGGTGGCACCCGCGGCCTTCAAAATGCCGCGCACTTCATGTGCCAGGCGCTCGCGCAAATCCACATCCAGGTTTGAAAACGGCTCGTCCAGCAGCAGCAGGCGCGGCGCCGGGGCCAGCGCACGGGCCAGCGCCACGCGTTGCTGCTGGCCGCCCGACAGCTCGTGCGGGAAACGCTTGCCGGCATCGGGCAAACCGACCAGCGTGAGCACTTCAGCGATGCGTTGCGCGCGCTGGGCGGCGCCCAGGTGCGTGAGTCCGAAACCCACGTTGCGCGCCACGTCCAGGTGTGGGAACAGCGCGTAATCCTGGAACACCATGCCGATGCGGCGCGACTCCGCCGGTATGTGGACGGCAGGGCTGCTGACCAGTTGTTGGGCCAGCGTGATGGTGCCGGCCTGCGCGCGCTCCAGCCCGGCCACGGCACGCAGCAGGGTGGTTTTGCCGCAGCCCGAAGGCCCGATCAGAACCCCGATCTCCCCGGCCTGCAGGCTGAAGGAAACGCCATCAACGGCAGGTTTTGGGCGGCCGCCGTAATGCACGCCCAACTGTGAAACTTCAAGGAACATGAAAATGATTGTAGATGCTTACAATTCTCATTTGCAGTAACTCTCTGCATTTTCCCTGGCGCATGCCGGTGGGGCGTGTCCCGCACCGGCAGAGGCCTTTTGAACGAGGCTTCATGTTTCGCCGCTTCCTGTCTTTTGTTGTTTTGCCTGTGCTGGTTGGCCTGCTGATGTTGCCGGTGCTGGCTGTGGTGTTGTCGTGGCTGCAGTTCAATGACCAAGCCAGCGACATCCTGGCCCAGATGCTGCAAACGGTGTTGCCCGACTACACCCTGAGTTCGCTGCTGCTGTGTATTTGTGTGGCCATCGGTGTGGCGGTGGTCGGCATGGGCACGGCCAGCACGGTCATGCTGTTTGCGTTTCCGGGACGGCGCATCTTTGAATGGGCGCTGTTGTTGCCGTTGGCCATGCCGGCCTATGTGCTGGCCTATGCCTATACCGACTTTCTGCAATACGCCGGGCCGTTGCAGGTCTGGCTGCGGGAGACGTTTGGCCTGCAGGGCCGCGTGCTGCCCGAGATACGCAGCCTGGGCGGTGCGGTGCTGGTGTTTACCGTGGCGCTGTATCCCTATGTGTATCTGCTGGCGCGCACGGCGCTGTCCGAGCGCGCCGCGCATTTGATGGAAGCGGCCCGGCTGCTGGGCGCGCCCTTGTCGCGGCGCATACGCGAGGTGGCCCTGCCGCTGGCGCGACCCGCCGTTGCCGCGGGCGTGGCGCTGGCGTTGATGGAAACGCTGGCCGACTTTGGCGTGTCCAGCTACTTCGGCATCCAGACTTTCACGGCCGGCATCTACAAGGCCTGGCTGTCCATGGACAACCGCATCGCGGCGGCGCAACTGGCCACGGTACTGCTGCTGGTGGTGGCCGTGTTGCTGCGCATCGAGCATGTGGCACAAAAACGCATGCGTTTTGCCGGCAGCCGGGGCGGCCATTCAAACAGCGCCGACGCTTCGCCTGTCCCCTTGCGCGGCGGTCACGCAGCGCTGGCCTGGCTGGTCTGTGCCTTGCCGATTGCGCTGGGTTTTGTCCTGCCGGTGCTGTTCATGCTGCGTCCGCTGGTCCAGGGCTGGGACAACCTGCTGTGGTCGCAGTTCGCCAACTGGACCATCAACAGCCTGTGGCTGGCAAGCCTGAGCGCCGTGCTGGCCACGGCGCTGGCGGTCGGCCTGGCGTTTGCCGCGCGCAGCCAGCCGTCGTTGATCACACGCGCATCGGTGCAGTTGGCCAGCCTGGGTTATGCCGTGCCTGGCGCGGTGATCGTGGTCGGCCTGCTGCTGCCGGTCGGCTGGCTGCAATCGGTGGCGCCCGCCAGCGGCGTGGGCTACTGGGTGACCGCCACGGTGCTGGGCATTGTCTGGGCCTATCTTGTGCGCTTCAGCGCGGTGGCGCTGCAGTCCATGCAAAGCGGTTACACGCGCATCCCGGCCAGCCTGGACGACAGCGCACGCATGCTCGGCACCACGGGCGCGGGCCTGCTCGCGCGGGTCCACTGGCCGCTGCTCAAGCGTTCGGTGGCAACCGCGGGGCTGCTGGTGTTTGTCGATGTGATGAAGGAGCTGCCGGCGACCCTGGTGCTGCGGCCCTTTAACAGCGACACCCTGGCCGTTGTCACCTACCAGCTGGCGCGTGATGAGCGCCTTGGCGAAGCGGCCTTGCCGGCGTTGGCGCTGGTGCTGGTCGGGCTGCTGCCGGTGGCGCTGTTGAGCCGCACCCTGCGCGCAAAATAACAGGCGCCCGTGGCCTGTAGGCATGAACCTACGGTGTTCAAACCCACAGGACTACCGCTCCATCCATGGCCTGAACGTAAGGTGGTCTTTCTCGCCGGAGTTATTTGCAGCCGACTGAAACGGCCGCGACAACTGCAGCGGATTCATCCATCTTTTATCAGGAGAAAACCATGAACAAAGACACCGTAGAAGGCAACTGGCTGCAATTCAAGGGCAAGGTCAAGGAGCAATGGGGCAAGCTGACGGATGACGATCTGGATGTCATCGCCGGCAAGCGTGACCAGCTGCTGGGCAAGATCCAGGAACGCCACGGCATCACCAAGGACGAAGCTGAAAAACAGGTCACGGCCTGGCACGCAAAAAATCCGACCAACTTTTTCGAGCGTTATTAAGCCCCGAAAAATGCATGCCTGATTTTTTAAAACCCAGCCAAGGATTGCCCATGAAAAACAAACTGCTCATGCTCACCGTGGCCCTGTCCTGCACTTTTGCGGGCAGCGCCATGGCAATGACCAAAGCCGAATACAAAACCGGCAAGGACCATATCTCTGCCGACTACAAGGTCAACCATGCAAAATGCGATGGCCTGAAAGCCAACGCCAAGGACATTTGCGTGTCCGAAGCCAAGGGCGCCGAGAAAGTGGCCAAAGCCGAGCTGGAAGCCCAGTACGAGCCGACGCCGCGACACAAGGAAAAAGTCGGCATGGCCAGGGCTGATGCGGCTTATGACACGGCCAAGGAAAAATGCGACGACTTTTCAGGCAATGCCAAGGATGTCTGCGTCAAGGATGCCAAGGTGGCACATGTGAAGGCCAAGGAAGACGCCAAGGTCGCCAGGGTGGCCGATGACACCAGCAAAGCCAAAACCGAAAAAATGAGCGAGGTGAAAAAAGACGCCAGCGCAGAAAATCGCGAAGCCGAATTCAAGGCCGCGAAAGAGCGCTGCGACAGCCTGGCCGGCACGGTAAAAGACGGCTGCGTGAATGATGCCAAGGTCAAATACGGCATGAAATAAGCCGCCGACTGGCGGTTCGCCCCCTGAAGAATCCCGGCCATGCGCCTGCATGCCGGGATTTTTTTTATGTGAGCGCTATAAATTCAATAGCTGCCTGTGCACGCACTGCGGCGTCTGCAGATGGTTTTGATACTAAAAAAGCGGGAAACCCGCTGCGGAAGGCCGGCAAACAACCGGACAGCGGTCAAAATCCGGTTTTTCAGCCAGCCAGGCCGCCATTTTTATACATTTTGTGCCCGGGATGACCGTCCCACTTGCGCAGCCAGCTATCAAAATCATAGTAACCCGGGATGTTGGCCGCAAACCACCGGGCCTGAACGCTCGCATCCATCGCCGTCATACGCGTTTCGGGCCGCGCTCTTAAAATGGCGCGCTGTTCCGGTGAGTCATTGCACGGCCTCTGGCTGACGTTTTACCGGACGCTTTTGCCAAAGGTCTGCATGCTTGTTCAGGATGGTTTGCCCCCGCGCGAGCGCACGAGGGCCTTGTTCGTGGTTATTTTCGGGATTGTCGTGTCGGTGCTCGACGGCACCATCGTCAACCTGGCCCTGCCCGACATCACGCGCGAGCTGCAGGCCAGCGCCGCCCAGTCCATCTGGGTCATCAACGCTTACCAGATCGCCACGCTGGCCTTGTTGCTGCCGCTGGCCACCCTGGGCGACATCGTCGGCTACCGGCGGGTTTACCTTGTCGGCATGGCGGTCTTCACCGTGGCATCGGCGGCCTGTACCCTGGCCGATTCGCTCACCACCCTGGCCCTGGCGCGTGTGTTGCAGGGCGTGGGCGCGGCCGGCATCATGAGCGTCAACTCGGCCATGGTGCGGCTGATTTACCCGCGCCATTTGCTGGGCCGCGGCATCGCCATCAACTCCTTGGTGGTGGCCACCGCTTCGGTCGCCGGGCCGTCCATCGCCGCGGGTATCCTGTCGGTGGGCTCCTGGCCCTGGCTGTTTGCCATCAACATCCCCATCGGCCTGTTTTGCCTGCTGCGCGGCCCCAGCGTGCTGCCCTATAACGTGGACAGGGCCACGGGCGCGCGCATTTCCGTGCTGGATGTGGTTTTGAACATGCTGATGTTCAGCCTGATCGTGCTGGGTGTAGACGGCCTGGGTGTGCGGGTCGAAGGGCCGGGCGGCGCGGTGCCGGGTGTGCCGGTCTGGCTGGCCGCCACCGAGCTTGCCGCCGGTGTTGTGATCGGTATTTTTTACGTGCGCCGCCAGTTGGTCCAGCCCTTGCCGCTGTTTCCGGTGGACCTGCTGCGCATTCCTGTTTTTGCCCTGTCCATGGGCACTTCCATAGGCGCTTTTTGCGCGCAGATGCTGGCTTATGTTGGCCTGCCGTTTCTGCTGCTCGGCAGTTTTGGCCGCACCCACCTGGAGGCCGGCCTGTTGCTCACCGCCTGGCCACTGGGCATTGTGGTGATGGCGCCCCTGGCCGGCCGGATGATAGGCCGCTATTCGGGTGGGCTGCTGGGTGGCGCCGGGCTGGGGCTGCTGGCCTTGGGCCTGGCGTTGCTGGCCATGCTGCCGGCGCAGCCTGCCAATGCCGACATCGTCTGGCGCATGGCCTTGTGCGGCCTGGGTTTTGGTTTGTTCCAGTCGCCCAACAACCACATCATCATGACCTCGTCACCCCCGCAGCGCAGCGGTGGCGCCAGCGGCATGGTAGGTACCGCAAGGCTGACCGGCCAGACCCTGGGCGCCGTGTTGCTGGCCATGATTTTTGGCATGTTCGACCCGCATGACGGCCAAGGCCCGCTGATCGCCCTGTGGCTGGCGGCAGGCTTTGCGGCCATCGCCGGCGTGTTCAGTGCGCTGCGTATCAGGCGCCTGTAACGCTGGTGTGGTCGCACCCCGCCGCCGACTTGGTAAACTACGCGTCTGCCTTTGTAGCTCAGTGGATAGAGCGATCCCCTCCTAAGGGATAGGTCGCAGGTCCGATTCCTGCCAAGGGCACCATTTTTTTACAGCCATTGCTCCACCCGCCTGGAGCCTGGGTTCGCCACGGACCCGCGTGCAGCTTGTGTCCCGCGATTCGCTGTCACCGCGGTTTTAGTCGTAAGGCACCGTGAAAATCAGGTCCACCGCGCTTTGCTGGCCGGCCTGCGCACGTAGGGTGAAGCGCTGCGACAGGTCGTAGAAAACATACAGCGTGCCCAGTGCGCCGGAAATGCTGCGTTCGTAGGCGGCGTAAAAGTTGCGCGAAAAGCGTTTGCCCAGCGTGACCGCGCCTTCCGTGGTGCTGCCATCCGTGTTGCTCGATGCGCCGCGAAACGACAGTTCATCGAGCCCCAGTGATGCGGCCAGCCCGCCCGATATGCCGCCGCCCTTGCTGCCCAGCAGGGCCAGCGCGGCTTGCTGCAGCAGGGCGGCTTCTCCGCCGCCCGTGGCGGATGAGCGGCCCAACACCAGCCAGGACAGTTTTTCCGCATCCGGCAGGTCCGGCTGCGCATACAGGCGCACGCGCGGCAGCAGGGCGGTGCCGGTGATCTGCACACCGACGCGCTGGGTGAGGTTGGGACGTATCGCCAGGATGTCCAGCGCGGGGTTGTCCACCGGGCCGGTAAAACGCAGCAGGCCTTGCTCTATGTCCAGCCGCTGGCCGTAGGCGCGGTACTGGCCGCCAAAGGTGTTGACGCTGCCTGTCAGGCGCGGCTCACTGAGCGAATTGCCGTTGAGGGCCAGCGTGCCGCGCATCAACGTATCCACGCCTTTGCCCTGCACGCGGAAGTCCTGGCCCAGGTCAAGCTTGACCGCCAGCTTGATGGCGCGCCCGTCCTGGGGCGCGGAGGCTACTGATGCACTGGTTTCGGCCGGGGCTTTTTTGCCCGCAGCCGCACTGCTGCTGCCGCGCACGACGACGTCGTCGCCGAGTTGTGGTGTGCCTTCTTCGGGCAGCAGGATGCGGGCCTGGTCTACCTTTAGCGCGCCGCCGAACTGGGTCAGTTTTTTGTCGTGGCGTATCTGCAGTTCGCCGGATAGGGTCAGTTGCCTGTCGCTGCGCAGGCTGGCGCGCAGGCGTTCCAGTTTTGCATCAAGCTGCAGCACGGCCTGGCCGTCCAGCCAGGCGGCTTCGCCCTGCGCCGTGAGCGTGCCGCCTGCGCCCTTGTCGCCGGCGCCCTGCAAGGTGAATTCGTTGATGCGCATGCGTGTGCCGTCCAGGCTGGCGCGCAAACGGCCCCGGCCAAACTCGATGCCGTCGACGACCGAGCGCAGCGCGAGGTTGTTGGCCTGCAGATTGCCCGCCAGTTGCGGCGCGGCGCGGGTGCCGCTGATGGAAACGTCTGCACCCAGCGAGCCCCTGAGCCGCCAGCCCGGCGGCGCCAGCACGGACCAGACGCCGATGCGGGGCAACTGCGCGCGCAACTGGCCGTTGAGTGGTGCATCAGGAGGCCAGAGCCAGCCGCCCACGCCTTCACCGCCGCCCGTTGCTGCGGCGTTGCCGGTGGTGTTGGCTGGTGCGCGCGCCAGCCGGGTTTTGAGTTGGCCGTCAACCGTGCCGGCGCGCTCGCTGTCCCAGCGCAGGGCCAGTGTCAGGGCATCACCTTCGCTGCTCAGCGACAACCGTGCCTGCCTGACACCGGCCGCCACACGTGCCAGGGCGCCCTGATCGCCTTCTGACTGCACCGTGATGTCGCCGCTGCTGCGCTCCAGGCTGGCTTTCAGCGCCAGGGTGTTGCCCAGCCTGACATCCCAGGCGCCTTCGAAGAGCATATTGCCGGTCAGTCCGGCACCGGCCATTTGCGGGCCTGCCAGCAGCTCGATCCAGGCCATGGGCAGGCCGGTGATTTTGCCGGCGCTGCTGAGCTCGCTGGCCCGCCAGCGTACCGGTTGCCAGGACAGGGTGGCCGCGCCCGGGCCGGCCGAGGCGGCAAATGCGCTTGCAGCAGGCGCACTGAGCAGGGCTTCGCCCGCGCCGCTTTCAAAGATGCCATTGGCCGAACTTCCCCTGGCGGGTGTGGGTGTCCATTTGAGGGCGACCGTGTTGCGCGTGGCCAGCCGCCATGCGCCCGCGCCGAGAGCGGGGTCTTCCACGCTCAGGCTGAATTGTTTGACCAGGCCTTGCCAGCCCGAGTCGCGCAGCGCCGTGTTGCGCCCGGCGACCCGGCCCACATCGGCGCCCAGTTGCAGGGCATAGCGGCGCTGGCCGGCTTCCAGGCGGCCCTGGGTGTTGAACTGGGCCTGGCTCAGGCGGCCCGAGAGCGTGGCCTGAAGCGCGCGAAATTTCAGCAGCGTGGGGGTGGCTGCGGACGGGGTTGTGGGCGTTGCAGCAGCGCTGGCGTTGGCGCGCCAGTCGAGCAAGGGGACATCCAGTTGCGCCCTGAGTGTTGGGTCCTGCCAGCCGCCCTGCCAGTTGGCTGTGAGTTCGGCATTGCCGCTGGCGGAATGGGTTTTCAACGCGGTTTGAAGGGCGCCGGGCAGGCCAGGGAGGTTTTGCAGCCAGCGCAGGGCCTGCGCCGCGTCCTTGCCGCGCAGGCTGAAGTCGCCTTTGCCGCTGCTTTGCCGCAGCTCGCCCTGTAGCCTGGCGTCCAGCCCTGGCGCTGTCAGTGCCAGCTCGCCCTTGCCGCCTTGTGCCGCGGTTTGCACCTCGAGCTGGCCTGACAGTTCGGCCTCATCGGTGCGTACACGCAATGCTGACAACACCAGCGTGCCGCCTGCCTGCTGGGCGTTCCAGCTGCCGGTGGCACTGGCATCACGCAAGCGCAGCTGCGGCTGGGCATTGCCCCGGCCTTGTGTGGCCGGGGTGCTGGATGCGCCCGCAGCCCGCAGGCTGGCCTCAAAGCCGAGCGCTGTACCCTGATTGCCCACAGTGGCCTGACCATCCAGGGGCAGGGCTGCAAACCGGCTGTGCAGCGCTTGCGGGCTGATGTGCCGCAAGGTGGCCTGCAGTTTCCAGGGCGGGGCCTGGCTGGCCGCGGACCATTCCCCGCTGGCCTGCAGCTCACCACCGCCTGCCTGCGCCTTCAGTGAATGCACGATGGCCAGGCCATCGCGCCATTCGCCAAGGCCCTCCAGCCGCTCCAGCGGCAGCCGGTGCTGGTCCCAGGCGCCGGCCAGCCGGTTCGCCAGTTGCAACTGCATGGACCAGGCCTGGGCGCTGGCTGTCGCGGTAAGCGGGCGGACGCTGGCACTGCCGGTCAGCAGGGTTTGTGGTGCGTCCGGCCACAGCGCGGCGAGGTCGAGGTCCCGAAAGGCGGCGTCGGCTTGTGGCATCGGCTGCGCCGCCCAGGGTGTGATGCGCGCGGTGGCGCTGGCATGCACCGGTGTTGTTGCCGGTGCGCTGCTGGTGTTGTTGCCGGAGGCCGGCTGGCCATTCATCTGCAGGGCGGCGTTGACCAGCAGTTCGGTCAGCGGGCCGCGAGCCGTGGCTGTAAAAGCCAGCGCCAGGGGGGCCTTGCTGCCGGCGATGGTGGAGGCCACGCTCCCCGACAGGCTGGCGTCCAGCATCAGCGGACTGTGGGCCGACAGGGTGGCGCGCCCGCGGTAGTTGCCGCTGGCGACCTGTGCATTGTTCAGCTCCAGGGTGTGCTGCGCGCCGCTGAATTCGTAGCGCCCGGCAATGCCCGATGCGGAAAATGCCATGGGCCCCAGCCAGTGCAGCTCGCCCACCGAAAACGCAGCCAGCACCACACGCAGTGGCAGGCCCAGCGCATCGGGCGGAGCGGGGTTTGCGGTCGGGCCGCGCTGGTCGTCCACCTGCAGGCTGGCCGCGGCAATGCGGTCCAGCTGGAGCGTGCCGGCCAGCAGCGACCAGGGCTGCCAGGCCAGGCTGAGGTCACGGGCCTCCATGCTCAGCCCGTCGCGCTGCCAGGACAGCCGTTCAATGCGGCCGCCAGAGCGCAGCGAGCCGGTGGCGCCCTCGGCGACCAGCGGCCGGGTTGCGGGTTTTGCCGGCTCCTTTGAGGGTTCTGATGGTTCCATGAGCCAGGCCTCGGCCCAGCGCAGCGCGGTGGCCAGCGAGCCATCTGTGCCGGCCCACCACCACAGGGCGCTGAGCGCCAGCACCATCGCTGCAAGCAGTCCGGCCGCGGCAAGCGCCGCCGTTTTCAGCCAGCGCCGGGCGGGTTTCGCCGGCGGCTGCACTGGCCGCTCGGGCGGGTTGTGGCCGGAGGTGTTCGGGGCATCCATCAGAAAACAAAACCCACGCTGGTATGCAGGCGGAACTGCTTGACCTTCACGCCGTAGGCCAGGTCGATCTGCAAGGGGCCTATCGGGCTTTTCCAGCGCACGCCGGTGCCCACGCCGACGGACATGCGCATGTCTTTCGCTTTGTCGGCCACCCCGCCGGCATCGAGGAATAAGGTGCTTTCCCATTCGGTGGGCAGCCCGTTGCGGCGTATCGGCTGCTGCCATTCGATGCTGCCAACCGTCATGTAGCGGCCCGGGCCAATGATGCCGCTGGGCAGTGCGATGCCGATGTCGCGGTAGCCGTAGCCGCGCACCGTGCTGTCGCCGCCTGTACGAAACAATGCGGTGGCCGGCACGCGGGCCGTCTCGCCGGCCAGCACGCCGCCGGCCTCCGCGCGCATGGCAATGCGGCCACGCTCCAGTGTGTGAATGCCCAGCCAGCGGCCCACCGCGCGTACATAGGGCTGGCGTTTTGCGTCCGGGCTGGTGCTCAGAGTGAAACCGCCGCCCAGCTCAAAACCCAGGCCGTAGCCTTTGCGCGGGAAGGGCAGGCTGTCGAAATAGCGGCCCGTCCAGACGTAGTTTCCGCTGACGGCCGAGCCGTCGCCGGTATCCGCGCTGGTGTTGCCGGACAGGCCGGTGCCGGACACCCTTGCCCGGTCGTATTGCACATAGATGTTGCGGTCTATGCGGTCGCTCGACTGGCTCCGGCCAAAACGCAGCCGCCGGCCCTGGGTCACCAGGGTGTTGTCGTCCACGCGTTCCGCGCGGGCCAGGGCAATCCAGCGCCAGTTCGCCTCGTCGGGCAGGGAGGTCCATTCGGTTTGTGCGAACGGCGATTTTTTTTCCAGCTGCAGTTTGGTCACGGCGCGCCAGTCGGTGCCGGGGACGCGGTTGTGCGTGTGCTCCAGCGAAACACGCGGGCCGCTGTCGGTGCTGGCGCCTATGCCGAGCACCACTTTTTGCAGTTTGGCCTCGCGCACCTGGACCTGGACCGGCACGGCCAGGGGATCGCTCTCGGGGTCGACAAAAATATAGGCCGAATCAAAGTAGCCGCTGGCGCTGATGCGCTGCTGGGCTTCCGTCAACTGCTTCTGGTCGTAGATGGCGCCCTCCTGCAACTGGGCGAGCCGCGGCACCAGCAGCGGGCTGTATCGCTCCGTGCCGGTGACCTGCATTGGACCCAGCCGGTACAGCGGGCCCGAGTCCAGCTTGAGCGTAAGGTTTGCGGTTTTGCCGGGTGCATCCACGTCCGCCAGGCTGCCGGCCAGCTTGCCGGCGGGGTAGCGGCGCGCCACCAGTTCGCGCAGGGCCTGTGTCTTGGCGCCATCCCAGCGGTCCTGCGTGAAGCGCTGGCCTGAAGGCAACTGCCAGTTGCCCTGGATCTGCTGGCGCTGGGCCTGCGCGTCGGCGTCTTGTGATGCGGCGATGTCACCGGCAAAGCTGATCTCGACAGGCCCGACCAGGGTGGCCTGCCCAGGCTCAATGTCGATCACGATGACGGGGTGCTGGTTGGCGCCCGCCTGCCGCGTGATGCGGATTTCGGGGCTGAAATAACCGAGTGTGCCCGCGAGGTTGCGCACATCCCGTTCGGCGAGCAGCACCAGGCGGGCCAGTTCGCTGTCGTCAAGATCGGTCACGGCGCGGTAACGCTGCAGCTCGTTGTGTTTTTCGAGCAGCTCGCGCAGTTCGGAAAATCCCGGCGGGGTGTGCACCGCAATGTCAAAGGCGGTGGGCTCCGGCGCGCCGGTTTGGGCTTTGGCCGTGGCTGCAAGGAGCCAGGCCAGCAAAATCAGGGCGGCGCAGGCGCGGCGTGTACTCGAATAGGTCACACCGCAGTTTACTTGAGCAGCAGGACGCGCAAGGCTATTTGGACAGCATGCGCATGGCCTCTTCCAGGCCCTTGATGGTGAGTGGGTACATGCGCTGGTTCACAAGTTGCTGGACCACGCTGATGCTCTGGCGGTATTGCCATACACCTTGCGGTTCGGGATTGATCCAGGCGAATTTCGGGAAGGCGTTGGTCAGCCGCTGCATCCATTCGGCGCCGGCCTCCTCGTTGTTGTATTCCACGCTGCCGCCGGGCTGCAGGATTTCGTAGGGGCTCATGGTCGCGTCGCCGACAAAGATCAGTTTGTAGTCCTTGTTGTACTTGCGGATGATGTCCCAGGTGGCGAATTTTTCGCTGAAGCGGCGGCGGTTGTTCTTCCACATGAAGTCATAGACGCAGTTGTGGAAGTAATAAAACTCGATGTGCTTGAACTCGGTCTTGGTGGCGGAGAACAGTTCTTCCACGCGGCTGATGTGTTCGTCCATGGTGCCGCCCACGTCCATCAGCAGCAGCACCTTCACGTTATTGTGGCGCTCGGGCACCATCTTGATGTCCAGCCAGCCGGCGTTGGCGGCGGTGGACTTGATGGTGTCGTCCAGGTCCAGCTCTTCAACATGGCCCTCACGCGCAAACTTGCGCAGGCGGCGCAGCGCGACCTTGATGTTGCGCGTGCCGAGTTCCTGCGTGTCGTCGTAGTCCTTGTAGGCGCGCTGGTCCCAGACTTTTACCGCGCTTTTGTTGCGGCTTTTTTCCTGGCCTATGCGTATGCCCTGGGGGTTGAAGCCGTTGGCGCCAAAGGGCGAGGTGCCACCCGTGCCTATCCACTTGCTGCCGCCTTCGTGGCGTTCCTTCTGCTCTTCAAAGCGCTTTTTCAGCGTTTCCATGAGCTCGTCCCAGCCCATTTTTTCGATCTTCGCCTTCTCTTCCGGACTCAGTTCCAGTTCAAGGTTTTTGCGCAGCCATTCGAGCGGGATGTCCTTGGTGAAGTCGGCAATCATCTCCACGCCCTTGAAGTAGGCCGCAAAAGCGCGGTCAAACTTGTCGTAGTGTTTTTCGTCCTTCACCAATATGGTCCGGCTCAGGTAGTAGAAATCGTCTATCTTGTACGCGCCTTCGCCGATGTCCTCGGGCAGCTTGCCGCTGTTGGGGCCGACCACACCGGCCTGCAGCGCTTCGAGCAGCATCAGGTATTCCTTGACGGATACCGGCAATTTGGCGGAGCGCAGGGTGTAGAAAAAATCGATCAGCATGGTCTCGTCAACCCTGGCTACGGGGCTTGTTAAGTTGGTATCTCAGGTGCGCCTTCACCGTCGGCCATTCGCTGGCGATGATGCTGAAGACCACCGTGTCGCGCAGGGTGCCGTTGGGGGCCAACTGGTGGTTGCGCAAGACACCATCCTGTTTGGCGCCGAGACGGGCAATCGCGGCGCGGCTGTCGAAATTGAACCAGTGGGTGCGGAATTCCACGGCGATGCAATTGAGCGTTTCAAAAGCGTGCTTGAGCAGGATGAGCTTGGCCTCGGTATTCAGGCCGGTGCGCTGCACGCTGCGGCTGTACCAGGTGTGGCCTATCTCCAGCCGCCGGTTTTTGGCGTCGACATTGAAAAAACGCGTGGAGCCGACGGCTTTTCCGTCGGACTTGCGGCGCACCACAAAAGGCATGGCGCCCTGCTCCTCGCGCATTTTCAGGGCCGAGTCGATATAACTAAACAGGGCATCCGGGTCGCCGACGCTGGTGTACCAGAGCTTCCACAGCTCGCCGTCCCTGGCCGCTTCCAGCAGCTCATCTGCATGCTCGCGCCGCAGCGGCTCCAGCACCACCCAGTTGCGGCCGGTCAGGGTGACGGGTTCGACAAATGCCATGGCTACTGCTCCGTGTCGGCTGTGTCCGGCTTGCGGCGCTTGCGCCAGCGTCGGGCAAGCTGCAGGCCCAAACCGCCACCCAGCCCGACCAGCACAATACCGAAAATGCTGTTGTTGCCGTAGCCCGCCTCAAAGATGTTCAGGCCCAGGAGGCGCCCTATCCAGAAGCCCAGCAGCGCGCCTCCGACAAAACCGATGGCGTCCGACAGGCCTTCAACAAGCAGCGATTTCTGGTTCATGGGGGATGCGTCCTTTACCGATTATTGCGCTGCATGAACACCAGCTTTTCAAACAGGGTCACATCCTGCTCGTTTTTCAGCAGGGCACCGACCAGCGGCGGCACCGCGACCTTGTCGTCCTTGCTTTGCAGCGCTTCCAGCGGGATGTCTTCTGCCACCAGCAGCTTGAGCCAGTCCAGCAGTTCGCTGGTCGATGGTTTCTTTTTCAGGCCGGGCAGGTTGCGCACGTCGTAAAAGGTCTTCATGGCGGCGGTCAGCAGCTCTTGTTTCAGGCCCGGGAAATGCACGTCCACGATTTGCCGCATGGTGTCGGCATCGGGGAACTTGATGTAGTGGAAAAAGCAGCGGCGCAAAAACGCGTCGGGCAGTTCCTTTTCATTGTTGGAGGTGATGAACACCAGCGGTCGGTGTTTGGCCTTGATGAGTTCGCGTGTCTCGTACACATAAAACTCCATGCGGTCGATCTCGCGCAGCAGGTCGTTCGGGAACTCGATGTCGGCCTTGTCGATCTCGTCGATCAGCAGCGCCACCGGCTCGTCCGCCGTGAAGGCCTGCCAGAGCACGCCCTTGATGATGTAGTTGTGGATGTCCTTGACCTTTTCGTCGCCGAGCTGCGAGTCGCGCAGGCGCGAGACCGCGTCGTATTCATACAGGCCCTGCTGCGCCTTGGTGGTGGACTTGATGTGCCACTGCAACAGCGGCAGTTGCAAGGCTTCGGCCACTTCCTCGGCCAGCATGGTCTTGCCGGTGCCGGGCTCGCCCTTGACCAGCAGGGGCTTTTTCAGGGTGGCGGAGGCGTTGACGGCAAGCATCAGGTCCTGGGTGGCGACGTAGTTTTTGGAGCCTTGGAATTTCATGTTCTGGATTCAGTTCTATGGTCGATTTTCAGGGTGTTTCGGTTGAATTTGAAAGAGTATCCGGGTCTTTGCGGCTGGCCGGTTTTTTGGCGGGACTGGCCCAGATATAATCGCAGGTTGTTTATAACAACAGTTCCCACCTGAATTCCCACTCGATTGTGCGCGCAAAATGAACAAGCTTTTTACTACGATATTCGCTGT
>JAZKCE010000019.1:0-101226 GCA_040388255.1 Pseudomonadota bacterium | reverse complement strand
TTCAGAGGGGAAAACTGCTCGTTTTACCTTTTCGAGGGGATGGGCTCATTTAGCCTATATGTTGTCCTCAATAGAGTTTCTGGCATTGACGGGCACCCACACCGCACCCAGTCTGAGAATACCCAAGATGCACTCAAATGCAAGCGAAGCGTTGGGGCTCAGGACCGCTACTTTTTTGTCACGCCCGATGCCAAGCTCCATCATCCTGCGGGCGATACGTTGCGACGCCTGCTGTACTTCGTAGAAGGACAGTGTCCCAGCGTGATCTATCAGGCATGGCCGATCCGGATCGAGGGCAACACCGCGATCAAAGAATTCGATGACGCGCATTCGGTAGTCCTTTGAGCAATGGCTGTACGAAACGATTCGAACGTGCGTACACGTTTAGATCCCCGTTAAACCACCGCTGCACAACAAAGTCTGACCACTGACGTAGTCCGACTCAGGGATGCAGAACAAATAAACTGCACCTGCAGCTTCCTCCGAGGTGCCGACGCGACCCAGTGGAATGCGCATTTCCATCGATTCCATGAGCCCTGCGTTAACACCGATCTTGATATCGCGCCCTTCAATGGAGGCTGTAGCTTCCTCCGCAGTGCTAACCATAAGGCGCGTCTTTATCAGTCCGAACGCTACGCAGTTGACAGTGGTGTTTATCCTGCCCCACTCCTTGGCCAAGGTCCTGGTCATTCCGTGGATTCCGGCCTTGCCGGCGGAATAGCTGACCTGACCAGCATTGCCAAAGACCCCCGCCACCGATGAAATGTTAACCACCTTGCGGACGATTCGTTGGCCGGCTTTTGCCTCCGCATTGGACAGACGGCGGATCACCGGCTGCGCTGCACGCAGGATACGAAAGGGTGCCGTCAGATGTACATCGATCATCGCGTACCACTGCTCATCGCTCATCTTCTGGATGACGTTGTCCCAAGTGTAACCGGCGTTGTTGACGATGATATCGAGTCCATTGAACTCTTCCATAGCCGTATGAATAATCCGGTCTCCGAAGTCCGGTGCTGTAACGCTGCCATTGCATGCAACGGCATTGCCTCCGGCGTCGCGGATGGCCTGAACAACTTCTTGTGCGGGCGCCGCATCGAGGTCGTTGACGACAACCTTCGCACCCTCGCTCGCAAGCTTGAGCGCAACCGCGCGACCGATGCCACGGCCGGAACCAGTTATGACTGCGACTTTACCTTCCAGTTTACGCATCATTGGCATTTCATTCATGAGTGACCTCTTGTGTCTATCAGCGGAGCACGGTGTGGCATTACTGCACCGGCCCGTATGACTTAGCCAGCTCATGCTTGACAACCTTGCCAAGGGTATTGCGTGGGAATTCAGGCGTGACCACGACATCGTGTACGCGCTGGTGACGGCCCAGTTGCTCGTTGAGCCAACCTTTGAGAGCTGAGCTATCGATATTTGCGCCTGGCTTGGGAATGACGAAGGCTACTGGCGTCTCACCCCACTTCTTATGTGGGACGCCAACTACAGCGCAATCGTGGATGTTTTGCTGGGTCATAGCAACCGCTTCAATGTCGGAGGGGTAGATGTTCAAGCCTCCGGAAATCAGCATGTCTTTCTTGCGGCCCTTGATGCTGATCCAACCGTCTGCGTCTTTGACGCCCAAGTCCCCAGTGCGCAGATAAATCCGGCCGTCCGGCGCGCGCCAGATGACATCGTTGGTTGCCTGAGGACGATTGTGATAACCGGACATCATCCACGCGGAGCGCCCGACAAGTTCGCCGACAACGCCGTTCTCGACTTCGCTATCGTCATCAGCGATGACTCGTACGTCACATTGGTTGACAGCGCGGCCCACAGAGTCCGGGTGACTTTCCATTTCGTGCGGCTGAATAATGGTCGCCACGCCCTCTGTGAAGCCCCACAACTCGCCAAGTCGATCTTTGGTCATCTCGCGTGTACGGCGCTTGAGTTCGGCTGACATTGGAGCGCCCGCAGTAACGATGAAGTCGCAGCAGCTCCAATCGATGTCCCGGGCACGAGGGTGGTCGACTAGAACCTGGGCCATCGTCGGCACCATGAATGCAAGGGTCGGCCGAAAGTCCCTGGTCTCATCTAGATAACGGTCGGCCTGAAATCCGCCTGAAATATATACCGTACCCCCGACCACGATGGTCGGCAGTACAACCATGAAGGAGCCGTTCGTGTGAGGTGGCGTGGTCAATAGTGTCCGCGTCGTAGCAGAGCATCGAAACGTCGTGGCAAAACATAGGGCAGTCGCCGCACGAGCGCCATGGGTGTGCACGATTCCTTTCGGAATGCCGGTAGTCCCGGATGAGTAGATGATGTTCGCTGGATCTGTAGATGCCAGCGCCACATTCGGTGCGGTCAGCGGAGCTGCCTGCGACAAATCTTCTAGATTTTGACTACCCGGCAGAAAACCGCCTTGGCGCAGGATCAGCGGCTGCCTTTGCAAATTTTTGATCAGATTTATCGTGTCGATTGCAAGAGCATTCCATCCGCTGCTAACGACGAGATGGCTGGCGCCAGAGTCGGTCAGCAAGCTCGCAATCGCAGACGGCGGCAGCATGGTATTTAGGGGTGTGGCTACAGCGCCCGCGCGCAAAGTGCCGAAAAAATGAGTCCAAGAATACACTGACGAATCGATCAGCAGGGCCACCGGTTCACCACGCACCACGCCAGCTGCGATCAAGGCGTTGGCTGAGCGGTTGACCATGAGATCAAACTCGCTCCAGGTCACACTTTCGTCGACTGTTTGCCAAGCAATTGCGTTGGGTCTGTTCATTGCATTGATGGCAATCATTTCTGGCAATGAGAAGAATTGGGATTCGATCACGGTTTAATACCTTACTTCAAATGATGCGAAATGCTGCTTTGTCCGTCGGCATATGCAGATTCGCTATACGCTAAGGAGCGCATTTACTGTTGCCTGATCGTTTTCAAAGGTTGCTCGATCTCCGGACCACGCAACCCGGCCGGAATCCAAAATAATAAAGTGCTTGGCGAGCAGCGATGGAATGCGTGCATTCTGCTCAACCAGGACAATCGCCAAGCCTTCTGCGGCAATCATGCGGATGGCATCTACGACTGCATCAACGAGCAGAGGTGCAAGTCCTTCGGTCGGTTCATCCAAGAGCAAGACTCGAGGTTGACAAAGCAGCGCCCGCGCGATCGCCAGCATCTGCTGTTCACCACCGGACAGTGCTGCACCGTTGGCCTTCCGGCGCTCGAACAAGCGCGGGAATAGCCCGTAGACGTCTTCAATCCGCCAGCGCGCAGGGCGATGCGCCACTAGTGCCATCCGAAGATTTTCCTCAACGCTCAGCGTTGGAAAAATCTGTCGATCTGCGGGAACAAGCGCAACGCCAAGTTGGCTCAACACCTCTGGCCCGGCCTGATCGATCAGCTTCTCGCCCACCCTCAACATGCCGTTACGGAAAGGCAGCCAGCCAGCTAGCGTTCGCAACGTAGTGGTCTTGCCTGCGCCATTGCGGCCAATTAACGCGACGACCTCTCCGCATTCAGCTCGTAGTGATACCGAAGACAGCACCTGAGCACTGCCATAGAAGACCGTAGCATCTTGTAGTTCGATCAAGTTCAGGCTCCAAGATAGGCTTCGCGGACCCGTTCGTCAGCTCGAATCTGATCCGGACGGCCGGACACCAGAACTTCACCAGCCACCAGGCAGACAATCTCATCGGCTAGCCCCATCACGGCGTCCATGTTGTGTTCAACTAGCACCGTCGTCCGGCCATTGCTCACCTTCATCAACAAGCTGATGAAGTCGTTCAGGTTGGCGTGCCCAACGCCAGCGAGAGGTTCGTCCAAAAGCAGGATTTGCGGGTTTCCGATCATGGTCAGGGCAATTTCCAAAGCTCGCTGCTCGCCGTGTGATAGTTGTCCTGCGAGATCACTGCTTCTATCGGCCAAACCATATTCGTCGAGGTACGCGCGAACGTCCCTGGCCACAGTGGAAAATGATTCTATGGAACGCCAGGCAACAATATGCCGAAGCGCCTTCCGTTGCACCGCGAGACGAACGTTCTCGATCACGGTCATACTTGGGAAGACGTTAACGATTTGGAAGGAACGTGACATGCCGCTTAAGGCGCGCTTCCACGGCGCCATGCGCGTAATGTTTTGTCCTCCCAAGATAACGTTACCTTGAGTGGGTGCCTGTTGTCCGGACAACACATTCAACAGCGTAGTCTTCCCCGCACCATTTGGGCCGATCAGTGCAGTGACCTTGCCGGCCTCGAATTCCAGATTTACATCGCGAAGAGCCTGATAGGCGCCGAAGTTCACCGACACCTGACTACAGGCTAGCAGACTCTTCTTCATTTGATTTCAGCCGACTGGCTGCGGCCATTTCGACGCGCAAAGAAGGCTGAGCGCAAGGCTGGCCACAATCCCACAAGACCTGCTGGCAGGAAGAGCGTGACTAAGATGAACAGTACTCCGACGAAACCGAACCAATGATCGGTGTAGCGACTGACCACGCTCCTCGCAGTCTCGAATGCAGCAACTCCCAGAAGTGGTCCAAATAGAGTACCTGGGCCACCGAGCACCGTCATTATCAACACCTCTCCAGACATCATCCACTTCAACATGTCCGGCCCGACAAACATGGTCAGCGCAGCGAAATATGCACCAGCCATGCCCGAAGCGGTCCCTGATATCGCATAGGCGCTAACGCGATAAAAGCTAACGTTGTAACCGAGTTGCTCGGCCCGCACCGGATTGTCACGTATCGCCGACAGAACTAGTCCGTAGGGGGAACTTCGAATCAAAGCGAGTAGACCAAGCTGAATTGTGAATGCTAGGCAGACCAGCCATAGATACCTATCAGTGGCGCTCATATCAATGCCCAGAAGCATTGGCCGAGGCACCCCAGGCAAGCCGTCGCCGCCGCCGCTGAGAAAACGCAATTTCGCCTCTATCACTACGGCCACAAGTTGACCCATCGCTATTGTGGATAGTGCAAAATAGATTCCTGATGCGCGAATTGCCAACACGCCGAAGATAGTTGCAAGCATCCCCCCGAAGACCGCTGCACCTGCGAGGGCAGGAAGGAAACCGAAACCAGCTTTCAACGTCAATAGCGCGTAGCCGTATGCGCCGCTGCCGAAGAACGCCGCGTGGCCCATCGAGAATATTCCCGCTCTTCCGTACGCTAGATCAAAAGCTGCCGCGAACATTCCAATGATCAGCAAATTGGCGATGAAGTACTGGCTCCCCTCAGAAGTGAAGGTGCCGACGAGGGCGGCTGCGGCCGCGATCGCTACAACTGCCGCGAAGTCGCGTCGGAGGGGCGTCATGCTTTGCGTCCTTCAGACTTGCTAAATATCCCCTGCGGGCGAATCAGCAGTACGATCACGAGCAGAACGTACGTTAGCGTGGAAATCCACTCAGCCGCGTACTGCTGGCCGAACGCTTGAACCAGCCCAAGCGCGAACGCTGCCGCCACCGCGCCTGCGATATTGCCGAGGCCACCGACGATTACGACAATAAAGCTGTCCAAAATTATGGTCCCACCCATGTTGACTTGCACCGGTAGAAGCGGGGCCGCGATGACTCCGCCAATACCGGCCAGTGCACCGCCCAAAGCGAAGACAAGGGTTCGATAGCGCGACACGGGGATTCCCAGCGCACGTACCATCTGGGTATTGGACATTGCGGCGCGCAGTACCATGCCGAGCTGAGTACGCTCGATCATCAGAACCAGCAGCACGGAGACCACGACTCCTAACGCCAGGACAAACAGGCGATACATGGGCAGACTTTCGCCAAAAAGCGTGGCCTGGGTGGCGAACATCTGTGGCACGTCGATGCGCCTGTAGTCGAGGCCCCAGATAGCGCGCGCCATCTCTTCGATGAGGATAAGCAGGCCAAACGTCAACAGCAGTTGTTTCTCATGCGCGTGCTTGTAAATCGGACGAAGGAGGAACGCTTCAATCAATGCTGCGAGCCCCGCGACGACGAGCGGAGCAGCTATGAGCCCAGCCACAAAGGAACCCGAACGTGACACGACCTCCACCCCTGCGAACGCCCCTACCATGTACAGGGCGCCGTGGGCAAAATTGACCACTCCGAGCATACCGAAGACCAGCGATAGGCCGGAGGCAATCAACACCATCACCGAGCCCGTGCTCAGGCCGATTAATATAGTATTCAGCACGATAGCTGTTCAATTGCTTGTGACAAATCAGGGGCAACGGTCGAACAGCTCAGAGGCCTCGAAACTGTTAGTGATCTGCATAGTGACAGCGGGCAGGTCGCCGCTGCCGGCCACGGCCTTACCGAAAAATCCTGGCTGCTCAGCCTGGTTGTCACAGGCGCGCATGCGCTTTGTGCCTTCCACTGAATTGGGACGGACGCTCTTGCGGAATGCTGCTACCCAAGCTTCTTTGTCCCAGGACTTCGTCGCATCGATAACATCGAGAAACCAGGACATCCCGTCGAAGGCCTGTCCTGCGTACTGGTCGGGAAACTCTTTGTATTTAGCTCTGTAGGCCGCAACGAAAGCCTTGTTCGCGGGGTTGTCTATGCTGAAGTGGTAGCGCATCGTGGAGTAGATGCCAATGCTTCCAGGTCCGATTGCCCGCGCCAAGGTTTCGTCCATCGTAGTCGTGCCAAAGAGCTTCTTCTTTTCCTGGAGTTTGACCTGGTCGCCTTGCTTGAGCAGGGTGATGAGATCATTGCCAGACAAAATTAGGGCCACGGCATCGGCATTGCTTTGCAGAACTTTGTTGACCACGACCGAGAAGTCTCGCGTTCCTAGCGCTGGCCATTCCTCGCCAACCGTCGTGACACCATGGGCCTCCAGCCTTGCCTTCAGATTCTTCTGCGCATCCCGATTTGCACCTGCGTCTGCAGTGATAGTAAATATCCGCTTGATGCCATTGCTCACCACGAAACGCTCCATCATGCGCACTTCCATCTCGAGGTTATTGGCCGTGCGGAAGGTGTACGGGTTCTTCTCCTTGCCCGTAATGTCATCGGATGCAGATAGCGTAACGAGGAGAGGCGTTTTCGCCCGTTCAGCGACCTTCATCACGGCAAGAGTCGAGCCGGACGCAACCGGGGCAAACAATATGTGTGACTTTTCCGAGATGAGGCGGGTTGCCTTTTGCACCGCTACTTGGGGTTTCGTCTCGTCGTCCTCCCATGTAAATCGTATCGGTACACCGAGAACGCGGTTGCCGCGCATCTCAACGGCGAGTTCTGCTGCCTTCTTCATCGATTCACCCAACACCCCATACGGACCCGATAGGGTGTCAACGGCACCAATGCGAAACTCGGTCTCTTGCGCGTTCGCCAATAAGAAGGCCAACGCGATGATTGCCGCGAGCAATTGCCTTACTACCTTAATGCTGTACATGATTTGTCTCCTAATGATTGATCGCGTTGTCCGCGAATTTGTGTTACTGACCTTAGTGCTGCAAGGGCATTGCGCAGCATTGAAAGTTTCGTTTTAATGTTGTACGGTTAATGCTCAGGGAACGCTGTTAAGTAGGCCCCTCGAGAATTGCGATCGAGCAGGCTGCTTCCTCCAGGCCCATTAGGCCCCCGCCGTTTTCTTGTAGCGCCAGCGTTGCTCCCGGTACCTGTCGCTCGCCGGCCTCATTACGCAACTGTGTCACCAGCTCTGTGAGCATAGACAGACCGGTGGCTCCAATTGGATGACCCTTGGACACCAATCCTCCCGAAGTATTGACCGGTATCGTTCCTCCCAGGCGCGTTTCTCCAGCTGCGACGAATGCTCCCCCTTCGCCTTCGGCGCAGAACCTAAGCATCTCCATCTGATAAATCTCTGAGAAAGATGTCGCGTCATGCACCTCTGCAAGATCTATGTGCCTTGGTGTTATTCCAGCTACCTTATACGCCCTGTCTACTCCAACTCTGCTCAGACCTGGCTCGTCCCGATTCCGAAATTTCCCCCCTGTGAACACGCTCGCACGTACGCGGATTGCCCTTGATCGGACAGCTTCCGGCCTGCCTCGTAGATACTTCTCGGAACACAGCAGCATTGCAGCGGATCCGTCGCCGATCGGCGAACACATCGCGCGCGTGAGTGGCCAGACAACAGCGCGATCCGCAAGCACTTCCTCAGGTGACATCTGGAAGCGGTACTGCGCGTTCGGGTTTAGTGATCCGTGAAAGTGATTTTTAGATGCACAGAACGCCAACTGCTCTCGGGTTGTTCCGTATTTTTTCATGTGATACGCCGCTTGAGCGGCGTATGTATCCATTGGCAGGGTCCTGTCTGGCGACGGTTCGAATTGCACACCTGTCGCGACCGACATAGCGTTGTATTCGGCCAGCAGTTCAGCTCGATCGAAGGGGGCCGTACCGCCGTTGAAGCAACGAAAAATCGCAGATCCTGCGTCTCGGTCGTAAAGTTTTTCCACTCCGATGGCGAGTGACAAATCGCATTGTCCCGACAGAATGTCCTTCCACGCTCCGTGAAACGCCATCGATCCTGTCGCGCACCCTCCTTCCACGTTAATCATGGGGACGCGTTCGGGGAACAACCCCTCGTTCACCAAAGGGATGAAACAGACTTGGCCACGGACAATCGCCTGTCCCCAGTAGTCCATCATGCTGTTGCCGAACCAGGCGAAGTCGATGTCGCGGCCGGAGTCCATGCCCGCATCGGCAATCACTCCCAAGTAGGCTTCGCGCGTGTGATCTCGCAAAGTCTTTTGTGGATGACGGCCAAACTGTGTTGTGAATGCGCCGATTACGTAGACGTTTTGCATGCCAGCTCCTGGGTGAAACGTTGCTGCTTTTTCTGCTCGCTCTTGTCCGTTTGACGCTGCTGGGCAACGTTCACTGGACACCGCTAAAAACAAGTATGGAGCGGAATAAGTTGATTGTCAACCTAATTGTACTACTGTCTTCATGAGAAGATACAATTCAGGACTTTTACTTCGAGGCTGCTACACTTATGCCGAGCAGCGACCGCACTGTGCGCCTCCCGTTACAGGTACTGCTTATCTGCGGAATTGAAATGCACAAGTCAAGCAAAGTTCGCGTAGAACCGATCGATTGGGAAGGTCCACTTTGGAGAGTTCTGGAGGGGCACTTTCTTTCCCAAGTTGAACTCCGTCGCCCGGCTGAAGATGAATTGGCAAACTATGGGCTCGGAATTTCCCATCACCGAGCGATGGTTTTCATCTGCAAATTTCCTGGAATTACGCTTGGAGAATTGAGAAAGATCATCCGGGTGTCTAACCAGGCATTGGGGAAAGTGTTGGGAGCCCTGATCAAGAGAGGTTTTGTTGAGCAGATTACGGATACTGCGGATCGCCGCGTTCGCCACTTATACATAAAAGATAGTGGCAGGGCGATTACCGAGGCTGCTTTAAATAAACAATTCGACATCGTTAGGGGGGCCGCTCAGGTTGTCGGCGGAGACTCCGTTCGGGGATTTTTGGCCCTGACTGACATGATGTCGGGCGAATATGCGAAGTCGATTGCCAAACCCCTCAACGAAGATTCGTTTAATAAGCACTTTGGCAGCCTCTCGAAGGCAGCCGTTGATCGACGCCCGAAGTAGCATTTGCCCTTTGAAAGTTGCCTTTTTCTATCCTGCTACATACGGTTTGAGAGTGCGGCACCGAAGGAATGAGGCCTTCAGCACTGAATGTTGTTACGCGACGGCACGAGACACAGCAAGAATGTCTGCTGTCGGGTAGGCCAATATTGGTCTGTGTACTTCCGCTCCTGGCCCCTAGCTGTCATCGCAGAAGTACGCTCTGTGGACAAGCCGGTCATCAGGGCGCTGGCGCAGCTCAGGTCTTATGACGGGGTCACCTATCAGTATTGGTTTGCCGTACGCTTACCGTGTTCTCACCTGGGAAGCGGGTCCGCTCGATTGAGAGGTAGCCACAAGTGGTCGCCAGTGATGTGTGGCCTAGTACGACCTGAAAATCGATGGCCGTTTGGAAGCACAGCTGCTCGCCCTGAGTTGCTCGGCGCCGCCTGAAGGCCAAGCCCGCTGGTCGCTGCGTTTGCTGGCCGATCGGCTGGTCGAGCTCGAATTGGTGGACAGCATCTCGCACGAGACGGTGCGCCGGGCGCTCAAAAAAACGAACTCAAGCCCTGGAGGAAGGTCAGCTGGGTGATTGCCCCGCAAGCGAGCGCCGCCTTCGTCGCGGCCATGGAGGAGGTGCTGGACATCTACAGCAGACCTTACGATGCCAGGCGCCCCGTGGTGTGCATGGATGAGACACCCCGACAGCTGATTGGCGAGACCCGCCAGCCCATTGCAGCGGTGCCCGGTCGGTCCGAACGCCATGACTACGAATACGAGCGTTGCGGCGTGTGCAACGTCTTCATGGCCAGCGAGCCGCTCGCCGGGCGGCGTTTGACCAAAGTCACCGAGCGCCGAACGAAAGTGGACTGGGCAATGTTCCTGCAGGACATCGCAGTGAGCTATCCCGAAGCTGCGCGCATGGAGTTGGAGTTGACCCCCTTTCACGGACACCTTATGGTTCAAACCGAAGGAGTCCGAGATGAGCAAATACCGAACGGCGTACGCGCCGGAGTTCCGCCAGCAACTCATTGAGTTAGTCCATGCAGGCCGCAGCGCCAATGATGTGGCGAAAGAGTTTGGCCTGCACGCCACGACCGTGGCCAAGTGGGTCCGCCTGAGCCCAGTGGGGGCGCCAGCGGCAGCGCCGCTGCCCAAAAACAATGTCCCGCAGGGCCCGCTCAATGCGGCCGAACGCCAGGAGCTGGTCGAACTGCGGCGCAAACTTCGCCAAGTCCAGATGGAAAGGGACATCCTGGCAAAGGCTACGGCCTGGTTTGCCGGCAAAAGCGAGCGGACGTCTACAGCGTCTACCGGCTCGTGAAAGCAAACCAGGCCGACCTACCGGTGCGCGCCCTGTGTGAAACGCTGAAGGTCTCCACCAGTGGGTATTACGACTGGCGCGATCGTCCGCCGAGCGAAAAGGCGCGAGCCAACGTGGACTTGCGCGAGCACATCCACAGGGCTCACCTGGCCAGCGACGAAACATACGGCATGCCCCGCATCCGCGCCGAGCTGGCCGATACAGGGGTCATTGCCAGCCGCAAACGTATTGCCCGACTTATGCGGGCGATGGGCATCCAGGGTGTGAGCCGCAGGCGAGCCTGGTGCGTCACTACGCAGCGCAACCAGCGCCAGCGCCCCGCGCCCGACTTGGTCAAGCGGGTGTTCGTTGCCCAGGACATCAACGAGTTGTGGGTCGCTGATATGACATACATACCCACCTGGGAAGGCTTTTTGTACTTGGCCGTGGTCACCGATGCCTGCAGCCGCAAGGTCGTCGGGTGGGCCTTTGGGGTTCAAATGACGGCAGACCTTGTCCTCTCGGCGCTCAACATGGCGCTGCACACCCGCAGGCCTGATTCGGTCATCCATCACTCCGACCAAGGCAGCCAGTACACGAGCATCGCCTTTGGCAATCGCTGCAAGGAAATGGGTGTGCGTCCTTCCATGGGAACTGTTGGGGACGCCTATGACAACGCCATGGCCGAGAGCTTTTTTGCCACTTTGGAGTGCGAGCTCATTGCCCGGCGCAGCTGGAAAACCAAAACCGAGGCCCGCCTGGCCGTATTCAGCTGGATCGAGAGCTGGTACAACCCGCACCGGCGCCACTCGGCCTTGAACTACCTCTCGCCCAATAACTTTGAAAGGAAACATCACGACGACAACACCATCAACACCGAAACCCAGATAATCCCTGAGCTTCAATGAGCAAGCTCGCAGTGTCCGTGAAAACGGGTCAACTCCATGGTGTGCATGATGTTCATCGCGCACACTATCTCAACCTATTCGCACTCCTTCAAGATGGGATGCCCAGCTGCTTACCGCAGATCCCCGGCGCCGTCCGCTCTTTGTGCTCGCGCAGCTGGGCAGTGCTGCCTTTGGCTCCGGTTATCTCATGACATGTGATTGGTATTAGGTGGCCGAACACAAGCAGGACATCGAGCTGTTCTACCTGCCCAGCTACAGCACTCAGCTCAATCTGGAGGAACGCCTGAACGCGGACCTCAAGCAGGAAATGGGCAAGTGCTTACCGGTGCGCAGCAAAGCCAAATTACGCGATGCTGCCAATGAGCACAGACGTTGCTCAAGCGCACCCCGAGCGCGTTATCGCCTATTTCCTAGATCGGCCTGTCCGCTATGCCGCTTGATACTTCATCGGGCCGGATCAATAAGCACAGGCTCAAGCCTGACATCAGCGCTATTTTGAGCAGACTCTAGCAGCGCTAGACAAACCTCAAGTGTTGCACGCGCCCAAGCACCATCGTGCAGAGGCGATATATCTTGAATCACAGCCGCATACAACTCATCGATAACTTCAGCACGCGGAACATTCGGCACATCCAAAGCGTGGTGCTGACGAACATTGTCCTCGTAGACTTCCAAGCCCTGTGGCAGAGGCCGAATATCGCCACGCTCGCAACTGATGATGATGGGACCGAAATGTTGATACGCATTGGATCTGTTTGACTTAACCGATGCTGTTCCGCTGTAAGTGGAACCGCCATAAGTGCCTGATGCCTTCAATGTCGCCTCTTCTTGGCTGGACTGCACGCTAGCCAAACGTCGACGGGCAGCGCCGTACGTTGACGGGTCCTTTATATTTCCCAGTTCACCGCGCCAGTTGCACCACTCATCTGAATCAAAATGTCCGTAGCCGCTGTATGTTAAATTGGCAAATGCCCCATTGTCGAACCACAGCAAGGCGCAATAGGCTCCCTCTGTCGCGCGTTGTGGATCCCAATTACCGGTAACTGCCCTCACGCTGGTGACGTTGCCTCCTGCAAGAAGGCGAACAATATCTACCTGGTGTGCGGCTTGGCTAAACACCACACCGCCTCCAGCATCGGTCTGAAGTTCTTCAGGCCGGCGCGGCCGGTAGAGAAAATCGGTGTAGTTCAGTGCATGCACCATGCGCACGCGACCCAGAGTGCCACCCTGCACCAGCTCGCGTGCGCGAAGGTAAGGGGTATCAAAGCTGTGGCAGTGCCCCACGATCAGATGCACACCTGCATCAGCGCAGCATCGGATCATGGCGTCGCATTCACTCAGGCTCAAGGCCATGGGCTTTTCGACAAGGACATGCTTTCCATTGGCGGCAGCAATGCGAGTATGCTCAGCGTGGAATTGATGTGGGCTGGCGATATAAATGGCTTCAACCGTTGGATCTGCTGCAAGCGCTTCAATGTCGGAAAACACCGGCGCCTGGAAATCTGTTGCAAACTGCTGACGCGCGTCGTCGCGTGGATCACACGCCGCGACCAATTGCACCCGCGTGTCGTTCAGGAAGGTAGGCAGCATCAAGGTAAAGGCCCGGCCCAGCCCGGCGATGCCCAAGCGCAAGGGGCGCGAAGAGACGTTGCTCATCAAAGATCCAATACGAGTTCAGCCGACTTGGCGCGCGATACACAGATCATGATCTGGTTGTCCATTTCTTCGGGCATCAGAACCATGTCGCGATGGTCGGCCTGGCCTTCTAGCAAACCGGTGCGGCAAGTGCCACAGGTTCCGCTTTCGCAAGACGATGCGCTATTGCAACCGTGTTCCCGCATGGCGTTCAAAATTGAAACTCCAATTGGTACTTCGAAATGTTGTCCAGTCCTCGCCAGCCGCACCGTAAATGGCTTGTCATCGGGCAGTGTTTTACCACCTTCGTCAAAGCTTTCAAAATGCACATTCTTCGGCGACCAGTGTCCAGTCATGTCGCGTACCGCTTCCATCAAGCCACGCGGACCACAGCAATAAATATGGGCAGTGTTAGGCTTTTCTAGGGCTGGCCAAAGGTCATACTCATGGTCAGCGCTACCCTCGCTATGGTGGATCTTTACGTTCTTCTTCAGCTCTGGCCGGCCCAACTCGTCTAGAAACGCGGTGTTCTCGGCAAATCGCGAGAGGTAAACCAGCTTCCACGGTGCTGGTGCGTTGTCACCGAATGAACGAATCATGGACAACATGGGGGTAATTCCAATTCCACCTGCAATGAACAGGTAAGACTTCGCGTTGTCAACCAAGGGAAATGCGTTTTCCGGCACCGATGTTGGAAGAATATCACCGGCCTTCAGGTTGTCATGCATGCTGGCCGAGCCGCCACGGCTGGACTCCTCGCGCTTCACCGTGATGACGTAGCGGCCGCGTTCATCAGGCGCATTACACAACGAGTATTTGCGCAGAAGACCGCTAGGTGTTTGCACCTTGACGTGAGAGCCAGGCGTGAAAGCCGGCAGCTCGCCTCCATCGGGCAAAACAAGTTCAAATGAACGAATGCCCTTGGCCGCGTCGTACACGCGCTCGACCTGGAGCGGCATCTGGGTGTCAGCATGGGTTTGTGGAATCATCACATCTGCCTCTAAGACTTTATCAACTCTGAAACCAAAATCACTCGGCCTTGAGATCAGCAGCCTTGCCGGCATCCTGTACGCGTTTGGTTTCGCTGCGCAGAGCTGTGGCAAGCTGCTCAGACGTTCCGCCTATTGGCTCGACCCCTGCGCCCTCGAGCTTCTCAATCACATCCGGAAATTTAACTGCTTTGGCAAACTCATTGCTCAGCCGATCAATTGTCGCCTGGGGTGTTCCTACTTTGGCCAAAACTGCTACGTTGAAAGCGAAATCAAACCCTGGGATGCGTTCGCCAAGTGTTGGAACGGTTGGCGCCAGCGGGGAACGCTTGCTCGAATTAATGGCTAGCAACTTCACCTTGCCTGATTTGACAAACCCCATTAACGTGGGCGGGGATGCAAAGGCCATGTGTACTTGTTCACCCACCAAAGCCGGAATAGAGTTGGCGCTGCCTTTGAAGGGTACATGGGTCACTTTGATACCGAGTGCCTGATTCATTGCTTCTGCAGTCAGGTGATGGATGCTTCCCAGGCCGGACGATCCGTAATTCATCGTGCCTGGTGAAGCCTTTGCTTGCGCAATCAACTCGTCCAACGTGTTCGCTTTGACACTGGCGTTTACTGCCAATAGCAATGGGGCCTTTCCCAGCAAAGAGACCGGGACAAAATCTTTCACTGGGTCGTAAGACATTTTTTTCACTACAAGTGGTGTAATCGCCAGCATCGGGCCGTCAGTCATCAGCAAGGTGTGTCCATCGGCAGGAGCCTGAGCAATCGTACCGGCGGCAACGGCGCCACTTCCCCCAGGCTTGTTTTCTACCACGACCGATTGTCCCAAGCCTTCCGAGAGTCGTTGCGACACGATACGGGCAACTGTATCGGGCAATCCTCCAGGAGAGTAAGGCACTATAAGCCGGATGGGCTTTGACGGAAATTGCTGTGCATGACTTGCCAACGGCCCTACCAATGCAGAGCAAGCAATAGAGACTGCAGCAATAGCTTTCAATAATTTTTGGGTGTCCATGTTTTGTCTTGTGTTTTTCAAATGAGAAAATGGGTTGATCAGGCAATACGTTAAATGCTGTAGCTTTCATAAGTGGACGGATGAAAAAGCTCCTCCACGGCAACCAATCTTTCAGACAAGCCTTGTGCATGGTGATGCCGAACAAACGCTTCCAAAGTTTTACGCGCAGGAGCTACGCCGTAAGACCAGTAGTCTTCCCCCATAGTCTCGCGAGCCGCTTTAAGTTGCTCTTCCACAAACGGCAAAGTTACTTTGGTCGCAGATGTGTCACCAAGCAGCGCCAGCGCGGCCGCTTTGGACTGGGTAAAGGCTTTGACCACAGCGCCTGGAAGCCAAGGGTGTTGCAGAGCCAGCTCTTTTCGTATACCGACCACATGCATGATGGGAAAAATTCCAGTTCTGCGGTAATAGTCTTTGGCCGCTGCGGTAGGGTCATCGAAAAGCCATCCGATGTTGGGGTTTTTCAGCACTGACGCGCTGGGCGGGCGTGGGCCAATGAAACCGTCAATCTCACCCCGGTCGAGAAGCTGAGAAATAGTAGTGTCATCAGGCGCAGCCTCGACATGGACGTTAGGCGGCAATTTCAATTTTATTTTTTCCGGACGACCCGGGGTGTCAATGCCGCCGCGGACCCATGTCACATCCTCAGGCCGCACGCCAAAATCGTCTTGCAGAATAGATCTGGCCCAAACATTGGCGGTCAATTGATACTCAGGCACACCGATACGGTGTCCCTTTAAATCTTCTGGCTTAGTGATACGGTCTTTGCGCACGTAAATTGAAGTGTGGCGAAAGGCTCGGGACAAGAAGATCGGCACAGCGATATAGGGGCATTCATCTTTTGAGTGCTTGACCAAGTAGCTGGAAAAAGACAGCTCAGCGATGTCAAAATCCATGCTGCGCATTGCGCGAAAGAACATTTCCTCCGGATTCAACAGCATAAAGATCGGGTCCACGCCGTCGATCAATACCCTTCCGTCGTAAAGCGCTCGGGTTCGGTCATAGTCGCCCATGGCGACGGAGAGTTGAAGTTTGCTCATGGTTATGCTTTGACCGAGTAAGACGGTTCCATTTCGGGGTGCGGACCATCCCCGGCCCAGATGTACTTCACTGCGTATTCACGCCAATCTGTGGTCTTGGGCACAATCGCCTGGAATGCGCACACAGTGGCCGGAATAGCCAAGTCCCCGGTACCGATGGCCGGCTCCCCGCGCTGGAAAGCCATCACGGCGTCGAGCATTTGCTTGCGAAATTCGACGATGGCCAAGTCGCTGGCGCCCAGCCGGTCGTGGCTGCGATTGGCAATGGCGCCCATGGTCAGCCACATGGCGACGTCCTGATTCGGAAAACCGGAGATGCCAGTAAAGTTGCCGGCCTTCATGGCTTGACGGTCTTGCCAGAACCGGTTCTCTTTGGTGCGCAGCGGGCGGTACTTTTCATCCAGGTCAACGCCCACTGTTTGCCGCAAGAACTTGCGCCAAGTTTCTGTCTCTGGCGTCTGGGCAGAATGACCCCAGGCGATGAAGTAGAAAACCGTTGAAACATCGTCCATCGGAACATTGATGTTGGCAACGTTGTACAAGTTGTTGGGAGGAATCAATGCCGTGGCAGGGGCCACAAACACTGTCGAACGCACATAGTCGTTGGCAGATGCATTGGTGATCGGGCGCCTCAAGGCTGCATAGCGAAAGCCGTAGCCTGCACGTTGCACTTGCATGCGAGGCGCTTTGTCTGTGCTGGGGCGCAGCCAGGTGTTTGCCGTCGCCTGGGCGCTGTCCACCCGGGCCGGCACCATGTCAGACGAATGAAGGCTCGAGCTATGAGCCGAGTCAATAGCTCCTTCCAAAATCTGCGCCCAGTTGCAGGGCAAAAGAACCTTGGCAACGCTGACACGGGTGTCTGCCGTAGGTGCCCAGGCTGGGGGCTGAAATTCTGGCACAGCGTCTTGAGGCCCCATGTAAGCCCAGACCATGCTCCCCCATTCTTTTGTGGGATAAGCCTTATGCTTTACTTTATCCGCCATGCCGCTTGCGGTAGGCTCGGAAGTCATTTCCAGGACATTGCCTTCCACGTCCATCTTCCAGCCGTGGTACAGGCAGCGCAGCCCCCCTTCCTCATTACGACCATAGATCAGAGAAGCACCTCGGTGCGGGCAGTGCTCATCCATCACCCCAACACGACCATCGGTGTCCCGAAACACAACCAAGTCTTCGCCGAACGCACGAGCTTTGACAGGCGTACCGTCAGCTTCTTCAACTTCTTCCAGCAGACAAATTGGCGTCCAGTGCCGCCGCATCAACTGCCCCATCGGGGCGTTACCCTCGACGCGGCACAACAGATCGTTTTCTACTTCAGTCATGATGAAAATACTCCTAAAACAAATAATTAAGCGATTACGGGTGCCACGCGGGCGCGGCTTGTTCGGTGAAACACTAAAGGCTTGGCGTTCCACGCCAATTTGCACATCCAGGTAGCCAAGGCCGAATCGAGGTGTTGCACATGGGGGGGGAACCATGCGGCCAGTTCCTTTGAAAACAGGCGTACGGCGCCCTGCTCCCCAGCTTGTAGGCGCCTGCGCACACCCGCAGCAGACTGCAGTACCGCAGCATGCTCATCCATGTGGCACTGCCGAGCAGGAAAGTCCAAGTTGCACATCCATGCGTCCTCTTGTGCGAAATGCTGAGTCGCATGCGCAATCAGTTCTGCCAAGCAAGAGTCCAAAGCATGATCAGGAGCCTTTTGCAGCGCCTCGATAAGAAGAGCGAAGGCGTAGTGCTCCTCATCCATTTGCTCATGACCAACAAGCAAATCGGCTTCAAAAAGAAATGGGACTGTTTCGAAAGATTTCATCATATGACCGATCTTTGGTTCCTTCTTGGCGGATCAACTAATGCAATAACGGCCTTTGTCAAAAAACTAAACCCATCATTTAAATACTTAGTCATCTAAGATTTTGAGATATTAAATCTAATCAGCAATATGTTCAAGTAGGTATTTACCCTGATTTACTTAAATGGCTTGTTGCTTGTGCTTGCCCATGCTCCTTGCTCCTTGCTCATAGAACCTATCCCAGTAGGCCAGTGGCACGCCAAGTAATGATGCCGCAGGCCAGATGCACAAAGGCGAGGTAGTTGTCAGCCTTCTTGGCCCAACGAACCAGCAAGCCACGGAACCGGTTCATCCAGGCGTGCGTGCGCTCGACCACCCAGCGCCGCGCGCGATAACCTAACTCGCTAATGTCGCGTTGCTCTTCGCCCCGGCTGCGCACATGCGCAGTAAAGCAAAAAACCGGCCACCAACTCGCACACCTCTTCAATAGTCATACCCTTTATCCAGGCACAGCCCCTGGGGCTTGTTTGGCGTCGGCACCGGGCGGGGCACCATCAGTCCGGTCAACGTCGGCTCGGCTAGCTTCATGCCCGGCCGGTTGGCTCCGTCCACCACCACGGCCAGCGGGATGCCGTGCGCCTCGGTCAGCACGCTGCGCTTGACCCCGCCTTTGCCGCGATTCCCGTAGGGTTGGGGCCGGTTTTTTTCCCGCCCAATGGTGCTTTAGTCATCGCGCCGTCAAGAGCCAACCAGGACCAGTCAATCTCGTGTAGCGCCTGCAGTGACAACAACTCCATGCGCCAGAACTCTCCGAACATACCGACCAGTGTCCAGTCCTGAAAGCGCCGATGCGCTGCACTGCTCGAGCAGATGCCCGTGGCATTGAGTGCATTCCATTGCGCCCCAGTGCACAGGACAAACAAAATGGCATTCATCGCTGAGCGGTCACTCACCCGCGGGTTGTGGCAGCCCAGCGGATGCGCCTTGCGCGCCGGCAGCAGCAGCTCCATCTGTTACCAGAGTTCATCGGGCAGCCGTCATCCATCGTCCGGTTTGATCAAGCCCATGATTTTTTCTCCTTCATCATGGGCTTTGACTCAAATTGACCAGAATTTATCCCTCAACTTGGCTTTACTGGGATAGGTTCTTAGCCTAGGTTTTACTGAGCAGGAGGGCAGTAAGCGACTGGGCACGGCACCTTGACCGTGCCGCCGATTCAGGCTTGCGATTGCCAGCGGTGAGGCAGCAGTTCTTCGATTCGGCTGTTCATATGCGTTGGTAATCTGGTCAGCACATCCCGCAGATAAGCCCACGGGTCATGGCCATGCAGCTTGGCCGACTGCACCAAGCTCATGATGGTGGCGGCCCGCTGACCGGCAAGCTCGCTGCCTGCGAACAACCATGCCCGGCGCCCCATTGCCCACGGCCGAATCAGATTTTCAAGATGGTTATTGTCAATCTGGACGTTGCCGTCGGCCAGGTAAGTTGTCAGCGCTTCCCAGCGGTTCAGGCTGTAGTCAATCGCCTTGGCCGTGGCGCCGCCCTCGGGCACGCGTTGGCGCTCGAGCTTCAGCCAGGCGTGCAGATCCTGGCATAGCGGCTTGGCGCTCGACTGCCTGATGGCCTGCCGATCTTCAGGCGACAAGCCTTTGACCTGGCGCTCAATTTGCCAGAGTGCTGCCATACGCTGGATGGCCTGCGTGCCCACCGGACTCAGGCGGTCCTTGACCAGTTCATCAAACTTTCGACGTGCGTGCGCCCAACAAGCTGCGCCGATGCGGCTCTCCTGCTTCAGGACCTGCTCGTACACCCCGTACCCGTCGGAGACGAGCGTGCCCGACCAGCCCTTGAGGAATTCAAGCGGGTACTTGGCCCCTCTGCCCAGGCAAAATTCATACACCACGCCGGGTGACACATCAAAGCCGCCTCTAGCATAGGCCCAGACGTAGGCCCGTTTGGTCTTGCCCGCGCCGGGGTCCAGCATGGCCACCGGCGTCTCGTCGGCGTGCACCACTGCGCAGCTGAGGACATACTCCCGATGCGCCGCATACAGGGGCACCAAAGCTGCGCCTGCCTGGCCAGACCACGACGCCAGCGTGGAGCGCGGCGTGTGAACGCCAGAGCGGGCGTTGATTTGTTCCTGGCGGTAGTACGGAATGTGGTCCACGAAGCGGCTCACGGTCGTGTGCGCCACCAAGCCCGCCGTGGGCATGCCCTTGTCGATGATCTGCGGCTCCACCGGCTCTTGCACTAGGGTCTGGCAGCATTTGCAGGCCCACTTGCCGCGGATATGGCGATGCACGAAGAACTGAGCCGGAATGACGTCCAGGCGCTCGCTCACGTCTTCGCCGATACGCACCATCGCCTGGCCGCAGCTACAGGTCGTATTCTCTGGCTCATGGTGGTGCTCTATCCGTTTGAGGTGCTCGGGCAGGGCCTGGCGCTTTGGCTGACGTCGGGTGCCGGGCTCTGGCGTGTTACCCGTTTCCTTCGAGGCTGCCTTCAGTGCTGCGAGTTGGGCCTCCAGATCCGCCTGGTCGGCTGCCAGCGTTTCTTCAAACAACTGGCGCTGCTCGGCATTCATGCGCTCGGTCTTGGCCGCAAACTGCCGGGCCTTGAGGCGGCGCAGCTCAAAGGTGATGCTGGCGATTTTGGCATCCCTGAACTCGATGGCCTGGGCCTGTGATTCGATTTGCCGGCTCTGCTCGCCAACGTGTGACAACACGCGGGCGGCCAATTGGGCAGCGGCGGCGGGGCTCAGACCGACAAAGTCTTGGGCGCTGAGTTGGTCCACGCGGAGCATGTTTGTATTGTGCAAAATCCACACACAAATGCGAATTAGGGCATCTTCCAATTGCCCTTTGCACAGCGTTAAACCACGGCTCCTACACCCGCGTAATGGACTGCATTTGTTCCAGTCGGCTCCACGGAAGTCCCAGCACCAGGGCGTCGAATTGCTGCTTTGTCAGCGTCATCGAGGCGGCCATGTCGGCGCCACCGCGCGGCCATTCAAACCCGCCCTGGTTGAGCCGCCGGGCCGCACACCACATGCCAAAGCCATCATGCAGCAGCAGCTTCATGCGGTTGCCACGGGCGTTAGCAAACAAGTATCCATGATGGGCCTGGGCAGACCCGAACACCTGCACCTCCCGTGCCAACAAACGCTCCGTTCCCATGCGCATGTCGATCGGGGTGGTGGCCAACCACAGCGCGTCAATGCGGATCACCTCAGCCACTCGCGCAGCCAGGCACCGCAATCACCGGCCAACTCGCTCGGCCACATCACCGTCACTGGAGTTGACCCGTTTCCACGGACACTGTGAGCTTGTTCATTGAAGCTCAGGGATTTTCTGGGTTTCGGTGTTGATGGTGTTTTCCTGATGTTTCCTTTCGAAGTTATTGGGAGAGAGATAGTTCAAGGCCGAGTGACGACGGTGCGGGTTGTACCAGCTCTCGATCCAGGTAAAGACAGCCAGTCGTGCCTCGGTCTTGGTTCTCCAGCTGCGCCGGGCAATGAGTTCGCACTCCAAAGTAGCAAAGAAACTCTCCGCCATGGCGTTGTCGTAGGCATCTCCTACTGTTCCCATGGAAGGACGCACGCCCATCTCCCGGCACCGGTTGCCAAAGGCGATGCTGGTGTACTGGCTGCCCTGGTCCGAATGATGAATCACCGACTCAGGCCTGCGGCTGTGCAGCGCCATGTTGAGCGCTGAGATGACAAGGTCTGCAGTCATCTGAACGCCGAAGGCCCAACCGACGACCTTGCGGCTGCAGGCATCGGTGACCACGGCCAGGTACAAAAACCCTTCCCAGGTCGGCACGTACGTCATATCAGCGACCCAAAGCTCATTGATGGCCTGGGAGACAAACACCCGTTTGACCAGGTCGGGGGCGGGGCGCTGGCTTTTATTGCGCTTGGTGGTCGCGCACCAGGCGCGCCTGCGGCTCACGCCCTGGATGCGCATCGCCCGCATGAGGCGGGCAATGCGTTTGCGGCTGGCATTGATGCCCGCATCGACCAGCTCGGCGCGGATGCGGGGCATGCCGTACGTTTCATCGCTGGCGCGGTGGGCTTGGCGGATGGACTCGCTCAAGACCACGTTGTCTTGCCCTCGTTGGCTTAGCGGACGATCCCGCCAGTCGTAGTACCCGCTGGTGGAGACCTTCAGCGTTTCACACAGGGCGCGTACGGGGAGTTGGGCCTGATTTGCTTTCACGAGCTGGTAGACGTTGTGGACGTCTTCTCGCTTTTGCCGGCAAACCAGGCCGTAGCCTTTGCCAATATGTCCCTTTCCATCTGGACCTGGCGCAGCTTGCGCCGCAATTCAACCAGCTCCTGGCGTTCAGCCGCATTAAGCGGTCCCTGCGGGACATTACTTTTGACGGACGGCACTGCCGCTGGCATGCCCATTGGGCTCAGGCGTACCCACTTGGCTACCGTCGTGGCGTGCAGGCCGAACTCTTTCGCCACATCATTGGCGCTGCGGCCTGCATGGACTAACTCAATGAGTTGCTGGCGGAACTCCGGCGCGTACGCCGTTCGGTATTTGCTCATCTCGGACTCCTTCGGTTTGAACCATAAGGTGTCCGTGAAAGGGGGTCAACTCCACACCGAGGAGGCGCCGCGCCGCAATTCCATGCGGATCTCTGGCCTGGCCACCCCCACAGGTTTGGCGGTAACGGGTTCGGACTCCGTGCTCAAGGTGACCGGCACAAACGCCTGTGGCTGGGTGACCAGCATTCCCTGGCGATGCTCACGTATCCAGCGATGCACGATGTTGGCATTGATGCCGTGTTGCAGGGCTACTGCAGCAATGGACGCGCCAGGCTGCGCGCAGGTCTGGACAACTTGCAGCTTGAGCTCAGGGCTGTAGAACCGGCGCTTGGGGCTTTGGCTGGTGCGAGTCTGGCTCGCCATGGTGTACGTGATGTTCATCGCGCACACTATCTCAACCTATTCGCACTCCTTCAAGATGGGATGACCAGTTGCTTACGGAGGGCATCCCCGCTTGACAATCAAAAACTCGCAGAATATTCTTAGCAACTAATGATATTTTCATTTGAGCTATCGATTGCGGATTTGTTCAACTCAAAAATCAGAACATATCGCGACCGCTTCTGATTGAGTAAAACCAGGCTAATGGCGATGTACTTGACCCACCGACGGACATATTGTGTGTTTTTAGAGTTAGGACGATTAGACGTTACGCAGGGATAGTTAACCTGTAGAAATCTGGCATGGCATGCGGTGTAGCAAGGGCTAGTTCCATAGCTGGGTTCAATACAGCAGTGAGCGCTGGTCCGAATCGAATACTTGTGCCATTTGAGCTCTCTACTTCAAACAAAGACGCAAGGAGTTTCCCGATATGAAGCGATTGAGGGCCTTCTCATGTCGAGTTAGATGTCTGCTTGCCGGCGATAGGGATACTGCGGCAACACATGTGCATGCACGCCTCATTCCGAGGGCTACTCCCCCAGCGCATGCGCGTTCACCTCCGCTTCAGCTTGCTTTTAAATTTTGTAGGCTTGTTAAAGCGAACCGTAAGGTGTCGTCTAAAAGGAAAACGGCGTGCATGCTGCATGAGACATGCTTAGGCTGCACGGGTCTAAAAATTGAAAGGAATGAACCATGAAAACACGATCAAATCTGTTGAGCCGCTCTGCACGGCATGTGGGTACGAAAGCAAAATACACGCTATGTGTAGCGGCGCGTGTCAAGGTAGTTGTCGCCTCAGTCATGCAGCCAATGGCTGAATAAGCGTGGCGCCGACATGGGCCGCCACCACCGAGTCGCGCTCGGGGTTGAGTGTCACAGCACCGGTGGGCGTCCAGTTTCTTGTGTTCCCAGACCAGCGTGCCGGGTTTTGAGCGCGAGCCTTGGTGTACAGCGAATGACGCGCCGCCAGGATCGTGTGATCCTCGCCGGCATGCCGCTGCGCTGGCGATACATAGCCAATGCCACTGTGCCGGTGCTCGACGTTGTACCAGCGCACGAAGCCCTGCGCCCAGGCGCGAGCCGCCGCCAAGTCGGCGAACCCCTTGCTCGGGAACTCCGGACGGTACTTGGCCGTGCGGAACAAGCTTTCGGCATAGGCGTTGTCATCGCTCACCCGCGGGCGCGAGTACGAAGGCTTCACGCCCAGCCAGTTGAGCATGGCCAGCACCGTGGTGGCCTTGAGCGTGGAGCCGTTGTCGCCATGCAGCACCGGCTTGTCGGCCAGGGCTGCAATGCCCTCGGCCAGCGCCGTGCGGCGCACCAGGTGGACCGCATGGTCGGAGTGATCGCTGTCATGCACCTCCCAGCCCACGATCTTGCGGCTGTACAGGTCCAGGATCAGGTACAGGTGAAACCAGCACCCCAGCACGCTGGCGGGCAGATAGGTCATATCCCAGCACCACACCTGGCGCACGGCCGTGGCGATATGCGTGGTCGGTGGGCGACCGGCCTTGGGTGCCTTGGCACGCCCCCGGTGGACGCTCTGGCCGTTGGCGCGCAGCACGCGGGCGATGCTGGACTCGCTGGCCAGGTAAACGCCCTCGTCAGCAAGCATGGGCACCATGCGTGCCGGCGGTACGGCCGCAAAGCGTGGCTCGTTGGCCACCGCCAGCAGTTGCTCGCGCTCAACCGGGCTCAGGGCATGGCTGGGTGCCGGGCGCACGGCCTGCGGCCGGCCGTCACCACGGCTCAGGCCCTCCTGCACCTTCCAGCGCTGCAGGGTGCGCTGGTCGATGCCGGCGGTGCTGCAGGCCAGCCGCAGCCGGGCGCCGGCGCCGTGAGCCGCTTCGATATCTTTGGCCAAGGCTTGGCGATCTTCGAGGCCGATCATTCTGCCTCTGCCTTGTTGAAGATCGCCGCAACTTTTTTTGATAAGACCAACAGGGCGGCCGTCTCGGCCAGCGCATGGTTCTTGCGCAGCAGCTCGCGCTCCAGTTCCTTGATGCGCTTCTTGTCTTGCCGGGTGGCCTGCGGGCTGGCCCGCGCTTCTTCGGGCGCGGCCAGGGCGGTGGTGGCGCTGGCGCGCCACTGGTCCAGCTCAACCGGGTAGATGCCGTGTTCGCGGCACCAGGCGCTCTTGCCGGCCTCGGCCATGGCGGCCGTGGTGATGACCGCCTCCAGCCGCGCCGCCGCAGTCCATGCCCGCCCGCGGGCGGGCATGGACTGCGCATCCTCGCGCCAGCGCCTGAGCGTTCCCGCTTCAATGCCCACAGCCTGAGCCACTTCCTCCACCGCCGCGCTTTCAGGCGGCAACAACCGCGCTACCGCCCGGTCCTTGAATGCTTGTCCGTATCGTGCCAATTCTTGTCCTTCATCGCCGCCCCCGGGTTCTTGGTTCTATGGAGGCGACAACTATTCTGACGCGGGGGGGTAGCGCTAGCAGCGTTGTCCGTCGGCTGCGGCGGCAGCGACACCGGCGGCAGCGGGGCATTTTCCAGGGGAGACTTTTTTACTGAAGTCGGTTGCGCCGGAACGGTGACCTTCAATGAATTCAAGGGCACATTTCCCAACGGAACGCCGTGGAGCATGCGAACGCCTGCAGGCTGGAAGGGTCTGCTCATCAACGATCTGGACTATGTCTCGGCGCGCGACAGCGAGCGAAGCTGCTATTGGTTGAAGCGCGGATACGCTCTTTCAGGAACGGATCGCAATCCCCAGCGTGCTTTTAACTACGACCCAGCGCGTGAAATCCAGGAACTGTTGTCCGTCATCGACATGTTCGAGCAGCGCTACGGAAAGCCCAGCCGAGTGATCCAATACGGGCACTCGGGCGGCGGTTTCGATGCGCTCGGTTTTGCGGAACTCTATCCGGAGCGGATCAATGGTGTTATCGCAGGGTGTGCACATGAGCAGGTTCCTTTGCTGAACATGATGCATGACGGCTGGTTCGTTTTGCAGGCATTGATTGCGCCGGAACTGCAGATCGCCGGTTACAACGATCTTGCCACCGTGACCGACCGCGCGACAAGGTGGCGTGCAGCGCTGACGGCTGCGCAGCAGACCCCCATTGGCCGTGCCCGTATCGCCCTGGCCATGACGATCGGCCAATGGCCCGCCTGGAGCAGTCCGAGCAAGCCCAGGCCGGATCCAGCCGACCTGAACGCGCTGCAGCTGGCCATGTTCGACAGCGTGCTTCTCAATGCCGGCCAGCCCGGGGGCCAGTCCCGCTTCATGTCAGAGCATGCAGGCGGCTCCCCGACGCCAAGGCAGCTTTCCTGGAACGAAGGAATTGACTACGGCCAGTTGTTCAGGCAAGGTGATCCGACGCATGTGCGCTTGGTGCAATCGCTCTATAGCAGCGCCGGCGTCGATCTACAAAACGACCTATCAGTATTGAGGAGCGCGCAGCGCATCAAGGCCGATCCTGCTGCCATCGCATTTTGGTCAGTGCCAGGTCGCACCGTCCACGGTACGCCGCAGATGCCGGTGCTGCGCATTCATACGATTGGCGACAATGTCGTACCGCCGCAGATCACCGATGCCTACGTGCAAAAAATCGAGGCCAACAAGGGCAACGCGGCGCTGTACCGCAGTGCGTTTGTCGATCGGCCAGGTCACTGCACCTTCAGCGCCGCAGAAAGTGCCGCTGCCGTTGAAACCCTGCTCAGTCGTCTCGATACCGGGCTCTGGCCCGATACGAGTCCGCAGGGCATGAACACCCGGGCGCGTGCTTTGATTCCGTCATCTTCGCCCCTTTACATTGACTACGCGCCTGTGCGGGCCAGTCGGCCGCAAAATAGTCCCGCTGGTTCTTTATAAGATCGGCTTTGACCCGGCGGGGCTGCAAACCACTGCAGCGTCCTAAAGATCGCTATCGGGGCGTGTAGTCGATAGGCTACTTGCCTCGCTTTTTCAAAAACAACCCAATGAGAAACTGTGCGCCTGGGTCCTGTGCCGAGGTCGTTTGAAACGCCTCCTCTGGCACGGCCAGTGCGACAGCTTCCTCCCTTCGGCCATGGATGTTCATGCTTCTGCCCGTGCGCTGCTTTGCCTGAGGCAGGGTCTTCGGGTCGCCGGCAAGGCCGGGCAGACCCGCGTCGTGATAATAGCTGTGGCTGATCAGGCCCTATAGCTGCCCGCATGCGCTTGCCTATTAAGGCAATGACGTTTTTACAAAGGAAATCCGTGCGTAATTCCATCTCACCACCTGTTCAGATGGCCGAACCAACAGGCCTGTCAGGCTGGATGACCTTGCTGCTCGCCACGGCCTGTGGCCTGATAGCCGCCAACCTCTACTATGCCCAGCCCCTCATCGGTCCAATCAGCGCTTCCCTTGGCTTGTCACCGCAGGCAGCCGGGCTGATCGTGACGACAACGCACATCGGTTACGGGGCCGGGCTGCTCCTGGTCGCACCGCTGGGTGACCTGTTCGAGAACCGCCGCCTCATTCTCGTGCTCCTCTGTGTGGCCATGCTGGCCCTGATTGGCACAACGCTGTCCACACACACTGCAACCTTTCTGGCTGCTGCCCTGCTCCTCGGCATTGGTTCGGTAGCAGTGCAGGTGCTCGTGCCCTACGCTGCGCACCTGGTCCCCGAAGCCGCACGTGGTCAGGTCATTGGCAACATTATGAGTGGACTGATGTTTGGCATCATGCTGGCCCGTCCGGTTGCCAGCATCATCACCGAGGCGATGTCTTGGCACGCAGTGTTCGCGTTCTCAGCCTTGATCACTGGTTGCTTGGCCATCGTGCTATGGAATACGCTGCCTCGCCGCGAGCCTGCGCCGGGGCTGAGTTATGGCACGTTGATGGCGTCCATGGCCCAGCTGGCGCGCAACAGGTTTGCCGGTAAGATTCGTGCAAAATCGGCCACGTCTGCGAAATCTTATAGCGGCAACGTCGTCCGAGTCGGCATCGGCTCGGGATTCAGGTTGGTTGGGTAGTCACCAAATCGCTTGAGCTTGCTGGTGGCATACGGGCTCAGGAAGGCCAAATCGGCCGCACAAATATTGACACCCTTGGACTTCAGCGTATGAAGCGCTTGAGTCTGATCCACCACATTTTGCAGCGCCACAGCATTGGTCACAAGCTCGTTGTAGACGATGGCCTTTTCTTGATCGGCCGGATTATTCGACCGGAGATGACCGCCAGCGCCGAAGGCGAGGTGCTTGGCAAACTTGTGGTGCCGTTCGATCTTGGTCGTTCCCTTATGGACCGTGCGCCGCAGGGATTCGTCCATGATCCATTCCAGCATGTACGTTGTGCGTACCGCGTTGCCAAGTTCTTTCAAGGCCAGAGCGAATCGATTTTTAGTGCTGTAACTATTGACCCTTGTCAAGACTGACGATGGCGCGAGAGCCCCGCTTTGGATTGCCAGCGCAATTTGCATAAACAGAGGATAGTGCTCCTGGATCAGCGCCCAGTTGACCGTACCGGAAAACAGCGAATTGATCCTTGAGTACCTGTTCGCGCTGTCAGACCGATAGAGCGTGAGACTTTGCCAGCGCCGGATACGCGGCATCAGTTCAATTCCCAACAAGTATGCAAGTCCAAAGACGGCTGCCGACTGGCCATGCGTATCCGCATGCAGGCTTTTGGGCTTCACATCGGAGAGGTTCTGAAGCAATGCGTCCAGAATGTAGGTCGCCTCATAGGTACCGCAGGCGATGAAACGGCTGAACAGCGCGATGTAATTGTCCGCGACGTGGCGGTAGGCGATGCCCCCGGTCTTGCCGTAACGGATGTGATGCTCGGCAAGCAGATTGTCTTCATACGTTTCGAAATGCGTGCCATCGGCGGCTGCGGATTGTCCCTTCCCCCATTGCTGTGGTAACTCAAATTGGGCATAGAGGTTGATCAAATCCGCAGAGGCAGCACGTAGGTCTGCAATGTCGACATGGCGACGATCGGCAAATGCCAGTTGATCAGCCGAGACAGTTCCGCCGAGATGGCGCGCAGCTTCCGTTGGGCCGAGCCCGCAGCCGTAGGCAAATGTGGTCAGCACGTAGCGGTGGCTGGCGTCTTTAATCTGGGGACCAAGCCGGGAAGGGAGCCCGAAGTGCCGCCCCCATTGTGCCCAGTGTTCTGTGTTTGAAATTGCTTCAAGCACAGCCCGCTCAGGCATGTGCGCCATCATTTGGCTTTCAAGGTCGACGGCAGACTCGGGCGTACCCACTGCACGCAGCCGCGTTACGATTGGTCGCCCATGCTTTCCCCGGCGCAGGTATGCCCGATCATCGGTACCCACGGCGGTGTCCAGGAAACGGGCCTTTTGGTCAAGCGCTCTTTTGACTGCACGTACCAGCCCGTCGGCGCCATCGGCCCATCCACGTGCCGTGGCATATGCCGCGACTGCGGCAGGGTCAGCCGCTTCGCATGGCAAGCGATCCCAGAACCTATCGAAGCTCACCGATCCGCTAACAAAGACTTCGCCGGCCTTGATCGCTGTAGCTAGCTCCAATATAACCACGACTTCCAATTGACGCCGGTTGAAAGCGTGCCTGTCATTTGCATGATCGTGCACCAAGCCTTGCCATTCACGCGGCAATGTATTGGGAGCCACGCCGTCGATGGTCAAGTAGTCACCGTGCAATGTTTCACTTGTCAGTGACCTGACAAGGCGTAGCAGCCCACCTGAAGCTGCCGTGCCTTGTAGCGGCAAAATCTCAACCAGATGTACCAAAGCGCTTCGTAGCGGAACAAACACAGCTCGAGCAAGTGGACGCCAGTTTTGTTTTTCATGATGCAGGTGTTCGTCGCAGCTTTTTACGAGCGCCACGTGGCCTCCCTGGGCGGCGAACACAGTTTCTACTCTGGACACTTTTTGTACTGGGTCAACTTCCGTACCGTGAACGATCAGCGTGTCCCGAAACGCGCGGATAAGGGCATCGGTTTTATTGCGCCGTGTTTGATACCACTCTGTCAGGCGTAGCTCACTTTTCCATTCGACTTTTCGGGCGAGCCTGAGCAGCATTTGTGTCAGGCCGTCAAGGACCTGGCCGCGCGCATCGTGAATCACCGCCATCAGCAACGTGTGGCGCCGTGCGGTGATGTACTCCCGTAACTCCAGTGCGTTGAGCCGCCTGGCCTCATTGGCCCATTGCAGTATTTTCGAATCGGCGATGGACTGTAGCGCCGTGGCTGGATTTGGAAGCCCTTGAAGCCATTGATAGCGATCAATCAGCGCATTGAGATTTTTGCGTGACGGCCTGCCTGGCGTTGAGCATAGATTGGCGAATGGTGATTTCTGTGTCTTCGGATCGACGACCAACAGGGTTTCCAGTACAACTTGTTGCGCCGAACTGAGGCGGCCACACACTTCGGCCCATTGGCCCGCATTAATGTTGCTGTGCGCGGTACCTGCGAGCCGACGTAACGTAGCCAGAGGCGGCAATTCAAAATCATGCCGAATGAGTGCGTCAATCGCCGAATTGATGATGTCAGCTGGATCGGTACGCGCTTGGGCGGTCTTACACATCGTTGCTTGGGCCAGCGCACGCGCATCGGCTCCCCACGCAACTACTTTTAAGCGACGGAGGATCGCCTGGCGGTGCCGATAGTGCGTTCGGTGCGGGCAAATTAGAGTTGCTTCGGATTCAACGGCCATTCGGCAAGCCACGTACTCAACGGCCGCAAGCGGGACATCGGCGGCAGACAGAAACCGTCCAATGGTCTGGAAAATCTTCAGGTGAACCAGTAATGCTACCTGGGACGCGGGTGTTCGCGCAACACTTGACGCCCACTTGCGCTCATCGAAACTCGGATTGAAGAGTTGCCGCAAGTCGCCTTGGGTCAGCGGATCAGGCAGCTCTGGATAAATTACGCGCGCTGTGGTCGGTGTCATACGGTGCTAAAAGTGTCAGGACACTGAACCATAACAAGGCCAAACAACATCGCGGCCAAGCCAAAAACTAGAGATTAAGGGTGAGTGGCCGGTTTTGCACGAATCTTACCGACGGGCCCAACACGCCTGTGCTGCAGCGTCGCGCGCTTTACCATGCCTTCGTCTTTGGCGCGTTCAGTCTGTTCTGGACCACGGTCCCGCTATTGTTGGCTCAATCTTTTCACTTGTCACAAAACGGAATTGCCCTGTTTGCTTTGGCAGGTGTGGCCGGTGCTATTGCTGCCCCAATCGCCGGCCGCATCGCAGATCGGGGCTGGACCAGGGCAGCGACTGGCCTTGCAATGATTTGCGTTGCCGCATCGTTCCTGCTTGCCCGGATGGGCTTGTCAGGATCGAGCACCGGGCTAGGCATGCTGGTTGTGGCGGCAATTTTGCTTGACTTCGGAGTGACAGCGAACTTCGTGCTTGGCCAGCGCGCGGTCTTCTCGCTCGACGCCAAATTACGAAGCCGACTCAATGGTCTTTATATGGCAGCCTTTTTTGCAGGCGGCGCACTTTGTTCTGCCCTGGGCGGCTGGACCTATGCGCAGGGCGGTTGGTCTCTTTCGATGTGGGTCGGACTGGCGCTTCCCCTCCTCGCGCTGACCTGCTACCTCTCAGAGCAATAGGCAGCAACCTGATAAGCATCGCCTACCAGTGCGCAATGTAAACAGGTTTTCTACATTGGCGACAAAAATTTTGTGGAATAACCTGAGGATACTTACATGGTCACCCCAAGGAAAGCAAGATTCAGCGGTGTGAAGGGTTGAAAGGATTTGCAGCCTTACATACGACCTGTTTGTGCAGGTTGTGACCCTGCTGGCCAGGATGGCGTTCGCGGGCAAGGCTCCTATTTGTTGGATGTACTCAAGGTACAAAATCCTCATCGGAATCTCCCTGCCCCGGTTTTACCTTCATTCCATCACGATGCTTCTTGCAGGCTCTCCTTCAAAAAAACTTCTGTTGTCCGCTCGGTCGTTATTGGTTCCGTGCCGTCACCTCAAACAGCGGCCGTTTCAACAGGACTCCATTTGCCTTGGTCAAAGGCTGTGCCTTTGGTCAGGACTGCCCAGACGGTGCGCGCCATCTTGTTGGCTACCGCTGTCACCACCACGTTGAAGTGGCGCTGCTGCAGCATTCACGCCATCCAGCTGCTCGGTACGCTGCGACCGACGATGGCTCTGGCACCGTTGATGAGCAAGTTTCGCAAGTAACTGTCACCGTGTTTGGAAATGCCAAGTTGCTTGGTTTTGCCGCCCGTGCTCCCCTGACGCGGCGTCAAGCCCAGCCAGGCGGCAAACTGCCGCCCCGACCTGAACGTCTCCGCATCCCCGACGGTGGCCACCAGCGCGGTGGCTGCCAAGCTTCCAATGCCCGGTATGGCCTGCACGGCCAGCATCTGCTGGTTTTGCTTGAGCATGGCCCCCAGACGCTTGCCAAGCGCATCAATGTCGCCCTGCATTGCATCGATTCGTTTGAGCTGCTCTTGCACACTCACCACCACGATGTCGGTAAGCAGCCAGCGAACCTTGCTTTTACCCACAAGTTTTCTTGTTGACTCAATGAGTTAGCGATTTGCTTCTTGCCTTGCCAACGGATTTGGCGTTATTCCGTTGATCTGTAGAACGGGACACGCGGAGGCTGACATGACCAACTCACGAACTGTGGTGCAAGGGCAGGACATCGTGGCCGAGCAGCTCAGCTGGATAGACCGGGAGCTGCACGAGGGCGTTTTCCAGGATGCTCGCCTGCTCCGGCGGCTGCGGGTGTTGCTCGGACAATTCGCCCAGGCCCCGGGCCAGAGCATCGCGCTGGTCTGTCAGGACTGGGCCAATACCAAAGCGGCGTATCGCTTCCTGAGCAACGCGCGGGTCAGCGAAGCCGACATCCTCGCCGGGCATTTTGACGCTACGCGCGAGCGCATCGCCGCGACCCCCGAGGCGCCGGTATTGATGCTGCACGACACGACCGAGTTCTCCTGGCAGCGCGACAGCGCCCAAGCCGTCGGAGTGGAGTTGACCCTATTTCACGGACACCTTATGGTTCTCAAACCGAAGGAGTCCGAGATGAGCAAATACCGAACGGCGTACGCGCCGGAGTTCCGCCAGCAACTCATTGAGTTAGTCCATGCAGGCCGCAGCGCCAATGATGTGGCGAAAGAGTTCGGCCTGCACGCCACGACGGTAGCCAAGTGGGTACGCCTGAGCCCAATGGGCATGCCAGCGGCAGTGCCGTCCGTCAAAAGTAATGTCCCGCAGGGACCGCTTAATGCGGCTGAACGCCAGGAGCTGGTTGAATTGCGGCGCAAGCTGCGCCAGGTCCAGATGGAAAGGGACATATTGGCAAAGGCTACGGCCTGGTTTGCCGGCAAAAGCGAGAAGACGTCCACAACGTCTACCAGCTCGTGAAAGCAAATCAGGCCCAACTCCCCGTACGCGCCCTGTGTGAAACGCTGAAGGTCTCCACCAGCGGGTACTACGACTGGCGGGATCGTCCGCTAAGCCAACGAGGGCAAGACAACGTGGTCTTGAGCGAGTCCATCCGCCAAGCCCACCGCGCCAGCGATGAAACGTACGGCATGCCCCGCATCCGCGCCGAGCTGGTCGATGCGGGCATCAATGCCAGCCGCAAACGCATTGCCCGCCTCATGCGGGCGATGCGCATCCAGGGCGTGAGCCGCAGGCGCGCCTGGTGCGCGACCACCAAGCGCAATAAAAGCCAGCGCCCCGCCCCCGACCTGGTCAAACGGGTGTTTGTCTCCCAGGCCATCAATGAGCTTTGGGTCGCTGATATGACGTACGTGCCGACCTGGGAAGGGTTTTTGTACCTGGCCGTGGTCACCGATGCCTGCAGCCGCAAGGTCGTCGGTTGGGCCTTCGGCGTTCAGATGACTGCAGACCTTGTCATCTCAGCGCTCAACATGGCGCTGCACAGCCGCAGGCCTGAGTCGGTGATTCATCATTCGGACCAGGGCAGCCAGTACACCAGCATCGCCTTTGGCAACCGGTGCCGGGAGATGGGCGTGCGTCCTTCCATGGGAACAGTAGGAGATGCCTACGACAACGCCATGGCGGAGAGTTTCTTTGCTACTTTGGAGTGCGAACTCATTGCCCGGCGCAGCTGGAGAACCAAGACCGAGGCACGACTGGCTGTCTTTACCTGGATCGAGAGCTGGTACAACCCGCACCGTCGTCACTCGGCCTTGAACTATCTCTCTCCCAATAACTTCGAAAGGAAACATCAGGAAAACACCATCAACACCGAAACCCAGAAAATCCCTGAGCTTCAATGAACAAGCTCACAGTGTCCGTGGAAACGGGTCAACTCCAGAGTGCTCGGCAAGACCAACTCTGGCCGGGATGTTGAGGGACGCATGCGCCAGCACACGGTATGCGGGCTGCTGATGCATTCGAGCATGGCGATCACATGCGAAGGCCTGCCGCTGGGACTGGCGGCGGTCAAATTCTGGAGCCGCTCGAAATTCAAGGGCACCGCTGCCCTCAAGCGCTCGATCAACCCGACACGTGTGCCCATCGAAGAAAAGGAAAGCATCTGCTGGCTGGACAACGTGCGTCAGGCCAGTGCGATGTTTGGGCAGCCCGAGCAGTGCGTGCACATCGGTGACCGGGGTAGCGACATTTACGAGCTGTTTTGTGAAGCACGCAACGCCGGTTCGCATTTCATCTTTCGTACCTGCGCGGACCGGCTCGCTGGCGATGGCACGCATACAGTGGCCACGTACATGCGACAGGTTCGCTGTCGGGGGCTGCATCGGCTCGAAGTGCGTGACAGTCAGGGTCACAGCCGCTCTGCGGTGCTTGAACTGAAATACTGTCGCGTGCGCTTGTTGCCACCACGGGGCCCAAGCAAAGGCGCTATCCCGCGCTCACGCTCACGGTGCTGCAGGCTGCCGAGCGAGAAGCCCCCAGCGATGTGGAGCCCATCGACTGGAAGATGATTACCGACTTGCCGGTACGCTCACGCGCTGAGGCCATCGAGAAGCTCGACTGGTATGCCATGCGCTGGAAAATCGAGACTTTTCACAAGATTTTGAAATCGGGCTGCCGCGCCGAGGACTCGCGCCTTCGCACCGCCCAGCGCCTGACCAACCTGATTGCGCTGTTGTGCATACTGGGCTGGCGCATTTTTTGGCTAACGATGATGAACCGTGCAGCGCCAGAGGCACCCGCCAGGCTGGCTTTTACGCCCATCGAAGTCGAGTTGCTTGACAAGCTGAGGCCGGTCCCGCGCACAAAGGCCCATCATTCGAAGCCATCGATTGCGTCCTGTCTGATCCAACTCGCTCGACTCGGAGGCTACCTGGCTCGTGCCTCGGATCCACCGCCAGGCAATACCGTCATCTGGCGCGGCATGGCCCGGCTGACTGACATTGAACTGGGCTTTACGCTCGCGGCGGGAAATTGTGGGTAAAAGCAAGGTTCGCTGGCTGCTTACCGATGTCGGGCAGGCGGTTGTGTTGCTGCGCAGCGGCCAGCTCACCCTGGATGGACTGCAGCAGCTTGGCGTGCCCCACGGGCAGCGCGATGCCGAACTCGTAGAGCAGACCGCGCAGGGCGTTGGTCTGCATGATGCGCATTTTCATGAGCTGGCGGCGCATGCTGTGCAACGTCAAACAGGTCTGCGTGAACCGCCCCGGTTTTGAACTGACCCCCTGAAGTTGGATAAACTTCAAAGGGTTTCATGGAAAAGTACAAAATTGAGTTCAAGCTCAAGGTCGTCAAGAGCTTTTTGGCAGGGGAAGGCGGAGCGAAGCTGCTGGCCCGGCAGTGGTCAGTGCCCGAGGAGAAGATCCGAACCTGGGTGAGCCACTACCGCCTGCATGGCGCGGGCGGCTTGCGCCCCAAGCGCAGCACGTACAGTGCGCAGTTCAAGCTGCTAGTGCTGTCCCATCAGGACCGCGCGCAGCTTTCGAGCCGCCAGGTGGCGGCGGTCTATGACATCCGCAATCCCAACCAGGTGGTGGTCTGGCGACGCAATCTTGATGAAGGCGGCGTGCAGGCTCTCGGGAACAGCAAGCAAGGGCGCACCAATATGAAGCCAAAACGACGCTGCCCAGCGCCGCCCGCCACTGTGATCACCGATTCGGCGCAGGCCCTGCGTGAAGAGAATGAGCGACTGCGCGCGGAGGTGGCGTACTTAAAAAAATTGCAAGCCTTGATCCGGGCGAAGAGATCAGTTGCGCCGACAAAGCGCGCCTGATCGCCGGGTTGAGGCGTCACCATAAACTGGCGGACCTGCTGCAAGCGGCAGGCCTTGCCCGTAGCACGTTCTACTACCAGTGCCAGACTACCCTGCGTACCGAACAGCAGACCGATATGGAGGTCAAAATTCGCGCCGTCTATGACGAGCACAAGGGCCGCTATGGATACAGACGAATTACGGCAGCGCTGTGCAGTTCAATGGCAGAACCCGTCAACCACAAGTGCGTGCAGCGACTGATGCAAAAGATGGGACTGCGCTCGTTGATTAGGGCAAAGAAGCGTTCCCGAAATATCCTAGGCATGAGCGATGTGCACGTGCCCAATGTTCTGCAGCGCGACTTCTGCGCGACCGCGCCCAACCAGAAATGGGCGACCGATATCACCGAGTTCAACGTGAACGGGCACAAGCTTTATCTGTCGGCCTGCATGGACCTCTATAACGGCGAGATCATTGCGCACCGCATGGCCAAGCGCCCCGTTTTCGACCTGGTCTGCGGCATGCTGGAGGCGGCACTTTCGCGGTTGGGAGACACCAGTGGACTGACCGTGCACTCAGACCAAGGCTGGCATTACAAAATGCAGCCGTACCGGGCGATGCTTCGCGCATCGCGGGGTGACACAAAGCATGAGCCGCAAGGGCGACTGCTTTGACAACGCGGTGATCGAGAGCTTCTTCGGCACCCTCAAAGCCGAGTATTACCATCTTGCAACGCTTGACAGCATTGAGACGCTCGAAGCAGGCGTGCATGATTACATCCACTACTACAACCACGAGCGCATCAAGCTCGGATTGCAAGGGCTCAGCCCGGTAGGATACCGGCTGAGAAACACCGCCTGATTGACGAGATGGCAACCGTCCAACTTCAGGGGGTCAGTTCATTTTTGAGGAGGCTCCAACCTTTGAGAAGCATGAATACCGCCGTTTGGCGGCGGACTTCGGGGTCATCATGTCAATGAGCAGAAAGGGCAACGCCTGGGACAGGCGCGGCCATGGAGAGTTTCTTCAAAACGCTGAAGGTCGAGCGGATCTACCAGGTACGCTACGATACCCGCGCCCAGGCCCGGCTGGACATCGTGGGCTGGATCGAGGGCTACTACAACCGTGTGCGCATGCGGCCTTGTTGCATAAATCCCCTGTGAGAATGAAGCTTGCCCCTTCCCCGCGTTTTAGGCGACCCGGACGGATTTCGGGCGTGCAAGCACCAGCATGCGGTTGATGATGCTCACCCGAACAGCGACTTCGGCGTCCTGCACCTTCATATCACGCGCCCACAGCTTGTCACCCGTCAGGGTTTTGAAGCGGTACATCAGGTTCTCCACCAAGGAGCGCCGGTGGTAGCCGCTTTGCTCTTTCCAGTCCTGCTTGCCGCGTCTAGCCATGTGCTCGATGGCCTCGTTACGCTCTTGTGCTCCAGCCTGGCTGGCCTGCCAGTGCACGGCGTCCTGCGCCGGAGGAACGAGTACCAGCGCCCTGCGCCCGGCAATGGCCGCACGAGCAGCCTTTGTGTCGTAGGCGCCATCGCCACCGACCGCTTCAATTTTCGCTTCCGGCGCGATTTGCATCAGCAACTCCGGCAGCACACTGGCGTCATCCACATCGCGGTGCGTCATCAACACGGCGCACACCTGTCCCGTCTTGGCATCCATGCCCAGATGCACTTTCCGCCAGCTGCGGCGCTTGGCGTAGCCGTGTTTTCTCACCTTCCATTCGCCCTCGCCAAACAGCTTCAAGCCCGTGCTGTCCACCAGCAGATGCACAGCCTCGCCAGCGTTGCGCAGCACTGGCAGGGTCACCTGCAGCGCCTTGGCCCTGCGGCTCAGCGTGCTGTAGTTGGGCACCGGCAAACTTTGTACAGCCAGCTGCCGCAGGCTCTGGGCAAACCCCTGCAATGCCCGCAGCGGCAGGCGGTACACCGACTTGAGGACTAGCAGCATCTGGATGAGCCCGTCGCAGTACGCATGTGGACGCCCGCGCTGGCTGGAGGTTTCAGGCGCTAATGCAAACATCTTTTCGTCCAGCCAGATGTTCACATTGCCGCGCTCAATCAAGCCCGCGTTGTACTCGGGCCAGTTCGTGACCTGATACACCCCCTTGGGCTGACTGGGCAGGCGGTCGTCTTTTCCCATGTTCGGGACAAAGGCCGATAGCCTATCAGTAAGGCAGTCCTTTCAGTGGCGCGGGTGATTTATGCAACAACGCCGCGCAGGCACACGACTCGATTGCCTGCGCCGGGGGGCCATGGGCAGCAGCAAGCCGTTGCCAGCCATCAGGCGATAAACGCGTTTGTGGTTCACCCGGGGCAGGCCGCTGGCCGTGCGCTGGCGGTTGAGCAGCGCACAGGCACGGCGGTAGCCGTAGCTGGGCAATGCCAGGATGTGCTTGCGCAGCTCGGCAAGCAGCTCAGCATCAGCTGCCTGCGCTCGGCCGCGACGGCCATCACGCCAGCTAGGCGCCCGGGCTTGCCGTGTATGAACGTTCGAGCGCGCCACATCCAAAGCCCGGCACACGGCCATCACTGGCCGTCCTTGGGCAGCAAGGGTGAGCGCGCAATCCACTTTTTTCTGCAGCGAGCTCCACCGCTTCTTTGAGGATTTCGTTCTCAAGGGTCTTTTTGCCCAGGATGCGCTGCAGCTTGGAAATCTCGGCCCGGGCGGCGGCCAGCTCGGACGCCGGCACGACTGACTCCCCCGCAGACACAGCCGTCAAGGCGCCCTGACGCTCCAGTTTGCGCCACTGAAACAGCAAACTCGCCGAAACACCCTCCTGGCGCGCCACCAGCGACACGCTCATGTCCGGCTCGTAGGTGCGGCGCACCAGAGCCGACTTTTCTGCCAGGGACCAGCGCCTGCGGCGCTGGTCCTTAAGGATGACTTCCACGGTATCCGTATGCCTATTCATATTCATGGTCTAACTCCTATCTTCAAAGAGGGATCGCCTCAGAAAACGGAAAATAAAGCACGCTAAGCCGTAAGTAAGCGTGCTCCTGTGAAAGCCACAGCTAAAACTGCGTAGTACACATAGAGGTATTTTTTTCTAGATTTATATCGAATTTCGTTATCGAATTTCGCTTATTATTGATCAACTCGTTGCAGATCATGAAGGCGAAAGTATGACGAATAACCCTACCGATGACAGCAGACCATGGTCGGTCTTTCTTATTTTTCTGCGGCTTGGATTGACATCTTTTGGCGGCCCCATTGCGCACTTGGGCTACTTCCGCGCCGAATTTGTCACACGGCGGCGCTGGCTCTCCGAACGGAGCTATGCTGACTTGGTCGCGCTTTGTCAGTTCTTGCCAGGGCCTGCAAGCAGCCAGGTCGGCATAGCGGTAGGACTGTCTCGGGCTGGATACAGCGGGGCGCTGGCTGCTTGGGCTGGCTTCACGCTGCCGTCTGCCATAGCCTTGATCCTTTTTGCGCTCGGCATCTCCAGCTATGGCGATTACGTCTCGCAGGGCGCGTTGCATGGCTTAAAAGTGGTGGCTGTGGCCGTGGTCGCTCAAGCAGTATGGGGCATGGCGCGTAACCTATGCACGGATGGGCTGCGAGTCACCATCATGGCAATTGCTACCTGCGTCGTTTTACTTGTGCCGTCCGCGTGGGGACAGGTTGGCGTGATTGCTATCGCAGGCATCGCAGGCCGGTTATTGTTCAAGCCAGCGAAAGTTGTTGAGCATGACCCCCTACCTATCACGGTCAGTCACCGGGCCGGCGTGCTTTGGCTCTCGCTGTTCTTTGTCTTGCTGATTGGCCTGCCGGTGTTGGCCGAACTGATGCCAAGTCAAACCATGGCAATGGTGGATTCCTTCTATCGTGTCGGATCACTGGTGTTCGGCGGTGGTCACGTTGTGCTGCCATTACTGCAAGCCGAAGTGGTGCCCTCCGGCTGGGTCAACAATGAATCCTTTCTCGCGGGGTACGGGGCAGCTCAAGCGGTGCCCGGCCCTTTGTTCACGTTCGCCGCGTTTCTTGGTGCCTCGATGAACACCGCCCCGTCGGGCTGGATCGGCGGCATTGTGTGTCTGCTGGCTATCTTCGCGCCCTCGTTCTTGCTGGTCGTCGGATCAATGCCATTTTGGGAGCGTTTGCGCCGCAATACAGGCATCCAAGCTGCGCTGGCCGGGATCAATGCCGCTGTAGTCGGCTTGCTGCTGGCCGCGCTGTATCAGCCTGTATGGACTAGCGCCATCTTTCAGCCGCAAGACTTCGGCTTGGCATTAGTTGCCCTTGTCGCACTTATGTTCTGGAAGCTCCCGCCGTGGCTGGTTGTCCTCGGTAGCGGTGCAGCTGGGTGGCTGTTGAGCGTCGCTCTGTGAGGCACAAAAAATGACTGACAAAGACCTCTACGGCGGTTTGATCCGCCTGCACATCCTTCACCATGCAGCCGAGGAACCTGTCTTTGGGCTGGGGATCATCGAAGAGCTACGCCGACACGGCTACGAGATGAGCGCTGGCACCGTGTACCCGATGCTGCACGGCCTGGAAAAAAAAGGCTATCTGACCTCACGCCACGAACGCACCGGGCGACGTGAACGGCGTGTTTATGACATCACTGAACAAGGCAGAACTGCACTTGCTGATGCGAAAACAAAGGTCAAGGAGCTGTTCGGAGAGTTGGTAGAAGGTGGTTGAGTTTTTGCTTCTATGTCAGGTTGAGCTATACCCTAACGCAACGTCAGGGAAGAGACTGTAATCACGTCAGAATAGAGTCCAATATGAAATTTATTGACACAATCAGTCAAGAGTAATAGATTTCACTCTGACACATTACCCTTGGAGACACTTTGTACGGTCAACGCATCGGCTACGTTCGCGTCAGCAGCTTCGACCAGAACCCGGAACGGCAATTGGAAGGGGTTCAGGTGGCGCGGGTGTTCACCGACAAGGCATCCGGCAAGGACACCCAGCGTCCCGAGCTGGAAAGGCTGCTCGCCTTCGTGCGCGAAAGCGACACCGTGGTGGTGCACAGCATGGATCGCCTGGCACGCAACCTGGATGACTTGCGCCGCATCGTGCAGGGCCTGACCAAGCGCGGGGTACGCATCGAATTCGTCAAGGAAAGCCTGGCCTTCACTGGCGAGGATTCGCCGATGGCGAATTTGATGCTGTCGGTGATGGGCGCGTTTGCCGAGTTCGAGCGGGCCTTGATCCGCGAGCGGCAGCGCGAAGGAATCGCGCTGGCCCGGCAGCGGGGTGCGTACCGGGGCCGCAAAAAGTCACTGAACGATGAGCAGATTGCCGAACTGAAACGGCGCGTCGCGGCGGGCGAGCAAAAGGCCCTGATCGCCCGCGACTTCGGCATTAGCCGTGAAACCTTGTACCAGTACCTGCGCGAGTCCTGAGCATGCCGCGTCGTTCCATTCTGTCCGCCACCGAGCGACAAAGCCTGCTGGCATTGCCCGATGTCAAAGACGATCTGATCCGATACTACACGTTCAGCGACACCGACCTGTCGGTGATTCGTCAGCGGCGCGGGCCTGCGAATCGGCTGGGCTTCGCCATTCAGCTTTGCTACCTGCGATTCCCCGGCGTCATCCTGGGCGTTGATGAGCCGCCGTTTCCGCCCTTGCTGCGCATCGTGGCGTCGCAACTCAAAGTGCCGGTCGAAAGCTGGGACGACTACGGGCAGCGGGAGCAGACCCGGCGCGAGCACCTGGTCGAACTGCAAACGGTGTTCGGCTTCCAGCCGTTCACCGTGAGTCACTACCGGCAGGCTGTCCACACGCTGACTGAGCTGGCTATGCAAACCGACAAGGGCATCGTCCTGGCCAACGCCTTGATTGAGCATCTACGGCGGCAGTCGATCATCCTGCCCGCGCTCAACGCCATCGAGCGCGCCAGTGCCGAGGCCATCACCCGCGCCAATCGGCGCATCTACGAAGCCCTGTCCGAGCCGTTGTCGAGCGGGCACCGGCATCGCCTGGATGAACTGTTGAAGCGCCGCGACAACGGCAAGACCACCTGGCTGGCATGGCTGCGGCAATCACCGGCCAAGCCGAATTCCCGCTACATGCTGGAACACATCGAACGTCTCAAAGCCTGGCAGGCGCTCAACCTGCCTACCGGCATCGAGCGGCTGGTTCATCAAAACCGGCTGCTCAAGATCGCCCGCGAGGGTGGCCAGATGACGCCCGCCGACTTGGCCAAGTTCGAGCCACAGCGACGTTACGCCACCCTCATGGCGCTGGCCATCGAGGGCATGGCTACTGTTACCGACGAAATCATCGACCTGCACGACCGCATCCTGGGCAAGCTGTTCAACGCCGCCAAGAATAAGCATCAGCAGCAGTTCCAGGCGTCCGGCAAGGCCATCAATGCCAAGGTGCGTTTGTACGGGCGCATCGGCCAGGCGCTGATCGACGCCAAGCAGTCAGGCCGCGACCCATTCGCCGCCATCGAGGCCGTCATTTCCTGGGACGCTTTCGCCGAGAGCGTCACCGAGGCGCAGAAGCTCGCCCAGCCCGATGATTTCGACTTCCTGCACCGCATCGGCGAGAGTTACGCCACATTGCGCCGCTACGCGCCGGAATTCCTCGACGTGCTCAAGCTGCGAGCAGCGCCCGCCGCCAAGGACGTGCTCGACGCCATCGAGGTGCTGCGCGGCATGAACATCGACAACACCCGCAAGGTGCCCGCTGATGCACCGACCAACTTCATCAAGCCGCGCTGGCAGAAGCTGGTGATGACCGACGCCGGCATCGACCGACGCTATTACGAGTTGTGCGCACTGTCGGAACTTAAGAACGCGTTGCGCTCGGGCGACATCTGGGTACAGGGTTCACGTCAGTTCAAGGACTTCGAGGACTACCTGGTGCCACCCGAGAAGTTCGCCAGCCTCAAGCAGTCCAGCGAATTGCCGCTGGCCGTGGCCACCGATTGCGACCAGTACCTGAGCGAGCGCTTGGAGTTGCTGGAAGCGCAACTTGCCACGGTCAATCGCATGGCGGCGGCCAACGACCTACCGGACGCCATCATCACCGAATCGGGCTTGAAGATCACGCCGCTGGATGCTGCGGTGCCCGACACCGCGCAGGCATTGATCGACCAGACGGCCATGATTCTGCCGCACGTCAAGATTACCGAGCTGCTGATGGAGGTCGATGAGTGGACGGGCTTCACCCGCCACTTCACGCACCTGAAATCCGGCGACCTCGCCAAAGACAAAAATCTGCTGCTGACTACGATCCTGGCCGACGCGATCAACCTGGGCCTGACCAAAATGGCCGAATCTTGCCCCGGTACGACTTACGCCAAGCTCGCCTGGCTGCAAGCCTGGCATACCCGCGATGAAACCTATTCGATGGCGCTGGCCGAACTGGTCAACGCCCAGTTTCGGCATCCCTTTGCCGGGCACTGGGGCGATGGCACCACATCATCGTCGGACGGACAGAATTTCCGAACCAGCAGCAAGGCAGAAAGCACCGGGCACATCAATCCGAAATATGGCAGCAGCCCAGGCAGGACGTTCTACACCCACATCTCTGACCAGTACGCGCCGTTCCACAACAAGGTGGTCAATGTCGGCGTGCGCGATTCCACCTACGTGCTTGACGGCCTGCTGTACCACGAGTCCGACCTGCGCATCGAGGAACATTACACGGACACGGCGGGCTTCACCGATCACGTCTTTGCCTTGATGCACCTGCTGGGCTTCCGCTTCGCACCGCGCATCCGAGACCTGGGCGACACCAAGCTCTACACCCCGAAAGGCGAAGCCGCCTATGACGCGCTGAAACCGATGATCGGCGGCACTCTCAACATCAAGCACGTCCGCGCCCATTGGGACGAAATTCTGCGCCTGGCCACCTCGATCAAGCAAGGCACGGTGACGGCCTCGCTGATGCTTAGGAAACTCGGCAGCTATCCGCGCCAAAACGGCCTGGCTGTCGCCCTGCGTGAGCTGGGGCGCATCGAGCGGACGTTGTTCATCCTGGGCTGGTTGCAAAGCGTTGAGCTGCGCCGCCGCGTCCATGCCGGGCTGAATAAAGGCGAAGCACGCAATGCACTGGCCCGCGCCGTGTTCTTCAACCGGCTGGGCGAAATCCGCGACAGCAGCTTTGAGCAGCAGCGCTACCGGGCCAGCGGCCTCAATCTGGTGACGGCGGCTGTCGTGCTGTGGAACACGGTCTACCTGGAGCGCGCAGCGCATGCGTTGCGTAGCAACGGCCATGCCGTCGATGAAACGCTATTGCAGTACCTGTCGCCGTTGGGCTGGGAACACATCAATCTGACCGGCGATTACCTCTGGCGCAGCAGCGCCAAGATCGGCGCGGGCAAGTTCAGGCCGTTGCGACCTCTGCAATCGGCTTAACGTGCTTTATTCTCCGTTTTCTGAGACGACCCCATCCAGATCGAGACCGCTATGGGGGCGTACCGGAACGCCCTCGGCGCCGGCGACCGAGCCAAGGTCGAGGACGCCGAACAATCGCTTCAGTCGCTGCTGAACCAAGCGGAGACGGCCCTGCAGCCCAGTGACAACGATGCGCTCACGACCTTCCTGGCGGCGTTGACGATTCTTCTGCGTGAGGGCCTAGAGGCACTGCTTGTCGTGGTCGCGATGATTGCTTTCCTACGAAAGGCCAAGCGACCCGATGTCTTGCGCTACGTGCACGCCGGTTGGACACTAGCCCTCGCGGCTGGCGGTCTTACCTGGTTCGCTGCAACCTACCTTGTCAGCGTGAGCGGCGCGAGCCGTGAGCTCACCGAGGGATTCTCTTCATTGTTTGCCGCCGTTGTGCTGCTCGGCGTCGGCATCTGGATGCACCACAAGAGCGTTGCAGGGCGCTGGCAAATCTACCTCAATGAAAAACTGTCGCACGCGCTGAACCAGCGGACTGCTTGGTTCCTGTTTTCGCTAGCGTTCATTGCGGTCTACCGCGAGGTCTTCGAGACCGTGCTGTTCTTCGCCGCGTTATGGACAGAGGACAACGGACTGCCACTGTTGGCGGGACTCGGAACCGGTTCGGCTTTGCTGGCATTGCTCTCAGTGGTCCTTCTGCGTACCAGTGCACGCCTGCCAATTGGAAAGTTCTTTGCGGCAAGCTCTTTACTCATCGCAGTATTGGCGATCGTACTGACTGGCAAAGGCGTGGCCGGGCTCCAAGAAGCCGGCCTCCTGAGCTTCTATCCGGCTCCCATCCCACGCGTTGAACTTCTTGGGATCTATCCTTCTTGGCAAACTGTGTTCGCTCAGCTCGCTGTTCTGATCATTGTCATTGGAGGTTTCATTGTGAATCTGCGGCCAACCAAGGTGTCTCTACGTCCAACGACCTGACCCCGATCCCTGCGGATGCCTCACACCAAGCCACCAGGTGCTTCAACCTTCGCACTTCAGGTCCCTGGTGCCGCTTTCCACCGTCGTCGGTATCCCCAGCACGTTTGCGCTCGGTAAGCCAAGGCGTCCGCCAAGATCGAGATGTCGTCCAAGTGGTAGACACGGGTTCACACGGGAAATTTCCTTTTGAACTTTAGCCATCGCTTTGAGTCAGTTCAATTAAACTACATCGACACCATGACCCGAAATCGCCGCAACCGCCTGATCACAGTGCTCTTCGCACTGCTCAGCCTGATGTTCATGCAACTGGCGGTGGCTGGCTATGCCTGTCCGGGCAGCGGGGCAAAGGTCGCCGAAGTCGCAGCAATGGCCGAGGCGGGCATGCCCTGCGCCGAATCCATGGCGCTAACCATGGACGACGAGCAGCCGGGTCTGTGCCACGCGCACTGCCAGGCGGGACAGCAGTCTGCCGACAAGTATCAATTGCCATCGCCGGTAGCCATTGATGCGTTGCCTGCAGATTTCAGTCTACAAATCGTCATTCCAGCATTTTTGGAAGCGCCGCTGCAGGCGCCCCATTTACAGCGCACCACGGCGCCCCCTGTAGCCATCCGGAACTGCTGCTTCCGTCTCTGACCTCCCAGACCACTTAGCTCCTGTCTGATGCATTTCGTGTGCATCGACAGGTCGTTCTTTGTGCTCTGGAGGTTTTATGTCTATTTCATTTCCGATACGTCGGATCACCGTTGCCGTGTTGTCGGTTGCCATTTGGGCACCTGCGTGGGCGGCTGAACCTTTAACCCTGGTTGAGGCGCAGCGCATTGCCGTCGGCCGATCCCAGCAGTTGGTCGCCCAAGGCGCGCTCACCGCCGCCGCCCGCGAGCAGGCGGTGGCTGCTGGGCAACTCCCGGACCCAGTCCTCAAGTTCGGCATTGACAACCTGCCGGCCAATGGTCCGGACCGCGGCAGCCTGACGCGCGACTTCATGACGCAGCGCCGCATTGGTCTTTCGCAGGAAATCACCCGCTCAGAGAAACGCCAGCTGCGGTCGGAACGCTTTGAACGCGACGCACAGCGGGTGCAGGCGCAGCGCCAGTTGACACTGGCGAACCTGCAGCGCGACACGGCGCTGGCCTGGCTGGACCGCTATTACACCCAGGCCATGCGCGAGCTGGTGCAGCAGCAAGTCGAGGAAACCCGGCTGCAGGTACAGGCGGCCGATATCGCGTTTCGCGCCGGCCGGGGCACCCAGGCCGACGTGTTCGCAGCACGCAGCGCCGTGATTCAGCTGGAGGACAGGCTCAGCCAGATCGACCGGCAGTCACGCAACGCCGGCCTGATGCTAGCCCGCTGGGTGGGCACGCCGGATGCGGGTCGCCCACTGTCCGGCTCGCCGCCCTGGCAAACCACACCGCTGCAAGGCGAGGTTTCAAGCGACCACCTCAAGCAGCACCCAGATCTGCTGGCCATGAACGCGGAGGTTGATGCCGTGGAAACCGACGTTCGGCTGGCCCAGGCGAACAAACAAGCCGACTGGAGTATTGAAGCCAGCTACGCCCAGCGTGGCCCGGCTTATTCCAACATGCTCTCCATCGGCGTTTCCATTCCGCTGCAATGGGACCAGAAAAATCGCCAGAACCGCGAGCTGGCCGCCAAGCTGGCCCTGGTTGACGAAGCCAGGGCCCGCTACGAAGACATGCTGCGCAACCATGAAGCCGAGGTGCGTGGCTGGCTGAACGATTGGCAAACCGGCAAGGACCGGTTAAGCCGGTACCGCAATGAGCTGATCCCGACAGCCCGTCAGCGCACCGAGGCCGCACTGACCAGCTATCGCACGGGCAAAAGCGACCTGGCCGGCGCGCTGTCCGCACGCCGCGATGAGATCGACACCCGTATGCAGGCCCTGACGCTGGAAATGGAAACCGCGCGCTCCTGGGCCCAGCTCAACTTCCTCGTCCCCGAACACAGCATGCCGGCGCAAGCCAAGGAACAACCATGAACAAGAAATACCTCGTTGCCGCGCTGATCGCCGCCGGCGTCCTCAGCGCCGCAGGCTATGGCCTGTATGCCCTGGGCATGAAAAACGGCGGTAGCATGGCCACCGCTGCCACACCAGGGGAAGCACCGCCAACTCCAGCCGCCGCGTCCACAGCCGGCCCCCAAAGCATTGCCGAAGGCGAAGAAGCCACTCGCCGTCACATCAGCGCGGGACTCAAGGCGGGCGACACCGATCCGGCCAGCGGCCGCAAGATCCTCTACTACCAGGACCCCATGGTGCCGGGCAACAAGTTCGACAAACCGGCCAAGTCGCCGTTCATGGACATGATGCTGGTGCCTGTCTATGCGGATTCCGATTCCGACCAGGGGAAGGTCACCGTCAGTCCGCGGATTCAGCAAAACCTGGGGGTGCGCACCGCAGCCGTTACCGAAGGCACGCTGTCGCCCCAAGTCTCCGCGGTCGGCAACATCGCATTCAACGAGCGCGACCAGGCCATCGTGCAGGCCCGGGCGACCGGCTATGTTGAGCGTCTTCATGTCCGCGCCACGCTGGATGCGGTGGCCAAGGGACAGCCTTTGGTGGACCTGTATGTTCCGGACTGGGTGGCGGCCCAGGAGGAGTTCTTGTCCCTCAAACGCATGCAGGGCAATGACTTGGGATCGCTGATCGACGGTGCGCGCCAGCGTATGCGCCAGGTCGGCATGAATGACGAGCAAATCCGCCTGGTGGAAGCCAGCGGGAAGACGCAACCCCGCACCACGATCACGGCGCCATTGGGTGGCGTGGTGGTGGAGCTGCTGGCACGCGAGGGCATGACGGTGTCGGCGGGGATGACCTTGTTCCGCATCAACGGGCTTTCCACAGTCTGGGCCAATGCCGAAGTGCCCGAGAGCCAGGCGGCGCTGCTGCGCCCCGGCGCCAAGGTGCAAGCCCGCAGCCCGGCAGTGCCCGGCACGACCTTCGAAGGCAAGGTGCAAGCCATCCTGCCGGACGTCAACGCGGCGACGCGCACGCTCAAAGCCAGGCTGGAGCTGGCCAACCCGGGTTCGCGCCTGGTGCCCGGCATGTTCGTCACCATGCAGTTCATGGACATGCGGGCGGAGAAAGCTCTGCTGATTCCCGCCGAAGCCGTGATCCAGACCGGCAAACGCACCGTCGTGATGCTGGCCGAGGAGAACGGTCGCTTCCGGCCTGTTGATGTCGAAGCCGGCATTGAAAGCGGCGGCCAGACGGAAATCAAGCGCGGCCTGCAGGCCGGCCAGCGTGTGGTGGTGTCCTCGCAGTTCCTGATTGACTCGGAAGCCAGCCTCAAGGGCGTGGAGGCGCGGCTCAACAGCGAGGCCGCCCCGCCATTGACCCGGCACCCCGGTGAGGCGCAGGTGATCGCCATCGACAAGGACAGCGCGGTGCTGGCCCATGGCCCACTGCCCACAGCCGGCATGGGTGCCATGACCATGGAGTTCAAGGCACCAGCCGGCGGCATGCCGCGCAATGTGACCAAGGGGGACAAGGTCCAGTTCGAGTTTGTGATGCCCAAGGACGGCGAGCCGACCTTGACCTCCATCACGCCTGTGGCACCTGTTTCGCCGCAGTTGCCTAAAACCTTGGCGTCGGGAGCCCAGCGATGATGGCCCGCCTGATTCGCTGGTCCATAGGCAACCGGTTCCTGGTGTTGCTGGCCACGCTGATGATCGCGGCCTGGGGCGTGTACTCGGTGATGAGAACGCCGCTGGACGCCTTGCCCGACCTGTCGGATGTGCAGGTCATCATCCGCACGACCTATCCCGGCCAGGCGCCGCGCATTGTTGAGAACCAAGTCACCTACCCGCTGACGACGACCATGTTGTCGGTGCCGGGAGCCAAAACGGTACGCGGCTATTCCTTCTTCGGTGACTCTTACGTCTATGTGCTGTTCGAGGATGGCACGGACCTTTACTGGGCACGCTCCCGGGTGCTGGAGTACCTCAACCAGGTCCAGTCGCGCCTGCCGGCGGCGGCCAAGGCCTCTCTGGGACCGGACGCCACCGGTGTGGGCTGGATTTACCAATACGCCCTGATCGACCGCAGCGGCACGCAGGACGCGGGGCAACTACGCGCCCTGCAGGACTGGTTTCTCAAGTACGAGCTCAAAACCGTGCCCAACGTGGCCGAGGTTGCCTCGGTCGGCGGCATGGTGCGTCAGTACCAGATCGTGCTGGACCCGGACAAGCTCGCCGCCTATGCGATTCCGCACACCAAGGTGGTCGAGGCCATTCAGAAGGCCAACCAGGAAGCCGGCGGCTCAGTGCTGGAGCTTGGGGAAGCGGAGTACATGGTGCGGGCCTCGGGTTACCTGCAGAGTCTGGAGGATTTCCGCTCGGTTCCGCTCATGACTTCGGCGGCCGGTATTCCGGTGCGCCTGGGCGATGTGGCCCGTATCCAGATCGGCCCTGAGATGCGCCGCGGCATTGGCGAGCTGGATGGCGAAGGCGAAGCCGCTGGTGGCGTGATCATCATGCGCTCCGGCAAGAACGCGCTGGAAACCATTGCCGCCGTCAAGGCCAAGCTTCAGACCCTGCAGGCCAGCCTGCCTAGGGGCGTTGAAATCGTTCCGACTTACGACCGCTCGGGCCTGATCGAACGCGCCGTGGACAACCTCACGCACAAGCTACTGGAGGAGTTCCTGGTGGTGGCCGTAGTGTGTTTTATCTTCCTGTTCCACCTGCGCTCGGCTTTCGTGGCCATCATCTCGCTGCCGCTGGGCATTCTGGCCGCCTTCATCGTGATGCACTACCAGGGCGTCAACGCCAACATCATGTCGTTGGGTGGCATCGCGATTGCCATCGGCGCCATGGTGGATGCCGCCGTGGTGATGATCGAAAACGCCCACAAACACCTGGAGCATTGGGGGCATGACCATCCGGGTGAAACGCTGGAGGGCGAAGCGCGCTGGCGGGTGATTGGCGACGCGGCGGCCGAAGTCGGGCCTGCGCTGTTCTTTTCGCTGCTAATCATCACCTTGTCGTTTATCCCGGTGTTCACGCTGGAAGCCCAGGAGGGACGACTTTTCTCGCCACTGGCGTTCACCAAGACCTATGCCATGGCGGCCGCGGCCGGACTGTCGGTGACGCTGATCCCCGTGCTGATGGGCTACCTGATACGTGGCCGAATTCCGGACGAAAAATCCAACCCGCTGAATCGCCTGCTGATTGCCATCTACCGGCCGATGCTGGAGGTGGTGCTGCGTGCACCCAAGCTCACCTTGCTGGCGGCTGGCATCGTTCTGGTCATCAGCCTTTGGCCACTGCAGCATATCGGCGGCGAGTTCATGCCAAGGTTGGACGAAGGAGATCTGCTCTACATGCCTTCGGCACTGCCCGGCTTGTCGGCCGGCAAGGCCGGTGAGTTGCTGCAGCAGACCGACCGGTTGATCAAGACCGTACCCGAGGTCGCCAGCGTGTATGGCAAGGCCGGCCGCGCAGAAACGGCGACCGACCCGGCGCCCATGGAGATGTTTGAAACCACCATCCAGTTCAAGCCACGCGGGCAGTGGCGCGCCGGCATGACCCAGGACAAACTGGTGGAGGAACTGGACCGCATCGTCAAAGTGCCGGGCCTGTCCAATATCTGGGTGCCGCCGATCCGCAACCGCATTGACATGCTGGCCACCGGCATCAAGAGCCCGGTGGGCGTCAAGGTGGCCGGCACCGACTTGATCACGATAGACCGGCTGACCGGGGAGATCGAACGGGCGCTCAAGGACGTGCCGGGCGTCACGAGTGCCTTGGCGGAACGCCTGACCGGTGGACGCTACATAGACGTCAATATCAAGCGCGATGCGGCATCCCGGTTCGGACTGAACATTGCCGACGTGCAATCGGTCATCAGTTCGGCCGTGGGCGGCGAGAACATCGGTGAAACCGTCGAAGGTCTGCAGCGCTTTCCGATCAACATGCGCTATCCGCGCGAGATTCGGGACTCGATAGAGAAGCTACGCAGTCTGCCCTTTGTAACGGAACGCGGCCAGCGCCTGGTGCTCTCGGACGTGGCCGACATCCGCATCACCGACGGTCCGCCCATGCTGCGCAGCGAAAATGCCCGCCTCTCGGGCTGGGTTTACGTGGACATTCGAGGGCGCGACCTGCGCTCGGCTGTGCAGGACATGCAGAAAGCAGTGACAGACAAGGTCAAGATGCCGCCGGGCTATTCCGTCTCCTGGTCTGGCCAGTTCGAGTTCCTGGAGCGCGCCACGGCCAAACTCAATGTGGTGGTGCCGTTCACGCTGCTGATCATCTTTGTGCTGCTGTATCTGACCTTCAAGCGCTTTGACGAAGCCTTGCTGATCATGGCCACGTTGCCATTCGCCTTGGTCGGGGGCATCTGGCTGCTGTACCTGCTGAGCTACAACTTGTCTGTGGCCGGTGCCGTCGGGTTCATTGCCCTGGCCGGGGTCTCCGCCGAGTTCGGCGTGATCATGCTGCTCTATCTGAAATCCGCATGGGATGATCGGGTCGACCAGGGCAAAACAACAGCGGCCGACCTGCTTGATGCGATTCGGGAGGGAGCCGTACTGCGGGTGCGACCCAAGGCGATGACGGTGGCGGTCATTCTGGCCGGCCTGTTTCCCATCATGTGGGGAACGGGGACGGGCTCCGAGGTCATGCAGCGCATCGCCGCGCCCATGGTCGGCGGCATGATCACCGCCCCCTTGCTGTCCATGTTTGTGATTCCTGCCGTGTACCTGCTCATGCGCAGGCCTCGAGAACATCGGACCGCGGGCAAGCGTTTCTGGGTCCGACGCAATCCAGCCGCCTGATTCATTTTTGTTAGTTTTATCAACCACTCTCAAAGGAGCTTTCATGAAGAAGATCGTAATTGCCTCTCTCGTTATAGCCGCAGCGTCCACCAGTTTCGCTCAATCAAAGATGGGTGATATGAAGGGCATGGACATGGCCAAGAAGCCCGCTGCCGGCGCTCAAACCACGCATGAAGCGAACGGAACGATCAAGAAGATCGATACCAAAGCAGGCAGCGTCGTGATCTCTCACGGTCCCGTCAGCAGCCTCAACTGGCCGCCAATGACCATGAGCTTTAAGGTCAAGGACAAGGACCTCCTTGGCAAGCTGGCCGTCGACAAGAAGGTTGACTTCGGGTTTGTCAAAGAGGGCGATGATTACGTGGTGACCTCGGTGAAATAAGTCCCCGACGGTCATTCGCCGACTTTAGAGGGGTTGGCTATACCATGTGTGCCAGCCTGCCACGGCAACCACCAAAACCGCGTGTCGAAAGTCGCAATGAGTACCCGAACCAACAAGCGCAGGATTTATGCAATGTTTGAAGGCCGTTTCGGCGGTAAACCCTTTAGGCGATCCGCAGAGGAACAAGCCTGGCTGGATGTGGTGCCCGTAGGCCGAGAATTTGGCAGTCCGGACTATGAGCGCTTACAAATCTTGGATATGTATGAGGCTGGCCAGTTGACTGCCGAAGCAGTCATGCAGAAACTTGGGATCAATAACCTGGACGATCTGCGCCGGCAGATGCATGCGGCAGGGTTGACTGCGCCTTAAACTGCGGCTAAGTGGCTCTTAGGCAAACTGCAGTTCAATCTTGCCGGCGCGGCGCCGCACCGGGCCGACCACGATCTTCACGTCGTGGCCTAGCCGGGCCACCAGCTCCAGCAGCTTGGCTTCGCTGACACCGCGGAACTGGCCGCGGGTGATGCGAGAGACCTTGGACTGGTCGATCCCGAGCAGGGTAGCGGCGTCCTCCTGCGTCAGGCGTCGCGCCTTGATTGCACGGGCAATCTCGCCGGCCAACTGGGACTTGCGCTGCATCTCGGCCGCGTCGGTGTAGCCCAGGTCGGCGTAGACGTTGGTGCTGCCTTCTTCGATGGTGATGTCGTTGTGTTCATTCATTTGCGTGCTCCTTGCTGTGCCTGCCAGGCCTCGAAATCCTGTTTCGCGGCCTTCAGGCGGGTGTTGATCAAATCCAGGTCCGGCTTTGGCGTGGCGATGCCGCTTTTTGACTTCTTCTGGAAGCAGTGCAGGACATAGACCCAGCCGCTGAACTTGACCGTGTAGACGGCCCGGTAGGTGTCGCCCTGATGATCCTCGACCACCTCCAGCACGCCGGCCGAGCCGAAACCCGTCATGACCTTGGCATCCTGGTGCTTGCCGCCGGCTTGGGCCAGGTCGATGGCATGGCCAAAAACGTCTTTGACATCCTCCGGCATCGCATTGAGGTCACGCTTGGCGGAACTGACCCACTTGATGGGTTTGCGGGCTTGCTTCGACATCCCCTCGATTATGCCTGTTTAGGCATAATTCCGCAAACTCACCCAGGGCCGACCTTTTTTGGCGGCAGCGGCAGTGAGATTTTTCCGCGAGGGCACATAAGCGCGCTTATGGCGCCCCAATGGGTATTGGGCTCCCGCCATACCGGCACGAAGGCTGAAACGGCCAAAAACCAGCATCACATTGGATAATCCACCATTACCCAATGTTATTTTTATAAAAAACTCAGCCAATTGACCAAATAAATAGTATGAAATATCATGGTACGTACTACGGTACGAAATAAAGGTAAGCCATGGCCAGAGCCGGAATCTACAAGTCTGAAGTGCTGCGTGCCCGCGATAAATTGCGGGCCACGGGGCGCAATCCGTCCATCGACGCGGTGCGCGAAGAGCTGGGCACCGGCTCCAAGAGCACGATCCACCGCTATCTGAAGGAGATCGAGGAAGAGGAAGGCGGGGCCACCGGCACCCGCGTGGCCGTCAGCGAGGCGATCCAGGACCTGGTGGAGCGCCTGGCCGCCCGCGTCAACGAGGAAGCCGAAGAGCGCGTCACGACAGCCCAGGCCAGGCATGCCGAGCAGCTGACCCAGCAGCAGCAGGCCGCCGCGGCCCTGAAAACCGAGGCGCAGGCCACGCGCCAGCAGCTGGAGCAAACCCAGCGTGCCGTGGCCGATGAAAAGGCCGGCCACGGCAAAACCAGCGAAGCGCTGAGCGGCAAGACCCTGGAATGCACCCAGCTGATCCAACAAGTAGCCGACCTGCAGGAGCGCATCGCGGTCGAAGAACGCCATCGCGAATCCCTGGAGGAAAAGCACCAGCATGCGCGCCAGGCGCTGGAGCATTTCCGGCAGTCCACCAAGGAGCAGCGCGACCAGGACCAGCGCAAACACGAGCAGCAGGTGCAGTACCTGCAGGCCGAGTTGCGCTCTGTGAACGAGACCTTGGCCACCAAACAGCAGGAAGCCGTCCACACCCTTCAGGATAACGCGCGGTTGGTTGGCGATTTGTCGCGCGCCCAGGGCGATCTGCACCAGGTCCAGGAAGAGGTGCGGGGCCTGCGGCCGCTCAAGGATGAACTGGGGTTTACGCAAAGGCGCACCGGGGAATTGGGCCGGCGCTTGGCCGAGCAGGACAGTGCCGTCCAGCAGCTCAGCACCGCGAATGAGCAGTTACAGGCCAAGATCGACGAGCTGCTCACCGCGAAGCAGCAATTGGAAGTGGCGCTGGCGACGGCTAGGTCATCCGTCACGGCCCAGGAGCAGGTCGTAGCCAGCATGCTGGAACGCTTCAGTGCGCCGGCGCTTGGGCCTGATGTGGTTGCGAGCCCGGCTGAGGGGGCCGTTCGACCAGGGAAGAGGGAGTCGAAAAAACCAACGGGGACAGGGACTTAAGCCTGTTTCTGCGGGTTTTTACATGAATCCCTGCCGACCCGCTAAGAGATTTAACGTGTCAATTTGCACGAAAAGCCACGTCGCAACAGAGATGCAAAAAAAACTAACTTGTTGTTTTATATAGGTTATTTTGACGCTACCGTGTCAATTTGCATCGAAAGGACGATTACCCCAAGCAGCACGACTTTCCAGACATTCCGGTCGATGCCCACGTCGAATTTCGCGAACCGGCTCTGGTGTACGGAGAAGCGGAGCAAATGGGTCGGACGGGAAAAGCCGACGTACCCCATCTTCGCTGACTGTCGCACGAGGTCGTGGACCCTGACGCCGATAGTCTGGCCGTGGAGTTGGCCCGCGATCCGCTCGATGTCGCGCAAGGGATGCTCGCCCGACAATGCGGCTTGCGAGGGATTCTTTGGGCGGCTGAAAACGGAACTGTTCTACCCTCGCAACTGGCAGGGTTCAACTATTGAGCCATTCATCGAGGTAGTTGACTCCTACATCCGCTGGTATAACGAAAAGCGCATCAAAATATCCCTTGGCTCACTCAGTTCCATCGAATACCGGGCGAGTCTCGGACTTACGGCATAAACCAGCCCAAGATTTACGCCGCACCCCCAGGGTGCCGACTTTGACTGCCCTAGGGCAAAGGGGCTGAAATCGTTGCACTGAGCGGGTGTACCGACCAATCGGGTGGGTCAACGGAAATCGGCAGCCTGGGTCAAATGGGTGCCAACATAACAAGCCCTTCTACGTTGCCTTGCGAGTGCCGAAATGGCCGGCATTCCAAATCACAACCCTTCCACCTCCATCCCCCGCTCCGCCAGCCAGACTTTGCGCCGCTCGTAATCCGGCATGGCACGTTCCACCCTGCGCCAGAACTCCGGCGTATGGTGCGGCTCATGCAGATGCGCCATTTCATGCACCACGACGTATTCGGCGATGCGCGCCGGCAGCAGGATGGTCTTCCAGTGGAAGTACAGCACCTCGCCCTTGCCGCATGAACCCCAGCGGTAGCCAAGATCCTGCACTCGAACGCCGGACGGCATCACCTCCATCCTGGCCACATAGTCGTTCACCTTCCCCTCAAGCCAAGGCCGGGCACGCTCGCAGTACCAGCGAATCAGGTGCTCTCGACCGTCGCACGCCAGCGCCTTGGGCATGACGAAGCGCCCGCCGACCAGTTTCACCGCGGCGTCCGATTCGGCCACCAGGCGAAGCCGATAGTTGCGGCCTAGGTAGGCAAAGCCCTCGCCATCGGTGAACACCTTACGCCGCGCCTCGTGCGTGAGCGCGTCCTTGCGCGCAAGCTGCTTGTAGACCCACATGCGCTTGCGCTGCAAGAAATCGCGCAGCTGGGTGTCCGGCACCTCGGGCGGCGCCGACAGGATCAGTTCCCCGCCGCGGTCCACGGTGATCTCCAGCGCGCGCCGCAGGGTGCTGCGCCGCACCTCGAAACGCAGGTCGTTGACAGTCAGGATGTTCATGCCTTCAGTAGCCGGTCGTGGTTTGCCCGCGCCAGCTCCATCAGCTTGTCGACCAGTGCTTCGATCTGTGGTGTCGGCATCAGACGCAACTTCATCAGAATCTCAAAAATCCGCGTTCCCAACGCATCCTGCACCGGTTGCCGGTTCGGCCGCCAGAAGTTCTCCGTTAGCTCTGCCGTGATGGTGTCCACCACCTCCACGGTCAGGTCCACCACCTTCTGGCGCTCGGCCACGGTGATGGCCCGGTCGCCGGCAGCGGCATCCACCACCAGCCGCAGGAATGGCCCATAGTGCTCGGGCAGATCCGGCAGACGGGCGTCCTGCATGGCATGCCCGGTGCGGATCTCGTCCACCAGCCCCAGCAGCGCTTTGGTCAATTCGTCCCATTGCTCGCCCATCAGGTCCAGCAGGTCGCGAAGCCGGTCGCTCAGCTTGCGGTAGGCCACGGGGTCCTGGTCCAGGTGCTCGCGGATGTGCGCCCGGATGGCGTGTTCCATCTCTGAGGCCTTCGCGCGGTCGTTCGGCTCGCGCGCCACCTGGTTGCCAAAGTCGGCATCGGTCAGCGAGATCGGCGGGATCTTGGGGTCCACACCCATCGAGATCACATGGTCGTCGATCAGTTTGCGCACCTTGGCGCCCACGTCCTTGCCCAGCACCGGTGTGTCGCGGTAGCGGTTGCGCGCCCGGGCGTAGATAAAGGCCAGCAGCTTGGCGTCGGGCGAGAACGGCAGTCCCTCGGGGCGAGGCAGCACCACGTCCAGGGTGTCGAGAAAGGCTTTCAGCTTGACCGAGAACTCGGCGCGCAGCCGTTCGTCGGCCAGCAGATCGACGCAGGCCTCCACGTCCGTCAGGTTCTCCACGCCACGGCTGCGGAACAGGTCCACCACGCGCAGGTGGCGGTCGCGCAGCACGGGCACCTCGTCTTTCAGGCTCTGCAGGGCGCCGTCGATGTCATCTTCGGCGTAGACGTTCAGCGCCTCTTTCAGATGGTGCGCCAGACCAAAGTAGTCCACAACGATGCCAAACTTCTTGCCGTGGCCCGTGCGATTCACCCGAGCAATAGTCTGCAGCAGCTCGGCCTCGCGGATCGGCCGGTCCAGGTACATCACGCCCTCGATCGGCGCGTCAAAGCCGGTCAGCAGCATGGATTTCACGATCAAGAAGGCCAGCGGGTCAGCCTTGGCCGGGTCCTTGTGCAGCAGCGGCTGCTTGAAGCGCTTGAGGCGCTGCTCCTGCGCGGCGCCATCGGTCCACTGTTTCCACGCCGGGTCGTCGTTGTTGCTGCCCGAGATGATGGGCGCGAACTCGATCCGGCCCAGCAGCTCGCGATAGCGCCAGGCCTGCACTTGTGCCTGTACAGCCGGTGACCGTTGGCAAAGGGCTTCTTCGTCCATGGCCTTATCCTCGGCGCTCAGGGCCTCGGCCTGGGCCAGCAACTCGTCTCGCGCGGCGACAAAGGCGTCCAGGTAGCGCACCACGGCCAGCCGGCTGTAGGCCACCACCTGGGCCTTGAAACCGTTGGGCAGGATGTTGGTGACGTAATGGCGCAGCATGTCGCGCGCCTTGTCGCGAATCAGGTCCGGCGCCTCGAAGATCTGGCCCTTGGTGGCGTACTTCTTCTTGATCGCCTCCAGCTCCTCGGGCGTGTGCTCACGGAACAGATCCTCGAACAGGTCGTCTAGGCTGGCGCCGTCCTTCACCGCACCATTTGCCGTGCGGCCCTCGTAGAGGATGGGCACGATGGCACCGTCGGCCTCGGCCTCGCGGATGGTGTAGCGGTCAATGAACTCGCCGAAGATGTCGTGCGTACGTTTTTTGTCGCCCATCAGGATGGGCGTGCCGGTGAAGCCGATGCGCGCGCAGTTGGGCAGACCCACCTGCAGCGCCGCCTGCAGATCGCCGGCCTGGCTGCGGTGGGCCTCGTCCACCAAGACAAGGATGTGCTCATCCTCGTTCAGCACCTCGGAGGTGTAGGCGCCTGGCGTTGGCTCGCGTGCGCCGGTCTTGGGCAGGTCTTCCGCCCTCAGGCCAGGCTCGCCGGCCGCATCGCCACCGCGCTGCTTCTGGATCATGCCGAACACGATGGCCGGTCCCTGGCGGCGCAGGTGGCGCTTCAGATCATCGGCCGAGGTGGCGCGCAATACGTTCTGCCCCGTGAGGGTGGCAGTCACAGAAAGCTGCTCTTCCAGGTCGGTGCGGTCGGTCACCACCACCACCTTGAAGCGGCGTAAGGCTGGGTCGGTGCGCAGCTTGCGCATCAGAAACACCATGGTCAGGCTCTTGCCTGAGCCCTGGGTGTGCCAGACGATGCCGCCGCGCCGGTCGAACTCGCCGTCCTGCGTCCGGGTCTTGCCGGTGCGCAGGCGCTGCACGGCTCGGCTGACGGCTCGGTACTGCTGGTAGCGGCACACCGCCTTCACCGTCTGGCCTTCGACTGCCATGAACAGGGTGAAGTGCCGAACCACGTCCAGCAGGTTGGCCGGGCGTAGCAGGCCGGCGACCAGGCGTTCCTGCTCGGAAAGCTGTGCCTTGCCCAGGGCAGCAGCCACTTCGGCCTCGGTGCCTTGGCCATCGGCGCCCACCACTGTCTTCCAGGCGGCGTAGTGACGGAAGGCTGCGCCCACGCTGCCCACGCGCGCCTCGTCAAAGCTGGTGGCGATCAGCAGCTGATTGGTGTGGAACAGCGGCTCGTTGCCCTCGTTGTCGTCCACCTCGCCGCTGGCGCGGCGCTGGTTGCTATAGCGGCGCAGCTGATCAACCGCCTCGGCCAGTGGCTCGGGCACGCTGGGGCTCTTGCACTCCACCACCACCAGCGGGATGCCGTTTACCAACAGCACCAAGTCGGGCACGATGAAGGCCTTGCCGCGGGTGTAGCCCGGTGGGCAGTCCACACGGTACTGGTTGACCACGGTGAACTCGTTGCGCTCGGGGTGTTCCCAGTCGATGAAGTGGATGGTCTGGCTGCGGCCGCCGTCCCAGCCGGGCAGGCCCTCGACGGTGAGGCCGCCCAGCAGCAGCTCGGTGGCTATGCGGTTAGCCTCCATCAGCCGGTGGGCGGGGATGCGGGTGATAGCGCCAACGGCCTGCGAGAGGCGCTCGTCGTCAAGCCAGGGGCGGCCGTCGCGCAGGTTCAACGCACGGATCTGCCGGCGTAGCGTGGCTTCCTGAATGACCTCGATAAAACTGGCACGGCCGGTGCGTGCGGGCGTGTCAATGTCGCCCTCGACGTAGCGCCAGCCCATGGTCAGCAGCTGCTCGACGAAGGGTTTTTCAACGGCTTCTAGTTCCCAGCCCATTCATCCATCCTTGGTCAAAAAATGCCCCTTTGGGTGCATCCATCAAATAGCCATCAAATAGAAAATACATTAAAAATCAATGAGTTAACGCTGAATTTCAGCTTCAATTTCGGCCTTGATGCCTTTCCGATCAAATAGCCGTCAAACAGCGGTTCAGGCCCAGAACGGCAGGTATTGCATCAGCTTGCGCGACTTGTTGTCCGGGTTGGCTGGCTTGATCAACTCTGCCTCCACCGTCTCGGCAATGATGCGTGAGGCTTGTGCGGAATTGCCCTCCGTGATCTCGAAGCGCTGCCGCAGGCTGGTGTTGGTCAGCACTTCGTTCGACACGTACTTCAGGCAAGCGTGCTGGTAGCAGGCGCGGACACGGTCATCCTTGCTCATGTCTTTCAGGGGCACTCGGCTGTACAGCGTCACCACCATCGACTGGTCTTTCAACACAAAGCGGGGGGCGGGCAACTGGTACAGCTCCACCTGGGACACCACTTTGTCGATACCGCTTCCGCGCTCCTCGCAGATGTTCATACGGCGCATCAGGGCTGCCAACGACTCGTTGCGCGAGCGCGGGGGCTCGTCCATCATGCGCAGCGTGTCCACCAGCGGTTTCCCCGGGTTGGTGATCTCGATGCGGTCATCGAACAACTCCACCATGGGCCCCGTGCCGGGCAGCGTGAAGTCCTGGTGAATCAAGGCATTGGCCACCAGCTCACGAATCGCCAGCTCGGGATAGGCGCGCACCTCGCGGCGCAGCGCCTGGCCAATCTCCTCGTTCACGGGCAGCAAGTTGTTGATGTAGCCAATGGCCCCCTCGAACCCCACCGCATAGCCTTTGTTGCCCGGCACTTCACGTCCGCCTGCCGTTCGGTTTTTGCCCGCGTACTTGATCACCCGCAGGCCCTTGCGACCCAGAGGCCCGAAGTCGCCTAAATTCCTAGCAAACAGGAGGGCACCCAGGTGCGTGACGGCCCAGCCTTGCAGGTCGTGCTTGGCCAGGTTATCTGCTGCCAGTTTGGCCAGGATGCCATCCTTGTTGGCAGGCAACGGCTGCCCGGTCATCTCGAAGTAGCGTGGATAGTCGAGCAGCCGCAGCACCTCGTCCGCGTCGATCCCCGCTTTGGCGATGCCCTGCTCGAAGCGACTGGCGTTGAGCACCTGCCAGAGCTCGCGCTCTTTTTCCGGGTATGCCTTCAGGGGCTTGTTCAGGCTGCCAATCCGGATGTACTCCGTGCCGGAAAACTGCACGGGCGTATGCAAGGCGGCCGGAATCTCCAGCACAACGACCGGCTTGCCGCCATGGTCATGGGTGTAGAAGCGCAGGTCTAGCCGTGGCGTGAGCATGCGCACCAGCCAGTGCTCCAGCTCCTCGTTGCCCTTGCGGGCCTCGGCCGGGCGGAAGCTTGTGCCGACGATGGCATGGTCGCTGTCACGGACGCCCCACACAAAGTAGGCAAAGGGCTCGTTGCGAAGACGTGCACCGTTGGACAGCGCGGCGATAGTTTCACCAACCATGTCCGGTGACTCGTTGTTTTCCTTGAACTCAACCCATTCCCGTTCGCCCTGCAGGCGGCAAAGGTTGATTAGTAGCCGGTCCAGTTGCACGGGGTTCATGGGGACGCGGTTCCTTCTTGCAGTAGGGGCGTAACGCGGACGCGGCCGGTGAGGAGGTCGTCCATGAGGCCGGATTTCTGCAACAGCAATTTCGCCAACAGTTGCTGATTACTCTCCACGTCGTTTTCGACGGACTCGACACGCTCGGCGATCTTTACTGCCTCAAATGGGGTTGGAGCCGGTAATTGTAGGCACAGCACATCGCTGCCTTTGATGTTCTTCTGTACACCACCAACAGCTAGGCGCTCCAAATATGGTCGACCAAGTGAGGAATTGAAGTAGCGTCGGTAGAATCGATTCAAACGAGCATCTCGCAACCGGAATCGAATCAAGAAGGCACCCGGCACTACCGGAATTTCGTGACCATTGAAAACGCCAGTCACGCCACATGTGCCGCTGCGTGAAATGACAATGTCTCCCTGCTGAAGCAGATGGTCAGCAAAGACCGATGGTTTAATCGCTGTTCGGGGCATCGTGGATAACGAAATGCGCCCCTCATCATCCATGTCGGTGGTGCGAAGAGTGGCCAGTGGGCCGTTTTCGTCGTATGCGTCAGAAGGGAACCGAGGCCCAAAAGCGCTCGATTCGCAAAGGTCACCAAAAGTCTTGCACTCCCACTCCTGCGGAATCCACCCCAGCGGCGACTCCTTGTAGAGATGCGGCGCCTCGGCCTGGGGCGGGCGCAGTTCGCCGTTGGCGGCTATGCCGCGGGTCAGCAGGTCGTGCAGCAGCCCCTGCTTGACGTGCTTAAGCTTCTCGATGATCGCCTCAGTCTGGCGGATGGTGGTGTCGAGGGTGTCGAGGACGCGGGCTATGGTCTTCTGCTCTGCTGGAGAGGGCAGTAAGACAGTCATTTCGGCCATCTTGGCCTTGTTGAGCGTTACACCCTTTACGGCTGAATCGGTGACGACCGTTCCTGCGGCTCGCGGGAGAACGTGATACAGCCATGCACTATTGATGGCGTCACTTCGGGGCAGAAAGGCCGCTATGGCCTCGTTGCTGTACATCGGCTGCATTGTGATTGCAGTGCGCCCAACCGAGAGCTTGAAACTCATGACGGTAGAACCGGCCGGGATCAACTTAACGTTACTGGCTCGGACCCCTAGGTCTGAAATGTGTTCTCGGGTGTCGGCAAGGTACTTTGACCGGAGGTCGGAAATTGCAAGCCAGGGGTGACCAGTTGGTTTTGTAGCCCAGAACGCAGGCATCGCCCTCGATGGAGTCCCTCCGATGGCAATGTCAGTGTGGTCAGAAAGACGGGTGGTCCGCCATTGTTCAGACATATCCTAGACCTCGGATGAACGAACGCAAGGATTCGGCTGATGCGTCTCGATCACTTTCGATTGCTGTTAGTGTCACCTTGTACTTATCCCACCAGCTCTCGATAGCCGCGACAACCTGCTGCCGTTGCGCGCTGATGTAGCGCTCCAGGATCGCCTGCATGTCGTTGCACAGGATGGTCAATAGCAGCGCGCCGGCACCGGCGTCGTCCAACGCATCGACCGCCGCATTCAGCCGCTGCGCGAAAATCTGCTCCATGGCCTTGATTTCCTTCTTCACCGCGCCGAGCTGCCGTTTCCACTCCTGAAGCTGCACCTGGTCCACGGCGGGTTTGTCGTCACCCGGTTCGACTTCGTCGCCATCCTCGCCTGTTGCCTTGACCGATGTGGCAGCCTTGATCTGGCTGTCGAGATCGGCTTTTCGCCCTTCCAGTTCGGCCAGCGCGTTGACGAACTCGGCCATGAGAAATTTGACCAGCTTGTGGTCCAGCGGGTTGTCCTTGCTGTCGCTGTCGTCCATCGCAGTCAGGACGCTGGTGCGCCAGGCATCCACCACGCCCTTGGCGCCACGCGCCATCAGGGTCATGAACTCGTACTTGGCGTCGTCCCAGAAGCCTGCCACGATGCCGCGCACCTGAAAGCGCCCGAGCACCCCGGCCGGCTCCAGCGTGGCGCTGAAACTGTGCAGCAGGTCATAGCGCAGGCCGACGATGTTGGGCTGGCCCGCCAGGGCGGTGATGCGTGGGCTGTGTTCCAGCCACCAGGCATCGAAGGCATCGCGCACCGCCTGCTCTCTGGCTACCAGGCCGGGGCCGGTTTCGACCGCAGGCTTGATGGCCTGCCGTTTTGTCAGCTCGGGGCGGAAGTCGAAGTAATTGGCATCGCGCTCGACAAACAATGACAGCGGATCCAGGCCGTGCGCGGCGAACAACTCGGCCTTGGCCTGCACTTCGGCCTTGGGCACACCGCCCAACAGGTGAGCGCGCACGTCGTGCGGCTCGGGCGGCGGCGCGTTGTCGGCGTAGCGGCGGATGTTGAGGTTGAAATCGTTCTCGCGTAGCGTGGCAATGGGAACGATGGCGGAGAAGCCCGCCACTTCGGTAAACGAATCAAAGGTGTTGACGATCTTCTCGATGTGCTCGGGCAGCAGGTGGTTTTGCGCGCGGCCCTCGAAGTATTCGCGGTCGGCGTTGATGAACAGCACCTTGCCCTGGCGCTCGGCCGGCTTGCCGCTGGCGTTGCCCTGGCGCTGGCGCATCACCAGCACGCAGCCGGGGATGCCCGTGCCGTAAAACAGGTTGGCGGGCAGACCGATCACGGCTTCCAGCAGGTCGGCCTCGATCATGGCGGCGCGGATGGCGCGTTCTTCACCGGCACGGAACAACACGCCATGGGGCATCACGGTGGCCAGCATGCCGCCATCGCGCAGCACGGCAACCATGTGCTGCAGGAACATCAGGTCGGCCTTCTTGCTGCCCAGCGACACCTCGCCATATTTGAACCGCTCGGCGCGAAACTTGGGCGCCCAGACGGGCTGACCGGCCCGGTCGGTATCGGTGCTGCCCCAGTTGATGGAAAACGGAGGGTTCGACAGAACCCTGTCAAAGCGCATCAATTCGCCGCCTTCCACATGCTGGGGCTCGGCCAGGGTGTCCTCGTTGCGCAGGTCGGCCGTGCTGATGCCGTGCAGCAGCATGTTCATCTTGGCGATGGACCAGACCGTGCCGTTAGCCTCCTGGCCGCACAGATCAGCCCGCCGGCCGTCGCCACCGTGCTCGTCGATGTATTCCTTAGCCAGGATCAGCATGCCGCCCGATCCCACGCAGGGGTCGTAAATGCTGTGCTGCTGCTCGGGTTTGACCAGCCGCACCATCATGCGCACCACCGAACGTGGGGTGTAGAACTCTCCGCCCTTCTTGCCGGCGGAGTCGGCGAATTCGCCGATCAGGTATTCGTAGGCCGCGCCAAGTAGGTCGGGGAATTCAAAGTCCTCATTGCGCAGCCGGTAGGTGCTGAAGTGACTGATAAGCTGGCGCAGCTTGAGGTCAGGGATCTTGCTCTGGCCGACCTTGCGCGAAAAGTCGATGTGCTCCAGCACCTCACCCAGGCTGGAGTTGTTGCTCTCCAGTCCACCCAGTGCCCGGTTCAGGAAGCCGCCGACATCGACATGGGCGTCGTTGACCAAGTATTCCCAACGGGAATCAGGCGGCACGTAGAAGGACTGACCGTACCAGCGCTTAAGTTCGGCGCTTTGTGTGGCCTCGGCTTCGTTCTTGCCGCCACGGCGTTCGGCATCGATGACTTCTTCACGTCGCTGATCGAACACGTCCGAGCAGCGCTTGAGGAACAGCATGCCGAAGATGTATTCTTTGAATTCCGAGGCATCCATCTTGCCGCGCAGGATGTCGGCGGCTTTGAAAAGGTGACGTTCTAGCTGGGGGAGGGTCAGGGGCATTTCTTGATTTTTCAGAGAGTCCGGCGCCGAAAATTCGGCTGCGTGCCTCCATCATAGGGGAGCAATACGGGCCTGCTGCGTTAAAAACGCCGACTGAGGCTCCATCGCTGTGAGAGCAAGTGCCCATTTTTCCCATCAATCCAGTCTCTTGAGTGCCTAAATCTCGGATCTGGTCAGAGGCTTGACAAGCATCCTTCCCCAAATGCGCTCCAGCAGGCCAAGTGCTTTGACCTCTGGTCTATTGGTGGTCGCATAAGCAATGTGCACGCCTAATCTCCGCAGCTTTTAGCATGTGCCCTCTTTTAAGGTGCCCTTATTGTTAGGGCGAAGCACATCGCCAACTAGGGCGGCAGCTTGCTTCGTTCCATGTGAGCTCGCTCGCTCGCATTGATCCAATCGGATAGATTGGTAGCGCTCTGCAATCGTTTTTCTAAATCCCAATCAAGGTGCGATAGTAAGTACGGAGCGACCGTTGGATACGCTTTAAGATAAACCCAGGAAAAAACTGAAGCAAGATTTATGGGCCCCACTTCTCGACGGGCGCTATGAATGACCCCACCGCGCAGATTCACTAAATGAAGCTTTGAAAGGGATGCGCCTCGGTCCAGTTCCCCCGCATTCTCAAAGAATGCACGCGCTTGTGTTGTGGCGCTTTTAAAAACCTGCACGACCCTTACGTTGCAGCGTTGGAAAACCAAGATTTCACGTCGGCTGACCCCATTGGGCACTGGTACCAGCCCCAGAAGCCTGGTGAGAGTGTTGGTTAGAGGGCCGCTCGAAAAAACCGTCGAATTCTCGATGCCAGAAGGAAATTCCCAAGCTGCGACGCGCCCGCCGCGCTGGTGTGCAACGAAATCTTTCAGGCGTAAGCCGGTAATCTGTTTATAAGAAATTCCTCCGTAGTAGAGCATCTGAAGTAAGCCAAGCACCTGCAGATCCTTGAACGACTCCGAATCATCAGGCAGATACGGATGGAGCGCAATCCAATCCGGTGTGGAAATTTTGTCCAGCTTTAACGGCTGATTTGCCGTGGCCATCGAAGAACGTTCATTCTCTAGCGGTGCACATAATGCATGCAAAAGATGGCCCCCCAGCAACAAACCGTGGGCATTTGCCCACCGAAAATACAAACGGATCAATGCCAACGTTATACCGACATGGCGCGCACTCATAGCAACCCGAAAAGGTCTCCAATCGGCTCTGGTACGGTGCCCTATGCTGACAGTTACCCACCTGGTTTTTGGCTCTGGAGTCATCAAGAACTGTATGAAAAGGTCTACCTCTTCTCCGCTTAATTCGGCAAGTGCGTGTCCTCGCTCGACTACGCACCACAGTAGTACCTTTTCTATCGCCAATCGGCATCCCGTCCGCATACTGCCGCCACTGTAGCCGTCCAGCCAGGCTTTAACTGCCTGGATATCGTTGGCGAAGGTAGTCGGCTCCCTAGCATCCCAAGGTATGGCCCAAGCGGTGGATCCGTCGAGCGCGGCGGGTATAAGTAACTCTTCTATTGGTCTAATCAGCTTTGCGCGTTCCTCTGGCGTCGACAAATCCGCAGGCATTAAAGGTTTCATTAGAACTCCTTGGTCAGGAATGTGGAAAAAAAGGCCGGCACACGCACCGTAGATCAGCCAATCTGGGCCCCTCGTCCGCGCCCACCAGAAAGCTCGCAGCATTACCCTGGCTTCGAGCCGGCTCAATGAGCGCAGTCTGCACTTCAAGCCGGTGGTGAGCTACCGAAAATAGCTGGTGATAAGGAGGCGGAACGGCATCAAACTCGAAGTGGTCAATGTTCGTACTGCCCTGTGCCAACAACCTCCATCGGCTTTCGACCCATGCGCAGACTGTTCGAAAGCTCGCATGGAACGAAAACCACACGAGCACAGGCCACTCACTGTCGGCCAAGCCACCGTCCCAGATACCCCCTGCATAGCCGCTTTTCCAATCCCCAGGGCCCGATGACCGCAGCAGGCATGCTTGATTGAATCGAGTTTCAAATCGAGACCTCCAAAGCATCCAGGCCTGCGCCCAAACACACAGCCTCGCGTCGGGCAGGCTGTTAAGGTTCAGCCAACCGAACGTGGCACCACCAGATGGGTTGCGCAAGCATTTCTGATGGGGTTTGAGATACTCTCGAAAGATATATCGACGTATGGATTTGTAAACTTTGACGCGGTCAAACGCGGCTTGGTCACTGGTTCGCTTCGGAAGCTTTGAAGTTTTCTCGCCGCGCGCATCCTCGATCTTGTGAAACTGATAGCGTTCCGCGCCGTCGAACGCTTCAAATCCGAGGTCTGGGGCACCTACAGACCGGCAAACACATTCGAGCATGATCTTGCGTCGCTGAGATGCGGGTTCAATTTCCAGCTCGTTCAATAGCCAGCTCTCCCCCTCTGACCAGCGCAAAGGATGTGCGACCGTCATTCGCAACCACTCTCTTAGTTTCTCAAGGCGTTGGAGACCAGGATGGCTTGCAGATATGCCTTGCGACCTCGGCCCCGCCAGGCTGGCGATGTCGAAATCACCGGCTAGATAGAGTCCGCACTCGACGCACCGGTACGGTGAGAAGAACGTTTCTACGGTAGCGGCGTAGCGCGGCGTCATTGCACCGCACGACCTGCAGGTGGAACGTAGTGCCTCGCCGTGAACGGGGCACCGGCCCAGACTGGCAATCTGAAACTCGGCATAGTGAATTCCTACACTCAGACAAGCGGGGCAATAGCGCACGCAGCGGTCCAGAGAAAGAGAGGCGATTTGAATGCTTTCCGGCATCAGGCTTTGCCTGCAAATTGCACCGATGTACTGCAGGCTGGGGTCGGCTGCGTATTTGGTCGTCCAGCCAGTTTCCAGAAAGCTTCTGCGATGAACGGCGAGACTGGAGCCGTGGCTCATGGGCGAGTTAAACACCCTGCGAAGCAATTCGCCTGCTTGAAGAGTATTGACCATTGCCAGTTTCAAGAGCGCTGAATAAAGCGACTCACCAGGGCTACCCCATTCGTCCTGCCAAATGAGCATGGGAGAACCTAGGGAATCAAGCATCGGAATCATCCAGATCGACGGGCTTGTCCAGCACACCCAGGCTTTCCTGGTATCCCGAGCATTCGGCGGCATTGCGCCACACGTTTTCAGGAAGGATCAGCATTGGGTCGTCTATGAGCATGATCTGCTGAAGCACGTGGACGAGCGCGATGCGTACCCAAGCCATCGCCACTTGCATAGGGTTGGCGGTCAAATCCTGGCCTGCGTCTACTGCGCAGCGTTGAAATTCTGCCCACAGCGTAGTTGCGTGATCGTGCAAACGCCAACCAGCGGCGAATGCCCGCGGTGCAAAAAACTGTGTGCAAGCGCAGTCACTTCCCAGCGGATATTCGGACAGTACCTCATCGTCCAACGCCAGCATGACCTCGGCCAATTGTTCCGCGTTCTTAATGCCTTCGAAGGTGTGGACCTGAACCATGAAGCGACCCAAAATGTCCATTCGGCCGACCTGGAAGAAGGTTTGCCGCACACTTAAGAGTTCAGGTTGTCCAAAAAGCACCACGCAGAGCGAAATTCTTTTCTCGGCCAATGTGTTCGCAACGTCGATGAGCCACGAGTACTCAGCTTCCGAGAGCTTCTGTGCTTCATCAACAATAAGAACGATCCGTTTAGAGCGACGCGTCAGTACCCAAGACCACCAGCCTTTCCAAAGACGGTTAAAACGGTCAGCAGCGTCTCGTCCAGGCGGAACGGCCATTTCCGAGGACTCCAGAAGCTCCCGGTAAAACCGAGCTTCATCAGGTTTCGCATGTCGGCGGGCAACATGCACTACAACTGGCGTTCCGTTCAAAGTTTCTCGAATGTTCTCCTTTATCAGACGGATCGCCGTGGTTTTTCCGAACCGCGGTACCGCAACCCACGCGATTCCAGGGGTGCCTGCCATGATCGAGCTGATAATCTGTGTGAGTGCCGCGACGATGGGCGGTGTTGGCAAGGCGTATCCGCCAGTTGCCAACATCAAAGGGTGGTCAGCAATGTAAATATTCCGCATTTGCACGTCCAGCGGATCGAACTCAGCGAACAGCGAGCCCTGCACAGGCACAGTGCCCGAGGTGGGTGCCAAGCCGTTGGCGCTGCTCATCGCGGCTTGCCTCGAAATTTGGGGGGCGGCAAGAAGCTCGGCCACTCAGGGGGCTTAGTGGGGATGGCAACCTGACTTCCGGACTGTTTCAGGGCAGGCGCGGGAGGGGGCGGCACAGGTTTGCGCGGTGGCATGGGCATCGGGACGCCCGCTTTGGGGGCTGAACCAGTCGCAGTGGCGTAATGAGCCGCCTTGGTCGCTTCTTTGGAAATCGTGGGGCGGCCCTTGTTCTGATCTCGCTTTTTCTGCCCTTTATCAAACATATGACGGTTAAATGCCGTAATCTCATCCTCCCCCGTAAGCACCTCAAGCTTGCCTTCATAAATCAACCGCCCAATCTCTTTTCTCATCTCTAACGTATGCGGCTTGATGCCCCATATACCCATGGCCGTCAGCATGCCAAGCGATCCACCGTCCTTGAAGAATGCCTGTACGTTTCGTGGATCCTGCGTATTAATGTGCAGAGTGACTTCGTGGCCAATCAATGATGCGGTTGAGGCCAGCATAGGGCTGGTGTAGCGCGCGTAGAACTTTTCAACATATTGGCGAGTGGCGTGCACGCCTTGCGAGCCGCGGATCTTCACTTTGACTACCAGCATGGTCATATCAGGCACATGCGATGGCAGCGCAGGCAAGCGACGCGGCAGGAAGCCAAACGCGTTCATGCTCACGTAATGGCGCAACATGTCCAAGGGCGACCGTCCACCGAGTGCGCTTGTGGGCTTCGCATTAAAGTTCGCGATGACCACATCGACGAGATCCAGGATTTCCTCAAGTTCTATTTCATGCCGGATCGCGGCACCGACTGGATCGCTTTTCCTCACATCTCGCGGATGACTGCCCGTGGTCGAGATGAGCCGCTGGAAACCACGTTTCTCCAAAATTCCGAACACCCTCTCGACAACCTGGCGCCGAACCCAGTGCCCTATTGGTCCCCAGTTAATAGACATGCCGGTCCTTTGACGGATGCGGTCAACAAAAGCTCGGGACCAATGCGCCATGGAGTTGTCGATTTGCATCTCAGCAGCACATGCGCCGTCAAGTTCCGGAATCACGCCCGACGGCAATCCTGCCCCCGGCATATATCTGACGTAATCGATGACCAACTGTCGCGGACGCCACCGGCCCAGCACGTTGCTCATGGCCAGAACCATTTCCTCCGCAGACGCCTCACTGCGTATCGCTATGTGGTAACCCACTACGCATTGGACGTTCACCTCAGCAACCAATATGAGAACCAGACGGCTTATAGGTATGAGTTGGGGGCCTTTGGGCGTTTGGATAAGCACTACTCCGACGAAATCCATCTTGTGCTCATCGAGTTGAAACGTGTCATACGGTTTTTCGGCTGTCAGGATGCTCACCAGGCCGGTACCCGGCGCCGTCCTGGATGCGCCCACGTCGCCGCCCAGCAACCTCGCTCCGGACTCAAACCGCTCCTTTCTGATTTGGTGCGCGAAGCGGCGCACCGATGCGCTGCCTCTGCTCTCCGTGTTGAATGGATATTGACCAGGTAATCTTCCAGCTTCGATGCACAGATCCTGAAACTTTTGGTAAATGCCCTGGAAGGCGATTCCTGATTCAACAATTCGGTCTCGCTTTTTTGGGCTTTTTAAGATGAAATCCTTGAGTCCCTCTGCAATTGGCGGGTAGTCCAACAGCAGCTTGATAAAACTTCCGCTCAGGCCGCCTTTGCCAGTCCAGGTGTCTTCTTCGGTCACTCGCGTGTAGTCTTTGATGCGTGCGTTTTTTATCAGGCCGCGCCAACCTTTAATCCGTCCGTCATTTGAGGCGGTCAGGCAGCGGTTCAGGTAATACACGAGCGCAGACGAACTTGCGTTGTGCCTTGCTCTGATGTGAGCGACCCGTTCACCGTTTAAATATGCTTCGAGAGCAGCCCTGAGTCGGTTAAATCTGGAGATGTCGCTTTCGCTCCAACTGGCCGTGGAGACCTCCGGCCAATTAGCATGACCCGAATACTCGTCAGGTATCGTTTTTCGGGTGATCCAAGAGCGCTTCATGGCGCCTCCAACATGGTACGTGGCCCCAACGCTAGCTTATCGAGGTCGGACAGAGCGCGGCCTTGTTGAGTCAATTTGAGCAGTGCTGCGACCACTTGGCTGTGTTCGTCTGGTGCATACTCGGCCACAATCTCTGAAAGCGCGATCGCTTTGCGTGCCAAGACAAGAGCACACACCTCGTCTTCATATTGTTGGATGTTGAGATGGCGCACAGCAGCACAAAACGCGGTCGCCCGCCGCCAATTGCAAATGAACTGCCAGTGCTTTTTGATCAGTGCGGGCGTGACGCGCAGGTATTGATACTGGAGGTCGCGAGTGATCCGCTCCTGGATGGTCCGCTGGCGCTGGTCACGCATTGAGCCCTCCTCCTCTTCGCCTGCTTTGGCTTCGCGCCATTGAATCTCCCCATCCTGGTAGATGACGATCGCATCGGGATATGTCGCCCCATTGCTTTCATCCTCATCAGCGAGATACAGATCCGAGTCGACCGAGAAAGACAGTATTTTTGGATCACCTTCCATCCAGTGGAAATTCAGATATTCCACGTCCCCGATCAGGACTAAATCCTTCTGGTTTTTGGTGCTGTAAACGGTCCAGATGTTGTGGTTCTTGTCGCCGCGCTTGAAGGCAGCGGCGATGGCTTGCAGGCGCAGCGTTCTGAAGCTGGCCTTAGGGATTTTTTTCTCAGCCATGGCTCTACTCCCAGGCCGGAAGCGGCGCAAGTCCAAGCGGAGTTAACGCTCTCGCGACAAGGAAAGTGACGGCGGAGGCAGGCGGGGTCGGAGTCACCCGCAAAAGGCTGGCAAGGTTGTTAATACCGAATGACCACTTGCCGGAACAATCGAAGAATGATGGCATGAGCGACTCCAGCACGAAGCGCGAATTGAGTGCGCCGCGCGTAAAGTAAAAAACTACCCTCCCCGCTTGACAGCAAACGGATAGGTCGTTCATACTGGAGTCGTTAGGTATCAAACTGTGGACTCCGGCTGTAAAGGCCATCGGCCTTTTGGTCAAAAACGAAACAGTCATGTGTTGGCGCACATGGCTGTTTTTTTTTGCCACGCAAATACTCTGTCTATGGGTGGGTCGGGCCTAACTGGTATCCACGTCACCCTCCTTTAGCTTGTCGGCCTGCGTTGAGCGCATTGTGGCTAGCCAAATGGCTACGTCTTTCGCCAGGGCGAATTTGCCTTTACGGTGTTCAATGGAAAACACCTTGATCGGAAGCTGGCGTCTGTACGCCGCTCTTCGGAATGCTGTTGCGGTCGGAAAGGCGAGTACGCGGGCCAGATCAGCCTGACCCAACATGAAACCGTATTTCTGGAGCAGCGTTTCCTCCAGCGCGCTGGCAAGCTCGCTGATCTCTTTGCTGTCTCGCTGATCACTCAAAGGCTGGTTGGTCACTCTAAAAGTGTGCACACTTTCGAGTAAATTGGGAACCCAGTCAAAAAGCGACACTAAAGTGCGGTTCGTGTATTGTGGTGATCATGAATGCCCAGCAAACGTTGGAAGTGCTGTCTGCTGCAAGGCTTTGGGGTGAATCAGTCCTCATTCGAGACCTAGCCAGAATGCAAGACAGGCGCGGCCTGCATGTGCAAGTTAAGTGCTGCCTAACGGTTTATTGGTATGAAGCTTTGAGAGAGAGTGCTGCAGTTGAAAGCGCTTGGGCAATGCAGACAGCATTTGCTCTGGACTCATTCAAAGGGCTGCCAGGTGCAAAGCGCCATAGCAGCAATATTTGGCTGAAGTATCGAGATGGGAAACACAAGCCCACCGCAAAGACCTTGCGTCGAGTTGAGCCCCTCAGCCCGGGCTCTTCAGCGCTCATTTCCGACCAGTTTTGGGCTTTACTTCTGAGAGAGCAGTTCTCGCACGTTAGCGCTCAACGACTTTTGAAACGGCTACCAGAGCCGCTCAAATCAGCCTTGTTTAAAAAAGATAAGCATGGCCGGCCGCAACGAGATCCACATTGGGAGCGGTGGTCAGGCGCCCGCAGCGATCGCGATTTTGTCCAGCTGAGCGCATTTGTCATCCTCGCCCGCGAAGCACTCCAGGCCGGACAACGCCTAGCGGCCGACAAATGGTCGTACAAGGCTTTCGAAGCCTTCACCCATCTTGGGCCTAAACTGATGCGGTATCGGGTCGGTCGAGCGCTGTTTCAAGTGTTGGATTTGCTTATATTCAGCCGCACGGATATTTCTACTAACGACAACTGCTATGTTGATCTCCGCAGCTTGCCTCGGCTAACTGGCGGGAAAATTTCTGACGACAAGCCCGACAGCCCATATTTGTTTTGGCTCGATGAAATGTCGAAAGCAACTTGTCGAATGATTTATCGAGGCTTAAGCGCGTCTACTTTGGCATCCTCCGGCAATTTGGGCGATCAGCCAAAAGCCCACTGAGGGACGGAGGTAGCAATCAACCGCGTCTGTCGCACGCCTTTTGAGCCGCATTGGATGCTTGGCGATCCATACTCCCGTCTTTCTGTAACAGCGTATGCTCCAGAACTGGTTTGAAAAAGTTCAAGATTACGCTTCTTGGCTGAAAAGTTGGAAGTTTAGGTCGCCATTTGCGACGTAAAACTACATATATCGGCGAGCACCTGCGAGAAAAGTTTATAAAAATCAAACAGTTAGCGTCGTCGACAGGTAGGATATTTATGCAATCGCTGTTCCGCCAGGCAATCACGGCTGCGTGGCGCATGCCGGAGCCCGATATTGTCAAACTTGTCCTGGAGGACGCGCGCGCGCCGCAGGCGGTGTCGGCGCAGATCCAGGCGCTCGCGGTCCGCATCGCCGACACGCTGCGCACACGTAAAGCCGCCAGCGGTCGGGCCGGCATCGTGCAGAACCTTCTGCAGCAATACGCCCTTTCCTCACAGGAAGGCATTGCCTTGATGTGCCTTGCGGAGGCCTTGCTGCGAATCCCGGATGCGGCAACGCGCGATACCCTCATTCGCGACAAGATCGCTCAAGGCCAGTGGCATGCCCACCTGGGCAAGAGTCCTTCGCTTTTTGTGAATGCCGCAACCTGGGGAATGCTGATCACCGGCAAGCTGGTTTCGACGCACAGTGAGTCAGGCCTGTCTGCCGCAATAGGCCGGCTGGTCAGCATGGGCGGCGAACCGCTGATCCGCAAAGGTGTGGACATGGCGATGCGCATGATGGGCGAGCAGTTCGTCACGGGCGAGGACATTGCCGAGGCGCTGCAGAACACCTGCGCACGGGAAAAAGAGGGATTCCGGTATTCCTTCGACATGCTGGGTGAGGCGGCACTCACCGTCCATGATGCCCATCGTTACCTGCGTGACTACGAAAATGCGATCCACGCCATAGGCAAGGCCTCCGCGGGGCGTGGAATTTACAACGGTCCGGGCATCTCCATCAAGCTGTCGGCACTGCATCCGCGGTACAGCCGCGCGCAATATGACCGCGTGCTCGGTGAGCTCTATCCGGTCCTGGTTCGGCTGTGCGCACTCGCGAAACGCTACGACATCGGGCTGAACATCGACGCGGAGGAGGCGGACCGTCTGGAGATATCTCTTGACCTTCTGGAGAAGCTCTCCTTCGAACCCCAGTTGCAGGGATGGAACGGGCTTGGCTTCGTCGTCCAGGCGTACCAGAAGCGCTGCCCGTTCGTGCTCGACCACGTCATCGACCTGGCGCGGCGCAGCAGGCGGCGCCTGATGATCCGTCTGGTCAAGGGCGCGTACTGGGACTCCGAAATCAAGCGGGCACAAATGGACGGACAGAGCGACTACCCGGTCTACACCCGCAAGCCTTACACGGACGCCGCATACATCGCCTGTGCCCGGAAACTTCTCGCCGCTCCCGAGGAAATATATCCCCAGTTCGCCACGCATAACGCTCAAACGCTGGCGTCCATATACCAACTCGCCGACCCGCAGCGATACACGCCACTCCAATACGAGTTTCAATGTCTGCACGGAATGGGCGAGCCCCTGTATGAACAGGTGGTCGGCGATCCCGCCCAGGGCAAGCTCGGTCGTTCCTGCCGCATCTACGCGCCCGTGGGCACGCACGAAACCCTGCTCGCTTACCTGGTACGACGCCTGCTCGAGAACGGGGCAAACACGTCCTTCGTGAACCAGGTGGCCGACCAGGCGATCGCGATTGAAAAACTCGTTCGCGATCCATTTGACGTCATCGAAGAGTACGCGCAAACAGAGGGTCAAATCGGACTGCCGCACCCCTTGATCCCGCTACCGCGCAATCTTTATGGTGATGCGCGCCAGAACTCGCGCGGTATTGATTTGACGAACGAAGCCCAGTTGCACAGCCTCGCAGAGTCCTTCGCGGCTGCGTCCCGGGAATCCTGGGACGCGGGCTCCCTGCTCGCGCAAGACAGACCGGCCAGCGAAATGACGCCAGTCATGAATCCGGCCGATAGCAGCGACAAAGTTGGCTGCATCCGTGACGCAACGGCGGATGACGTCGAACTGGCACTTCGGTGTGCAGCCGAGGGCGCGCCGCGATGGGCCGCCACTGCAGCCGCGGAGCGCGCGCGATTGCTGGAAGCTGCCGCCAACCGGCTTGAAGGCGACATGCCGCGTCTGATGAGTCTGCTGATTCGAGAGGCCGGCAAGACTGCATCCAATGCAGTTGCGGAAGTTAGGGAAGCCATCGACTTCCTGCGCTACTACGCGTGCGAGGTCCGGGATCATTTCGACAACGCAACGCACGTTCCTCTTGGGCCGGTGGTCTGCATCAGCCCCTGGAACTTTCCCCTTGCGATCTTCGTGGGGCAGATATCCTCGGCCCTCGCCGCCGGCAACGTGGTGCTGGCCAAGCCTGCGGAGCAGACACCCCTGATAGCCGCCGAGGCAGTTCGGGCATTGTGGGCAGCGGGCGTTCCGCGCTTTGCCATCCAGCTCCTGCCTGGCCCTGGCTCCGTCGTGGGCGCCAAGCTGGTGGCTGATCAGCGCGTACAGGGGGTTCTCTTCACAGGTTCGACGGAGGTGGCCCGGGTGCTGCAGGGCAGCCTGGCCGGCCGCCTAAGCGCTAGTGGAAGAGCCATCCCGCTCATCGCGGAGACCGGTGGCCAGAACACCATGATCGTGGACTCCTCAGCCCTTGTCGAACAGGTCATAGGGGACGTTCTCGTGTCCGCGTTTGACAGCGCCGGCCAGCGTTGCTCTGCGCTGCGCGTTCTTTGCGTGCAGGAGGAGGCAGCGGACCGCGTGCTGGAGATGCTGCTCGGCGCGATGGCCGAACTGCGAGTCGGCAACCCGGGGCGGCTTTCGACGGATGTGGGACCTGTGATCGACGAGGAAGCCAGGGCCAATATCGAGCAGCACATTGCAGAGATGCGCGCGAAAGGCCGGCGTGTCCACCAGATCGCCGGCCACAGCGAGCATCCGCTGCAGATGGGCACCTTCGTCCTGCCTACCCTCATCGAAATCGACAGCATTTCGGAGTTGAAGCGGGAGGTCTTCGGCCCAGTGCTGCATTTCGTCCGTTTCGAGCGCGAGGGTCTCGATGGGCTGGTGGGCCAGATCAACGGCACGGGTTACGGTCTAACGATGGGCCTCCACACAAGAATCGACGAAACCATCGCCCGAGTCGTCAAAGCCGCGCATGCAGGAAATGTGTACGTGAACCGGAACATGGTCGGTGCCGTTGTCGGTGTGCAGCCTTTCGGCGGTGAGGGTTTGTCCGGCACTGGACCGAAGGCCGGCGGACCGCTGTACCTGTATCGGCTGCTGTCCAAACGACCGGAAGGCGTGCTCGCCCACGTTCTTGACCGCGGGCTGGAGCCCGCTGAGGAGCATGCATGGGTGCTATCGGACGCTCTCCGCGCGCTGCGGGACTGGGCTGGATCGAACCAGGCAGCGCTTCCGGACGTATGCGCGCGAATGGCAGCCCTGGCGCGTTCCGGCGCGTCCGTTGTCCTCCCCGGGCCAACGGGCGAGCGCAACGTCTACACAATTGTTCCCCGGTCCAGCGTGTTGTGCCTCGCGGATAACCACGCCGACCGCCTGGTGCAACTGGCAGCGGTCCTCGCGGTGGGGAGTCGCGCCATTTGGCCCGCAGATGCACAAGACCTGCGACAGCAGCTCCCGGCTGAGGTTCAGGTTCATATCGCGCTGGCTCGCGACTGGTCTGCGCCTGAAGTGTCCTACGACACCGTCCTCCTGCACGGTTCAACGCAGAGCCTCGCCATGGTGCAACAGACGCTGTCACGCCGCGCGGGTCCCGTTGTCAGCGTCGAGCGCCTTGAGCCCGGCGACGTCTGCGTGCCGCTAGAGCGGCTCGTGACGGAGCGCGCGTTGAGCATCAACACGGCAGCCGCCGGCGGCAATGCCTCGTTGATGACTATCGGCTAAGCCAGCGCTCGACACGCGGCCCCGCCGCCTCGGGCGCGGCGGCATATCACCTCACCTGAAAATTTCGGGCTGCCCGTCGTCATGCTGAATCGGCCCCCTTCGGACTTTTGGGCCAAACACATAACGCACAAGCTTACAAAACTCCTGGGCTGAAAGAGGTTTTCATACTGGGAAACCAGCAAAATACAAAACATGCTCACCTTCCCGATCAAACGTTTGTTGCCGGGCACCTGGTTTTTGGCGCTTGTTCTCGTTGGCAGCCAGGCTGGCAATGCGTGGGCGCAAACACCGTCAGCAACGGCGGCTGTCGAACAAAATGCCGCGGCTTTGCTCGACAAGCACGCTGCGCTGGCGGCCCAACTGGCGGGCAGCCCGTTCGGGCGGCCGCTGTTCCTGGATTCCTCCGAGACGGCCGACCGGGTCAATGGCAATGCCTATGCCGTGCTGGATTCACCCTTCAGCATCTTTAGCGCCACATTCAAAAGCCCGAAGCACTGGTGCGACGTGATGATGTTGCACCTCAACACCAAATATTGCCGCGAAACCGCGGACGCCAGCCCAAGCCTGTTGAATGTGAATATCGGCAAAAAGACGGCACAGAGCCTGGCGGACTCCTATGCGCTTGAGTTTGCATTTCGCCTGGCCTCGGCATCGCCGAACTACCTCGCGCTTCAATTGAGGGCTGACAAGGGGCCGCTGGGAACCAGCGACTACCGGATTGAACTCAAGGCGGTGCCGCTGGCAGACGGCAAGACCTTTATGCACCTGCGCTACTCGTATGGTTATGGATTGCCCGGCCGCCTGGCCATGCAGGGCTACTTGGCAACGCTGGGCAGCGGCAAAGTCGGCTTCACACAGACAGGCCAGGAGAAAAAACCGGGCCATATCGGCGGCGTGCGGGGCATCGTCGAGCGCAACACCATGCGTTATTACCTGGCCATAGAAGCCTACATGGCATCGTTGGGCAGCCCGCCGGCGGAACAACTGAATGCCCGGCTGGCACACTGGTTTGACGCAACAGAGCAGTACCCGCTGCAATTGCACGAGATGGACAAAGCCAGCTACCTGGCGATGAAAAAGAGCGAGTACCAGCGCCTGCAATCCGGCTCCTGAGCTTTTTGCAGCCTGCCCTCCCCTGCCTTCATGGCCTGGTGGCTATCGGGTAAGCGCTGTCTTACACAAGCAAAAGACCACCCCTACACGCGGCGCCGCTGTCCGGCTACCTGCCGGGAGTCCTTCAGCCGCTATGGTCTGAATAACAGCCTGTGATTGCCCGGGCAATAGCTTGGGGCCATGGCCAAAACAGGAAAACCATCATGAAACTTACAGGCGGCCGTTCAGGCCTCTTGATCTTGCTGGCGAGCATGGCCGCGGTGATTGCGTGCTCCCTGCTGTTGCCGGACGACCTGGCGCAGCTTGCTCTGGATCTCATGAGCTGGTGCCTGGTCGGCGCGCTGGCAGTCCTGGCCTTGCTGGCCAGCGTCAAGGCGCTGGAGGACATGCTCGACTCCTGAGGTCCCACCCCGTGGCTGTCAGTCCCGTGCGGGCGCAAACCGTTGACACCTTTTTTCACTTTCATCCAACCCGGGAATCTACATGTCAACATCCAGGCGCAAAGCCGCCGGCCCCGTTAAAACCGCGGACTGCGCCAAGGCCAAGCAGCAGCAACTTGAAGGTTTTACAGAAAACACCGCCCACGTACTGACTACCAACCAGGGCCTTCAGATACCCGACAACCACAACTCGCTCAAAGCCGGTGCGCGCGGCCCTACCCTGCTGGAAGATTTCATACTCCGCGAAAAGATCACGCACTTTGACCATGAGCGTATTCCGGAGCGCGCCGTGCATGCACGCGGCTCAGGCGCGCATGGTTATTTCAAGCCTTACAAATCCATGGCGGCTTACACCAGCGCCGGTTTTTTGCAAGACCCCGATATCGAGACGCCGGTGTTTGTGCGCTTTTCAAGCGTCGCAGGCTCCACCGGCTCGGCCGACACGGTGCGCGATGCGCGTGGCTTTGCCGTGAAGTTTTATACCGGCGAAGGCAACTACGACCTGGTGGGCAACAACATTCCCGTGTTTTTTATCCAGGATGCGATCAAGTTCCCGGACCTGATCCATGCCCTCAAGCCGGAACCTCACCACGGCATGCCGCAGGCGGCAAGCGCGCATGACACCTTCTGGGACTTTGTCTCCCTGATGCCCGAGTCCACCCACATGCTGATGTGGGCCATGTCGGACCGCGCCCTGCCGCGCAGCCTGCGCATGATGGAGGGGTTTGGGGTGCATGCCTTTCGTTTTATCAATGCACGCGGCGACTCACACTTCGTGAAGTTCCACTGGAAACCCAAACTCGGGGTACACGGACTGGCATGGGACGAGGCGCAAAAAATCGCCGGCAAGGATGCCGATTTTCACAGGCGCGACCTCTGGGAGGCGATTGAAAGCGGCAACTTCCCCGAATGGGAACTGGGCGTGCAGATCGTGGACGACGGCCAGGAAGCCGAGCTGGGCTTTGACATCCTGGACCCGACCAAGCTGATTCCCGAGTCCCAGGTGCCGGTGCAGCTTATAGGCAAGATGGTGCTTAACCGCAATCCGGACAATTTTTTTGCCGAAACCGAACAGGTGGCCTTTCACCCCGGTCACCTGGTGCCGGGCATAGATTTTTCAAACGACCCCTTGCTGCAGGGGCGGCTTTTTTCGTACACCGACACCCAGTTGTCGCGGCTGGGCGGCGCGAATTTTCATGAAATTCCGATCAACCGGGGCGTCTGCCCCATGCATAACTTCCAGCGCGACGGCATGCACCGCATGGCCATCCCGAAGGGGCGCGTGGCTTACGAGCCGAACACGCTGGGCAGCGGCGCGGAGTTCCGGGTGGATGGCGCGACCCAGGGTTTCCAGTCCCACCCTGAACAGCTGACATCGCCCAAAACCCGCGGCCGCAGCCCGTCGTTTGACGACCATTTTTCCCAGGCCATGCTGTTCTGGAACAGCCAGAGCGCGGTGGAAAAAGACCATATCGTTGCGGCTTTCCGGTTTGAGTTGTCCAAGGTCGAGTTACCAGAAATTCGCCAGCGCATGGTCGACAACCTTGCCCACGTGGACCAGAAACTGGCGGCGCGGGTTGCGGCGACCCTGGGCATCAATGCGCCCGACCCGAAAGCGGCTGCGGGCCGCCTGGGCTTTCGCGACTACCGCATCAGCAACAAGGTCGACGAAGACCCGGCCCTGCGCATGCCGGGCAAGGCCGACGGCAGCATCAAGACACGCAAGGTCGCCATTCTTGCCGCCGACGGCATGGAGCCGGCCACCATCAAGCGCATACAGCACGACCTGGCGCAGGCCGGGGCGATCTGCAAAGTCATCGGTCCGCACCTGGGCAGCGTCAGCACCGCCAGCGGCAGACAGTTTGCGGTTGACCACACCTTTGGCAACATGCCGTCCATCATGTTTGATGCGGTGCTGATCCCCGGCGGCGCGCAAAGTGCGAAGGCCTTGTGCGCGATGGGTGAGGCCGTGCATTTTGTGCTGGAGGCCTACAAACACTGCAAGGCCATTTGCGCCCTCAATGAAGGCGTTCAGCTGTTGGGTACGCTGGGCTTCAGCCAGGGCAAAAATCCGGAACTGATCACAACCCCCGCAGCGGGTGTCCTGCTTGCCGACGCGCGCAAGGTGGAGGAAGGACGTATCTCGCAGGAGTTCATCGCCGCCATCGCGCTGCACCGGCACTGGGAGCGCTCCAGCCTGGATGCCGTCCCGGTTTGATGGCATGCCGGCAAGGACACGGCATGGCTCAGGGGCGCAAGGTCAACTGATGCACCATCGCTGGCGGATTCATCTGCAAGGGCCTGTACTGCAAAGCCGCCCAGCCATCCCGCATGTCGCTGTAGCGGCTTGAAAACACCAGGCCGCTCTGCCCCGTCTGGTAAATAAAACGGGAGTTTTCCAGGTCGGCCAGGTCGTACACCGCGCGCATGGAAGCGGCATGCCGGCTGGCGAAAGGCGCTTTTTCGTCGTTGCTCCAGTACTGCCCGACATTGACCGTGAAGGTGTCGCCGCCGGTCGGCACACGCACATCGAAAAAGCGCGCCAGCAAAGGCACGTTGCCAAACGGCTTGTGTGCCGACAAGGCGTAGTGCGCTCTGCCCCAGGTCCACTGTCCAACATCTGCGCCGTAATCGTTTTGCAGCCGGGTCAGGGCCCGGTCCAGCGCGGCGGCGGATTGCGCCGCGCAACCACCGGCACCGCACCAATCTGCATCGTTGCGTTCCATGATGTCCTCCAGGGTGCTGCGGAAATTGCGTTTTCCGTAAAGCGCCTTGAACAAATCGGGGCCGAGTTTTCCGCCCACGACGCCCCGCGTCAGCTCATCGGCCCAAGCCGCAAAAACAAGCGGCGCCGCCTGGCCGGCGCGCATGCTGCCGTCAAAGCCCTGCAAGGCCTGCATAACCTGCGTAATCGCGCCGGCCAGTGGGTGGCCTGGGAACTGCTGCAGCGCTTTTTGCAAAAACGGCAGCAGCCGCACGGTGGCGAGCGAGAGCTGGTCGCCCTGGATTTTCTGCATCGACGCCATATCGTGTTTGGGCGTGGCCGCCAGCAGTTGCTCGATACGGTCGTAACGGTAGGGCACGGTCCAGTCCTGCCCCATGAAGATGGGATAGCCGGGCGGCGTGATGCGCTGGTTGGCGGTGGCCAGCCAGCCCTTCGCATTGATGGCGGCCTGGTCTGTTTGCGGGGTTTGTGCATAGGGAACCCAGCCGTCCCAGTCATAACGGGCCTCCCAGCCGGGCGAAGGCGCCATGCCCAGGATGTCGTTGTCGGGTTTGCGCAGCGGCATCTTGCCGACCGCCTTGAAAATCACATTGCCGCTGACATCCGCCGCCACCAGGTTTTGCATGGGCGAGTGGTGGCTCGCAAAAGCCGCCAGCAACTCGTCCACGGACTGGGCCTGGTTGGCCCTGAGCCCTGCCAGCACCGTCTGGTTGTCGGCATCGAGCGCACTCCAGCGCAAAGCAATCACGTATTTTTGGGTGTCCAGCAACTCGGTGTGCGATTTCTGCGCATCGCTCAACACCGGGCCGTGGCGGCTTTCGCGCACCGCCAGCCGCAGGTCCGGCTGACCTTTGACTTTGATGATTTCCTCGCGAACCCTGAAATCCGCCCAGGCCTGTTCACCACTGGCTGCCGGTACCCGGTACTGCCCCGGGTTGGCGGGGTTGATCTGCTCCAGGTAGAGGTCCTGCACATCCGGATTGGTGTTGGTAAACGTCCAGGCCGCTTGGCCGGTGCGCCCCAAAACCACAAAAGGCAAGCCGGGCAAGGTTGCCCCCAGCGCATCCATGGCCCTCACAGCGCTACCGTCCGAGGCCTTGCCGGCAGGCGCCTGCAACCGCGCAAAATACCAGATGGCCGGCGCCGACAGCGCCAGGTGTGGATCGTTGGCAAGCAGTGGTTTGCCACTGGCGCTGTGTGTGCCGGAAACCACCCAGTTGTTCGAACCCTTGCCATCGACCATGCCCAGGCCACTGGCCCAGTCATTGATGCCGGAGGCCAGTGTGGCTGCCATTTTTGACTGGTTTTCAGCATCAAATAGGCCCCCAGCCGCCGAAACACGTGCGGGGGCAGCTATTGTTTTTGTAGCACCCTGAAGCCCCCTGCGGTATACCCCGAGGTCGGCGTAGAGCCTTGAAAAGTCAACACGCGAGGCTGGCTGCTCACCCGGGTAAGGCGGAAACAACTGCTGCAGTTGAGCACCGCCTACAACCTTGGCGGCCGACAGGCGCGCAAACTCGGTGCCCCAGTTGCCACCCAGGTCGAGCGCCATCATCAGCGACCAGCCCACGCTGTCCTGCGGTGTCCAGGCCTGACCCGAGTTGCCGCCGGGCTTGATGCCGAGAATGTGAAACTCGGGCGGCAGGGCCTGCGACGACGTCGCATAAAAGGCGTTGATGCCGTCGCTGTACGCCTGCAGGGCGTCGCGGCCCTCGGCCGGCAGGTTTTGCCATTGCCGCCCGGCGGCCTGCATGATGCCCAGGGTGCGCAGCAGCTTGTCGGTATCCAGCGTGGCCGGGCCAAAGACTTCCGACAGCTCGCCATGCATCACACGCCGGTTGAACTCCAGTTGCCAGCCGCGCTCCTGGGCATGCACATAACCCAGCGAGAACCAGGCATCGTGGGGCGATTGCGCCTTGATGTGGGTCAGGTCCGCGCCGTCGCGCGCCACGGTCACCGGGGCCGCCAGGCCGGCGGCCTGCAGCTCACCATCGAGCGCCGGAAATGCGCGGTAAACATAGACCCCGGCAATGGCCGCGGCCAGCAGGAGCAGCGCGCCAAAAAAGCCCAAAACCCGCTTGAACCAGATCATGCCTGCGTCTCCTGTTTGTTTTTTCGGCCGCTGCGGCTAGTACTGCAACCTGGAAGTAGCGAAACAAAATGAAAACGATGAATTCGCGCTCAGGGCAAGGCGCAAGCCGCAGTGAAGGCTATGCGCCTTCACAAGGGTTGCAACGCCGCCATGGGTGCGAAGACGCGTTTTCATGTTTCGATATTTTCGGGTTGCAGTACCAGGGTGCCGGGCGTCTACAGGTCCTGTTCGCGCGGCACTATCAGCCGCGCAGGCCCGCGCCGGCCGAGGAAAATTTGAAGCTGACCGTGGGAACGGTGAAGTCCTCAAACGGTGCACCCAGCGCAATTTCGCCGTCCACCAGCAACACGCACTCCTGGCGGCGCAAGGCGATGATCGCATTCCCGCCTGCAAAGCGCACCCAGGTGCCATAGCTGCTGACGTCTTCAAGGTAGAACTTGCCGGCGCGCCAGACAATCGTGGCGTGCAGCCGCGACACCCTCGGGTCGTTGACAACAAAGTGCGCCTCCGAGACCCGGCCCAAGTGCACCGGCAGTTCTTCCGGGGTAAAAGACGCGCCCATATCCAGCCATGACAAGGCAATCGAGGCGGGTGGCGGCACCGGCTTTGCAAATGGCAAGGTGCTCAAACTGGCGGGGACGGTAAAAAAGTCCGACAAGACCTCGGTTTGCCACTCCACCCGGTAGACCATGCAGGCCTCATGGCGGCCGCGGATATCCATGGCCCCCAGGCTGCGAAAGCGCACCAGGCTATCGGGCGGCAACTGGTTGATCACCGCATCCGTCGCGAGGATCTGGTCCGGCCCCGACAGGTGTGAGAGGCGGGACGCCACATTCACGGCATCGCCAAAAAAATCGTCATCCTGCTCAATGACCTTGCCGCGCGCCATGCCTATTTGCAGGCGCATTTTGAGCTGGTCTGGCCAGCTCCTGATGCGGTCGGTGTGAACGCGCTGCATTTGCGCTACCGCCTCCACCGCATCGGTGCTTCGCTGAAACACCATCAGGACACCATCGCCGAGGTTTTTCACGACCTTCCCATGTTGCGCAGTGCAAATCTCGCCTATCCAGTGGGTCAGTCGGGTAATGGCTCGCGTGGCTTTGGCGTTGCCCAGTGTTTCAAAAACCCCGGTGCTTCCTGTGAGATCGGCAAAGACGACGGTGACTTCGGCCATTCGTTGTTATTGGGAGGGAGTAACTCCAGCGATTACATCACACCTCCGTGACGGCCAAACGTCCCAAGACCATCATGCCGTATCGCAAGCAGATGGCGTCAGGCTGCGGCCGGCTTGAGTTGCAGCGACTTGAATTCCAGGAATTCCTCAAAGCCGTAAACGCCATTCTCGCGCCCATTGCCCGATTGTTTGTAGCCGCCAAACGGCGCGTTGGCATTGAAGGGGCCTCCATTGATGTCCACCTGCCCGGTGCGCATGCGCCTGGCCACCTTGATGGCACTGTCATCCGTACCGCCCCAGACGGCGCCACCCAGGCCATAGATGGTGCTGTTGGCAATCGCTACTGCCTCTTCTTCATCCTTGTAGGGGATGACGACCAGCACCGGGCCAAAGATCTCCTCCTGAGCCAGTGTGTCGGTGGACTTGATGCCCAGGATGGTCGGCTGTACAAAGTAGCCCTTGTCGAACTTCGGCGGCTCGGCGCCGCCGGCAATCACATCCGCGCCTTCATCGATGCCGGTCCTGATAAAACCCAGCACGCGGTCGCGCTGGGCTGCGCTCACCAGCGGGCCCAGCTTGCTGGCCTCGTCGAGGCTGGGGCCGACGCTGAACTTGGCGATGGCCGCCTGGGCCAGGGCCTTGACTTCGGCGTAACGGCTGGCCGGCACCAGCATGCGGGTGTGGGCCGAGCAGGTCTGGCCGCTGTTGAGCATGCAGGCCGATACCGTGCCCTTGACGGCGGCTTCAAAGTTGGCGTCGTCCAGGACCACGCTGGCCGACTTGCCGCCCAATTCAAGCGCCACACGCTTGACGGACTGGCTGGCCAGCTCGCTCACACGCTTTCCGGCGCGGGTTGAACCAGTAAAGCTCAGCATGTCCACTTCAGGATGGGTTGCCAGCACCTCGCCCACCACGGGGCCGGCGCCGTTGACCAGGTTAAACACACCGGCCGGAATGCCGGCTTCATGGATGATTTCGGCCAGGATCATGGCATTGACCGGCGCGATCTCGCTGGGTTTGAGCACCACAGTGCAGCCGGCCACCATGGCCGGCGCAATCTTGAGCGTGATCTGGCTCAGCGGGAAATTCCAGGGCGTGATGCAGCCCACCACGCCGATGGCTTCGCGCACCACCAGCGAGTTGCCAACCTTTTTCTCCCACTCAAAGTTACGCGCCACCTTGGCAAAGTTGCCCCAATGCCAGGCCGGGCCGCCAACCTGCACGGCACGCGCCATTTTCAAAGGCATGCCGACTTCGCGGGCAATCGCCATGGCCAGATCATCGGTCCTGGCCTTGACGCCTGCAGCCACCTTGTCGAGATAGGCCGCCCGGGTCTCGACCGGCAATGCCGACCAGCCGTCAAACGCGGCGCGCGCGGCCAGCACGGCGGCTTCAGCCTCGGCGGCAGTGCCGGCAGGCACGGTGGCCATCAACTCCTCCGTGCTGGAGTCGTGGACCGGCATGGTTTCGCTCGACTGGGCCTGGACCCACTGGCCGTTGATGTAATGCGAGGGATAGCGGGTGGCGGGGCTTGTCATACAGGTATTAAAAAATGATGAAAACGATGGATGAAAACAATTGAAGAAATCAGCGCGGGGTGCCGTTATTACAAATGACCAGCACCGCAAAAACCCAGAATCAACTTGACATTTAGTTACTAACTCATTGATTCATATGTTGTTATACGTTAACGAATTCACAAAAATCGCTTGTCGTATAAGGCGGACGGTCTTACTCTACCAAGAAAATAGTTTCCTTGGTGAACCATTATCCAATCGTAAGCAACTATGCGAACATTCACGTCGTCGTTGATTCCCCAGATCAAAAACAGCTGTATGGCCCTGCTCGGACTGACGGAGGCCCAGGCGCCGGCGGAGCTTGGTAACCGTATGGAAGACATCCGGCAGCTCATGCTCAGCGAGCTGGGCGAGTACGGTGAAAAGAAATTCCCGGCCGTTGCACGCCGCGTCCGTTATGCACCTGATGTGCAGGGCCTGTGGTACGCCCGCAGCGACGTCATGGCGATCCTGGCAAATACGCATGGCGAAACCATCGCCCGGGAAAAAGTCGCCGACATCAGCGGCAGGTTCAATGGCCTGCTGCCCAAAAGCCTGATGGGCAAAACCGGCCCGCGCCTGCGCTAGTCAAGCTGGCGCGTGTAAAAGCGCCACAAAAAGCGCCAAAGCCAGCTCAGTGCTGGTGACCCCATAGCAAAAACGCATCCCTGCCCTCCACCGCCAGTGTGGTTTTGGCCCCCACCGGAAGCAGCACCTTGGTCGCGACATGGCCAAACGGCATCCCCGTCAGGACACGCGCCTTGACCTTGCCCTGCAGCCAGGCCACCACGGCCGCCAATTTAAAGCCCTTGTCATGCGGCACCAGCTTGTAGTTGGTGAACTGGCCAAAAACAATCGCCTTTTGCTGCGCCAGCACACCCGCGTGCAGCAGTTGCGTCAACATGCGCTCAAGCCGGTAGGGGTGCTCACCCACGTCTTCAATAAACAGGATGCCGCCCTTGACCACCGGCAGGTAGGGCGTGCCGACCAGGGAAGCCAGCATGGCCAGGTTGCCGCCCCAAAGTACCGCATCTTTAATGCTGAAAAGGCCCTCGGCCGCCGCCTTGCCTACGCGGCCAGCTACTGAATTGATAGCATCCGCAGGAGCTGTTTTGGGCAGCTGCCAGCCCGTGCCTTCGCCCTGTCCGGTGATCAGGTCGTCAAAGCAGGCCTCCATGATGTCGTCTGGCGCCGCCTCGGTGCCAAAATCCTCACCCAGCGCCGGGCCGGCCCAGGTGACTGCGCCGGTTTTGGCCATCACCGCGAGCTGGAAGGCCGTGAAGTCGCTCAGGCCGACAAACTTTGTGCCCTTGCCGATGGCCCTGGCCACCGCTTTGTAGTTGATCTCAGGGAGGATGCGCGACAGCCCATAACCGCCACGCGAGATCAATGCCACATCGGCGCCGCTGGCCGCTGCGCGGTGTATGGCCAGCACGCGCGTCGCGTCATCGCCGGCAAACCGCTGGTGCCTGGCCAGCGCGGCTTCGTCAATGTCGACCTCGTGGCCCAGGGCCTTGAGGCGCTGCACGCCGCGCTTGAAACTGGCTTTATCGCGCACCGCGCTGGAGGGTGAGTAGATATAGATATGTTTTTTCACGGGTGCAAGTATCCCACTGCCGGCGAGCCTGCTTGCGCCGCACCGTACAAAGCCGTACGGCAACCGGATGCAGAAAGCCGCCACCAGGCCTTGGCGAAGACGCGCCTTACCCGCCAGAAAAGGTATAAACGGCGTCACTTATGGTTCTTTACCTGCTTGACCTCCTTGGTGTTGCCGTTTTTTCCGTCAGCGGTGCGCTGGCCGCGGGCCGTCTCGGCCTCGATTTGCTGGGGGTGCTTGTTTTGGCCTCCCTTACCGCCATAGGTGGCGGCACTTTGCGCGATGTATTGATGAACCGGCACCCGGTGTTCTGGATGGTCAGGCCCGCCTACCTGCTGGTGATATGCGCGGCGGCACTGGGCACGGTGCTTTATGTCCAGGTGTTGCCGATTCCCCTGCATGCACTTCTGGTTGCCGACGCGTTGGGGCTGGCGCTGTTTGCCTTGTCCGGGGCGCAACTCGCCGAAGCGGCGCGCTTGTCACCGATCATCGTGGTGTTGATGGGCACCATGACCGGGGTGGCCGGCGGGGTCATGCGCGACATATGCAGCAACCAGATCCCGCTGCTGCTGCGCCAGGACATTTACGCCAGCGCCGCGATTGCCGGTATCGCGCTTTACCTCGTGCTGAAGGCGCTGGGCCTGCGGGAGTCCTGGGCCTTCTGGATAGGCATAGTGACCGTGGTGACACTCAGGCTGAGCGCGATTTTCCTGGGCTGGGGTTTGCCGGTATTCCAGCTTCCGCAGGGATCAAACATCTTTGGCGCTTGAAAAACCGCGCAGCGCCTCGCTTGCAACGTGGGACGGCAAGCTGCTCCCTGTGTCCGGGACCGGTGTTTATCAGTCGCCGACCAGCCGGACCACCACCGTCTGCCTTTCGGTCACCAGCGGCCGGCCGCCGGTGACTGTGTAGCGGTTCAGGGTTTCGTACAAAACCATGTCGCCGCCGCGCTTGCCGCTGCGCCGCCGCGCGCCAACCAGGGTGCTGTCGGCGTGGATGCGCTCGCCAACACGCGCCAGCGAATGGACTTGGACCCGGTTACCGGCATTCATGCCGCCGGCGGCGGCTATGCCGAACATCTGGGCCAGGTCGCGGCCGACCTCGTTGACGCCCTCACGGCCCTGCGAGCGCGGGTCTTCGCTCAAGGGCAGCGCGTCCGGCAAGGCTTCGATGCCATGCAGGGGAAACAGCGGCGGAGCCACCACGCTGCCCCAAGGCGACGCTGCGCCCGCCTGCATGTCAAAGTGCACAGGCCGCAGGCCCATCACCGCGTCAGCAAACAATCGTAGCCGGCTCAGGTCGATGGGGTAATGCGATTCACGGGCATCGATCTGCGTGCCCAGGTGGCGGTTGACATGTTCGGCCATCGACGCATCGGGTGGCGAGGCCGCCTGTTGCAATCCCAGGTCTTCAGGCGCTTCGAGGTCCAAGGCGTCGAGAACCGGCGAGCCGGCCACGTCCAGCAGCAGCACCGCCTTGCCGCGCGTCGTGACCTCCGAACGGTCGGTGTTGAAAATCTCGACCTGCACTGACAAAAAGACACGCTGGCCCAGCACCTGGCTGCCCGTGACAACACCTTGCACCCGCAGCTTCTCGCCAACGTAGTCCGGTCCCATGAACTGATAGTCCACGCGCCAGGGCCAGGCCTGGGGAATAGCCTCGGCGAGGAACTGCACGATCAGGTGCTGCTTCAGGGCGCCGTTGATCACTGGCGCCTGCAGCCTGGCAACCTCGCTGCAGAACTGCTGATCAAAATGAATCTTGTCCCAGTTTTGCTGCGCGGCAAGCCAGCGCAGGATGTGGGTGCTGGTGAAGCGCGGCTTGTCCAGGCTGGGCAGGGGTGTACCCGGCTGCGGCGTGGCGGTCGTGGTCACGGCGAAAGCCCTTCAGCTTTCAACGATCGCCACTACCTGACCATCTTCGACGGAATCGCCCTCGGCCACAAGCAGCTCGACAATGGTGCCGCCCTCCTCGCTGCACACCGGGATTTCCATCTTCATCGACTCGATGATCATCATCGGCTCATCGGCATCCATCTTCGAGCCCACGGAGGACTCGATCTTCCAGACCTTGCCCGTGACTTCTGACCTGACTTCAATACGTGCCATGTTTTCTCTCCTTAAGTGATGGTGATTGTTTGTGTATTCGTGACGGCTGCTGCCTGCTTCGCCGCCTTGGCCCGGTCCAGCACCTGGGCGCCCAGGCCGGTATGCACGTCGCCCGCGATGAACTCCGGGCTCTGCAGGACCTTGCGTACAAAATCGATGTTGGTCTTCACGCCTTCAACCACGGTGGCGTCCAGCGCATCCAGCAAGCGCGCTATGGCCTGTGCGCGCGTGGCGCCGCGGGTGATCAATTTACCGATCATGGGGTCATAGAACGGCGTGATGTGGTTGCCCTCGGCAAAGCCCGTCTCCACGCGAACACCCTCCCCGGCGGGAAAACGCAGCGTCTTGAGCTGGCCGGGCGAGGGAAAGAAACGCACCGGATCTTCGGCATAAATACGCGCCTCGATGGCATGGCCGTTGACGGCAATTTCGTTTGGCAGCACCTCGTCCAGCCTGTCGCCCCAGGCCAGCCGCACCTGCGAGGCCACCAGGTCAATGCCGGTGACTTCTTCTGTCACGGCATGCTCCACCTGGAGGCGGGTGTTCATCTCCAGGAAATTGAAATTCCCGGCACCGTCATACAGCGTCTCGACCGTGCCTATCACGTCATAGCCCAGCCCGCCCAGGATGCCGGTGATCTTGTCGGCTGCGGCCGTGACCACTTCGCGCGGTATGGCGGGCGCGCCCGCCTCTTCGATCACTTTCTGGTGGCGCCGCTGGATCGAGCAGTCTCGCTCGAACAGGTGGCGCACATTGCCATGGCGGTCGGCCAGGATCTGGAACTCCACATGGCGCGGCCGCTCGACCAGGCGCTCCAGGTACAGCTCGGCATTGCCGAAGCTGCGCTGGGCGAGCGAGCGGGCCTGCTCCACGGCCTTGAGCAACTGGGCATCATCGCGCGCGGCCAGCATGCCGATGCCGCCGCCGCCACCCGCAGGCTTGACAAGCACCGGGTAACCGACGCGCGCGGCCTCGGCCAGCGTGCGGCCCTCATTCGTATCGAGCAGCGCGGAGCTGGCGCCCATGGGCATGCCGTGGGCGGCCATCAGGTCGCGCGCGCGCGTCTTGTGTCCCATGGCCTCGATCCAGCGTGGGCTGGGGCCAATGAAGCGCGCGCCGCTGTCGTTCACGCGCTGCGCGAAGCCCGCGTTCTCCGACAGGAAGCCATAGCCTGGATGCACGCCATCGGCGCCGCTGCGCCGGATCACGTCCAGCAAGGTGTCCTGGTTCAGGTAACTGACGCGTGGATCCGACTCGCCAATGGCATAACTCTCGTCGGCCAGGGCGAGGTAAGGCAGCTCCCTGTCCGCTTCGGAATAAACGGCCACCGTCCTGATGCCCAGGGCCTTCAATGCGCGCAGCACGCGGGCGGCAACGGCGCCGCGGTTGGCAACGACTACTTTGTTGAACATGGGGGCTCCTGTTTCAGCCGGCCGCGGCCTTGGATGTTTCGGTGTGCGTCGATACGACGCCAGTCTCACCGCACCACACAGCGCGCGACGCGGCCAGGCGGTCCACCTCCTGCGCGGTAAAACCCAGCTCGTCCATCAGCACTTCACGCGTGTCCTCGCCAATGCCGGAACCGGCTTTCGTGATCTGGCCTGGCGTGCGCGACATCTTGGGCACGACGCCCGTCATGGTCACTTCGCCCAGCTTTGGATGCGGGATTTTCATCAGCATTTCGCGCGCTTTGTAGTGCTGGTCTTCAAAGATGTCGGCGATGGTGTTCACACGCGACACCGGCACCTCGGCCGCTGTCAGCAGGCGCTGCACCTCGTCGGCGCTGCGCTGCGAGGTCCAGGCCGTGACCAGGCCGTCGACTTCGTCCACCCGCTCGCCGCGCGCGCGCTGGGTGGCGTAGCGCGAATCAGTGCCCCATTCGGCATGGCCCATGATATTGGCCAGACGCTTGAAGATGGCGTCGTTGTTGGCACCGATCAGCACCCAGTGGTTGTCGTTGGTCGGGTACAGGCTGTTGGGCGCGGTGTTCATGAGCCGCGAGCCCTGGCGCATGGGGATAACGCCCGTGCGCTCGTATGAGGGCACGGCCTCCTCCATCTGCGAGAACGCGCTTTCATACAGCGCCACGTCGATCATCTGGCCCAGGCCGCTGCGCGTGCGCTCATACAACGCCATGACGGTGCCAAATGCCGCATAGACAGCAGTGAGGTAATCGGTGGTGGGCAGCGCGCAGCGTGCCGGCGGGCGATCCGGATCGCCTGTGAGGTGGCGCACGCCGGCCACCGCCTCGCAGATGGCGCCGTAGCCCGGCAGGTCGCGGTAGGGGCCGGTCTGGCCATAACCGCTGATGCGCACCGTCACCAGGCCGGGGTTGCGCTTGCGCAGCACCTCCTCGCCCAGGCCCAGGCGATCGAGCACGCCGGGGCGAAAGTTCTCCACCAGCACGTCGGCCTTGTCCAGCAGCTTGAGCGCGATCTCGCGGCCCTCGGGGTTCTTCAGGTCGAGCACGATGGCGCGCTTGTTACGGTACATCGAGGTGCCGTAAAGCGACACACCGTCCACCTGCGCGCCGAAGTTGCGGCCCGGGTCGCCCTCGGGTGATTCAATCTTGATCACATCGGCGCCGAAGTCGGCCAGCAGGCGGGCGCAGACCGGGCCGGCTATGGTGGACGACAGCTCGACCACGCGGTGGCCGCTGAGCGGGCCGCTTTTGCTCATGGGGGGTGATTCGGTCATGGCTTACCTCAATAGCTGGTGGGCCAGGTGCGCATCAAATGCTCGCCGACACCATTGCTCATGCGCATGCGGTGGATGTCCAGCACGCGGATCAGGTAGTCGCGCGTGTCCCCCGGGTTGATGACGGCATGGACGGTGTTTGCGGCGGCCGCGTCGTAGGCGGCCGTGCCCTTGGTCATCTCGGCCAGCAAGCCGGCGAAGCGGACCGGGTCGTCCTTCTCCGTGACGCCATGCACAATGGTGACGGCCGAACGCGGGTCCATGAAGTTGAGTTCAGCGGTGAACCAGGCCACCACCTCGTCTGCGTTGCCGGCGCCGCCCATGTTGAGCACAGCCTGCCCATACGATTTGCGCATGGACACGGATATCTTGGGAACAGTGACCAGCGAGATCGCATTCATCCAGTTCATCACCCGGCCAATGGCGCCGGCACGCTCACCCTCCACGCCGATCAGGAAGCCCGGCTGGTCCGCCATGAAGATCAGCGGAATGTTGAAGGAGTCGCACAGCACCAGGAAGCTCACAACCTTGTCGCAGGCATCGGGGTCGATGGCACCGCCCTTGACAAAGGGGTTGTTGGCGACGATGCCCACGGTCTTGCCGTCCAGCCGTGCCAGCGCGGTGACCACAGAACGGCCGAAACGCGGCTTGAGTTCGAAGACGCTGCCGGTGTCGTAGATGAGATTGAGGATCTTGCGTACGTCATATACCTTGGTGCGCGACTCAGGCAGTATTTCCAGGATACGGTGCGCCTCCTTGCCCGAGTCCGGCGGCACCGGATGCACGGGAGGCGCTTCCTTGTGGTGGCTGGGCAGGTAGGACAGGAAGCTGCGTACCGCGTCCAGCGCCTGCTCGTCGGTGTCCACGGCCAGGTCCACCATGCCGGTGACCTCGGTGTGCAGCTTCCAGCCGCCTAGCTCTTCAGGATTCACCTCTTCGGAGATCGCCATCGAGGTCAGCCTGACGCTGGACACGGCCGTGATTGCACCCTTGCGCATGACCACGAAGTCGCCCAATGCGGCATACCAGGACGAGGAGCCGTAGCAGTGACCCAGCACGGCAGCGACCCAGGGCGTCTCGCGCATGCGCCGGTACTGTGTGGGGCGGTCGCCGCCGGTGATGGCGGCCGCGCCCATCACGTCGGGCATGCGCGCGCCGGTGGACTCGCCCAGGAAGACCATGGGCAGGCCGCGCCCGGTGGCGACCTTCTTGATGTGGCCGACCTTGGAAATGTTGACCTCGCTGCTGGACGCACCCATGACGGTGAAGTCGTTGGACACGATCGCCACCTCACGTCCGTCAATCCTGGCGTAGCCGGCGATCTTGCCGTCGGCGGGCGACTTGTCGCGCGCCTCTGGTCGAAGGGATGCGGCGAACAGGCCGGACTCCAGGAAGCTGCCCACGTCGGACAGATGCGTTATGCGTTCGCGCGCATTGAGCACGCCCTGGGCCTTGCGCTCAGCCAGCTTCTTCTCGCCTCCCATGGCCATGGCCCGGGCGCGGCGCACCTCGAACTCGGCCAGCTCTTTTTCAAATGGCATGTCAGTCTCTTTCGGGAAAAGGGTTTATTTCTGCACGAGGTGCGGCAGGGCCTTGGCGACCTGCTGCCAGAAGGCCGTGTCCTGGCGCAACATCGCCTGGAATTCCTCCGGCTTGCTCCATGCCGGTTCGGCGCCGCCGGCGCGTATCTTCTGGCCCATTTCGGGGCTGCTCATGATCTTCTGGGTGGCAGCGGCGAGCCGGTCCACAACCGGCCTGGGCGTGCCCGCCGGGGCCAGCAGGCCATACCAGATGGCCAGGTCGTAATCCACGCCCAGTTCAGTCAGGGTCGGCACGTCGGGCAGGAAGCTCAGTCGCTTGCCCGTGGTGACTGCCAGCGCCTTCAGTTTGCCGCCCTGGATATGCGGAAGCAGGACCGGCACCAGCGCATAGACCATGTTGACCTGGCCCGAGATGGCGTCAGTGGTGGCCGGCGCGCCGCCCTTGTAGGGAACATGCAGCAGGTTGATGCCCGCCTTGGCGTTGAGCAGTTCGACGTACAGCTCAAGCTGCGCGCTGGATACCGATATCTTGCCCGGCGAGGCCTTGGCCGCGGCCAGCAGCTCACTGCCCGTGTTGAAAGGGGTCTTTGGATTGGCCGCGATGACAAAGGCCACGCGCGAGACGAGGCTGACGGGGTCCAGCGCATTCAGGGGGAATGGCGGGTTTGGGCCGAACACGGGATTCAGTACCTGGCTGTTGTTGCCGAACAGCAGCGTGTAGCCATCGGCCCGGGATTTCACCACGGCCTCGGCGCCGATGTTGGTGCCGCCGCCGGGGCGGTTGTCGATGATGACCGTCTGGCCCAGCTCGCGGGCAAGCTGGTCACCAAACTGGCGCGCAATCAGGTCGGTGCTGCCTCCTGCCGGGTAAGGCACAACGATCTTGATCGGCTGGCTGGGAAACCTGTCCTGCGCGACAACGGGCTGGGTCGCGGCCACGCTGGCCAGCAGCGCCACAGAACAGGCGTTGGCAATGGATCTCAGGATACGTGTAAACGGTTTCATGCGGTGTCTCCACAGTTGACGATTGAAGGGCGATGCAGCCCCAGCGGCTTTTGTACTTCAACTGTAGTTGGGGTCGTAAAATTAGTCAACAGTGTTAACCATGATGGGATTTTTCAGGAGAAAGGCCATTCGATGGGTGCTATATTTCCCGAATGATTACAAAGAAGCAAATCAATGCATTGAAGGAATCACGGCGCTACGGCATCGGCCGCCTGCTGCTGCTGGCGCGCCGCGACTTCATCTCCCGCGTGGCCGACAAGATGGACGGTGAAGCCGACATCGCCATGAACGCACGCGGCCGGCTCCTGCCCTACATCGACGTCGAGGGCACGCGCAGCATAGATCTGGCCCGCCGCATGGGCGTGACCAAACAGGCGGTGGCCCGCATGGTGAAAGAACTGGAAGAAGAAGGCCTGCTAAGCCGCGAAGCCGACGACGCCGACGGCCGAGCCGCTCTCGTCAGGTTCACCGAAGCGGGGCTGGATTACATGACGCGCATGCACAAATGCATCACGCAGATCGAGCGCGACTACGAACGCATGTTCGGCCAGGAACAAATGAAACTGGTGCGCAACACGCTCGGGGCGATTGCATATGCCAATGAAGACGAGGAAGAAAAAAGCTGATTTTTTGCACTGGGGTTGGCTGGTGTTCCATATCCCCAGGTGATAGCTAGCGTTTGAAAAACCGCACAGCGTCCCGGGCAATCTGCTCGCCATGCTCCTGCACAAAATGCCCGGCATCTTTCAGGACCAGCGGTTCACCGCAACCCCGGATCATGTTTTGCAATCCGCGCATCACGGGCAAGCCCAGCACCGGGTCCTGCGCGCCCACGGCCATCAGGGTCTGGCCGGCCCAAACTTCACGCCAGAAGTCGCGTGCCTCGCGCGACACGGCGGCACCGTCCGAATCCTCAAATTCCGGCACCATGGCCGGAAAAGCGCGCAGTGCCGCACGGTGGCCCTTGTCCGGGAACGGTGCGTTGTAGGCCGCGCACTCCTGGGCGCTCATCTGGGGGTTGCCGCGGGCCAGCAGGCGTGCCACGTCAAACTCCGGATTTTTCGCGCACATCTCGCGCCAGGCCAGAAATCCTGGTGACAGCGGCGCATCACCGCAGGCCAGCATGGTGTTCATGAGCAGCAAGCCCTTGTAGCGCTGCGGCGCGGCCATGGGCAGCGTGAGGCCGAGCAGGCCGCCCCAGTCCTGCACCACCAGCACGATGTTTTGCAAATCCAGCCGTTCAACCAGTTCAAGCAGTATCTGGCGGTGAGCGCTGAAAGTATGAAAGCTGTCTCTTTTGGGTTTATCGCTTTTTCCAAAACCGATCAGGTCTGGCGCCAGCACCCGGTGCCCGGCCTCCAGCAAACCGGGAATCATCTTGCGGTACAGGTAACTCCAGGCCGGGTTGCCGTGCAGGCACACATAGGTCAGTCCCTCCGGTCCCTCGGAACCGCCTTCGTCGAGGTAGTGCATGCGCAGGCCACCAAGTGCTGGCAAACCGCTGATATAGCGCGGCTGCCATGGGTACGCCGGCAAGCCCTCGAATGCGGCATCGGGCGTGCGCAAGGCATGGTCGCGCAGCGGGTGGTTCTGGCGTGTCGTTTCGCGTTTTTCGCTGCGGCGCTGGCGAAAAAAATCCTGCAGCAGCACAGCACACTCATCAGCCATGACCCCGCCTTGCAGCTCTGTCCGATGGTTGAGCTGCGGCTGCGCAAACAGATTGATGACCGAACCTGCAGCGCCCGTTTTTGGGTCCAGTGCGCCAAACACCACACGCTTGAGCCGGGCATGCAGCATGGCGCCGCTGCACATGGCGCAGGGTTCCAGCGTGACATACAGCTCGCAATCGTCAAGCCGGTAATTGCCCAGCGCCTGGGCGGCGGCGCGCAGCGCCACGATCTCGGCATGTGCCGTCGGGTCATGCCCATCCACCGGTGCATTGCGGCCCGTGGCAATCACTTCCCCCCGCCGCACCACAACGGCGCCGACGGGAACCTCTCCTGCCGCTGCCGCTGCGCGGGCCTCCGCAAGCGCCAGATCCATGAAATGGTTTGAGATTTCATCAGCCATGATTGCTACTCTTTATATAGCTGCTTGCGCAAGCAGGACGGAGGTCGCGACCATTTTTAATCATTTATTTATCATCCGGTAGCGGCCGCGCCTGCTGCATGGCGCCCTCCAGAGCCTGTTTGTACTGTTGCTGGATTTGCTGCGATTGTTCCTGGACTGTGGCGGCTGGTTTTGTGTTTGTGCCATCCGGGCCTGTCGACGCCGGCACTGCCAGCACCGGGATTGCTTGCCGGGTGCTTGCCAGCTGTTTTTTGATGATCAGCCCCACAGCGCCCAATGCGACCAGCAAACCGAGAACACCAAACATCGCGCGCATGTCAAAACTCCCCTGGAACAAGTTTGTCCATCCAGCGTGCAAGGGCCTGCTCATCCTCGTTGCCTGCGGCGTAGGCCGCCTTCATCGCCGCATGCGCCTCGGGCCGGTGCTGGTTCAGTTTGAGCTTGCATTGCAGGTCAACAACCTTTAGTTCGAAAGCCACAATGCCGCCCATCATCTTGTGCTGGTAGTCCTCCGGCAGTGCGCGCCACTGCCCGGCATAGGCCGGATCGTTGTCGTGGATCAGGTGTTTGAGCAGGCGGTCCTTGTCGTCAAAACTTTCTATCAGCCGGGCCTCCACCGTGCAGTGTACGGTCAGGTAATTCCAGGTCGGCACGCGCGCCAGGTCGGGGTAGACACGCGGCGTCATGTAAGCGTGCGGCCCCATAAAGGTCACAACGGCTTGCGGCCTGGCCTGAAGGTAACGCCAGTGCGGGTTTGGTTTGGCGCAATGGCCCAGCAGGATTGCCTGGCCATCGTTGAGTTCAAGGTGCAGGGGCAAGGGCGTGACAAAAGACAAACCTGCATCGTCATTGGAAATAAGTGAAGCAAACGGGTAAGTCCGAATCAGCTCCCAGGCATGCGCCTCGTCTTTCGCCCTGAATTGCGGTGGGAGGTACATCGTGCGCCCGTCTGTGGATTGGTGATGCGCACCATTTTGCCAGCACCATTAGACTCACGGGTGCCATGCAAGACGCCTTATTTCCCGACGACGAACCACCCGAACGCCCCCGGACCAAACCCGAGCTGCCAGCCGCAAAGAAACCGGTGGCAAAGGCAAAACCCGGCGGCCCCAAAGTCAATCCATTGGCCCCCGCGCCGGCCCACGTCGAACTGGCGGCCGCGCTGCCGGAACTCGCGCGGCTGGGCACCTCATCGTGGACTTATCCCGGCTGGAACGGCCTGGTCTGGGATGGTGAGTATTCGGACAGCCAGCTCTCAAAACACGGCTTGGCCGCTTACGCCCAGCACCGGCTGTTTCGCACCGTCAGCCTGGACCGGGCTTTTTACCGGCCCTTGACGGCCGCGCAATACGCCGCCTATGCGGCCCAGGTGAGCGACGATTTCCGCTTTGTCGTCAAGGCGCCGGCTTTGGTGACGGATGCGACGGTGCGCACCGAGACCGGCCGCGCCATGCAGGCCAACCCGGCGTTCCTGAGCCCGGAGCTGGCGGTGCAGGAGTTTGCCCTGCCGGCCTTGCAGGGTCTGGGCCCAAAACTGGGCGCCCTGGTATTCCAGATCAGTCCTTTGCCCACCGCCCTGCACTCGCGCATGCCGGAATTGCTGCAACGGCTGGCAGCCATGCTGCAGGCCCTGCCCGCGCTGGCCGGAGGAGCGCCCGACGCGGTGGTTGCCGTGGAGGTGCGCGACCCCATATGGCTGAGGCCTGAATTTGCGGCAGTGCTTCGCGAAGCCAAAGCAACCTATTGCCTGGGCCTGCACGCAAAAATGCCTCCGATCGAAGGCCAGCTGCCGCTGCTTCGCGCCCTCTGGCCGGGGCCGCTGGTTTGCCGCTGGAACCTGCACCGTATGCATGGCGCTTACGGTTATGAAGATGCCGCAAAGCTTTATATGCCTTATGACCGGCTGGTGGACGAAGACCTGGAAACCAGGACAACGCTGGCCCGCGTCATCAATGCCACGACAAAGGCCGGGCACCATGCCTATGTGACGATGAGCAACAAGGCCGAAGGCTGCTCACCGCTGTCGGTTGCCGCGCTGGCGGCGGAGATTCAGTCGCAGCGGGCCGCATGAACTGGGCACCCGCTCCTGAAGCTTATTCCCACTCAATCGTGGCTGGCGGTTTGCTGCTGACGTCGTAGGTCACACGGTTGATGCCGCGCACTTCGTTGATGATGCGGCCAGACACCTTTTTAAGCAGCGCATAGGGCAGCTCGGCCCAGTCGGCCGTCATGAAGTCACTGGTCTGCACCGCACGCAAGGCCACAACGTAGTCGTAAGTACGGCCGTCGCCCATCACACCCACGCTTTTCACTGGCAAGAACACCGTGAAGGCCTGGCTGGTCAGGTCGTACCAGGTCTTGCCGGTCTCATCCTTGAAGTTGCGCAATTCTTCGATAAAAATCGCGTCGGCACGGCGCAGCAGGTCGGCGTATTCTTTTTTGACTTCGCCCAGAATCCGCACGCCCAGGCCAGGACCTGGGAAGGGGTGGCGATAGACCATGTCATGCGGCAGGCCCAGCGCCACGCCGAGTTCGCGGACTTCGTCCTTGAAGAGTTCACGCAGGGGTTCAAGCAGTTTGAGGCCTAGCTGCTCCGGCAGGCCGCCGACGTTATGGTGGCTTTTGATGGTGACGGCTTTCTTGCTTTTGGCACCGCCCGACTCGATCACGTCGGGGTAAATCGTGCCTTGGGCCAGCCATTTGGCGCCCTTGACGGCAACACCGCCGCCGGCCTTGAGCTTGGCGGCTTCGGACTTGAAAACTTCGACAAACTCGCGGCCTATGATCTTGCGTTTGGCCTCGGGTTCGCTGACCCCGGCGAGATGGCCAAGAAACTGGTCTGCGGCATCGACGCGTATGACCTTGGCGTGCAGCTTGCCGACAAACATGTCCATCACCATGTCGCCCTCGTTCAGGCGCAACAGGCCATGGTCGACAAAAACGCAGGTCAACTGGTCGCCAATGGCGCGGTGAATCAATGCGGCAGCCACCGATGAATCGACGCCGCCGGACAGGCCCAGAATCACTTCTTCGTCACCCACCTGCGTACGGATTTTTTCAACCGCTTCGCTGATGTAATCACCCATGACCCAGTCCTGGCGCGTGCCGCAGATGTCGAGCATAAAACGCTTGAGGATGGCATTGCCCTGTTTGGTATGCGTGACTTCGGGGTGGAACTGCACGGCGTAAAAACGGCGGTCTTCGTCGGCCATGCCGGCAATCGGGCAGGAGTCGGTCGAGGCCATGAGCTTGAAGCCGGGCGGCATCTCGGTGACCTTGTCGCCGTGGCTCATCCAGACGTC
>JAZKCE010000018.1:0-13900 GCA_040388255.1 Pseudomonadota bacterium | reverse complement strand
AGGTGGGGGAGTTTGAAGTGGCCATACCCGGGGGAATTTGGGTGGCCATCGGGGCGCAGCGTTTCAGCGGCATGAATGAGCGCGTCGATCAGCGCATCATCTAGCGCGTTGTGTTTTTCCTGGCGCTGCAGCGTGACAAGGGCGATAGCGGGTGAGACGCTCTGAATGCCAACGGAACTGGAGTTCAAGAGCTCACCCCGTCTTCCGCCTGGATGTTGACGACCACCTTGCCGGCATAAGCGCCTTCAACCAGTTTCCCGAGCGCCTCGCCGACCTGTGCGAGTGTCACTCTACCGGCGATTTGCGGCCTGATAAGCCCACTGGCGTGCCAGGCCAGCAAGTCACTGAACGAAGCACGCGTGGCATCCGGGCGCAGTGTTTGGTATGGCCCCCAATAGCAACCCACTATGTCAATGTTCTTGACGAGAATGTGGTTGGACTTGAGCAGAGGCGCATCACCGCTTGTGAAGCCGAGGATGACAAGGCGTCCTTCAAAACCCATGCAACGCACAGCCTGCTGCGTAGTCTCACCTGTCATAAGTCAGAGTCGCACGCAATCGAATGCGATGCACCTATGTCGCATGCCGTAGCCACGGAAGCACAAGCAGGCGGTGAGACCGAAACAGCGTCCGATTTGGCTAAGCCTATCAGGAAGGCGCGCGCCAAGTTGTGCCAGGACCTCATCACTGCCATCCTGAAAAGCTATTTTTTTGACAATCGGACCTATGAACAGATCGTCAATAAATATTGCTGTTCCAAAGGCGCGGTCTCCAAATACGTGAAGCTTGCCAAAGATGAAATGGCGACGGAAAAAGTCGAGGTCTTGAATGAAGACCTTATCGCCAGGATTTGCGCGGACAAAGCGGCGTCCATAGAACCAGACGTCATAGCGGTACATGCTGCTGTCTCCGCTGGGTCAAAGGTACAGACGTGTTGGGAACAATACGTGCAGGTCAATCCTTCCGGCCGGACTTGCTCTCGCACCGAGTTTTACAACAAGTACAAGGCATGGAAAACGGTGATGGCTAAATCAACCATCAATCAGGATTCTCCAGACCAGCTTTATCCATGTTCAATATTGGCTGGTCTATGACGCAGCGATTTCTGGCGAGTCGGATTTGGCGGAAAGACTCAAAAGTTATTGGAGCTGGGTCATTACAAAGGGTTGTGGCATCGCGACTAACTGCCGCGATGATGTACTGAGGCAGCACCAACCAGGGCTGGGCTACATCAGGCAGGATGACTCTTCACCAGATGCCATGTCTGGTGTGACGCTGACCCGGCTGAGCACCAACCGCGATATCGGCGTCTTCAAGATCGTTGCCAACGGTCAGACTTACGACGGTCCCATTGAAACAGTTAACTTTGCCTAAAGTGTGCGTCTTGACTCACAGCCCGAGCGATGAGGCCCTATTTTACGTCCACCATCAAAGTTTTCATTGAGAGGCAAGCCGCAACTCATCCAAGTAATCAGCCCACTGTTGCATCATTTTCGTTCGTTGCTTCAAATACTGCGTACGGTTGTAGGCACGTCCATTTGCGTCTTTAACTGCATGAGCGAGCTGTGCTTCAATCACCAATGGATCACACTCCAAACGCTCTGCAAGCATTGTCCTGGCAGTTGCTCTAAATCCATGCCAAGTCTGAAGCTCCGAGCTATAACCCATTGTGATCAACGCTGTGCGGACGGAATTCTCAGATATTGGCCTGTCATGGTTCCGCTCTCCAGGGAAAATCAACTTGGAGTGACCAGTTATCGGTTCAAGCTCTCGCAGTATTTTCACAGCTTGACGGGGTAACGGCACCATGTGAGGCTCACCGTTTTCCTTGCCATCCTTGGTGCGCTTCATCCTGCCAGGTGGAATCTCCCACATGGCACGATCAAGATCCATCTCTGCCCATTCACCACCACGCAGCTCACCAGGGCGCTGAAAAAGAATAGGCGACAACTGAAGCGCAGCGCGAACAATTGGGCCTCCGCGGTAAGCATCAATGGCACGTAGCAATTCCCCCAACTGCGTTGGGTCGGTAATTGCTCCGAAGTGAGTGCCCCTATAAGGCGTTAGAGCGTCTTTTAAGCCCTCGGTGACATCCCTGTCAGCCCGCGCTGTTGCAATCGCATAGCGCCACACTTGGCGAGCCAGCATAAGCACGCGGTCAGCAGTTTCGATGGCTCCTCGCGCCTCCACTTTACGAAGAGTGGCAAGTAGTTCCACCGGTTCAATTTCTCCCATATGCCGGCCGCCGACCCAGGGAAACAGATCCCGCTCAAACTGACGCAAAGCTCGATCAGCATGGCCTTGGCTCCATTGAGGCGCCTGCTTGGCGAACCACTCCAAAGCCACGTCCTTGAAGGTATCACCGGCCGGATTCGACGCTTTCAAGCGCTCAATTCGACGCGCCTGTATCGGATTCACGCCCAATGACTTTTGGAGCTTCACCCTGTCTCTGGCTCTACGAGCATCGGCGAGCCCAACGCCGGGGTAACTTCCCAAAGCCATGCGCCCTTCTTTACCGTCTGCATACAACTTGCAGAACCAGCGCTTGGACCCTGCTGGACTGACCTCAAGGTACAGTCCACCCGAGTCGGTAAATCTGGATCGCTTCTTCCCGGGAGCGCAAAAAGCGTTCTTGCAATGCTTATCGGTGAGCATATCGAAACTGGATTAAAAATGAGTGATTTTCAGAGGAAAACCGGGGAACAATTTTCTATTCTAGCGGGTTTTCAAGAATTGTTCCCCGGTTTGTTCCCCGGTTTTCCGTTGGTTGTCAGCAGATTCCATTGAATCGCATTGGACGATAAAACTGCACTTCCCCAATGAAAAAGGACGTTTACTGAACTTCAGTAAACGTCCTTGGACACTATAGTGGTGGAGCTGGGGGGATTTGAACCCCCGTCCGCAAGCCTTGTTCGGGCAGATCTACATGTTTAGCGGTCTGATTTGAGTCTCGCCACCTGTGTCGCGCAGTCGCACGCTACACAGGACGCCAGCACCCTATTTTCTTGCCCCGGGTTAAGGTACCCAGCCCGGAGCCAGCCGATGAAATTATCTTTACAGCCGGGAGCATTTAACTTGCGCTAAACACCCCTTGCCCAGCCCATCGGCCTGCTGTTGTAAAGCTCACTGGCAATTAAGCAGCGAGTGCGAAACGTTCGTCGTTTGCAGTTAGTTTGTTTGAATCTGTTTTACGAGCGCACTCAGCTCGACATGCACCACACCGCGTCCGAACCCACGTCGAAACCAATGCAGCCCCAGAAGCAGTAGTTTAAGCCATTCGCAGCAAATTCAAGAGTGCGCCAGGCGAAACAATGGTGGCATCGGCATTCCAGCCGGCGGTATCGGTAGCACCCAGGTAGCCATAAGCTGCGGCGACGGTCGGCATGCCGGCCGCGCGCCCGGCCACAATGTCGCGCTCATCATCGCCCACATACATGCATTTCCCCGGTGCGACATCGAGCTGGCGCGCGGCTTCAAGCAATGGCGCAGGATGGGGTTTTGAATGTGGCGTGGTGTCGCCACTGACAATCGCCTGCGCCGTGTTGAACAGCGGCATCGCCCTGGTCAAAGGCATGGTAAATCGTGCCGACTTGTTCGTCACCACACCCCATTTGAGGCCGGCCTGGCTGATTTGCGCGATCAGCTCCGCCACACCTTCAAACGCATAGGTGCGTTCGGTCATGCAGGCTTCGTAGTTGGCAAAAAACTCTTCCCGGAGGGCGTCAAAACCGGCATCTTGAGGCGTGATCCCGAAAGCCACGCCAATCATGCCGCGCGCACCTGCCCCGGCCATGGGGCGGTAGCGCTCCAGCGGCAGCGATGCCAGGCCGCGGTCGGTACGCATTTTGTCGGCTGCGGCGCCCAGGTCGGGCGCACTGTCGATCAGGGTGCCGTCAAGGTCAAAGAGTACGGCGTCAATATTCTGGAACATGGTGTTTATGCAAAGGCCCGCAATACAGGGCCTGAGGGTCTAAGGGCTTCAGGATTTCGTGGTGGCAAACATGTAGTTGACGCTGGTATCCGCATCCAGCCAGTAATGGCGGGTCAAGGGGTTGTATTGCAGGCCCCTGGTCTGCTGCAGGTCCAGCCCGCTGGCCCGGCAATAAGCGGCCAGTTCACTTGGTTTGATGAGTTTGGCGTATTCATGCGTGCCGCGTGGCAGCATATTCAGTACATACTCGGCGCCGACGATGGCAAACAAAAAAGCCTTGGCATTGCGGTTAATGGTGGAAAAAAACACGTGCCCGCCGGGTTTGACGAGGCTTGCACATGCTTTCACGATAGACGACGGATCCGGCACGTGTTCGAGCATTTCCATGCAGGTCACCACATCAAAGGTGCCCGGCTGCTCGGCGGCAAGTGCCTCGGCGCTGATTTCCTGGTAGTGCACGCCTTCAGTCTGGGCTTCCAGGGCATGAAGTTGCGCGACTTTTAGGGCCTTGGTCGCGAGGTCAATGCCCAGCACATCAGCGCCCTTGCGCGCCATGGCGTCCGCCAGAATACCGCCACCGCACCCCACATCCAGTACGCGCCGGCCTTTCAGGGGAACCTGGTTTTCAATCCAGGCCAGCCTGAGGGGGTTGATCTGGTGTAAGGGGCGGAATTCGCTTTCAGTGTCCCACCAGCGATGGGCGAGGTCCGAGAATTTGGCCAGCTCGGCAGGGTCGAAGTTGTCGGTAGTGTGCATGTTTTGATTATCGCCCGGGCATAAAAAAACCGCGCCGTAGCGCGGTTTCCTGAAGTAGTCCGTGAGGATTACTTGTTGGCGCGGGTACCAACAACTTCGATTTCCACGCGACGGTTTTTCGCGCGGCCTTCGGCTGTTTTGTTGTCAGCAACAGGCTGTTTCTCGCCTTTGCCTTCGGTGTAAACGCGGTTTTTCTCAATGCCTTTGGACACGAGGTATGCCTTGACAGCTTCCGAGCGGCGAACCGACAGCTTCTGGTTGTATGCATCGCTACCAACGGAGTCGGTATGACCCACGGCGATGATCACTTCCAGGTTGATGTCCTTGATTTTGCCAACCAGGTCATCCAGCTTGGCTTTGCCTTCTGGTTTGAGCACGGATTTGTCAAAGTCAAAGAACGCGTCAGCGGCGTAAGTAACTTTGGTGGCCACAGTTGCCGGAGCGGCTGCTGCAGGAGCGGCTGCTGCAGGAGCAGGAGCTGCGGCAGGAGCTGCAGGAGCAATCGCGCCATCGCAACCAGGGGCAGCGGTTGCAGGAGTCCAGTTGGCATCGCGCCAGCAGTACTCATTGGTACCGTTTTTCCACACCAGTTCGTTGGTGCCGTTTTTCCAGTTGTCGACTGTTTGTGCACCAGCGGCGGTAGCAAGCGCTGCGGAAGCAAACAACATTGCCACTTTGTTGAGTTTCTTCATGGTTCTCCTCTAGAGAAAAGCCGCAGACTGGCTGCGATTAGTAAGTTACACGCCGTGAGTGACCATCACTCAAAGCGTTACAACAATTGTGCCACAGCCGATTGAAGGCACAAGCCCACAATCGCGTTCGTCTTACACAGACTCAAGAATCTTTAACGTTTGTTGCTCTGTAGCCACAACCGCGACACCGTAAACTCAGGCTTTAAAATCCGGTGTGCTGCCCAGAGCAGATCGCGACTAATTCTATTCAGGCCTCTCAATGACCCAGTTTGCAAAAGAAACCCTGCCCATCAGTCTTGAAGAGGAAATGCGGCGCAGTTACCTTGATTACGCGATGAGCGTGATCGTGGGACGCGCCCTGCCCGATGCAAGAGACGGGCTCAAGCCAGTGCACAGGCGCGTCCTGTTTGCGATGCACGAGCTGAACAACGACTGGAACCGCCCCTACAAAAAATCGGCGCGTATCGTGGGTGACGTGATTGGTAAATACCACCCGCACGGTGACCAGTCGGTGTACGACACCATCGTGCGAATGGCGCAGGACTTCTCCATGCGCCACCTGCTGGTTGACGGCCAGGGCAACTTCGGGTCCGTCGATGGCGACAATGCCGCCGCGATGCGCTACACGGAAATCCGCCTGGCGAAGATCGCCCATGAACTGCTGGCCGACCTGGACAAGGAAACTGTCGACTTCGGCCCCAACTACGACGGCAGCGAACAGGAACCCCTGGTCATGCCAACGCGGCTGCCCAACCTGCTGGTCAACGGTTCGGGCGGCATTGCCGTGGGCATGGCGACCAATATTCCGCCGCACAACCTCAATGAGGTCGTCGATGCCTGCCTGCACATGCTGAAGAACCCGGAGGCTTCGATCGAAGAGTTGATGGAAATCGTTCCGGCACCGGACTTTCCGACGGGCGGCATCATTTACGGCATCAACGGCGTCAAGGACGGCTACCGCACCGGGCGCGGCAAGGTGGTGATGCGCGCCAAATGCCATTTCGAGGACATCGACAAGGGCCAGCGCCAGTCCATCATCGTGGACGAGCTGCCTTACCAGGTCAACAAAAAGACCTTGCAGGAGCGCATGGCCGAGCTGGTCCACGAGAAGAAAATCGAGGGCATCAGCCACATCCAGGACGAAAGCGACAAGTCCGGCATGCGCCTTGTGATCGAGCTCAAGCGCGGGGAAGTGCCGGAGGTTGTTTTGAACAACCTCTACAAGCAGACCCAGCTGCAGGACACCTTCGGCATCAACATGGTGGCGCTGATCAACGGCCAGCCCAAGCTCTGCAACCTGAAAGACCTGATCCAGGTTTTCCTGTCGCACCGCCGCGAAGTGGTGACGCGCCGCACCGTCTTCACCCTGCGCAAGGCTCGCGAACGCGGCCATGTGCTGGAAGGCCTGGCCGTCGCACTGGCCAACATCGACGATTTCATCGCCATCATCCGCAATGCACCTACCCCGCCGGTAGCCAAGGCCGAGCTGATGGTGCGTCCCTGGGACAGCAGCCTGGTGCGTGAAATGCTCACGCGTACCCGCGCCGACGGCGGTGTGGTCAATGCCGACGACTACCGTCCAGATGGCCTCGAAAAAGCCTTCGGCATGGGCAGCGACGGCCTGTACCGGCTCTCGGAAACCCAGGCCCAGGAAATCCTGCAGATGCGTTTGCAACGCCTGACCGGCCTGGAGCAGGACAAAATCGTGGCCGAATACAAAGAGGTCATGGCGGAGATTGATGACCTGCTGGACATCCTGGCGCGGCCGGAACGTGTGTCCGTCATCATTGGCGAAGAACTCGGCACCATCAAGCAGGAATTCGGCCAGACCAAGCTGGGCGGGCGCCGCAGCCAGATCGAGCACAGCTCCTTTGACCTGAGCACCGAAGACCTGATCACACCGACCGACATGGTGGTCACGCTGTCACACGCTGGCTATATCAAGAGCCAGCCGCTTTCGGAATACCGCGCACAAAAGCGCGGCGGCCGCGGCAAGCAGGCCACGGCCACCAAGGAAGACGACTGGGTGGACCAGCTGTTTATCGCCAACACGCATGACTACATCCTGTGTTTCTCCAACCGTGGGCGGCTTTACTGGCTCAAGGTCTGGGAAGTGCCCGCGGGCTCACGCGGCTCACGCGGCCGCCCCATCGTCAACATGTTCCCGCTGCAGGAAGGTGAGAAGATCAACGTGGTGCTGGCACTGACCGGCGAAAAACGCAGCTTCCCGGCCGATCAGTATGTGTTTATGGCGACATCCATGGGGACGGTGAAAAAGACCGCACTGGATGAGTTCAACAACCCACGCAAGGGCGGCATCATTGCCGTGAATCTCGATGAGGGCGACTACCTGATAGGCGCCGCCCTGACCGATGGAAAACACGACGTCATGCTGTTCAGCGATGGCGGCAAGGCCGTGCGCTTTGACGAAGAGGACGTTCGTCCGCTGGGCCGCAATGCCCGCGGCGTACGCGGCATGTCACTGGAGGCCGGCCAGAGCGTGATTGCCATGCTGGTGGCCGAAGACGAGCAGCAAAGCGTGCTGACCGCAACCCAGAACGGCTACGGCAAACGCACATCGATCACCGAATACACCCGCCACGGACGCGGCACCAAGGGCATGATTGCCATCCAGCAAAGCGAGCGCAACGGCAAAGTCGTTGCCGCAACGCTGGTGCACACCGATGACGAAATCATGCTGATCACTGACAAAGGCGTGCTTGTGCGAACCCGGGTCAGTGAAATCCGCGAGATGGGAAGGGCCACACAGGGCGTCACGCTCATTGGCCTGGACGAAGGCTCACAATTGAGCGGTTTGCAGCGCATCGTTGAAAACGATGCCTCCCTCGACGATAACGACAGCACCAGCGACAACGCCAATCCCGGCGATGACGGCACGGGCAAAAACGAGCCCTCCGTCGACACTCCCCCATCTAACCCGGAAACCAGCGAATGAAAAAACTACTGACGGCTTTGGCCATTGCGGGCCTTGCACTTTCAATGGCAAGCCATGCACAAACGGCGGATCCAAAGCGGGAATGGGCCACCAAGGTCGTGACCCTGCAGCAAGGCCCGGAGCTTGAGCGCCTGGTCGGGCAGCTGGCTGACAGCGCAACACAGGAAGTCCTGCAGAACTGGGGGCCAAAACTCCAGACCAACGTCCCCAAAGCCAAACAGCAACAGGCAACCGATGAACTCAATGCCGAGCTGAAGAAATGTTTTGACGACATTTCAAAAGCGATCAACGACAAGGTCGCAAAAGTCAGCGCCGACTCGCTTATTCCCGCCTACATGGAGCGTTTCACGCTCGATGAGCTCAAGCAGATTGCGGCTTTTTTTGAATCCCCCGCGATCAAAAAATACCAGGCCGCCGCACCGGAACTGGGCAATCTTTTTATCAGGCAACTGATTGAATCCACGCGCGCCGACGTGGCTGCCCGCGTCAAGCTGTTTGACGACGCCGCAGGCAAAATTATTGGCGCGGCACCGGCCGCCAAACCAGCACCCGCAACATCGGGTTCATCCGAGAAAAGCAAGCCAGCCACCAAGAAATGACCTTTAACCTCGCTGATTTACGCGTTCAGATTGACGCCATAGACCAGGAACTGCTGACCCTGCTGAACCGCCGCGCGCGGGTCGCAGAACAGGTCGGGGAAGTCAAAAAACGCGAAGGCACGCCCTTCCTGCGGCCGGACCGCGTCGCCAGGGTGATCGAGCAGATCCAGCAGGCCAACACCGGACCGCTCAAAAGCGAGCATGTCGCGGCGGTCTGGCGTGAAATCATGTCGGCCTGCCTGGCCCTGGAATCCCCGGTGCGCGTCGCCTACCTGGGGCCGGCCGGCACCTTCAGCGAGCAGGCTGCCCTGCAGTTTTTCGGTGCCAGCATCGAACACGTCCCCTGCGCGAACTTCGACGAGGTATTTCATGCCACGGCATCGGGCAGCGCCGGTTATGGCGTGGTGCCGGTCGAGAACTCGACCGAAGGCGTCGTGTCGCGCTCCCTGGATTTGCTGCTGCATTCCCCGCTGCACATCATCGGCGAGATCAGCCTGGTCGTGCGGCACAATTTGCTGCGCCTGACCGACTCCATGGACGGCATCGAAGCCGTCTATGCCCATCCGCAGGCGCTGGCGCAGTGCCAGGGCTGGTTGACGACCCACCTGCCCAACGCCACCCGACACGCGGCCTCCAGCAATGCGGAGGGCGCGCGGCTGGCCTCCACCAACCCGGCCTGGGCCGGTATCGCCAGCGAGCGCGCAGGAACACAATTTGGCCTTCACACGCCGGCGCACGGCATCCAGGACGATGCCTACAACCGCACACGTTTTGCCATTGTGTGCCTGCCGCAAACCCTGCCCACACCGCCCGCCTCGGGCAAGGACTGCATCAGCCTCGTGGTCTCGGTCACCAACCGGCCCGGTGCCGTGCATGACCTGCTGGTACCGCTGAAGAACCACGGTGTGTCCATGACACGCTTTGAATCGCGGCCTGCGCGCTCAGGCCAATGGGAATACTATTTTTATATCGATCTGCAGGGACACCCCTCACAAGCCAACGTCAAGGCGGCGCTGGCCGAGTTGCAGCAACTGTGCGCGTTTTACAAAGTCCTGGGAGTCTACCCGGTCAGTGAATAAAACAAACAAAGGCCGGGGGCCTGGAGACGTGCATGCATTTCAAAAAAACGGTTTCATTTCATGTTTGAACAATTAGGTCTCATCGGCTGCGGGCTCATGGGCGGCTCGTTCGCGCTCGCGCTCAAACGCGCAGGCCTGGTCAAACGCATCGTGGGTTACAGCAAGTCGCCCTCCACCACGGAACGTGCACGCCAGATGGGTGTCATTGACGTGGAAGCACCATCGGCGCTGCTGGCGGTTTCAGGTGCCGACATCGTGCTGCTGGCGGTGCCGGTCTCCGCCACCGAGGCCAGCTTCAAGGCCATACGGCACCTCCTCACGCCGAACACCCTGGTCATGGATGTGGGCTCAACCAAGCGCGACGTGGTGGATGCCGCGCGCCGCGTGCTGCGTGACCATGTAGGCTGCTTTGTCCCGGCCCATCCGATCACGGGCAAGGAAGTCTCCGGCGTCGAGCATGCCGATGTCAATTTATACGCCGGCAAACAGGTCATCCTGACACCGATTGAACGGACCTTCACCGTCCAGCTGCAGAAAGCGGTCGATGTCTGGACCGCCCTGGGCTGCCATGTCGTGAAAATGTCGCCGCAGTCCCATGATGCGGCTTACGCTGCGGTCAGTCACCTGCCCCACCTGATTGCTTTTGCCATGATCAATGGCATTGCTGGCCAGACCCAGGGAAAAGAATACCTGTCGCTGGCCGGACCGGGATTTCGCGACTTCACGCGGATCGCGGCCAGCGATCCAAAAATGTGGCGCGACATCCTCATCGCCAACCGGGAAGAGTTGCTGGACCAGTCCAGGATATTCCAGCAGACCCTGCAGTCACTGGAACAGCTGATCGCGGGCGGCGACGGCGATGCCCTTGAAAACCTCATCGAGCAAGCCAGCGAAACCCGGGCGAACTGGCGCATTGCATCCCAAAAAACACCAAAATAAGCAGGCCTGCGCCATGTTCGATGTTGAGTATCTGGATATCCCGCCACTGGCCAAAGCGGGCGGCACGGTTCGCCTGCCTGGCTCGAAAAGCATTTCCAACCGGGTTCTGCTGCTCGCGGCCTTAAGCCACGGCAAAACCACAATCCATGAGGTGCTGGCGTCCGACGACACCGCCGTGATGCTGGCTGCACTCAAGCAACTGGGCTGTTCCGTTGAAAAAAACGGAGACACCGTTGCCATTGAAGGCTTGGGCGGCCAGTTGGCCACAAAAAAAGCCAGCCTTTTTATGGGCAATGCCGGCACCGCCATGCGGCCCCTGACCGCCGCGCTGGCCTTGCTTGGCGGCGAGTTCGAACTGTCGGGCGTGCCGCGCATGCATGAACGCCCGATCGGGGACCTGGTCGAGGCGCTCAGGCAACTCGGTTGCGGCATTGACTACCTTGGCAATGAAGGTTTTCCGCCGCTGCGCCTTTACCCGGGAACCCTGAAGCTGGATGAGCCTATCCGTGTCCGCGGCGACGTCTCCAGCCAGTTTTTAACCGCCCTGCTGATGGCCTTGCCGCTGGTGGCTGGCCGCGACATCCATATCGAGGTGGTCGGCGAGCTGATTTCCCGCCCCTACATCGAGATCACGCTCAAGCTGCTCAAGCGCTTCGGGATCGACGTACAGCGTGAAGGCTGGGAGCGGTTCACCATCCCGGCCGGCAGCCAGTACCAGTCGCCGGGCCAAATCCACGTTGAGGGCGACGCCTCCTCTGCTAGCTATTTCATAGCGCTTGGCGCCCTTGCAGAGGGTGCTGCAGGCCAAAATGGCATAGAAATCCTGGGCGTGGGCGCGGACTCCATTCAGGGCGACATCCGCTTTGTGGAAGCCGCCCGGATGATGGGTGCGCACATCGACAGCACAGCCAATTCGCTGCGAATTTCACGCGGCAAACCGGGCGAGGGCTGGCCGCTCAAGGCAATTGACCTGGACTGCAACCACATTCCCGACGCCGCCATGACCCTGGCCGTGATGGCGCTGTATGCCGAGGGCACCACGGTTTTGCGCAATATCGCCAGCTGGCGCGTCAAGGAAACCGACCGCATTGCGGCCATGGCCTGCGAACTGCGCAAATTCGGCGCCACGGTAGAAGAAGGGGCCGATTACCTCAAAATCGCCCCCCCCGCCAAGCCATCCGCATGGACCACAGGCGCCATTCACACCTATGACGACCACCGCGTTGCCATGTGTTTTTCTCTGGCGGCGTTTAACCCGGCGCAGTTGCCGGTGCGCATTCTTGACCCGAAATGCGTAGCCAAGACCTTTCCCGACTATTTTGAAGCCCTGTTCGCCGTGACCGAAGCCGAAAACGAGCACATCCCGGTCATTTGCATTGATGGACCAACCGCCTCCGGCAAGGGAACGCTGGCCGCCCTGACAGCCCATCGCCTGGGTTACCACTACCTCGACTCAGGCGCCCTGTACCGCCTGAGTGCCTTTGCCGCCGCGCAGGCCGGCATATCGCTGGACGACGGGGACGGCGTGGCGGGCATTGCGCGCACCCTGCCCGTCCGTTTCCAGGGCGAAAAGGTGTTCCTGGACGGCAAGGACGTGTCGGACGCCATCCGCAGCGAGGCAGCCGGCATGGCGGCCTCAAAAGTATCCGCCCACCCGCAGGTTCGCACGGCATTGCTGGAGCTGCAGCACGGTTTCAGGCGCCTGCCGGGCCTGGTGGCCGATGGCCGCGATATGGGAACCGTGGTTTTCCCCGGGGCGCCGCTCAAGATCTACCTCACCGCCAGCGCCGAACACCGTGCTGAACGGCGCTATAAGCAGTTGATTTCAAAGGGAAATTCAGCTACACTGGTGGGTATTCAGCAAGATCTGGAGGCACGTGATGCGCGCGACATGTCGCGAAAAGCAGCCCCTCTAAAGCCTGCTGATAACGCCAAACTGCTGGACAACTCCTATCTGTCGATTGAAAAGTCGGTGGACCAGGTGATCGACTGGTGGCAAGGCAACCGGCCCTTTTGACCCCTGTCGCGCCTCATCGTGGCGCATTGGTCAGCAGGAACATTAACGTAACCCGCAGTCTTGATTGACCGCAACACAAAGCCGCAAGCAGATCCAAAACTTTTAGCAATTCCGCTGATTGAACCCTGTTGTGTGGACTAGGAAAACCATGTCTGAATCTTTTGCCGACCTATTTAACGAATCGCTGCAACGCTCTGAAATGCGTACCGGTGAAGTCATCACCGCTGAAGTAGTGCGTATCGATCACAACCACGTGGTTGTGAACGCCGGACTCAAATCCGAGGCATATGTCCCCCTCGAAGAATTCAAGAACGACCAGGGCGAGCTCGAAGTCCAGGTCGGCGATTTTGTTTCCGTGGCCATCGACTCCGTCGAAAACGGCTATGGCGACACCCTGCTGTCCCGCGACAAGGCCAAGCGCCTGGCTTCGTGGATGAGCCTGGAAAAAGCCCTGGAATCCGGCGAATTCGTCACCGGCCAGACCAGCGGCAAGGTCAAGGGCGGCCTGACCGTCCTCGTCAACGGCATCCGCGCCTTCCTGCCCGGCTCGCTGATCGACACCCGCCCCATCAAGGACTTGTCTCCCTACGAGAACAAGACCATGGAATTCAAGGTCATCAAGCTCGATCGCAAGCGCAACAACGTCGTGCTGTCACGCCGTGCGGTTGTCGAAGCATCGATGGGCGAAGAACGCGCCAAGCTGATGGAAACCCTGAAAGAAGGCACTGCCGTCAAGGGCGTCGTCAAGAACATCACCGAATACGGTGCGTTCGTTGACCTGGGCGGCATTGACGGCCTGCTGCACATCACCGACATGGCATGGCGCCGCGTGCGTCACCCAAGCGAAGTGGTGACAGCTGGTCAAGAGATTGTGGCAAAGATCCTGAAGTTCGACACCGAGAAAAACCGTGTCTCGCTGGGTCTGAAGCAAA
>JAZKCE010000017.1:0-233780 GCA_040388255.1 Pseudomonadota bacterium | reverse complement strand
AGACGCAGGTCGAGCTGTTTTAAAGAAATTATCAAAATTTACCGGACAGTAGTGTCAAAAATATGCCGATCATGAAGATTCAGCCGGCTTGAAGCAAAATCAGGGCATGCAGCTCAATTACATCGCCAACACCCCCGTCCCTTCGTCTTCCGGCAAAACCATCCCGGTCATAGACCCGTCGGACGGCCAGGTGTTTGACGAGATACAGCGCAGCAATGCCGGCGACATTGACACCGCGGTCAACGCGGCCCGCGAATGCCTGGACCTGGTCTGGCAACGCATCAGCGCCGCCGAGCGCGGCCGCCTGCTGATGCGCCTGTCGGCCAGGGTGGCGGCGCACGCCGATGAGCTGGCGCTGATCGAGCAACGCGACTGCGGCAAACCCGCCAGGCAGGCCAAAGCCGACGCCGCCGCGCTGGTGCGCTACTTCGAGTTTTATGCCGGCGCCGCAGGCAAGCTGCACGGCGAGACCATTCCCTACCTGGACGGCTACAGCGTGATGACCTGGCGCGAGCCGCATGGCGTGACCGGCCACATCATCCCGTGGAACTACCCCATGCAGATCTTCGGCCGCAGCGTGGGCGGTGCGCTGGCCGCCGGCAATGTTTGCGTGATCAAACCTGCCGAAGACGCCTGCCTGTCGCTGCTGCGTGTGGCCGAACTGGCCGCCGAGGTCGGCTTCCCGGCCGGCGCGATCAACATCGTGACCGGTTACGGCCATGAAGTCGGCGACGCGCTGGCCCGCCACAAGGGCATAGACCACATCAGCTTTACCGGCAGCCCCTCGGTAGGCACGCTCATCCAGCAAGTGGCGGCCGAGCGCCATTGCCCGGTCACGCTGGAACTCGGCGGCAAAAGCCCGCAGATCGTGTTTGCCGATGCCGACCTGGATGCGGCGATTCCCATGGTCATCAACGCCATCGTGCAAAACGCCGGGCAAACCTGCTCGGCCGGCTCGCGCCTGCTGGTGGAGCAATCGATTTACGAGCCGCTGCTCGAACGCCTCGGCCAGGCTTTTGAAAACCTGCGCGTCGGCCCCGCAGCCATGGACCTGGACGTCGGCCCGCTGATCCGCCAGAGCCAGCAGCAGCGCGTCTGGGATTTTTTAAGCGATGCGCAGGTTGCCAACATCCCCATGGTCGCGCAGGGCCAGATTGTTGACGAAGCGCCCGACACCGGCTTTTACCAGGCACCCACCCTGCTGCGCGATGTACCCGTGATGCACAGGCTGGCGCAGGAAGAAGTCTTTGGCCCCGTGCTCTGCGCCATGAGCTTCAAGAACGAAGACCACGCGGTGGAACTCGCCAACGCCACCCAGTTCGGCCTGGTCGCAGGTATCTGGACGCGCGACGGCGCGCGCCAGTTCCGCATGGCCAAACGTGTCAAAAGCGGTCAGGTGTTTATCAACAACTACGGTGCAGGCGGCGGCGTGGAGTTGCCGTTTGGCGGCGTGAAATCATCCGGTTATGGGCGTGAGAAAGGGTTTGAGGCGCTTTATGGGTTTACCACGCTGAAGACGGTGGCGGTTCGCCACGGCTGACAGCGGCTCCGGAGCTGAAGCTGTAATAAGCTCACGTATCAACTCATAACCATCCGGAGACAAACCCATGCGGGTAAAAGGCAAATCGATCATCGTCACGGGCTCGGGCGGCGGCATAGGCGAAGGCATTGCCCGCCGCCTGGCTGCCGAGGGGGCGCAGGTCATCGTCAACGACATCAACACAGCGCTGGGTGAAAAGGTTGTGGCGGCCATCCTCAAGGCGGGAGGCACGGCCTCCTTCTTCAAGGCCGATGTAACGAAATCCGCCGAGGTCAAGGCACTGGTCGCCGCAGCGGTAGAACGCCATGGCAGGCTCGACGTGATGGTCAACAACGCCGGCTGGACGCACCGCAACCAGCCCGCACTGGACGTCAGCGAGGACGATTTTGACAAGTGCTACGCCATCAACGTCAAAAGCATTTACCTTTCAACGATTCACGCCACACCGGTGTTCCGCGAACAGGGTGGCGGCAGTTTTATCAACATCGCCTCCACGGCCGGCGTACGCCCGCGGCCGGGCCTGACCTGGTACAACGGCTCCAAGGGGGCGGTCATCACCACCTCAAAATCCCTGGCTGCCGAGCTGGGTCCGGACAATATCCGCGTGAACTGCATCAACCCGGTGTTCAACCCGGACACCGGCTTGTCCGCCGAATTTGCCGGCGGCCCGGTGGATGAAGAACGCAAGGCCAGGTTCCGGGCCAGTATCCCGCTGGGACGGTTTTCCACTGCGCTGGACGTGGCCAACGCCGCGCTCTACCTGGCCAGCGACGAGGCGGACTTTATCAGCGGCGTATGTATTGAGGTGGATGGCGCGCGCTGTGTATAGAGCCCCCACGTTCGCTCGCTGCGCGTAACTCTCTGCCCCCCGAGGGGGCTAATCTTCCTTGGGGCGGCCCGGCGGAAAATTGCGCGGCCGATGACAATAGCGCGCTGTGTTTGGGGATAAAGCCGCGTTATCAGTGCCCGGTATTGCCAATGGAGTAAATTCTCCCCTTGGGCACTTCACAATGACAGACAAAGTTATCCCCCTGGCCGACATACGCTACGCAAGCCGCGTACCACATATCCCTGCGCGACTGGAGGCCCCTGCCGGCCTGTTGAGCGACGCCCTTGCGCGGCCCCTGCGTGACCTGCGCATCAGCGTCACGGACCGCTGCAATTTCCGTTGCAGCTATTGCATGCCCAGCGAGGTCTTCAACAAGGACTACGCCTTTTTGCCGCAAAGTTCGCTGCTGAGCTTTGAGGAAATCGTCAGGCTGGCGCGCATTTTTGTGGCGCATGGGGTTGAAAAAATCAGGCTCACGGGCGGCGAGCCGTTGCTGCGCAAGCACATTGAAGTGCTGATTGAAATGCTGGCAAAACTGCAGACGCCCGAAGGCAAGCCGCTGGACATCACGCTGACCACCAATGCCTCGCTGCTGGCCAAAAAAGCCCAGTCGCTAAAAGATGCCGGCCTGCAGCGCGTGACGGTCAGCCTGGACGGGCTGGACGACGGCGTTTTCCGGCGCATGAACGATGTGGACTTCCCGGTGGCCGATGTGCTTAAAGGCATTGAGGTCGCGCAAAAAATCGGGCTGTCGCCGATCAAGATCAACATGGTGGTCAAGCGCGGTACCAACGATGCCGAGATACTGCCGATGGCGCGGCACTTTCGCCATTCAGGCGCGGTGCTGCGGTTTATTGAATACATGGACGTGGGCGCGACCAATGGCTGGCGCATGGACGAGGTGCTGCCTTCGGCCCAGGTCATAGAACGCATCAATGCCGAGTTCCCCCTCGCCGCCATCAACCCCAACTACACCGGCGAGACAGCCGAGCGCTGGCGTTATGCCGATGGCGCTGGAGAAATCGGCGTGATCAGCAGCGTCACCCAGGCTTTTTGCAGCGACTGCAACCGCGCGCGGCTGTCCACCGAAGGCAAGCTGTTTTTATGCCTGTTTGCCAACCAGGGCCATGATTTGCGCGCCCTGCTGCGCGGCAGTTACGCGGATGACCAGATTGCCGGCGCGGTGGCGCATATCTGGCAAAAACGCGATGACCGTTATTCGGAACTGCGCGCTGCCATGCCGGCAGACACAACTGCTCCGGATAACGGCCTCAAACGCGTTGAAATGAGTTACATCGGAGGATGATTTTTGAACACCGATATAACAATCCCCCTGCACGCCGAAGCCATCACCGCGGTGATCCTGGCCGGTGGCCGGGGCTCGCGCATGGGTGGCGCCGACAAGGGCCTGCAAAACTTCAATGGCGTGCCGCTGGCCCTGCACACCCTGCTCAGGCTGGGCCCGCAGGTGGGCGAGATCATGATCAATGCCAACCGCAACCTGGCGGCGTACGAGTCCTTTGGCGTGCCGGTCTGGCCCGACGCTACCGCCCTGGGTGAATACGCAGGGCCGCTGGCCGGTTTCATGACCGGTCTGGAGCGTTGCGAAACGCCTTATATGCTCACGGTGCCCTGCGACACCCCGCTGTTTCCGCTTGACCTGGTGGAGCGCATGGCGAAGGCCTTTGCACAGGAGGACGCCGACTTTGCAGTCGCTGCCGCGCCTGAAGAAGACGGCCAGAACAACATAACACTCAGGCCGCAGCCGGTGTTTTGCCTGATGCACACCAGCATGCTCGAAAGCCTGGTGCAGTTCACCAAAAACGGTGGCCGGAAAATCGACGCCTGGACGGCCCAGCACAAGACTGTCGTCGTGCCATTCAACCAGCCCGGAGACGACCCGCATAGCTTCTTTAACGCCAACACGCTGGCTGAGTTGCACCAGCTCGAATCCCGCCTGCCGTGAGCCTTGACGTGAAAACACTGGACCAGATTGCCGCCGAGCTGCAGGGCTACGACCCGCAGGCGCTCTCAGCCGATGATGTGCTGGCGTTTTTGTCCAGGCTGGTTTCGCCTGTCCAGGATGTGATCGAACTGCCCCTGTTTGAGGCCCTGGGCCGCGTGCTGGCCGCCGATGTGGTGTCGCCTTTCGATGTGCCGCCGCATGACAACTCGGCGATGGACGGCTATGCCTTTGCAGGAGTGCAACTGCAACCGGATGCGGCGCTTGAGTTGCAGGCCATCGGCACGGCACTCGCAGGCAAGGCCTGGCAAGGCAGCGTTAAAGCAGGCCAGTGCGTCAAGATCATGACGGGCGCCATCATGCCGCAGGGCCTGGACACCGTGGTGCCGCAGGAGTTTGTGTCCGTTCAAGGTGATCTCATCACCATCCCGCCAAAGCTTCTCAAACCGGGCGATAACCGCCGCCTGCGCGGTGAAGACCTTACCCAAGGCAAACCAGCGCTACTGAAAGGTGAGCTACTCACGCCCGCCCGGCTTGGGTTGGCGGCCTCTTTGGGTCTTAAAACACTGAAAACCTGGCGCCCGTTGCGGGTCGCCTATTTTTCAACCGGCGATGAAATCCTGTCGCTGGGCGAGGCGCCGCGCGAAGGCGCGGTGTACGACAGCAACCGCTACACCGTCTTCGGCATGCTCAGCCGTCTGGGCTGCCAGGTGCTGGACATGGGCGTGGTGCGTGACGACCCGGTCCTGCTCGAAGCGGCGTTCACCAGCGCAGCCCTGCAGGCCGATGCCGTCATCACTTCGGGTGGTGTCAGTGTGGGCGAGGCAGATTTCACCAAAACCATGATGAAAAAACTCGGCGACGTGGCCTTCTGGCGCATCGCCATGCGGCCGGGTCGTCCCATGGCCGTGGGCCGCCTGTTGCCCGGCAAATTACAAGAAAAATCGGCCGCCGAGCCCCATACATCGGGCGCAGTCAGCTATAAAGATAATAGCAGCCAGGGAGGCAGCGAAGCACATGAAGCGGGGAGCGGGGGGGCAAAGGCCGCCAGCGCCGGGCCGCCCCAAGCAAGGCCAGCCCCCTCGGGGGGCAGCGAACCACACGAAGTGGGGAGCGTGGGGGCCATCCTCTTCGGCTTGCCCGGCAACCCGGTCGCGGTGATGGTGACCTTCCTGGCTTTTGTGCGTCCGGCCCTGCTGCAGATGATGGGCGCCAGTGCGGCTGCGCCGCCGCTGCTCAAGGCCCGCAGCCTGGAAGCCATACGCAAAAAGCCGGGCCGCACCGAATACCAGCGCGGTTGGGTCTCCACCGCGCCCGACGGCTCACTGCAGGTCAAGACCACCGGCAACCAGGGTTCAGGTGTGCTGCGCTCCATGGCCGAGGCCAACGGACTGATGGTGCTGCACCACGCCCAGGGCAATATTGCCGTGGGCGGCGAAGTCGATGTGCTGATGTTTGACGGGGCTATATAGGGCCCCCGCGCTCCGTGTATTCCGATCGTCCTGAGCTTGTCGAAGGATGCCCCCCGAGGGGGCGCTGCGCCTGCGGCCTGGCAAAGCCAGTTCCGCGGCCCCGGCTGGAATAAAGAGTCCCCAAGCAAAACGCCCTCTCAGAGGGCGTTTTGCATTGAAGAGGAGTTGGGCCACTATTTGGCCACGTATTCCGGATGTGATGTCTGCTCGCCGTGCCCGTCCGGCTGTTCCTTGACCACCGTCTTGTTGGCGCCCGGTACCGCACTGCGGGCAAACAGGGTGTACATGGTGGGCACCACAAACACGGTCAGCAATGTCCCCAGCGACATGCCGCCCACAATCACCCAGCCGATCTGGGTGCGGCTCTCGGCGCCTGCGCCTGTGGCCAAAGCCAGCGGCAAGGCGCCCAGCACCATGGCGCCGGTCGTCATCATGATGGGGCGCAGGCGCTGTGACGATGCCTTGACCAGCGCATCTATCATCTCCATCCCCTGCCCGCGCAGCTGGTTGGTGAACTCGACAATCAAAATGCCGTGTTTGGTGATCAGGCCGACCAGCGTGATCAGGCCGATCTGCGAGTAGACATTGAGCGAGCCGCCGCTCCACTTGAGCGCCAGCAGCGCCCCTATCATCGACAGCGGCACCGACAGCATGATCACCAGCGGGTCGACAAAACTTTCAAACTGCGCGGCCAGCACCAGGAAAATAAACAGCAGGGCCAGCACAAACACAATCGCCAGCGCGCCCTGCGAGTTCTTGAACTCGCGCGAAGTGCCGTTCAGGTCTGTGCTGTAGCCGGTCTTGAGCACCTTGGCGGCGGTCTGGTCCATGAATTTGAGCGCCTCGCCCAATGAATAATCCCCCGCCAGGCTGGCCGTGATGGACACCGAGCGGCGCTGCCCGAAGTGGTTCAGCTCGCGCGGGGACACGCTTTCACGCACCTTGACCAAAGCCGACAGCGGGATCATGGCATCGTTGCGTCCGCGCACATAGATGCGGTCAATGTCTTCCGGTGTGGTGCGGCCGCTGGCCTCGGTCTGCACGATCACGTCGTATTGCTCGGCATCGCGTTTGTAGCGGGTAACGTTGCGCCCGCCCAGCAGGGTTTCGATCGCTTTCGCAACCACCTGCACGCTGACACCGAGGTCGGCGGCCTTGTCGCGCTCGACCTCTATGCGCAGCTCGGGTTTGTTGAGCCGCAAGTCCACATCGGGCGAGACAATGCCGGGGTTTTTGGCAATCTCGTCGAGCATCTGGCGCACCACGGCGTTGAGGTTCTGGTAGCTGTCCGAGGTCTGGATCACGAAGTTGAGCGGCCGCTCGCGAAAACCCTGGCCCAGCGAAGGCGGCGTGATCGGGAAGGCCGTCACGCCCGGCAGCGCATTGAATTTGGGTTGCAGTTCACGCGCCATGTCCATGGTGGAGCGCTTGCGCTCATCCCAATCGACGGTGCGGTACACCACGCTGGCCTGCGCCACCGTCGGGTTGCCCACGTTGGCAAAAATGCGGTCGAACTCCGGGAAGGACTCGCCCATCTTCTCCAGCGCCTTTGCATAGCGGTTGGTGTAGTCCAGCGTGGCGCCGTCGGGTGCATTGACGTTGGCCAGGATCACACCGCGGTCTTCAATCGGGGAGAGCTCCTGCTTCATGGTCGGGAACACCAGCGCGATGGCCAGGGCGCTGAGCAGCATGACCCCGATCACGATCCAGCGCGCCTGGAGCACAAAACCCCTGAGCCGCTGGCCGGCACCCGCAGACGCGCTCGCCTGGTAGCGCCTGGTCACGACCCAGCGCAGCGCGGTGCCGTAGCGCTCGGACACAGCCGTCAACACCCGCTCCATGAAGCGGTCAAAACGGTTGGGTTTGGGGTTGTGCCTGAGCAGCTGCGTGCACATCATGGGCGTGAGGGTCAGCGCCACAAAACCCGACACCACCACCGCGCCGGCCAGCGCCAGCGCAAACTCGACAAACAGGCGCCCGGTACGCCCCGGCGTGAAGGCCAGCGGCGCATACACCGCCACCAGCGTCGCCGTCATGGTGACCACGGCAAAGCCGATTTCACGCGCGCCCTTGATGCCGGCGGAAAACGGGTCCATGCCCTCTTCAATGTGCCGGAAGATGTTCTCCAGCATAACGATGGCGTCGTCCACCACCAGGCCGATGGCCAGCACCAGCGCCAGCAGGGTCAGGGTGTTGATGGTGAAACCGGCCAGCGCCATCATGGCAAAAGTGCCAATCAGGCTCACCGGTATGGTGATGATGGGAATGATGGAAGCACGCGCCGTGCGCAAAAACACAAAAATCACCAGCGCCACCAGCACAATCGCTTCGGCAATGGTGTGGTAGACATTGTTGACGGAGCGGTCAATGAACACCGAGTTGTCATTGGCAATGTCGATCAGCACGTCCGGCGGCAGGTCGGCCTTCAGCTTGGGGAAGGCTTCCCGCACACCTTTTGACAGGTCCAGCGGGTTGGCCGTGGCCTGGCGAATGATGCCGACCGCCACGGCGGAGCGGCCGTTGAGCCTGACCACCGTGCGTTCGTCGGCGGCGCCCTCTTCCACGCGCGCCACATCACGCACCTTGACGGAAAAGCCGTTGACGTTCTTGATGACGATTTCGCGGAACTGCGCCGGCCTGACCAGGTCGGTCTGCGATGTCACGCTGAACTCGCGCTGCTGCGATTCGATGCGGCCGGCCGGCAGCTCCAGGTTGCTGCGGCTGATGGCGTCTTCCACGTCCTGCGTGGTCAGCTTGTAGGCGGCCAGCTTGTCGGTGTCCAGCCAGACACGCATGGCGTACTTGCGCTCGCCGTAGATACGCACATCGGCCACGCCGGTCACGGTCTGCAGGCGCGGCTTGACGATGCGGTTGACCAGGTCGTTGATCTGCAGCGCCGTCATCGAGTCGCTGGAAAAAGCCACCTGTATGACAGGAAAGGCATCGGCCTCGACCTTGGCAATCACCGGCTCTTCAATCGCCTGCGGCAGGCGGTTGCGCACGCGCGAAGTGCGGTCGCGCACCTCGGCGGCGGCCGAGTCGGCGTCTTTTTCAAGCCGGAAACGCACGCTGATCTGCGCCTGGTCGGCGCGGCTGATGGAGGTGATGACATCCACGCCGTCGATGCCGGCAATCGAGTCCTCCAGCGGTTTGGTGACCTGGGACTCGATCACCTCGGCCGAAGCACCTGCATAACGCACGCTCACGGTCACTACGGGCTCGTCAATCTTCGGGTATTCCCGCACATTCAGGCGGTTGAAGCTGACGGCGCCGACCAGCACGATCAGCAGCGACAGCACCGTGGCAAATACCGGGCGGCGTATGGAGGTTTCAGCAAGTTGCATGGGGAATCCTTATCCGCCTTGTGTCAGCGGCGGCCCGGCTTTGTACTGGACACGGCACGGCCTCCGGCTGACGCATCGGCACAGGGGTTGGGTCCGGACAGCGGCGCCGGCGTTTTGGCGGATGCCGCGGCCATGGACGGTGCCGACGCAGGCGCGGATGATGGCGCTGAAGCGGCAGGCGCCGGCCCATCGGTCACCGGCCGGCCCGGCCGCGCACTGCCGAGGTCGGCCACGGTTACCGCAGTGCCGTCACGCTGCACACGCTGCTGGCCGGTCGTCACCACGGTGTCGCCTATCTCCAGCCCTTCGAGAATTTCAACCTTGCCCGGGCTGCGCAGGCCGACCTTGACTTCAACCCGTTTTGTCGTGCGAGCCTGTCCGCTGGCGCCGGGCAGCAGCTTGATGACAAATTGCCTGCCGCCCAGCGGAACAATGGCTTCTTCAGGGATGACACGCGCATTCTCGCGCTCGCCGAACACCGCATTGACGCGCGCGAACATGCCTGGCCGCAGCTGCAGCTGGCGGTTGTCGATACAGGCCCGCACTCCCACGGAGCGGCCATTCGCGTCTATCAGCGGGTCTATCGCCTGCACCAGGGCGGTGTACTTGCGGCCCGGCAAGGCATCAATGTCCAGCATGGCGACCTGCCCCTGCCTGACCTTGCTCTGGTAGCGCTCGGGCAACCTGAAATCAACAAAAACCGCGTCGATGTCCTCAATATTGACAATGTCCGCACCGTCCTTCAGGTAGTCACCCACATTGACCTGGCGAATCCCGGCAATGCCATCAAAAGGCGCGAGGATTTTCAGCCGGGCTGCGGTGACTTGCGCCAGCGACAGCTTGGCCTGGGCGACCTGCAGGTTGGCGGCGCTTTCATCGAGCGAGCGCTGGCTGATGAAGTTTTGCGCCACCAGTTCCTGGTTGCGCTTCTGGTTGGCTTGCGCAATCGACAGTTCGGCCTGGCTTTGCTGGACCTGGGCCAGCGGCAGCTGGTCGTCAAACTGCACCAGCACCTGGCCTTTGCGCACACGCTGGCCATCGGTGAAATTAAGCCGGGTAATGCGCCCGCTCACCTCGGGCCTGAGCACCACGCCCCGGCGCGAGCGCAAGCTGCCCACGGCCTGCGTGTCATCCGTGAGCCTGGCCACCTCCACCCTGGCCACCTCGACGGTCGGGGGGTTGCCCCCCGCCCCACCGCTGGCAGCACCCTGGGCGGACCCGGCGGCAGGCGCCGTCGACGACACACCGGATGCAGCATCGTTGGCCCGGGGTTTCTGGTACCACCAGGCGGCGCCTGATGCAGCCGCAATACCCGCCGCCGCGACCACTGTGTAAATTACTTTTGATGCCATGGGTAGGGGAAACTTGTAATGGAAAGATACAAACTGCCAATGTAGCAGGACACCATGGCCGCGCAGCGTTTCCTGCCTTGCCGGAAGGGCCATGCGCGGCAGCTTTACAACGGCTTTACGAACTGGCCGGCCTGTCCCGGGGCTGGCCGATGCTGTGTACGCTTATGGTCTGCACTTTTCCAGGCGCCCCCCGGCCCGGGCTGCGCAGCTCAAAGACGGCCCAGTGCGCGCTCCACACCCTTGTTGGCCAATGCATCGGCACGCTCGTTGCCGGGGTCGCCCGCATGCCCCTTGACCCAGCGCCAGTCGATCTTGTGGCCGCCGGTTGACACCAGCGCATCCAGCCGCTGCCACAGGTCCACGTTCTTGACCGGCGCCTTGGCCGCGGTGCGCCAGCCACGGGCTTTCCAGCCGTGTATCCACTCGGTGATGCCCTTGCGCACATACTCGCTGTCGAGGTACAGGGTCACCTTGCAGGGCCGCTTGAGCGCCGCCAGCGCCTCGATCACGGCGGTGATTTCCATGCGGTTGTTGGTGGTGCCCAGCTCACCGCCGAACAGTTCCTTTTCGGTGCCCGCCGCGCTCAACAATGCGCCCCAGCCTCCGGGGCCGGGGTTGCCCTTGCATGCGCCATCGGTGTAAATAACGATGTGTTGTAGTGCGGTATCTGGCGTTTTTTCGGCAAGAGAGGAGTCGGTCATGGATTGTTCTGGGTTTCTGGTCGGCGACGGGTGGTTAAAAGATCGGGTTTGATGCTGGGCGCGGGCTCCTTGTTGGCCACCGCCGCAGGCGCGGCGGCCACGGCCTTGCGCGACTTCCAGGCGGGCTCCAGCAGGCGCACACCGTGCACGCGCTTGACCGCGACCAGGAAATACACCGCACCAAAAATGGGCCACCAGCGCGCACCGGCCTTGTCCATCCAGTCAAACCGCGCCAGCCATTTCTGGCTGGTCAGCGCCGGACGGTAGCAGCCAAAGCGTCCCGACTCTACCTCAAAGCTGAGCAGCCGCAGCCAGTCGCGCAAACGCCAGTAACCAATAAACTCGCCGGCCTGCGGCAAAAACAGGCCGCCGTAGCCCAGGCGCTGGTAAAAATGCGCGCGCCGCTGCCGCATGCTCCACAAACTGGTCGGGTTCAGGCCGCTGATGACGACCCGCCCCTCGGGAACCAGCACACGCTCGACCTCGCGCAAGGTCGCATGCGGGTCGCGGCTCAACTCCAGCGTGTGCGCCAGCACCACCAGGTCCAGGCTGCTCTCGGGAAAAGGCAAGGCCACCGAATCAGTCACCAGCGCGGCACGCGGCCGGGAACTTGCCGCGCCGGTTGCAGTCGCATCAAGGCCTGTGCTGTTGACGCCAGGGCTGGCGCCGGATACCCTGACCGGATTTGCCGGCAGGTCCTGCAGTGCCAGCCATTGATGCGGCATGCGGTTGGTCCTCAGGGTGTCGAGTTCAGGCAGGCCCAACTGGAGGGCATGGTAGCCAAAAATATCGCTGACGGCCTCGTCAAATTGCGCGCGTTCCCAGGCCAGCAGATACTCGCCGGGCGGGGTCTTGAGCCATTCCGTCAAACCTATAATTTGCGAGTTCATCAGGACCACTGCATGTTGAATTTGATTCCCATCCCCGCCTTCGCCGACAACTACCTGTGGATGTTGCATGACGGCAAGCGCGCCCTGGTGGTAGACCCCGGCGACGCCGCGCCTGTCATGCGCGTGCTGGAGGACAAGGCCCTGCAACTGGAGTCAATTCTAGTCACGCACCACCATGCCGACCACACAGGCGGCGTTGATGCGCTGCGAGATGCCACGGGCGCCACGGTATATGGCCCCGCCAGCGAAAGTATTCCCGGGCCTTACCTGCCGCTGCGTGGAGGCGATGTCGCCCATGCCATGGGGCTGGACTTCCAGGTGATCGACGTCCCCGGCCACACCGCGGGCCACATCGCCTATTACACGCCCGAGGTCAATGCCCGGCCCCTGCTGTTTTGCGGCGACACGCTTTTTTCGGGCGGTTGCGGCCGCCTGTTTGAAGGCACGCCCGCCCAGATGCTGGCCTCGCTCGACAAACTGGCCGCCCTGCCCGCGCAAACCTGTGTGTGCTGCACCCATGAATACACCCTGAGCAACCTGCGTTTTGCGCTGGCGGTGGAACCCCACAATGCCGATTTGATGGCCTACAACGCACAATGCGTAAAATTGCGCGAACGCGACCAGCCTACCCTGCCCACCTCCATCGCCCGGGAACTGCTGGTCAACCCCTTCTTTCGCACCCGGCAAGCCACGGTTAAGACTGCTGCCAGGCATTTTGATGCGGCGGCCCATGACGACATCTCCGTATTTGCCGCCATCAGGCAGTGGAAAAACCAATTCAAATGACGTCCCAGCACCGACCCATCACTTCACGCTCCCTTTTTTCAGCAATACTTTTGTGCGCAGCCCTGTTGGCCGGTTGTGCCAGCCAGCCAGGCATGCCGGGCGACCCGGTTCTCTCGGGCGCGTCAACCGGCAAAACCGTCCCGTCGCTCATCCCCGGCGGCCCGCTTAGAAGCATCACACCGGGCCAGGTCGGCGGGCTGAAGATTTCGTCCACGGAACCGCCCAAGGAATTGTGGGAACGCATACGCCGCGGTTTTGCCATGCCGGACCTGCAGGGCGACCTGGTCACCGACCGCGAGCAGTGGTATGCAACCCGGCCCGATTACATCCAGCGCATGACGGAGCGATCGAGCAAATACCTGTTCCATATCGTTGAAGAACTTGAGCGCCGCCAGATGCCGACCGAACTGGCCCTGCTGCCCTTTATCGAAAGCGCCTTTAACCCGCAAGCCGTGTCCAGCGCCAAAGCCGCCGGCATGTGGCAGTTCATGCCGGCAACCGGCAAATACTTTTCCCTCAAGCAAAACGCCTTCCGCGATGACCGCCGCGACGTGCTGGCATCCACACGCGCAGCGCTTGACTACCTGCAAAAGCTTTATGGCATGTTTGGCGACTGGCACCTGGCGCTGGCCGCCTACAACTGGGGTGAAGGCAGCGTCAGCCGCGCCATTGCGCGTAACCAGAAAGCCGGGCTGGGCACGGGTTACCTGGACCTCAACATGCCGCCCGAAACGCGGCTTTACGTGCCCAAGCTGCAGGCCGTCAAGAACATCGTGGCCAACCCGCAGGGCTTTCGCACCGAACTGCCGCTGATTGAAAACCACCCTTACTTCCAGCAGGTGCAACTTGGCCGGGATATTGACGTGGCGCTTGCCGCCAAGCTGGCCGATGTGAGGATTGAGGACTTCAAGGCACTGAACCCATCGGCCCACCGGCCGGTAATCATTGCCGCCGGCACGCCGCAAATCCTGCTGCCCTGGGACAACGCAACCGTGTTCCAGCGCAATTTTGAAGCCTACAGCCAGGGCCAGTACGCCAGCTGGACGGCCTGGACCGCACCGTCCACGCTGAGCACCGCTGAAGCCGCCAAACGCACCGGCATGAGTGAAAACGACCTGCGCGCCGTCAACAACATCCCGCCGCGCATGCTGATCAAGGCCGGCTCCACGCTGCTGGTGCCCAGGTCGGCCAAAATGGAAAACGACGTTGCCATCAACGTTGCAGACAACGCGCAGGTGTCACTGGCGCCCGAAATCGTCACGCGGCGCACGACCGTCAAGGCCCGCAAGGGCGAGACGGTGGCCAGCATTGCAAAACGTTATCGCCTGAGCCCCGCCAGCGTGGCCGAATGGAACAGCGTGAAAGCCACCTCGGCGTTCAAGCTGGGGCACCAGGTGGTGGTGTTCCTGCCGGTTAAAAGCCAGGCCAGCAGCACCCATGGCAAAAGCCGGGGCAAGGGCGTCAAGCGCGGCGCCAGCAAACCCGTCGTGAAGAAAAAACGCTGAAGCTTGCGCTGGCTGCCGCGGCCTGCCCGCAGGCCAATCTCAAAAGCGCATGTGGCCGGCGCCAAACAAGCCAATCAGGCCGATAACAATCAGGTAAATGGCCACGATGTAATTCAGGAGGCGGGGGACCAGAAGAATCAGGATGCCCGCGATCAGGGAGACGATGGGGCCTATGCTTAGCGAGAGGTTCATGATGCGTCCTTGGTTTGTACAGTGATTTCACTGTAGCGGGCAGCCACAGCCGCAGCTGTAGGACGGCGCACCCAGGCATCAGAGTTTTTCGGTTTCGCCGGTGCGCGGCTGCCATTTCATGAGCCGCTTTTCGATTTTCCCGACCATGCCGTCAAGCACCAGCGCAAAGGCTGTCAGCACCACAATCCCCGCGAACACGGTGTTCACGTCAAACGTGCCTTCGGCCTGCAAGATCAGGTAACCCACACCGCGCGCGGAGCCCAGGTACTCGCCGACCACCGCGCCCACAAAAGCCAGCCCGACCGAGGTGTGCAGGCTGGAAAAAACCCAGCTCGTCGCGCTGGGCAGATACACCGTGCGCAACAGTTGCCGCTGGTTGGCGCCCAGCATGCGGGCATTGGCCAGCACCACTGGGCTGACCTCCTTGACGCCCTGGTAGACGTTGAAAAACACGATAAAAAACACCAGCGTAACTGCCAGTGCCACCTTGCTCCAGATGCCCAGGCCCAGCCACAGCGAAAAAATCGGCGCCAGGATCACGCGCGGCATGGAGTTGGCGGCCTTGATGTAGGGATCAAGAATGGCACTGGCCGTGGGCGCCAGCGCCAGCCACAAACCACAGGCCAGGCCAAGCGCCGTGCCAATGCCAAAGGCCAGCACCGTTTCAAGCAGGGTTGTACCCAGGTGCAGGTAGATATCGGCATTGCCGGGCAAGCCTTCCGGGAAAAGAACACTCGGCCCAAAACCGAAAGGCATGAACCAGCTCCACACCCGACCCGCGACCAGGATGGGTTCACCCAGGAAAAAAGCGAACTGCTGGTTGCGCGAGGCCAGGTGCCAGCCGGCAAGAATCAGCACCAGCAAACCAAACTGCCAGATGCGCAGATTGCTTTCGGATGGTTTGAGGTGGCGCCACATGGTCATCAAATTTTCTTGAGTTGTTGCGCATAGCCCTTGAGCACCTCGTCGCGCAGCACATTCCATATCTGCGTGTGCAACTCGACAAAGCGCGGCTGGTTGCGCACCTCGGCCACGTCGCGCGGGCGCGGCAGGTCAATCATGAATTCGCCTATGGGGTGCGTGGCCGGCCCGGCCGACAGCACCACCACACGGTCACTCATGGCGATGGCCTCGTCAAGGTCATGCGTGATAAACAGCACGGCCTTTTTTTTTGCCGCCCAGAGCTCCAGCACTTCGTTTTCCATAAGCTGGCGCGTCTGTATGTCGAGCGCGCTGAAAGGCTCGTCCATCAGGATGATGTCAGGGTCCAGCGCCAGCACCTGGGCCAGTGCCGTGCGCTTGCGCATGCCGCCCGACAGCTCATGCGGGTAACGGTCGCCAAAACCGCCCAGCCCCACACGCTCCAGCCAGGCCTGCGCCTGCCTGCGCGCCTCAGGATCGGGAACGCCGCGGTACTGCAGGCCGACCATCACATTGTCAATCGCGCTGCGCCAGGGCATCAGCGCCTCCGACTGGAACATATAACCGGCCCGGGTGTTGATGCCCTCAAGCGGCTGGCCAAACACCTTGACGCTGCCCAGCGAGGGCGCGAGCAGGCCTGCGCCGATATTCAGCAGCGTAGACTTGCCGCAGCCGGTGGGCCCGACGACGGAAACGAACTCCCCTGCCCGTATGCGCAGGGTGGTGTTGCCCACGGCCGTGTAGCCCTGGTTGTGGTCTTCGCTTGAACGGAAGGTGCAGGTGATGTCCTGCAGCTCAAGTGCGTATATGGCCCCCACGCTCCCCACTTCGTGTGGTTCGCTGCCCCCCGAGGGGGCTGGCCTTGCTTGGGGCGGCCCGGCGCTGCGGCCGGTGGCCCCCAGGCTTGTCAAGCCTTGAAGCGCTCTTTGGCGCGCCGGGCGAACTCGTTGGTGTAGGTCTTGCTGAGGTCAATCTTGTCGGCCTTGATGGCCGGGTCAAAACTGGCCAGCGCCCTGAGCGCGGTGCGCGCGCCGTCTTCAGGAATGAGGCCGTCGAGCGAGATGGACTCGCGCACCTTGTTGAAAGACGCCAGGTACAGCGCCCGGTCACCAAGCAGGTAGCTCTCGGGCACCGTCTTGATGATGTCGCCGGGACCGGCCGTCTGCAGCCACTTCAGGCCGTGCACGATGGCATTGGCCAGCGCTTGGCAGGTGTTGGGATTTTTCTGGATAAAGTCCTGGGAGGCATACAGGCAGGCTGCCGGCATGGTGCCGCCAAACACATCCTGGGTGCCTTTGAGCGTGCGCGTGTCGCTGATGATTTTGACTTCGCCTTTTTGCTCCAGCATGGTCATGACCGGGTCGGTATTGCTCATCGCGTCTATCTGGCCCGAGCGCAGCGCCGACAGCGCACCGGCTGCCGTGCCCACACCGATAAAACTCACGTCGCTGGCCTTCAGTCCGCCGCGCGACAACACCAGGTTGGCCATCATGTTGGTGGAAGACCCCGGGGCCGACACGCCGATTTTTTTGCCCTTGAGGTCGGCAATCGACTTGTAGTTGGGCATGGTTTTGGTCGAGACGCCAAACGCGATCTGCGGCGCCCGGCCCTGCAGCACAAAAGCCCGGTACATCTGATTCTTGGCCTGCAGGTTGATGGTGTGCTCAAAAGCGCCCGAACACACATCGGCGGAGCCGCCCACCACGGCCTGCAGGGCGCGCGCGCCGCCGGCAAAATCGCTGATCTCGACGTCCAGGCCTTCGGCCTTGAAATAGCCCAGCTGTTCGGAAATCGTCAGCGGCAGGTAATAAAACGCCGCCTTGCCGCCGACGGACATGGCAATTTTTGTTTTTTCGAGTTTGCCTTGCGCCCGCAGGGCCGGCAGGGCCAGCGCGGCGGCGGCCAGGGCGCTGCCGCTGGCAAAACTTCGGCGCGAGAGTTTGAATTCGGTGGTCATGCTGGTGGTCCTCACTGTTTTTTTAGCTTGTGCCCAAGCTTAGCAAGGCGCAAAAAAACCCGCATCGGGGTCATCCCGTGCGGGTTAGTACCGAAAAAAACGCCTGGGCTTACGAATGGTTACGGTGGAACTCGCGGCCGCACCACTGCCGGTCAGGCGCCGGTCAGCCAGGGCAGTTGCAGACTCAGCGGTAGCCCAGAAAAAGGATAGCCATATTGACCAGCAGCGCCAGCGCCCAGAGGCTGCTCCTGGTTTTTGCCATGTCCGCGATGTACATCATGATGTAGCCCATGCGCAGCAACACAAACACAAAGGCCAGCATGTCCAGCGGGGCCTGCCGCGCCTGCAGCAGGTGCGCAATGATCACAGCCGCAAAAAAGAAGGGCAGCGCTTCAAAGGTATTGGCCTGCGCGGCGTTGGCGCGGGCACGCCAGTCGGTTTGCCGGGCCAGCCAGCCACGCGGATTGTTGTTGTCGTAACCGCCCTCGCGTTTGGGCGTGTTCAGCATGCCGTATTTGGCAATGCCGGCACAGATGATGGGCAAGAGGGCCGCAACCAGCACACACCAGTAAGCGAAAGTGAACCGTGCAAATGTCATTTCTTAAAAGCCTTTTGAGTCCTTGGCCCCCGCAGTCATTGCGCAGGCAGCTATCAAAATTGTAGTAACGCCAGGGCTGGCTGGCAACTGATCCAGTCTGAAAAAACGGCTCCCGGGCGGCTGTTAAACCTAGCGCCTGTCCACCAGCGCATGCGCGATGGTGCCCAGGTCCACGTATTCAAGCTCGCTGCCCACGGGCACGCCGCGGGCCAGCCGCGTGACCTGCGCGCCGCGGCTTTTCAGCGCCTGGGCGATCACATGCGCCGTGGCCTCGCCTTCGGCGGTGAAGTTGGTCGCCAGAATCACCTCCTGCACCTCGCGGGCTTCGGGCGGCAAGGGCCTGCCGCTGTCGTCCTTGGGCACCACGCGGTCAAACAGTTTTTGCAGGCCAATGTCGTTCGGGCCTATGCCGTCCAGCGGGCTGAGTTTGCCCATGAGCACAAAGTACAGGCCCTTGTAGGCCAGCGTGCGCTCCAGCGCGGCCTGGTCGGCCGGGGTTTCGACCACACACAGCTTGCTGCGGTCGCGCTGCGGACTGGCGCATGTGCTGCAAACATCCAGTTCGGTAAGCGTATTGCACAGCGAGCAGTGCTTGATGCTGCTGACGGCATGCTCCAGCGCCCGGGCGATCTGCAGGGCGGCGGACTTGTCGTGCTGCAGCAGGTGAAAGGCCATGCGCGCAGCCGACTTGGCGCCCACGCCGGGCAGCTTGCGCAGCGCCTGCGTCAGGCCTTCGAGGGCGTTGGAGTCAGCCATGCAGGGCTATCGCCGGAATGAAAATCAGCGCGGCGATCAAAAAGGAAACTTCATGCCGCCTGGCAGGCCGGGCATGCCCTGCGTGAGCTTGCCCATTTTTTCCTGGCTCAGATCCTCGGCCTTGCGCACGGCGGCATTAAACGCTGCGGCGACCAGGTCTTCCAGCATGTCCTTGTCGTCCGTCAGCAGGCTGGGATCGATCTCGACACGCTTGACGTCGTGTTTGCAGGTCATGGTGACCTTGACCAGGCCGGCGCCGGATTCGGCCGTGACTTCAATAAAAGCGAGCTCGTCCTGGGCTTTTTTCAGGTTGTCCTGCATGGCCTGCGCCTGCTTCATGAGGCCGGCGAGTTGTCCTTTGTTGAACATGGTTTTTTCCTTTAAAAATGAGGCTTGAAAAGATGGCTGGTCCGGGCGCGGAAACTGCGCTCGATCATATCGGCTTGCTGCTGGCCGCCGTGCCGGTTTTGGCATTGGCATGCGGCATGGGTTTGATGCTGCCGGGCACAACCTTGGCGCCCCAGTTGCGCATCATGTCCTGCACAAACGGGTCGTTGTGGATGATTTCCTCGGCCTGGCGCTGGCGCTCCTGTTGGGCCGCCGTGTTGCGGCGCGCCGGCGTGTCGGTGACGGGGCCGACCTCCACCACCAGCCGGATGGCGGGCTCGGCATTGACCAGGGTCTGCACCGCCAGTTGCAGTTTTTCGCAGGCGGCGGCCTGGACCAGCGACTGGCGCTCGACGCGCAAGGTCCAGGCGCCACTCTCCTGGGAGCGCAGCTCGGACTGCAGCGCCAGTTCGCGCACCAGGGCACCTATCAGCTCCCGGCTGACCAGTTCGCCCACATGCTGGCTCCAGGTATCGCCCAGCGGGGTTTTTACCAGCGCCATGGGCGTCGATGGCACGGCCTGGACTGCCGGTGCCGTAAAAGCCTGAGGCGGTGGCGCTGGTGGTGCAGATGGCGCGGGTGTTGGCGGCTGGGGCTCGGCATCCATCCAGGGTGGCGGCTCGCCGGCGCTTGTCCCGGTGCCTGCTTTCGGACTGGCATCCCGGGTGTTTGCTACCAAATCCATAGCTGGCTGCGCCCGTCCTACGGAGGCTGGAGGCTGATTTGGCTTAAAAACCGCGGCTGGCGCGGCCTGCGGCACCGGTTGCGGCGCTGCCTTGGCAGGCTCAGGCTGCGACTTTTTTCCAGGCTCGGCGGCGCTCCTCAAGTCAGGCGCCGGGGCAGCCGATGCACGTGCCTCCGAAGGCTTGAAGGCCAGCAAGCGCAGCAACACCATCGTCAGCGCGGCATACTCGTCGGGCGCCAGACCCAACTCGCCCCGGCCGTGCAGGCACAGGCTGTAAAGCAACTGGGTTTCGTCGGCGGGCATGGTTTGCGCCAGCCGCGCGGTTTCGGTGGCCTCGGGGTCGGCATCATCGTCGCTGGCGCTCTCAGCCGCCTTGCTCATCATCTCGGGCACGGCCTGCAGCACCGCCATGCGTTGCAGCACGGTGGTCATCTCTTCAAGCGTTGATGCGGCGCTCAAGCCGTGCAGGCGCAGGGCTTCGGAGGTTTCAACCACGGTCTTGCCGTCGCCACGCGCCAGCGCGTCAAGCAAACGGAAAACATAAGAACGGTCCACGCTGCCCAGCATCAGGCGCACGCTGGCTTCCAGCAGTTCGCCCGAGCCAAAGGCAATCGCCTGGTCGGTCAGCGACAAGGCATCGCGCATGGAGCCGCGCGCCGCCCGTGCCAGCAGGCGCAAGGCCTGCGGTTCGGCCGGCACGTTTTCAATGGCCAGCACCTTGCCCAGGTGCTCCAGCACGGTCTCGGGCGCCATGGGCCGCAGGTTGAACTGCAGGCAGCGCGACAGCACGGTGGCCGGCACCTTTTGCGGGTCGGTCGTGGCCAGCACAAACTTGAGGTATTCGGGCGGCTCTTCCAGCGTCTTGAGCATGGCGTTGAACGCCGTGTTCGTCAGCATGTGAACCTCATCGATCATGAAGACCTTGAAGCGGCCGACAACAGGTTTGTAAACCGCCTGCTCCAGCAACTGGGCGATTTCGTCCACGCCGCGGTTGGATGCCGCATCCAGCTCGGTGTAGTCGACAAAACGGCCGCTGTCGATATCGGTACAGGCCTGGCACACGCCACACGGCGTGGCCGTGATGCCGCCCTGCCCGTCCGCGCCCAGGCAATTGAGCGACTTGGCCAAAATACGCGAGATGGTGGTTTTGCCCACGCCCCGCGTGCCGGTAAAAAGATAGGCGTGGTGCAAACGCTGCGTCGTGAGCGCATTGCCCAAAGCCTGCACCACGTGCGACTGCCCCACCATTTCCGAGAAATTTTTGGGACGGTATTTGCGGGCAAGAACGAGATAGGACATCCGGCCATTCTAGAAGATGGCCGGTCATATGGCCCCCACGGTCGCTCACTTCGTGTAGCTCCCTGCCCCCCGAGGGGGCCGCTGCGCCTGCGGCCCGGCAAAGCCGGTTCCGCGGCCCCTACTTGAATGAAGAGCCTTCGCCGTCGCTGACTGGCGGCGGATTGCCTCGCTCCCAATGAGGACAATTTCGGGAGGGTCATTCCCAAGTCATTTACAATCGAGCGTGACGGGCCTTCCCGCATGGTAAAGCGGCCAACCGGGTCAGATGGGGAACCAAGCAGCCCTAACTGTGGAGTCAGTGCCGGGGTCAAGGCTCGTCACCTTATTTAGCCTAGAAGCCCTATCGATGCGGCTTTCAGGCGGTTTGAGGTCCTGACTTTCTTTGTTTTGTGTCAGTTTGATGTGTCACTTTCTTAAAAGCTGACTTCATCGAGCGACCATGGCGAAACTTCCAGGACTTTTTAGACGTGATGGCATTTATCAGCTACGCGTAGTCATCCCGACCCACCTTCAGGCGGTTTACGGGGGGCGAACTAAATTCACTCAGTCTCTAGGGACCACACGACATTCAACATCCTAGCCAGCCTAGTTCTTAAGGTTGCTTGCACATACGTCTTCAGGTCGTTCACCCAAGGCCGCGAACAACGCCTTAGGCTCTGCCCGGATGACACTGTCCAGCTTGCCATCAAGGATTGAGAGGCTGGTCAACCAGTACTGTTGAGGATTGACACCTCATCCGAATCTGGCAAAGTCTCAAGCAAAACAGCAGCATTTACGACAGTCGAGTCAAGGTGTCCTGTACAGCGAGATCAAAAGATGAGGGGGAGTCGTGTCCATGAAGTCAGTTCTCGCAGTCCTTATTTTGGCTGCCATCACCTCAGGTTGTGCGACGAATAGCATGACCGGCCGCTCCCAACTGAGCCTTGTTTCCCCTGAAGCCGTGATGAAGGAAAGTGTCTCCCACTACACCAATTTGGTCGGTGGCCTAGAGAAAAAGCAGCAGGTACTCAACGACACCGACCTCACCCGTCGCATTGACCGAATTACCAACAGGTTGATCCAGCAAGCCGTGCTCTACCGCCCCGAGACGACCAAGTGGGATTGGAGAGTGTCTGTCATCGACGACATAAAAACCATAAATGCTTTTTGTATGCCTGGTGGCCTGATGGCGATCTATACCGGGCTGGCAGAGGGCTTGAACGCAACGGATGCCGAAATTGCTCAGGTGATGGGCCATGAGATTGGTCATGCAATTGCCAACCATGGCGCTGAAAAAATGTCGGTTAGGGTTGCCAGCAACCTTGCAGTTATTGCCATTTCAGCAGCGGCTTCAAAAAATAACAGGCAATTTCAGGATAACCAGGCTTTGTTGACCGTATCTGCCCTTGCGTTCGTCAACCTTCCCAATAGCCGAACAGCGGAGACAGAGGCTGACAGGATTGGAATTGAACTCGCTGCCAGAGCAGGATATGAGCCAGCCGCAGCGGTATCGCTATGGAAAAAAATGATCACGGCCAACAAAGAACGGAATGGAACAGACTTCTGGAGGACTCACCCCTCGTCGGAGAAACGGATTGAATTCCTGCAGACCCTGGGACCTCCAATGGAGGCCTTGTACGCTCAAGCTGTATTAGAGAAAAAAGAACCATACGACTGGCTCCGGGGCAGCAAGGCGGAAAGACCGACGACCAACAATGGGGAGGCCCTTGCGTTTTACACCGAGTCGTGGGATGCGTTTACCAAGGGTGCAACCAAACTTGGATCAGGAACAACGCTAGCCTTCAAATTTGTAGAAAGCAAACTCTTCAAACTTTATTCCGATCAGAACTGGCAAGGCCTGGCACGGGAGACTCTCAATGCGGACTACGCAATTGATTTGACATACTTTTACCTGGGCCAGTCCGCAGCAGGTTTGGGATTCGGTGAGGCAGCACAAGGATATCTTGCCAAAGCTTCGGAGCTTGCCAAGATAAGCGAGTCTTCCTGCGCCAAGCACATTTTTCTGTCCTGCTCCGGTATAGATATCCTCAAGGCGTCGAGCCAACCGTAGGCGCTTGCAGTTCGTCACTGCTCACACCTTGATTTTTTACCACTCCAAAGTTCAGACCGATTGCTGAACCAGCAGTCGCTATTCTCCAGCCGCCCCAAGCACCTCTTCAATCGCCTCAGTCGTCTGCAACGCATGCTGCGCGATCTGCTCAGACACCAGCGCCAGTGACGCCAGCGCATAGGTGCCGCTGATCACGCCCTTGTAGGCAATTTCTGCCGCCACCGCATCGCGGCCCAGGCCTTCGGTTGCGGCGACTATGCAGTCTTCGATGCTGTTCAGTCCCGCATCGGCATACAGGTCTTCGCCCTCGTAGGTGACGCGGTAGTCGTACTGGCCTTGTGCGGCGGGGTCTATGTTGAAACGGACGATCATGGCGGGCTCTTTGTGATGGTGCTGGGGTAAAACCGGTGTGCACTGGAGACACCGGGCGCTACAAAATCAATAGCTGGCTGCGCCCATAGCCAAAGGGCTGGGGGCATAAATGGCATTCAAATCGCCCTACCCCGGCGTTTCAGGCTATTTCGGCAGCGACGAATAGAGGTTGTAGGCGCCGGATGTGGCCTCAAGGCGCAAACCGGCTTTCAGTTCAGCCGGCAGCACCTGCACCTGGTCGGGATTGAGCGCCACAAACAGCCGGCCCTGCGCCATGCGTGTTGCCAGCTCCACATTGCCAGCAACCGCCCTGGCCTTGCCCTGGCTGTAGAAGGACGCTGAATACGGCAGGTCGCCCATGAACAACAGCGGCAGCTTGTCTGTATTACGCGCCTGGTATTCGGTGACGGCGGTTTTGGCCGTCTTCCAGCTGTCAGCGAGTTGTTCGTTGAGGAAATAGCCGCCCACCAGCAGAGCCATGGTCACCACACCGGCAGACACCATGCCATCGACCCAGCGGGCTCTGGCATCACCCGCCAGCCAGCCCGCTGCGAGCATGGCCAGCGCAGGCAGGGCCGGCAAAACATAAGTCCACAAAATATTGCCCGACATCGTGAAAAACAGGCAGGGTGCAATGGCCCAGGCCAGCAGGTATATATGCCACTGGCGCTGCGAAGGCACGGCTGCTGTGGTGGTGGATGTCGGGTTGGCCTTGCGGCCTATGGCCAGCAAGGGCATCAGCACAGTCCAGGGCAGGCAGGCGGCCAGCGCAAGCAGCCAGATGGCGCCGCGTGCCGTGGCGTGCGCCGTGCCGTATTTGTCCCCGGTCCAGCCGGTGACGGTAAAGCGCTTCCAGTGCTCGCCAATAAAAAAGTAGTCCAGGAAACCGGGCGTGCGGATTTCTGCCAGCCAGTACCAGGGCACGGCAATTACCAGCATCAGCAAGCTGCCCCTGATCCACGGGAGCCTCTTCCACGAGGTGATGATGTTGCCCGTAAACAGCGCCCACAGCGCAATGGGTATGCCGGCCAGAACAACGGCAATCGGCCCCTTGGCCAGCAGGCCTATGCCCAGGCCCACAAACAACAGCCACGACTCCTTCGGGCGCTGCGAACCTGCGCCTTCAAACGGCGCCCAGAAGCCGCGCATGGCGAGCGTGGTGCCCAGCACCAGCGCCAGGTCGGTCATGACGGCGGCGGAGGCGATGAAATACAGCATGGTGCCGCTGAGCAGGGCAACGGTCAGCAGCGCTTCGCGTTTTGACCTGCGGCCCACCCAGTCCCAGACCAGCCAGGCGATGAAGACAGCCAACAGGAAGTACGGCAGGCGCGCCGCAAATTCATTGATGCCAAAAATTTTGAGGCTGGCCGCCGTCAGCCAGGTCGACAGGGGCGGCTTGGCCCAAAACGGCACGCCGTAGTCGTACCAGGGCGTGATCCAGTCGTTGAGCTCCACCATCTTGCGGGCGACTTCGGCATAACGCGCTTCCGTGGTGTCCGTCAGCGGGTACAGGCCGAGGGTGAGCAAGCGCAGCAGTGCCACGATGGCAAGGGTCCAGCACAGCAGCTTGCCGGTGCCGGCATTGTTTTTAATGCTCATGACTGGATGCGCGCCGGCGATGCCGCAGCCGTGCCCAGAGCCGCCGGCTGGTATTCATCCAGCAGGTAGAGCGGCCTGTTTTTGCTTTCCATGAACAGGCGCCCCAGGTATTCACCGATGATGCCTATGGCCATCAGCTGCAGGCCACCCAGGATCAATATGGTCAGGATCAGCGTGGGAAAACCCTTGACCGACTCGCCTACCGTCAGGATCTTGACCAGCATCACCAGGGCGTAAACAAAGGCACAAAAGGCCGTCAAAAATCCGGCGTAACTGGCCAGCCTGAGCGGCACCACTGAAAACCCGGTGATGCCCTCGATGGCGAAGTTGAACAGCTTGAAGTAAGGCCACTTGGTCTCGCCGGCTGCGCGCGCGTGGCGGTCGTATTCGATGGTGACCTGTTTGTAGCCAATCCAGGCGAACAGGCCTTTCATGAAGCGGTTGCGTTCGGGCAACTGGTTCAGCGCGTCCACGGCGCGGCGGCTGAGCAAACGGAAGTCGCCCACGTCCTCGGGAATCGGCACTTCAGACAGCCAGTTGATAAAGCGGTAAAACCCGTGCGCCGAAGCCTTCTTGAACCAGGTCTCGCCCTGGCGGCTGCGCCTGCGCATGTTCACCACATCGGCGCCCTGGCACCAGGCCTGGACCATTTCGGGAATCAGTTCGGGCGGGTCCTGTAGGTCGGAATCGATCAATATCACGGCGCTGCCGCGCGCCAGCTTCAGGCCGGCACTCATGGCCGCTTCCTTGCCGAAATTGCGGCTCAGCGCGGCGACCCCTGTGGCGGGATCTGCCTGCTGCAACTCCTTGAGGACGCGCAGCGTGCCGTCCTTGCTGCCGTCGTTCACATAAAGGATTTCCCAGCCGCCTTCAACGCCGGCCAGCGCCGCAACCAGGCGGCTGTGAAAGATGGGCAGCACGACCTCTTCGTTGTAGGCCGGCACGATGATGCTCAGCGCACAGGGCGAGTCAGGGCTTGCGAAGCCGGGCGCTTCAATGTTTGAGTTCATCAGGCGAAGGTCCAGGAGCGGTTAAGACGGTAGGTCAGGCCAAGCACAACAATTGTTGCCAGGGCCTGGGCGGCAAGGTAATGCCAGGCCAGCACATGCACGCCGGCCCACACCAGGCCGCCGTTGACCAGCGCGCCGGCCACCGCAACGGCCAGGAAGCGGGGAACGGCCTGCTGGTGGCGCACGGTGGTGCCGGGAAAGGTGATGAGCCGGTTGACCAGATAGGAAACCGCGGCGCCACACAGGGCGCCCACGGCGGCCGACGGCGCGGCAGGAAACGCAAACACTTCCACAAGGATGAGCAGCACGGCATAGTGCACGGCGGTGGCAATGCCACCCGCCAGTGTGTACCAGAAAAATATCATTGCGCTCCGAAGGTTTGTTCACTGCCGATTTTAACAAAGCGGTGGTGAGGATTAGGCAACACTGCCGACACCTGCATCCGTATCTGCGTTATATTGAAAGCATGTTTGAAGTACTGGTGTACGTCTACGAAAATTACTGGCAAGGTGACGCTTGCCCCGAACTTCAGCAACTGGGCCGCAAACTGACGGCGGTTGGTTTTGAAGCCGAGGAAATCCAGGCCGCATTGGTCTGGCTCGACGGCCTGAACCTCGCCGCGCAAAGCACCCAGATCTGCCTGCCGCCGGCAGAGCCGCAAAACCCCGCCCTCGGTCACAACACCTCCCACAAGGTGCAGCCCCAATCCCATGGCAGCCTGCGGGTTTATTCCGTGACCGAACAGGAGCACCTGGGTGCCGAGACCCTGGGTTTTGTGAGTTTTCTGGAGTCTTCCGGGGTGCTGCCGCCTCACATGCGCGAGATCGTGATAGACCGCGCCATGGCGGCGCCGGGCGATCCGGTCACCCTGGACGACCTCAAAATCATCGTGCTCATGGTTTACTGGAGTTTTGGCGAAGAGCCGGATGCGCTGGTGCTGGACGAGTTGTGCGATGACACGGAGCAGCGGCTGGCGCATTGATGGACGCCCTCTTGCGCATCACCACCGCCCCGGCGGGCTCGCAGAAACAGACCTAACTCAGACCTAACTCAAAAGGCGCTCGGGATTGGCGTCCAGCTTGGCCAGCGCGTCGCGGGTTGCGCGCACCGTCAGGGCTTCGTCTTCCGTAGGCACCAGCAAGCCGGCCTGCAGGTAGGCTGCCAGCCGGCGCATCTGGATCAGGAAGTTGCGGCCATCGGCTGATGCAAACAGGTGCAGCTGCTTGCGGTCGCTGCACCACGAAAACTGCACATGGGTGGTACGCCCGTTGTGGTCCAGCGTGAACCATGCACCCAGTTGCAACTCCTGGGCCCAGGCCCGCATGGCTTCGGTTGGCTGGCTGCCGCCATCGGTGATGACCTCGATGTCCGAGGCATCAATACCTATCATGGTCACCAGGCTTTCGGTATCCAGCGGAAGGTCACCCACGTCCTTGTCGGACAGGTAATCTTCCAGGTTGACCAGGTGTTTGGCCATGGCGCTTATGCGCTCCGCGGAAATGGCTTCGGTCCTGGACATGAAGGCGTCCGCCAGCGTGTCGCTGATCGCCTTGATATGCGCATCCTGCGCCTTGGCACCCATGCCCAGCATGGACATGCCCAAACGCAGCAGTTGCAGCAATCTGGGCAGGTCGGCAATCACCTTGGCCCGGTCCACCCGGTTGGGTTTGGCGCTTGCCGCCCACACCAGGTCGGCGGCAGCCTGTTTGAGCGTGATGGTTTCCTCGTGCTGCGGGCCGTTGCGCATCGCCGCAATCGCCAGCACCTCGGCCCATACCTTGAAAAGAAACTCGCGGATATCCTCACGCACCGGCATGTCGTTAAGCATGTTGCGCATCTCTATGGTGTACTGGATGGCCATGGTCTCCTTCTGCTCGACCTGCTGGGCCACACTCACCACACGGGCCGCGCTGCCCTGCTGGGACAGGAATTTCGAAAGGAACTTCTGGAATTCGTCGTATACCAGCTGAAATACCCGGCGGCCGGTTTCAGGGTATTGCTCTATCACCTGCACAATGCGCCGGATTTCCGCCTCCATGGCGCCACCGGAGACGTTCACATCAAAGCCCAGCACGCAGGAACCCATGCGGTCAATCAAGCGGCGCGCCGGATGCTGCAGGGAGCCGAAAAACTCGGGCTCTGAAATGGCGACGCGCAGCACCGGCATTTGCAGGCGGGCAAACCACACGCGTATTGCCGGCGGAATGCGGTCTTCGGCCAGGATGCTCTGGAACATGAGAGCCACGATTTCAATCGTCGCTTTTTCTGCCGAGGTGGAGGCGGCCTGCTTCAGGCTGCTGGTTCGCTGGCGCAGGGCGGTCGCCGCCTGGTCCACATGCGCCTGGCCATAAACCTGGTCCGGCCCGGCATCCGCCAGCATGGTGCGTTCGTCGCTGTTTTCGGAAGCCGCGATACCGGCAAAAGCCTGCGCGAGTTGCGGCGATGGCTGCTGGGACCGCGTGTCATCAAACCCGGCCACCTGGTTGGAGAGCAGGCGTTTCAGGCTCCCCATCACACCCTGGGCACGCATGCGGGCCCTGGCCAAAGGCGTGGTCGCCGTCTGCATGCGGGTTTCATCCTGCGGGGAGTTGCTCATGGCCGATTCCGACCAACCCCGGTCCATCACACTGCCTGAGCCGCCACCAGGCCCGGCCGCACCGCCACGATTGCCCGCAGAGCCTCCATAAGACGAGCGGCCAGGGCCAGAACCGCCCGCAGCCCCACCCATCGATGCGCTCCCGTCTTCGCTACCCGGAGAAAGGCCTTGCTCGCCGCCAGGCGTCCCGGCCGAACCCTGGCCGGCTTGCGCTGCGCCGCCAGGCCTGGCGTCGCCAGTTTTTTTGCCGGCCGCGGCCTTGCCCCTGCCATCGGCACGCCCGGCCGTCACGGCGGAAGGCGTGCGCTTGACCAGGGGTCGCAAATCAATCTCGGCCATCACGCCCTGCCGGACCAGGAATTCGTTGGCCGCGTGGTAGGCCTCCAGCAGGTGCTGGGCCATGCGTGCCTGGATGGCGTCCTGGACCAGCATCCACAATTCACGCGACAGGTTGGCTGCAGTCCACTCTTCCACGAGTTTTTCGGCCAGCACCTCGGGACGCAGGATGTCGCCCTTGGGCAGTTCCGCAAGACCTTCAAGGCTCTGGATCCGCAGCCGCAGGTCATTGAGTTCCCAGCTCGCAAAGTCCAGCAGGCGCAAGGCCAGGCGCGAGGAGAGTATCTTGTTCTCCATGACCTCGTCGCCCATCAGCTCGAACTTGCCGCTGTCAAGCATGGAGCGGGCTACGGCAGACAGCGCGGGTTGCACCTGTGCTTTTTTCCAGGCCTTGGCCGTGGCGTTGCTCCAGGCCGCGCCGCCGGCCTGAAATGCAAGCAGCGCATCGCGATGTTCCTGCATTTCGGGCGCACTGCCGGGCTGGTCTGCCAGTACCAGCAGCCTTTCACCGATCGCAGCGGAGAGAAGTGGCAAAACCCGGCCGGCGTGCTCCGTGAAAACCTCGCGCGCCTGCGAGGCCAGAAGACTGTTTTTATTGTTGTTGGCGGCCACAGGCAGTTGGGGTAATGATTGTCCAGCTTATACCGTTGCACCCGCATTCGGGTCGTTCGGGTCTTCATCTTTCCTGACGCTGGCCTTGACCAGGTCTTCGCGCTTGATGCCCAGCCACATGGCAATCGCAGCCGCCACAAACACGGAGGAATAGATGCCGAACAGGATGCCTATGGTCAGCGCCAGCGCAAAATAAAACAGGGTGGGTCCGCCGAACAGCAACATGGACAGCACCATGATCTGGGTCGAACCATGGGTGATGATGGTCCGGCTGATGGTGGAGGTGATGGCGTGGTCGATGATCTCGGTGGTTTGCATCTTGCGGTAACGGCGGAAGTTCTCGCGGATACGGTCGAAGATCACGACGGACTCGTTGACCGAGTAGCCCAGCACCGCCAGCACGGCGGCCAGCACCGACAGCGAGAACTCCCACTGGAAGAATGCAAAAAAGCCCAGGATGATGATCACGTCATGCAGGTTGGCGATGATGGCGGCAACAGCATACTTCCACTCGAAGCGAAAAGCCAGATAGACCATGATGCCCAGCACCACCATGGCCAGGGCTTTCAGGCCATCGTGCGCCAGCTCCTCGCCGACCTGCGGGCCGACAAACTCGGTGCGCCTCAGGGTGACCTCGCTGTCAGCCGCTTTCAGCGCGCCCAGCACCTTGTCGCTTTGCTGCGCGGTGCTCACGCCTTTTTGCGCCGGCAGGCGAATCATGACGTCACGCGAGGTGCCGAAGTTTTGCACCTGCACATCGGCAAAACCCAGGCCGGTCACCAGGTTGCGTATCTTTTCGACCTCGGCCGGCTTGGAGTAGTTCACCTCCATGACGGTGCCGCCGGTGAACTCCACCGACAGGTGCAGGCCCCGGGAAAACAGGAAAAACACCGCCAGCGCAAACGTGACAAAGGAGATCACGTTAAAAACCAGCGCATGCCGCATGAACGGGATGTCTTTGTGTATCTTGAAAAATTCCATGGCTACTTTCCTGCGCTTTCCTGTGGACTCATTTCGCCGAAGCGGATTTTTTCGGTTCGGGCAGGCCATTGGCCGGTGCCGGACGCCAGACCGTGCCAATCGACACCGACTTGAGCTTTTTCTGCCGGCCATACCAGAAGTTGACCAGGCCGCGCGAGAAAAATACAGCGGAGAACATGCTGGTCAGGATGCCTATGCAATGCACCACGGCAAAACCACGTACCGGCCCGGAACCAAAGGCCAGCAAGGCCAGGCCCACAATCAGCGTCGAGGTGTTGGAGTCCAGGATGGTTGCCCAGGCGCGTTCATAACCCGCATGAATCGCCGCCTGCGGCGAGGCCCCACTGCGCAGCTCCTCGCGCACCCGTTCATTGATCAGCACGTTGGAGTCAATCGCCATGCCAAGCGCCAGCGCCATGGCGGCCATGCCGGGCAAGGTCAGCGTGGCTTGCAGCATGGACAGCACCGCCACCAGCAGCAGCAGGTTCACAGCCAGCGCGATGCCCGAAAACAGGCCGAACAGCATGTAATACACCGCCATGAAGGCAACGATCACCGCAAAGCCCCAGGTCACGCTGTGAAAGCCCTTGGAAATATTGTCGGCCCCCAGGGTTGGGCCAATGGTGCGTTCCTCGATGATTTCCATGGGCGCGGCCAACGAGCCCGCGCGCAGCAACAGCGCCAGGTCGTTCGCCTCGGAGACGCTCATGGTGCCGGAAATCTGGAAGCGGTTGCCGAGTTCACCCTGGATCACGGGCGCTGTCAGCACCTCGCCCTTGCCCTTTTCAAACAGCACGATGGCCATGCGTTTTTTCAGGTTTTCGCGGCTGGTGTCGCGCATGATGCGGCCGCCCTTGGCGTCCACCGTCAGGTCGACCTTGGGCTGCTGGTTCTGCGAATCAAAACCGGGCTGGGCATCGGTCAGGTTTTCGCCGGTGATGATGACCTGCTTTTTGACGATCACCGGGCGGCCGTCGCGCTCAAGAAAACGCTCCGAACCAAAGGGCACGGGACCGGTGTTGTTTTCAGCCGCGCGGCCTTCGCTGCTCTCGTCCACCAGGCGCATTTCAAGCGTTGCCGTGCGGCCCAGGATGTCCTTGGCCTTGGCGGTGTCCTGCACACCCGGCAGTTGCACCACGATGCGGTCAATGCCCTGCTGCTGGATTACCGGCTCGGCCACACCCAGCTCGTTGATGCGGTTGTGCAGGGTGACCATGTTCTGCTTGAGGGCCTGGTCCTGGATGCGGCGCGCCGCCTCGGGCTTGATGCTCGCAACCATCTTGTACTCGACGCCGTCGGGTGCATCGGTCGCCTGCAGGTCCGGGAACTGGTCCTGGATCAGGTTTTTGGTGGCCGTCAGGGTCTCGGTATCGCGGAACCGGACTTCAATGCTCTGCCCGCTGCGGTTGATGCCGGCGTGGCGTATGTTCTTTTCGCGCAGCGACAGGCGCAGGTCGCCGGCCAGCGATTCGGTCTTTTTGGTCAGCGCCGCCTGCATGTCCACCTGCAGCATGAAATGCACGCCGCCGCGTAGGTCAAGCCCGAGGTACATGGGCGCGGCATGCAGCGAGGTCAGCCAGGCCGGCGAGCGCGACAACAGGTTGAGCGCCACGATATAGGTGGGATCGGAGGCATCGGGGACAAGCGCTTTCTGGATCGCATCCCTGGCCTTGAGCTGGGTGTCGGTGTCGCCAAAACGCGCCTTGACGGAATTGCCGTCAAAAGCCACGGCATCCGCGGCGACGCCGGCGTCCTTGAGCGCCTGCTCCACACGAATGACGGTGGTGCTGTCCACCTTGACGATGGACTTGCTGCTGGACACCTGCACCGCCGGCGCTTCGCCGAAGAAGTTGGGCAAGGTGTAGAGGATGGCGATCAGCAGCGCGACCGCGATGATGACGTACTTCCAGACCGGATAACGATTCATGGGAATGCTGTTCCTGGTGAACTAATGGGCGGCAAGGTAAAAAGGCGTCAATACGGTACGGCCTTCAGGACGGCAAGCCGGGTGGGCCGGCCTGGATGATGGCCGGACGCATCCGCGTCTGGCCTGATCTGGCAGTACCGCTTATTTGGAACCGCTGATGGCACCCTTGGGCAGCACCTGGACAATCGCGCTGCGCTGCAGTTGCACTTCGACGCCGCTTGCAATTTCCAGAGTCAGGTAAGCGTCACCCATCTTGGTAACCTTGCCGAGCAGGCCGCCGGCGGTTGCCACTTCGTCGCCCTTGGCGAGCGCATCAACCATGGCACGGTGTTCTTTTTGCTTTTTCATCTGCGGGCGGATCATGACGAAATACAGCACCACAAACATCAGCACCAGCGGCAGCATGCCGGTGAGCGACGACATCATGTCACCACCTGCGGCGGCAGCGGGAGCGGTTTGGGCAAAAGCAGAAGAAATAAACACGGCAAACTCCACAAAAATTTTGTTAACTTCGGGTCAAAAATAACACCGTTCCCCTGCAGCCAGAGAACATAGCCCGTGATTGTATGCGGGCAGGCACATGGCAAAGGGCACGCCATATGCTTTGCAGGGGTTAATCCGGGGCAGCGCGGCACCAGGGCAGCGGCGCGCCGTCACGGCGCTACTTAATCGATAGCGGCTTGCGCCCGCCACGCGGCGGCTACAGGCCAAAATGCGTCAAAACACCGTGCCCGGCCGCACGCCCGCTGGCAAGGCAGGCGGTGAGCAGATAACCGCCCGTAGGCGCCTCCCAGTCCAGCATTTCGCCGGCGCAGAACACCGGGCAGGCCAGGCTCGCCGGGGTTTTGAGCTGCAGGCCGGCGTCCAGGGCCTCAAACCTCACGCCGCCGGCGCTGCTGATGGCCTCATCAAGCGGCCGGGTGGCGACCAGCGTGACCGGCAGCGCCTTGATGGCGTGGGCCAGCTTCACCGGGTCGTTGATGCTGTCCTTGTCAAGCAGTTCATGCAGCATGGCGGCCTTGATGCCGTCCAGGCTCAGGCGGCTCTTGAGATGGCTGGACAGCGAACGCGAGCCGCGCGGATGGCGTACTTCGACCAACACCTGTTCGGCTGACTTGCCGGGCAGCAGGTCCAGCAAAAACGTTGCCCGGCCTTTGGCGGCGATTTCATCGCGCAGCAGGCTGGAGGCGGCGTACACCAGGCTGCCTTCGACGCCGGTGGCGGTGGCGACAAATTCACCCTTGCGGCTAAAGCTGCGACCCTGCGCGTCGCTGAAGCTGATGGCCACCGATTTAAAGGGCTGGCCGGCAAAACGGCTTTTGAAGTGATCGGTCCAGCCGACGCCTGCTTCGCTCTTGCCCACCAGCTCTTTCAAAAACTCGCGGCGGGTTTCCAGCGGCTCCGAAGCGCTTTCAGCCGGGCGGCTTGCGGCCACGTCAAAACCACAGTTGGACGGCTGCAGCGGCGCGACCGGCACACCGCGTTCGGCCAGCAGCGGCACCCAGGCGCCGTCCGAACCCAGGCGGGCCCAGCTGCCGCCGCCCAGGGCCAGCAGCACGGCATCGGCCTGCACCAGCACTTCGCCGGCTGGGCTTGAAAACTTCAGCGCACCATCCTCAGCCCAACCGAGCCAGCGATGCCGCATGAAAAACTTCACACCAGCATTGCGCAAACGCTGCAGCCAGGCGCGCAGCAGCGGCGCGGCCTTCATGTCCTTAGGGAACACCCGGCCCGAGCTGCCGATAAAGGTTTCCACGCCCAGCGCTTCTGCCCAGGCACGCAGCTGTGGCGCGCCAAAACTGGCCAGCAGCGGTTCAAGGTTTGCCCGGCGCTCGCCATAGCGGTCCATAAAGGGCTCAAAACCCTCGGAGTGCGTCAGGTTCAGCCCGCCCTTGCCGGCCAGCAAAAACTTGCGGCCCACGGAAGGCATGGCGTCATAGACCTGCACCGCGACGGCTCCGCCCGCACCGGCCAGCACCTCAGCCGCCATCAGGCCCGCCGGGCCGCCGCCTATGACGGCAATACGAAAGGGTTGCGATGAGGTCGGGACAGTCGGGGCAGTGGTCAAGGGAAATTCCGTCCGGGCAAAACCGCCATGGCGGCTATTTTGCTCTGTTTTTGATAGCTGGCTGCGCCCGTAGCACGGGAGCTGGAATGCAAAAAGGCCTGAAATCTGCGGTATGGACAGACCTCAAGCCGATTTGCGGACAAGCCTGATTATCACAGGCCGGCCCTGAACCCTGCCTTCACATGGATGGCTCAGGCCACCTCAATCACGGCACCCGCGGCTGTGAGGAAGGCGGCCTTGACGGGTTCACCCGGGTAAATCCCCTGCAGCGCCGCCCTGTAGCCCTGCAGTTGCGCCACCAGCGCGCCCTGGCGCAGCGGCTCGCTGGCCGACTTGTAATCGAGCACCCACCATTGGCCCGCATGACCGGCATCCTTGCGCTGCACCAGCCGGTCCAGCCTCAGGGTTTGGCCGGCATGGACCAGCTCGACCTCGTTGCCCTGCCAGCCGATGAGGTTGTCATCCCAGGCCCAGGCCGCATCGCCATTGCGGATACGCCGGGCCATGGCCAGGGCTTCGGCGACCTGCGCGGGGCTCAGGCGAAACTCGCGGGCCACGCTCGCGCTGGCCGCGGCCAGCCGTTCAGCAGCCCATGACGGCGCGGCGGCATCCCATTCGAGCAACCTGTGCATGGCCTTGCCCAGGCGGGCGGCGGGCGTGTCGTCCGCAACGGAAAGCGGCGCGGATGAAGCCGTCGCGGCCAGCCTGGCGGACGCCGGCAATTCGGGAAGCTCGGGCAGCGCAAACAGCTGCGGATCGGCAGTATTGGCAACGGGCACATCGCCACCCGCAGGCGCGGGCGCTTCGGCCGCCAGCGGGTACAGGCGCTGCCACCAGCTGTGTGTGGTTTCACGGTGCGGCTCAATCGACGACAGCACCAGCGTATCCCGCGCACGGGTCAGCGCCACATACAGGGCATTGAGCTCTTCGCGCGCCCTGGCGGCCTGCTCGCTTGCCAGCGCTTCGGCCGCGCATGCGGGCGGGCGGCTTTCGCTGACCAGAAAGACAAATTTTTGCGGTGCAGCCGCCTCACCGGGCCAGTCCACCAGCACGCTCATGCTGTCGGCATTGCGCTCCACCGTGTCGGTGTCCAGCAGCAGCACGGCCTCGGCTTCCAACCCTTTCGCGCCGTGAATCGTCAACAGGCGCACCGCGTCGGGATTGACCGCCGCCGGCGCCTGCAGCCCACCGGCCTTGAGCGCGCGGACAAAGGCATAAGGCGTGGCGTAGCGGCCGCCGTCCAGTTGCAGCGCCACGCCCAGCAGGGCACGCAGGTTGGCAAGCACCGTGCCGCGGCTGGCCGCCGGCGCGGCGGCTGCAAAACGCGCCAGCACATCACCATCGTGGTAAATCGCCTGCAGCGCATCGTGCGGCGGCAGGCTGTCCACCCAGCTCTTGTACTTGATCAATTTGGCTGCCAGCCCAATAAACACGGGCGCAGCCAGCTCTGATTTTTGTAGCATCTCAAACCACGACAGCTTTGAATCGCCCCTGGCAAGGGCAATCTGCACCAGTGCATCGTCACCCGCGCCAAACAGCGGCGAGCGCAAGGCCCGGGCCAAAGAAAGATCGTGCTGCGGCGACACCAGCGCGTCGAGCAAGGCGACGATATCCAGCACTTCGCAGCAGTCAATCAGTTCGGTTTTTTCACCCACCTGCGCCGGGATATGCAGCGCACGCAACTCGTCCTGCAGCGGCAGCAAGCCGGCGCGCTTGCGTGACAACACCATGATGTCGGACGGTTGCAGGCCGCCGGCCACCTGCGCCGAAATCCAGGCGGCGGCTTGGCGCGCTTCCAACGTGCGCAGGGTTTCCTCGGGCAGTTCACGCGGTGTGCCCAGGCTGTCGCGCCAGCCGGCCTCCATGGTCGAATCTTCGTTTGCGGTGTCGCGTGGAACAGGTGGCAGACGAATCACACTGCCCGGCGCTTCAGACGCGCTGCTGTGCTCGCGAAAGCCTTCATACCCGTCGTTGTCGCGCGCCGAGCCCATCACGGCGTTGACGGTTGTGATCACCGCCGCGCTGTTGCGCCGTGTGTGGTCGCAGGCCAGCAGGTCGCCACCCAGGGCGTCGCGGACAAAGGCCTGCGCGGCCACAAACACCTGAGGTTCGGCCCGGCGGAAGCGGTAAATGCTTTGTTTTGGGTCGCCAACGATAAACACGCTGGGTGCCTGGCCTGCGCCGCCCCCGGTTCCCGAATAGGCGCCTAGCCACGAGGACAGCGCCTGCCACTGCAGCGGGTTGGTGTCCTGGAATTCGTCAATCATCAAATGGCGTATACGTGCATCCAGCCGCTCCTGCACCCAGCCGGACAGCACCGCATCGCCCAGCATGATCTGCGCGGCGCGCTCAACATCGTTCATGTCCACCCAGCCGCGCTCGCGCTTGAGCGCCGTGAATTCGGCGAGCAGCACCCGCGCCAGCCGCGCCATGCGCTGCTGGTAATCCCAGGCTTCGTGCTGGCTCCTGGCTGCGGCAATGCGCAATGCAAGCTCCTGCGCCTCGCGCACGGTGGCGATGCCAACGATTTTTTCGCCGAACTTGCGCGGCGTGCCTTTTTCAGTCAATAGCGCGGCCAGCGCACCGGCCATATCGCCTTCCGTCAGCGCCCGTTCCAGTTCCACGCCCTTGGCGGAAAACGTGGGGGCTGATGCCCTGCCCAACGCACCTGCGGCATCAATCAGCAGCTGGCGGCAGGCGGGGTTTGCGACCAGCACCTCGTCGGGATGGCCCAGGCCTGCAAACTCGACAAACTGCAGGCTGAAATGCTGCACCGACGCATCAACCACGCCTGCGTCATCCGCCAGCGCAAATTCCGTGCGTTTGTCCAGCGCGCCGTGCAGGGCCTTGTCGGCCTGGAAGCGGCCATGGACCAGCACCACGATTTCAAAGTCGGCCTTGAGCGCCGGGTCGGCTGTCAGCGCGGCATAAAAGCGCCGCCAGACCAGTGCCTTGGCCGGGCCGTCGTCTTCCAGCAGGTCGTAGTTCACCGGCAGGCCCAGCTGCTGCAGGGTCGCCATGGGCGCGCTGCGCAGCAAGGCGGCAAACCAGCTGTGAAAGGTGCGAATTTGCACCGGGCGGCCGCCGGCCAGCACCCGTTGGTATAAATTTGATAGCTGCTCGCGCAGCTGCGGCGCTGACTGCGGGCCTTTTTGGCTTAAAACACCGCGCATGACCAGTTCCTGGCGCAAGGTTTCGTCATCCGCGTGAGCAAAGGCCTCCAGCCACTCATACAGCCGTTCGCGCATCTCGCCAGCGGCTTTTTTGGTGAAGGTAATCGCCAGGATTTCGTGCGGCTGGACTTGCGCCTGCTTGCCATCAACTTCAAGCAAGGCCCGCAGCATGCGCGAGACCAGCATCCAGGTTTTGCCGGCACCGGCACAGGCCTCGACTGCCACGCTGCGGCGCGGGTCGCAGGCGATGGCGTAAAACGCCTCGGCGGAAACCGGCTGGCCGTTGTGTTCGTAGGCTGCGTTCATAAGGTGCGCCGCGCAGGGCCGCCCCAAGCAAGCACGGCCCCCTCGGAGGGCAGCGCAGTACACGAAGTGACAAGCGTGGGGGCTCTATTCATTCCAGAAGTCTTTCCGGCACAGGCCGCGGGCGGAGCAATATTCACAGGCTTTGCCCTCGCCAAGCGCGGGCAAAGGTGCGGCCCCGGCGATACGGGACATGTCACTCAGGATGCCGCCAATTAGTTCGTCACGCAGATGCACGATATCGGTTTGTTCATAGGTCCGGGTTGGCTCTTTTTCGCCCAGATTGATATAGGCCGCAGCCAGTGTGTCGTCGGTCAGCAAGGCGGCGTAAAAAGCCAGCTGCGTGTCTTCCTGGCCATCCTTGATGCGCTCCCTGGTGGTGCCGCTCGCCTCGGTTTTGTAGTCCATCACGATGCGGCTGCCGTCCGGCATCTGGTCTATGCGGTCTATCTTGCCTATCAGGGTGATGTCGCCCAGCGGCATGTCCTTCCAGACCTCGCCTTCGACAAACTGCGCGCCGCTGGCTTCATGCGCGGCCAGCCACTCCAGGTAGCCGTCACGCACACGCGGCCAGATGGCGGCGAACGGCAAAAACTCGCTATCGGTCAGGCCAAGCTCTATGGCCGCCTGTTCAGATGCTATATTAATCATAGCTAGCCGTGCAGGCAGGTCGCGGACCAGGGCATCTTTTAATGCCTGATGGAAGTAATTTAACAGTGTGTGCAGCCAGTTGCCAAAGTCGCGCTTGCCCAACTCGCTTTCCAGTTCATCGGACTCCTGCAGCTTGAGTTGGCGCAGTGCAAAAAACCGGTAGGGGCAGCGGCGCAGGTCCTCATAAGCGCTGGCCGACAGGCGGGTAACGGGCAAGGCCTCGCCGGTCGGCATGGGATGCGGCGTGGGAAGAACGGCCAACTCGCGTTGCACACGCGGATCGGGCGCTGAATGTTCCGCGCCCTCAATACCCGCCTTGGCATGCTGAAGTTGTATCTCCTGCACAAAACCACTGGGCATCAGCCTTTCCCCGGCCTCGCTGGTGCGCCAGAGCACATCGATATGCGGCATGTGCAGCGCGTATTGCCAGGCGGTGCGCTGCGCCGCGCTCAACTCATCACGCGAAGGCAGGCCCAGCAACTCGCGCTGCGCCGGTGTCCACATGCCCGGCGGCTCCGGCGAGACAGCCAGGCGGACCTCATCACAGCCGGGCAAGACCACTGCCTGCATGGGCCGGCCCAGCAACTGGCTAAGCGGCACAATCACCACCTGCGCCTGGGCTGGATGCACGGGCGAAAAACTCACGGCTTCCAGCGTCTGGTTGATCCAGGCTGTGAAATCCTGCAGGCTCATGCGCACGGCCGGCAGCACCAGCTCGCTGCCCTCATCCAGCCGCAACGCCTCCAGCACAGCGGCCCCGGCGGCATCCGCCACCAGCGGTTCCCATTGGCCGGCCGCCTGCAGGGCGGCTCGCAGGTCGCGCAGCCAGTGCGGCAGCGGCCGGGTTTTCTGCAGGCCCTCACGCAGGGGCTGCACCAGCGCCGCGACGGACTGTATGCCGGGAGACTCCGCCGGCAAGGCGCGCCAGAAGCGCACACCTATCTTGCGCAATTCGATTTCCAGCCGGGTGACGTTTTCCGCCTCAAACGCCGGCGCGTTTTTAAGCCAGTCCAGCACCGCATCGGCGGATGCGTCCCAGGGCAGCGCGCGCAGCAGGCTCATCAAGGTGGCGGCAGCTCGCGTGGTGGACAGCTTCCAGCCGGTTTCATCACGCAGGACCACGCCGCGCTCGGCCAGCATGGCGCGAATGCGGCGCGTCAGCACGCGGTCTTGCGCAATCAGCGCCACCGGGCTGCGCCCCTGCGCAAGCTGCGCCAGCACGCAGGCGGCGGCGCGCTGGGCTTCGTCCTCGGCGTCCTGGGCGGCATGCAGCGACAGTGCGCCGGCAAGCGCGGGGGCATCGAGTTGCAGCGCAACCGCCCGCTCGCCGAAACGGGTTTTAAGCGCTTCCGCCAGCGGCTCGGACTGAAAACCCTCCAGCACCACCAGCAGGTCTGCCGGCGCGCTGAACAGCACATCGGAGGGATACGCCGACGTCGAAGCCCAGACCAGGGCAATCCGGGCCACGGCCAGTTCAAGCGCCAGCGCCGGCGACTCCATGCCAGTCCCAAGCTGGGCCGCCAGCCGCGCGCCCCAGGCCAGGCGCTGCTCAGGCGATTGCGCCGAAGCCACCCGCGCCAGCGACCACGCCGACTCCACCAGGCGCCCGGCCAGCGTGCCTTGCTGCGCCGCCAGCCCGGCGCGCTCCAGCAAGGCGGCGGCAGTCAGCACATCTATCGCCGCGTCCAGCCGGATGTCATCGGCAGACGGCGCAAACCCGCCCTCACCCGCGCCAAGGCTGGTCGCCCAATTCATGGTGGTTTCAAAACGCGGAACAAAAGCAGCCATGGCGCCGGCAGACGCCGCATGAGCAGACCATGCAAGTTTTGCCTGCTGCATCAGTTGCGCAAAAGGCACCAGCACCACCGCCCTGGAGGCGTGGACAGCGCGCTCGCGCAGCACGGCAGCCAGTTGTGCCATGACCCGCGCCCAGCATTCATCGCCGGGATGAAGCGCCTGCACTGCGCCTGAAAACGGGCTTTTATCGGTGTTGGCTATCAGGGTCATAGTTGATGGAAGCACTGGTATAGCCGACAGGGGGACTTGGTTTCTGACACAATGCCCAGAACTTTAGCCGTATCTTGCAACCCCTTCCAAAAAGGAGCCGTCATGGCCAGCGAACTGATTAAACATACCACTGATGCAACATTTGAAGCCGATGTACTGAAGTCGACCAAACCCGTGCTGGTGGACTACTGGGCTGAATGGTGCGGTCCCTGCAAGATGATTGCCCCCATCCTGGACGAAGTGGCCACCGGCTATGAAGGCAAACTGCAGATCGCAAAAATGAATGTCGATGAGAACCGCGACATCCCCGCCAAGTTCGGCATCCGCGGCATCCCGACCCTGATGCTGTTCAAGGACGGTCAACTGGCCGCCACCAAGGTAGGCGCCATGAGCAAGGCGCAACTCACCGCATTTATCGACCAGCAACTGGTTTGATTTGCCGCACGTCGGGGGCGTGATGTCCCCGACGGCCCCCTGCCGGCCAGGGGCAAGCCGAAGCGCAAAACCACCAGCGCTGATTTCCCGGCAGATTTTGTCCCTAGCCACAGACTCACGAAACCCCCGTTTTTCCTGTCATAATCCAAAACATTCGCCAGCTGGTCATTACCAGCAGGTTCGAGTTCCCGGTTTGTGAAGCCCTTCTAGCTTTCCTTTCAAACCTCCCCCGTTTTTTAAATGACTCCGCGAGGAGTTCACTTCACGCAAGGTTTCCCCATGCATTTAAACGAACTCAAGGCGCTGCATGTGTCTGAAGTCCTCAAGCAGGCCGAAGCCCTTGAGATCGAAAATCCTGGCCGCATGCGCAAACAGGAATTGATGTTTGCCATCATCAAGAAACGTTCCAAAACCGGGGAAACCATAGTCGCCGACGGCGTGCTTGAAACGCTGCCCGACGGCTTCGGCTTTTTGCGCGCGCCGGACTCCAGCTATACCGCGTCCACCGACGACATCTACATCAGCCCGAGCCAGATCCGCCGCTTCAACCTGCACACCGGCGACATGATCGAAGGCGAAGTGCGCACCCCGAAAGACGGCGAGCGCTACTTTGCACTGAACAAGCTCGACAAGGTCAACGACGGCGCGCCGGAAGACAACAAGCACAAGGTGATGTTCGAGAATCTGACGCCGCTGTTCCCGCGCGAGCAGTTCAAGCTGGAGCGCGACATCAAGGGTGAAGAAAACCTGACCAGCCGCATCATCGACATCATCGCCCCCATAGGCAAAGGCCAGCGCGCCCTGCTGGTGGCGCCGCCCAAGTCCGGCAAGACCGTGATGATGCAGAACATCGCCCACGCCATCACCGCCAACTACCCCGAAGTGGTCATGATGGTGCTGCTGGTCGATGAGCGCCCTGAAGAAGTGACCGAAATGCAGCGCAGCGTGCGCGGCGAAGTGATCTCGTCCACCTTTGACGAACCCGCCGCCCGCCACGTGCATGTGGCCGAGATGGTGATCGAGCGCGCCAAGCGCCTGGTCGAACTCGGCAAGGACGTGGTCATTTTGCTGGACTCGATCACCCGCCTGGCCCGTGCCTACAACAACGTGCTGCCTTCATCGGGCAAAGTGCTGACCGGCGGTGTCGATGCCAACGCCCTGCAGCGCCCCAAACGCTTCTTCGGCGCGGCCCGCAAGATCGAAGAAGGCGGCAGCCTGACCATCATAGGTACTGCGCTGGTCGATACCGGCAGCCGCATGGACGAGGTGATCTTTGAGGAATTCAAGGGCACCGGCAACTGCGAAATCCACCTGGACCGCCGTTTGTACGAAAAGCGTGTGTTCCCGGCAATTCACCTGAACCGCAGCGGCACCCGCAAGGAAGAACTGCTGCTGGCCCCGGAAATCCTGCAAAAGTCGCGCATTTTGCGTCAATTCATGTACAACATGGACGAAATCGAGTCCATGGAGCTGATGCTCAAGAACATGAAGGCAACCAAGAACAACCACGAATTCTTCGACATGATGCGAAGGGGTGGTTAGCCCCCACGCTCCCCGAGGGGGCGCTGCGCCTGCGGCCCCGGCTTGAAAAATTCGCCCTCGAATCACGCTAAGTGCTTGATTTCATGCCATAATTGTGGGCTTAGCGGAAAGTGCCCAGGAATGGCTTTGGTGGCTCCCGCAACGAATAAGGAAAGATCATGAAAGAAGGCATTCACCCCAACTACCGCGAAGTTTGTTTCCTGGACCTGTCCAACAACTTCAAGTTTGTGACCCGCTCCTGCGTGAACACCAAAGAAATGGTGAAGATGGAAGACGGTCGCGAATTGCCCCTGTACAAGCTCGATACGTCCAGCGAATCGCATCCCTTCTACACCGGCACACAAAAATCCGTGGACAACATGGGTGGTCGCGTTGAGAAATTCCGCAACCGCTTCGGCAAAACCGCAGCCAAAGAAACGGCACCGGCCGCTGCAGAATAAGCGGCGAAACCCGCTTTCGCCAGCCTGCAAAAAGCAGCCTGAATTTCAGGCTGCTTTTTTTTCGGCTAAATTGAGCGATGGCCGCCTTGCCCGGGCAGGCTCGCCCCCTGTCCGTTACTCCTGATCGCCAAGCCGTTTTGAACAAGCCTTCTCCCGCCATCATTGCCCAGTCCGCCGTCCGCCGCCTGCCGCGGCTGGCGCTGCTGCTGTTTTGCCTGGCTTACGTGTTGCCGGGCTTTTTCGGGCGCTCCCCCTGGAAAAACGAGGACATCGCCACCTTTGGCGTGATACGCGAGCTGGCCTCCAGTGCCGGCAACTGGTTTGCCCCGCAATTGCTGGGGCAGGCCAACGGCTTTGATGCGCTGGCGCCTTACTGGCTGGGCACCATCGCCCTCAAATGCCTGCCTTTCCTGGACCCGGCCTTTGCCGTGCGTATTCCGTTTGGCCTGCTACTGGTGCTCACGCTGCTGGCCACCTGGTACGCCGTTTATTACCTGGCCCGCAGCCCGCAAGCCCAGCCCGTCGCCTTTGCCTTTGGCGGTGAAGCCAGCCCGGTGGACTATGCGCGGGCCATGGCCGATGCCGGCGTGCTGGCGCTTATCGCCTGCCTGGGGCTGGCGCAGCTGTCGCATGAAACCACGCCTGCACTGGCACAGCTGGGTTTTACCGCACTGGTGTTTTACGCCATGGCGGCCAGCCCCTACCGGCGCGCCACCAAGGTCTTCGGCCCTTCCCTGGGCCTGTTTATAGGTTTGGCCGGGCTGGCCCTGAGCGGCGCGCCCACACTGGCGCTGTTGTTCGGGCTGGGCGGGACGCTGGTGGAGTGGACCCACATGCGCTGGGGCAGCACCCCGGGTTCAGGCCAGCTGGATGCGGACAGCAAACGGCGGTCCTGGCAATGGGTGGTGCTGATCGCCGGCACCACCGTGCTTGTCGGCGGGCTCGCCTACGCGCTAGGCCTGTGGCAGTGGCGCATTCACCTGCCCGGAGCCGGCACGCAGACCGCCTGGACCGACTGGCGCAAGCTGGGCCGCCTGCTGCTGTGGTTTACCTGGCCGGCATGGCCGCTGGCCCTGTGGACGCTGTGGCGCTGGCGCAGGCAGCTGGCCAGCCGCCACGTTGCCCTGCCCTTGTGGTTTGTCGCAACGGCCGTTGGCGCGACCCTGACCACGCCGGCCGCCGACCGCAGCCTGCTGCTCGGCCTGCCCGCACTGGCCGCGCTGGCGGCCTTCGCCCTGCCCACCTTCAAGCGCAGCGTGGCGTCGCTGATCGACTGGTTCACCCTGCTGTTTTTCACGGGTTGCGGCCTCATCATCTGGATCGTCTGGATCGCCATGCAAACCGGCGTGCCCCGGCAACCGGCGGCCAATGTGGCCAGGCTGGCGCCCGGCTTTGAGCCCAGCTTTTCGTGGTTCGCATTTCTGGCCGCCGTCTGCGCCACGCTGGCCTGGGCCTGGCTGGTGAAATGGCGGGCCGGCGCGCACCGGGCCGCCATCTGGAAATCGCTGGTCCTGCCCGCCGGCGGTACAACTCTTTGCTGGCTGCTCCTGATGACGCTGTGGCTGCCGCTGCTGGACTATGCACGCAGCTACGCCCCCATATCGCGCCAGATCGCCCGCATGGTGGACAAAAATGCCTGCGTCGAAATCCACGGCATAGGCAGCGCCCAGGCCGCCGCCCTGCAATACCACGGCCAGCTCGAATTGCGCGAGGCGACCGCGCAGGCGGTATGCCCTTACCTGATCGTGGACGCGGATGCCCAGCGCGGCCTCGGCGACACCGTTTCCCTGCCTGACTGGGCTTTTCAGGCCACCATACGACGGCCCACGGACAGAAATGAAAACGTGCTGCTGTTCAAACGGGTGAGCGTCGCCAGCCAGCCGGCACCCGACAGCCCGGCCCGGGCCGCGGGAAGAGCCAGGCCCTCCAGCGCGCCCCACCATCCGTGAGCGAGCTCAAGGTCATCAGCCAGCATGCCGGCACCGTGCTGGTCGGCCAGCTGGCCGTGATGGCCTTCGGCGTCGCCGACACCGTGATTGCAGGCCGCTACAGCGATGCGGCACTGGCGGCACTGTCGGTGGGCTCGGCGCTCTACATCAGTGTTTATGTCGGGCTGATAGGCATCGTGCAGGCCCTGCTGCCAATCTGGGCCGAAATGCTGGGTGCGCGCAGGCACGAGGCGGTGGGCCGCTCGCTGCGGCAAAGCCTTTATCTATGCGTTTTCATCACGGCCGCCGGCATGGCCGCCCTGCTGTTTCCCGGCCCCTTGCTGCGCTGGGCACAAGTACCCGAACTCATGCGCGACGAGGTACAGCGCTACCTGGCCGTGCTGGCCTTTGCATTCGCCCCCTCCCTGCTGTTTCGGGTCTACAGCACCTTTAACCAGTCCCTGGGCCGGCCGCTGCTGGTCACCTGGCTGCAGGTGGCCGCGTTGCTGGTCAAAATCCCGCTGTCGGTCTGGCTGGTCGCCGGGGGCGGCGGCGTGGAGCCCATGGGCGCCGTCGGCTGCGCCTGGGCCACGCTGCTGGTCAACTACCTGTTGCTGGCGCTGGCCATGGCCATGCTGCGCACCCAGGAGCTCTACAAGCCCTTTCGCGTCTGGCAGCGCATGGAGCGGCCGGACTGGGCGCAAATCGGCGGCTTCGCCCGTCTCGGTATTCCCGGCGGCCTGGCCTACCTGGTGGAAGTCACGTCCTTTACCCTGATGGCCCTGTTTATCGCCCGGCTGGGCACCGTCGCCTCGGCCAGCCACCAGATCGCAGCCAGTGTGGCGGCCGTGCTCTACATGATGCCGCTGTCCATGGCCATCGCCTGCAGTGCACGTGTTTCATTCTGGCTGGGCGCCGGCAAGCCGGACTATGCAAAACGTGCTGTTTTACTGGGTTTAAAGATCACAGCCTTTGCAGCACTTGCGCTGGCAGCTATCGTTTCAGTAGCAGGCAAACTCCTGGCCGGCTGGTATTCAGGCAACCCGGAGATCGTTGCCCTGGCATCCTCGCTGCTGATGTGGGTGGCGTTTTATCACGTGGCGGATGCCACCCAGGCCCTTTGCGCATTTTTGCTGCGCTGCTACCGCATCACGATTGCGCCGCTGGCGCTTTATGGCGTCCTGCTCTGGGGACTGGGCCTGTATGGCGGTTACCAGCTGGCCTATGTTGGCCTTGCCGGCGCCGCCGCAACGCAGTCAGCCCGCAGCTTCTGGGCGGCCAGCACCACCGCCATCGGCCTGGTGGCCAGCTGCCTGCTGGGCTTGCTCTGGTACGCCGTACACAAAAGCCTGGCAAAAATCAAATAGCCAGGCAGGCGGGCTGAATCCGGCGCACACGTGCCGCCGGAAAAATAATCGAGAAAGACGAGCCCTGGCCAGGCTGGCTTTCAATATGCAGTTCCGCGCCGTGACGCTGGGTCACATGCTTGACGATGGCCAGGCCCAGGCCCGTTCCGCCGGTCTCGCGGGAACGGCTGCGGTCTATGCGGTAAAAGCGCTCGGTCAGGCGCGGCAGATGTTCGGGCGCAATGCCCGGCCCGCTGTCCCTGACCTTGAACTCGCCACGCCCGTCGTCCAGCAGCGTCCAGCTCACCCGGACCGTGCCGGCCTCAGGCGTGTAACGCACCGCATTCGTCACGAGGTTGGACATGGCGCTGTAGAGCTCGGTTTGCACACCGGCAATCTCGCAGGCCGGGCCGGCATCAAACGCCAGCTGGTGGCCTTGCGGCGCCAGCAGCGAGGACAGGGCCCGCGCCTCCTGCTCACACTGCGCCAGCAAGGCGCTGGTGGTCATCCAGTCATGGATGCCCGGAAACGGGCTGCCTTCGAGCCGCGACAGCGTCAGCAAGTCATTGACCAGGGTTTGCATGCGCTGGGACTGCTGCGCCATCAGCGCCAGGTAACGCGCACGTTCAGGTTCCTTCAGCTGCAAGGTTTGCAGGGTTTCGATAAAACCCGACAACACCGTCAGCGGCGTGCGGATTTCATGCGACACATTGGCCACAAAATCACGCCGCATGGCCTCGGCCAGCTCCACCGCCGTGATGTCGCGCGACAGCAGCAGCTTGCGGTTTTTTCCGTAGGAGTGCACATGCACGGAGAGCTTGACCGGCCGCGCCGGCGTGCTGGCACTGCCCGGGATCACCACATCGTGGGAAAAGTCGGCCAGCGCCATATAGGCCTTGAAAGCCGGCTCCCGCACCAGGTTGGCAATGTGCTGCAGCACATCGCGCTGGGCATCAAAGCCGAAATGCTGCGTCGCCATCTGGTTGCACCACTCTATGCGCCCCTGGGCGTCGAGCAGCACCACACCACTCGGGGAGGCCTGCATGGCCGCCAGGAACTCGTCAAGGCGCGCCTGGCTTTCCTGCAGGTGCTGGTCGCGGTTTTTAAGCAGCCGGCGCGTCCGGTCGGCGGTTTCGCCCCATACGCCAGGCATGACCGGCATCTGGCCGGCCATGGCCGCCGGCGTTTCGTTGTTCTGTTCGGCGCGCAGCCATTTGAGCAGCCGCGCGGCGTGAAGGCTGTCCAGCAGCAGCCAGACCAGGGGCGCCGCAACCAGCCCGGCGAACAGGCCCTCCCGCGAAGCAGCCCAAAAACCCAGACCGCCGCCAGCAAGCATGCAGGCGGCAAAAACCAGCCAACGATTGATCATGCTCCGGATTGTGCCGGAGCAGTTGCCTGGTTTGCGGCATTGGCGGCGCTAACGGCAACCACCGCCGTCAGCCGGTAGCCCGCGCCGCGAACGGTTTCCACCATGGTGCCGGCCGCGCCCAGCGCCTCCCTCAGGCGCTTGACATGCACGTCCACGGTACGTTCCTCGATAAACACGTGGTCGCCCCACACCTTGTCGAGCAAGGCGCTGCGGCTGTGCACACGTTCGGCGTGCTTCATCAGGTAGTGCAGCAGCTTGAATTCCGTGGGGCCCAGCTTGAGTTCCTGGTTCTGGAAGGAAATGCGGTGCGTTGCCGCATCCAGCACCAGGCTGCCGACGGTCACGCTGTCATTGACCGACTCCGGCGCCCGCCTGCGCAGCACCGCGCGAATGCGTGCCAGCAATTCCTGCGTGGAAAACGGCTTGGTGATGTAGTCGTCCGCTCCGGCATCCAGCCCGGCGACCTTGTCGGGCTCATCGCCGCGGGCCGTCAGCATCAGGATGGGAATGCTTTTGGTGCGGGCCTGCTTGCGCCAGTGGCGCGCCAGGGAAATACCGCTTTGCCCGGGCAGCATCCAGTCAAGCAGGATCACATCCGGCAGCACGGCATCGAGCTCGCGCTGCGCCGTCACGCTGTCCTGCGCCACCACCGGGTCAAACCCGCCGTGCCGCAGATTGACGGCAATCAGCTCGGCAATAGCGGGCTCGTCTTCAACAATCAATACGCGTGGCTGGTGCTTCATTCGCTTGTTTTATTCAACAGTTACTTTACGGCGGACTCAATTTGGTCCATGGGTGTGTGCCGGACATCCGCACCCTTGACCACATAGATGATGAACTCCGCGATGTTCTTGGCATGGTCGCCCACACGCTCGATGGCCTTGGCGACAAACAGCAGGTCCAGGCTTGCCGAGATGGTGCGCGGGTCTTCCATCATGTAGGTGATGAGCTTGCGCACAAAGCCGTCAAACTCCTGGTCGATCTGGTCGTCCTCCTTGAGGATGGAGACCGCCGCGGTCGTGTCCAGCCGGGCGAAGGCATCGAGTGCCTTGCGCAGCAGACCGGAGGCGAGCTCCGCCGCGATGCGAAGGTCCGAAGACGGCAGCGCGCGGGCCGAACCGCTTTCGATGATGGACTTGACCATGCGCGCGATTTTTTCGGCCTCATCGCCGGCACGCTCCAGGTTGGCCGTGGTTTTTGAGATCGCGATCAGCAGGCGCAAGTCGCGTGCCGTCGGCTGGCGGCGCGCAATGATGGACGACAGCTCGCGGTCGATGTCGACCTCCATGGCATTGACTCGCGCCTCGGTCTCTATGACCTGGTTTGCGCTATCGGCACTGAACTGCGACAGCGCATAAATGGCCAGGCGGATCTGGGATTCAACCAGCCCGCCGAGTTCCATCACACGCGAGGACACGCCGTTGAGTTCGCTGTCGAACTGGGTGGATAAATGTTTATCGGACATATTCTTCTTTCGTATTTTGACAAGACCGCAGTGACTCAGGAAGCGTAGCGAGCGGCGTCAGGCCGCATTGAGGAGCGGACGCGTACTTCAGGTACGCAGAGCACCGCAAATGCGGTATGGCGTCGCGCAGTAGCTTCATGAGTTGCTGCGCTAGCCAAAACGGCCGGTGATGTAATCTTCAGTTTCTTTGCGCTTTGGTTTGAAGAAGAGTTCTTCGGTCGCGCCAAATTCCACCAGATCGCCCAGGTACATATAGGCGGTGTAGTCGCTGCAGCGGGCGGCCTGCTGCATGTTGTGTGTGACGATGACCACGGTGTATTCGTTTTTCAGCTCGGCGATCAGCTCTTCAACCTTGGCGGTTGAAATCGGGTCCAGCGCCGAACAGGGCTCGTCGAGCAGCAGGACTTCAGGCTTGATCGCAATGCCGCGTGCAATGCACAGGCGCTGCTGCTGCCCGCCGGACAGGCTGGAGCCGCTCTGGTTGAGCTTGTCCTTGACTTCAGTCCAGAGAGCCGCCTTGCGCAGCGCCCACTCCACCCGCTCGTCCATGTCAGCCGAGTTCAGGCTTTCAAACAGCTTGACGCCAAAAGCGACGTTGTCGTAAATCGACATCGGGAACGGCGTGGGCTTCTGGAACACCATGCCGACCTTGGCACGAATCAGTGCCACGTCTTTTTTCGAGGTCAGCAGGTTCTCGCCGTCAAACATGATTTCACCTTCGGCGCGCTGCTCGGGGTAAAGCTCGTACATGCGATTGAAGATGCGCAACAGCGTTGATTTTCCGCAACCCGAGGGGCCGATGAAGGCGGTGACTTTTTTCTCCGGGATTTCCAGGTTGATGCCCTTGAGCGCGTGGAACTTGCCGTAATAGAAGTCGAGATTCTTGACCGAAATTTTTGACGCTGCCACCTGTGGTGGACGTACTGCAGTAGCGGTATTCATGATGAATGCTTTCTTGTCGTTCTGTTACTTCGCACGGGTCAATACACGCGCCAGGATATTCAGGCCAAGCACCGCCAGCGTGATCAGGAAAACACCTGCCCATGCCAGTTGCTGCCAGTTCTCATAGGGGCTGAGGGCAAATTTGAAAATGGTCACGGGCAAACTCGCCATGGGCTTGCTCAGGTCGGAGGTCCAGAACTGGTTGTTCAGCGCAGTAAACAGCAGCGGTGCGGTTTCGCCGGCAATCCGCGCAACGGCCAGCAGTATCCCGGTGGTCACGCCCGCCCGGGCGGCCCTGAGGGTGATGCTTGTGATGACTTTCCACTTGGGTGCGCCCAGCGCATAAGCGGCTTCGCGCAGCCCCGGCGGAACCAGTTGGAGCATGTTCTCGGTGGTGCGTATGACCACCGGAATCACGATCAGCGCCAGCGAGACAACACCCGCCCAACCCGAGTAGGACCTGAACTGCGCCACGACAATCGTGTAGACAAAAAGGCCGATCACGATGGACGGCGCCGACAGCAAAATGTCGTTGACGAAGCGTGTTACGGACGCCAGCCAGCCCTTGGTGTTGTATTCGGCCAGGTAAATGCCGGCCATGATGCCTATGGGCGTGCCCACAAATGTGGCCAGCAGCACCATCAGGAAGGAGCCGTAGAGTGCGTTGGCAATACCGCCCTCCTCGTTGGGCGCCGGCGTCATCTGGGTAAAGGTCGCAACAGACAGGCCGCCTATGCCCAGACGTATGGTTTCAAACAAAATCCACGCCAGCCAGAACAGGCCAAACGCCATGGCGCCCAGCGACAGCACCAATGCGATCTGGTTGACCCGCTTGCGGCGGGCAAACTTGGCCAGCCGCGCGTCCTGCATGACGGCGCTCATGTCTTGGCTCCTTCATTTTTGCGCAGTTGGGCCAGCAGCAACTTGGACAGCGACAGCACCACAAAGGTGATGAAAAACAATACCAGGCCCAGGTAAATCAGGGCGGCTTGGTGCAGGCCGTCGCCCGCTTCCGCAAACTCATTGGCCAGCGCAGAGGTGATGCTGTTTGCCGCCTGGAACAGGCTCAGCGAGTCCAGCTGGTTGAAGTTGCCGATGACAAATGTCACCGCCATGGTTTCGCCCAGTGCGCGCCCCAGGCCCAGCATGATGCCGCCTATGACGCCGGCTTTGGTATAGGGCAGCACCACTTTGGAGACCACCTCCCAGGTGGTCGAGCCCAGGCCGTAGGCCGACTCTTTCAGCAGCACGGGCGTGACTTCAAACACGTCCCGCATGACCGATGCGATAAAGGGAATGATCATGATGGCCAGGATAATGCCGGCCGACAAAATACCTATGCCGACCGGGGGGCCGGACACCAGGGCGCCAAGGAAAGGCACGCCCTTAAAAAGGCTTTGCAGCGGTTGCTGGACATAGGTCGCCAGGATGGGACCAAACACCAGCAGGCCCCACATGCCATAAACAATCGACGGCACCGCGGCCAGCAGCTCGATGGCGGTTCCCAGCGGGCGCTTGAGCCAGGCCGGGGACAGCTCCGTCAAAAACAGGGCAATGCCAAAGCTGACAGGCACCGCGATCAGCAAGGCGATCGCCGATGTCATCAGCGTGCCGTAAATCATGACCAGCCCGCCATACTCGTCCTTTACCGGGTCCCAGACACTGCTGGTCAGGAAACCGAGGCCGTATTTGCTGATCGCGGGCCAGGCCCCCACCACCAGCGACACCAGGATGCCAATCAGCAAGCCCAGTGTCAGCAATGCGGCGCCCAGCGCAGCCCAGCCGAAAAGCCGGTCCGCAACGGGGTTTCTGCGAACAGTGTTGACGGGAGGAGGATTGGTCATGGCGTGTCCGGTCACTTTTGCCGGGTGGTCAAAAGCAGCCCGGCTAGCCGGAAGTGTAGAGGACACGTGTAAAAACCCCTGAGGTTTGTTGCGGCTGGACAAACCCGGGTTGACCCGGGTTGGCCCGGATTATTTGAACGCGACGGCTTTGCCCGAGGTGTCCTTGATGTCCGCCCAGGATTTTTCAACCGTGGTTTTCACGGCCGCAGGCATGGGGACATAGTCCAGGTCGTCGGCAACCTTGTCGCCGTTTTTGTAGGCCCACTCAAAGAACTTGAGCGAAGCAGCTGCCTGCGCAGGCTTGTCCTGGGCTTTTTGCATCAGGATAAAGGTCGCGCCGGTGATGGGCCATGCGTCCTTGCCGGACTGCTCGGTCAGGATCTGGTAGAAGCTCTTGGCCCAATCAGCATTGGCCGCTGCGGCCTTGAAGGCGGAATCGTCCGGCGAAACAAAATTGCCAGCGGCATTTTTCAGCTGGGCATAAACCATTTTGTTCTGCTTGACGTAGGCATATTCAACATAACCGATGGAGTTGGGCAGGCGGCCCACAAATGCGGCCACGCCTTCGTTGCCCTTGCCGCCGGCGCCCACAGGCCAGTTCACGGCCGTGCCTTCGCCAACCTTGCTCTTCCACTCGGCATTGACCTTGCTCAGGTAGTTGGTGAAGATGAAGCTGGTGCCGGAACCATCGGCGCGGCGAACCTGGGCAATGTCCGCATCCGGCAGTGCCAGCGTCGGGTTCAGCGCCTTGATCGCAGGGTCGCTCCACTTGCTGATCTTGCCGAGGTAAATGTCACCCAGCACATGGCCGCTCAGCTTGAGCTGGCCTGCTGCAATGCCCTTGATATTGACCACTGGCACCACGCCGCCTATCACCATGGGGAACTGAACCAGGTTTTTGGCCTTCAGCTCTTCATCTTTCAACGGCGCATCGGAAGCGCCAAAGTCCACGGTCCTGGCATCGATCTGCTTGATGCCGGCGCCCGAACCCACCGACTGGTAGTTGATCTTGACACCGGTGGCCTTGTTGTAATCCGCGGCCCATTTGGAATACAGCGGTGCAGGGAAGCTGGCGCCCGCGCCGGTCACGTCCTGGGCGGAAGACAGCGTGGCAAACGAGAAGCTGGCAAGGCCGACAGCAGCAATCATGGAAAGTTTGAAAGCAGATTTCATCAAAACACCTCTTGGGTTATAGAAAAAACAAAAAGCAACGGTAGGAGAGATGCGTTGACTGTAGAAATCTTGTGTGACAGGGATGTGACAAATCCCCATGCCAGCGGCCCGGCTGACACAAGCGCCATACGTCACAAAACTGTCAAATTTTAGTCACTGCCCTGTCATACGGGCAACCTACGCTCAACCCTGTTTCAGCCGGGAATACCTTCATGTTCAGGCGCCGCGTTCCAGACAGCGCCGCGATAAATCACCGGGTCCTACACCTTGTTGGCAACACGCCCGCGCACCCAACAGGCCCTGAATTTGCAGATTTCACGCCTGGAATGCCTTTTTTTAAGCGTTTTATGCCTGTAGCCCTTTACCCATGGGCGTGGCCAGCTATTAATTAAATAGCGTACGGAGCCCTTTTACGGCAGGCCTTGAAACGTCCTGCGTCTTGACCCTGAGGAATAACCATGCTTTTTCAAAAACAGTCCGTCAACCAGCTCAACCGGCGCCACCTGCTGCAGCGCACCAGCCTGCTGGGGGCAAGTGCCGCCCTGCCCGCCTGGGCGCAACCCGGCAAACCGGCTGGCGCGGCCCGCGGCGTGGTGGTGGCCCAGGTTGTGGACTTTTCCCAGGCCCAGCAGGACGTGTCCAAGGATTTTCTGATCGGTGCGCGTGCCGCCTGGCAGGACATCAATTTACGCGGCGGCCTGCGCGGCCGGCAGGTCCAGCATCTGACGCTTGAGACCGACGGCACGCCGGCCAGCCTGCGCACGGCCATGGAGGCTGTCAAGGCCAACCCGTCCTGCGTTGTGCTGTCCGGCAGCGTCGGTGACCAGGTCGCCTCCGAAACCGTGGCGCTGATACGCAAGGACGGGCTCAATATCGCCCACGCCGCACCATGGCTGCAGAACGCCAGCCTTGAGGTCGATGACAACACCTTTCCCATCTTCGCCGCGCGGCAGGAGCAGATTGCCCATGCACTGAAGACACTTTCAGTCATGGGTTTGAAGGAGTTGGGCGCGATTTACGGCACCGCACGGGACCATGCCGCCTACCATGTTGAGGTCGAGCGGATTGCCGCCAGCATGCAGCTCAAGCTCATGTCCTTCCAGGGCGCGGGCCAGTTGCGGGCCCTGGGGCAAAAACTCACGCCCCAAACGCCTGCCGTGCTACTGTTTGTGGGCGGCACACCGGAACTCGCCGAATTCACCCAGGGCCTGGAAAAACAGTCGCGCCAGCGCTATGTCGTAGCCCTGGCCGACGTCAACCTGCAAATCATGCAGCAGATGGGCGCGGCGCGTAACACCCCTGTCATTGCGACCCAGCCGGTCCCGCTGGTGACGGCCAGCATGCCGGTGGTCAGGAGCTACCGCGAAACGCTGGCACGGCTGTTTGACGAGCCGCCAACCTCGCTCAGCCTGGCCGGTTTTATTTCCGCGCGTTATACGTTTGAGGTCCTCAATGATGTGGACGGCCCCCTGACCCGCCAAAGCGCGCTGACCGCCTTCCAGCGCCGCGCCGCCATGGACGTGGGTGGTTTTCGCGTCAGTTTCAACCCCCAGCGCCGCAGCAGCACCTATGTCACGCAAAGCATGATGACACTCGACGGCCGGGTGATCGGCTAACCACCAGCAACAGCCATGCGGGTGCCACGTGAATGCTATGCTGAGAAATCAAACAGAAACTCAGACATGCAAAATGGAACGCTACTGGCTGCTGTGGACCTCGGGTCCAACAGCTTTCGCCTCGAAATCGGCCGCTTTGACCATGGCCAGATCAACCGCACCGAGTACCTCAAGGAAACCGTCCGCCAGGGCAACGGGCTGGACGCCGATCGCAACCTGACCCAGGACGCCATGCAGCGCGGCTGGGATTGCCTGGCCCGTTTTGGCGAACGGCTGGCGGGTTTCAAGAAAACCCAGGTGCGGGCCGTCGCCACACAAACCCTGCGCGAGGCCCGCAACCGCGATGAATTTCTCACCAGGGCCCACAAAATCCTCGGCTTCCCGATTGACGTCGTTTCAGGCCGCGAAGAAGCACGCCTGATTTACCAGGGCGTGGCCCACATGCTGCCGCAGTCGGACGAACGCCGGCTGGTGGTGGATATCGGCGGCCGCTCCACCGAGATGATTGTCGGCCGGGGCCTTGAAGCCCGCACCATGGAGTCCTACCGCGTCGGCAGCGTGGCCTGGTCCATGAAGTATTTTCCCGACGGGCAATTCAGCGCGCGCGCCTTCGACATGGCGGAAATTGCCGCCAAGGCCGTTCTTGAAGAAGCCGTGAATGTCTACCGCGCCGATGCCTGGGATGTGGCCTATGGCTCCTCCGGCACGATAGGCGCGGTCAGCGACGTATTGACCGCTGCCGGTTGGCCGCCAGGCCTTGTCACGCGTGAGGGACTGGACTGGCTGCTGGACCGCCTGGTCAAGGCCCAAAGCGCTGACCGCCTGAAGATCGAGGGCATGAAGGATGATCGCCGACCCGTCATTGGCGGCGGTGTGAGCGTGCTGCGCGCGGTTTTCGGCTTGCTGGGTATAGAGCGGATGGAGGCGGCACAAGGCGCCCTGCGGCACGGCGTGCTGTATGACCTGCTGGAGCGCGAGCAGGAGCTGACCGATCTGCGCTCCATCAGCGTGAAGCGCCTGGTGGCCAAATTCGGCGCGGACGCGGTACAGGCCCAGCGTGTGGACAGGGTCGCCAAACACCTGTTCCGCATGGCCGGTTCGGCACTGCCGGCAGCGGAGTCTGAACGCCTTCAGCGCAAGCTCGAATGGGCCGCCCAGTTGCATGAAATCGGCAGCCAGATTTCCCACAGCGATTACCACAAGCACGGCGCTTACATTCTCGACAACGCCGATGCGCCCGGCTTTGCATTGCCCGAACTGCACCGGCTCAGCCTGCTGGTGCTGGGCCATCGCGGCAAGCTGCGCAAACTGGAGGTGGACTTTGAAGACCGCCCGTTCATTGCCCAGCTGCTTTGCCTGCGCCTGGCGGTTATCTTGTGCCACGCCAGGCGCGACCCGGACCTCAAAGGCCTGCAGCTTGAAGCCGGCGACCAGCCCGGCAAATTTTTTGTACTCAATTGCAGACCGGGCTGGGCCGAAGCCTTTCCCCAGTCCGCGCACCTGCTGCGGGAAGAAGTGCTGGCCTGGCAAAAAACGCCCTGGACTTTGATCATCTCCGGGCTGTGAAGTTGTCCGCTTGACCGACCGCCTTAAAACAATATAAACTGTATATACCGTTTATTTGAAAGAGGACTTCATGGCAATCGCGAAAAAAGCATCGGCAACACCAAAACCCGCCGCAAAACCAAAAGCAGCACCGGCAAAATCCCCCGCCAGCAAGGCGCCAGTGCGCAAGGCCAGTGCAAAAAAACTGCCGGCCAAGGCACCTCAAGCCAAAAAGGCCGCAGTTACCAAACCCGAAAAAATTGAAAAGCCGAAAAAAGCCAAGCTGGTGCGCGACAGCTTCACCATTCCAAAGACGGAATACGTGGTGCTGGACGAACTCAAACAGCGCGCCGCCAAACTGACCCGCCCGGCCAAGAAAAGCGAGTTGCTGCGCGCAGGCATCAAGCTGCTGGCCAGCCTCTCCGACGCCGCATTCCTGACGGCGCTTGAGCAGGTTCCCGCCATCAAGACCGGTCGGCCCACGCTCGGCTCTTAAGCTACGCAAGGGCGGGCCCTAACCGCGCAAGATCGGCTCTCCGCTCCGCGGGTTTGTGAGGGTCACATTCTCAAGCGCTCGAATGCGCCAGATCTCGTTCTGTCTGGTCAATACGGCGAGGATCAGCGTATCCACCTCATGTGGCCCGGCAGGATGAGCGGCACCGGCGACCAGGCGACTCCAGAAATGTATGACCGCCACGCCTTCGGCAATGTGAGCGACATCGATCAGCTCATTTTCCAGACTGGAATCGCGGTAGATGGTTTCGTGAATGGGCGCGTGGAGAGCCACGATCTCATCCATGCCCTGGACATAGTGCCCGAAGCGGTTTACGAACGTCGCGTCTTCATCGAACAAGCCGCCGAGAGCCGCCATATCGTGGGTGTTCCAGGCGGCCTGGAATGCACCGGGCGCATCTTCTGGGCTTTTCATTTGAGTCATGGGGAAATTATGCCCACCGCAACAGGGAATCGATCCGGCAAAGAACGTCTTTGCCGTTCCTGGTGTCGATGCAACAGGCAAGTTCAAAAAACTCGCTTTCGGCTTGTATGTTTGAGGTGCCGGGGTGAAGGGACTTTCTTCGGATTCGGGGAGCTTCTTTTGGCTTTGTCATCCCGGACTTGATCCGGGATCCATCCCCGCTTCGTTCTGCATGGATTGCGGGTCTGGCCCGCAATGACAGTCAACAGAGATTTGTCTTCTGCCTTCTTGCCCCCAACCCCTTCTGGCCGCGCCGAGGAGCGCAGATGGAGTCGGCATAAAGGGGAAATACTTGCAAGCAACAACCCCTCTTTGGCAGTGAAGGACAAACCCCTCAAAAAGTCAAAGAACCTCGGGGGACTGCACGGTCACCACGACAGTCTGATTCAGGCCGTCCCTGTCGCGGTTACGCAGCCACCAGAGTGCGCCTTTTTTAACCGGGCATTCGTTTTCCTGCAGGCCCAACAGCTGGGCGATGGTCTGCCCCAGGACGGGCTGGTGGCCCACCACCAGAATCGGGGACTTGGCTGACGGCCACTGCACCAGGGCCAGGAGCTGCGCGGGCGTCGCGTCTGGCGCCAGTTCAGCACGTATCTTGTATTTGCGGCCCAGCGCCAGCACCGTCTGCTCGCAGCGCCGTGCCGGGCTCACCAGGATGCGCGCGCCTTCGGGCAGCTGGCGATCCAGCCAGTTGGCCATGCGGGCGGCCTGTTTTTCGCCCCGCGCCGTCAACGAGCGCTCCAGGTCATGGCCTGCCTGCACATCAGCTTCGAGCCAGTCTTCTGCCTCCGCATGACGCCACAGGATCAGGTCCATGTTTATTTCCCCCTTTGCCCGGGCGCCGTGTAACGCGCCATCAGGGCGGCCTGCGCCCCATGGCCCTGGCCCTGCTCACGTAAACCGACGCGCAAATAGCTGCCATCGGGCTGCAGGTCCCAGGCGTCCACCCCATCGTGCAGGTAAGCCACCAGGCACTCGTCAATGATGCGCTGGCGAATCACCGGGTCGGTCACCGGCCAGGCCAGTTCCACCCGGCGCAGCATGTTGCGGTTCATCCAGTCCGCGCTGGAAAGGTAAAGCGTTTCCTCCGCGTCACAGCGGAAATAAAACACGCGTGAATGCTCAAGAAAACGGCCGATGATGGAGCGCACGCGGATGTTGTCCGTGACGCCGGGGACCTGCGCCGGCAGCATGCAGGCGCCGCGCACAATCAGGTCAATCTTCACACCGCGCTGCCCGGCCCGCACCAGCGCCAGCATCAGGTCTTCATCGGTGAGGGCATTCATCTTGGCGACAATCCGGGTGTCCTTGCCTGCCTGCGCAGCCTCACCGAGCGCATCGATTTTTTCTATCAGCTTGCCCTGCAGCTGGAACGGCGCCAGCAACAGGTGGTGCAGTTTCGGCAGCCGGCTCTGGCTGGCCAGGTGCACAAAAACATTGTCAACGTCCGCGGTCAACAAGGGCTCGGCCGTCAGGTAGCTCACATCGGTGTACAGGCGCGCCGTACGCGGGTTGTAGTTGCCGGTGGACAGGTGCGCATAACGCACCAGATGCTTGCCTTCACGCCGCGTGACCAGCAGCATCTTGGCGTGGGTCTTCAGCCCCACCACGCCATACACCACCTGCGCGCCAATGGACTCCAGCATCTCGGCCCAGTTGATGTTGGCTTCTTCATCAAAACGCGCCTTGAGCTCCACCACCACCGTGACTTCCTTGCCGCGCCGCACGGCCTCGCGCAGCAACACCATCAATTCCGAATCCGTGCCCGTGCGGTAAATGGTTTGTTTGATGGCCAGCACATGCGGGTCATTGACCGCCTCGCGCAAAAAGGCCAGGACGCCGTCAAAGCTTTCAAAGGGCTGGTGAATCGACACGTCCCCTTCCTTGAGCCGCTCGAAGAACGACTGCCCGGGCTGCAACTGTGTGGGGTAACAGGCGCTGTAACCGGGAAAAAGAAGCTTGGGGTCGTTGACCAGGTCAACCAGTTGCGTCAGGCGCACCAGATTGACAGGGCCATGCACGCGGTACAGCGCCGATGCTGGCAGGTTGAACTGCCTGAGCAGGAAATTGGCCAGGTGATCGGAACATCCCGCCGAAACCTCCAGCCGCACGGCCTGCCCGTAGTGACGCTGCTCCAGGCCCTGGCGCAGGGCGGTGCGCAGGTTTTTGACATCGTCTTCGTCCACCGCCAGGTCTGAGTGGCGGGTGACGCGGAACTGCGAAAACTGCCCCACGTCACGGCCGGCAAACAGCTCCGCCAGGTGCGCCCGAATGACACTGGAGAGCGACACGAACAGCCGGCTTTTGTCCTTGCCGTGGGCCGGCATGTGTATGAGCCGCGGCAACACCCGCGGTATCTTGACGATGGCAATGTCGTTTTCTCGCCCAAAGGCGTCATGACCGCCAAGCCGGACTATGAAGTTGAGCGACTTGTTGGCCACCTGCGGGAAAGGGTGCGAAGGATCCAGGCCCACCGGAATCAGCAACGGCCGCACTTCCCTTTCGAAATACGCTTTCACCCAACGGCGCTGGGCCGCGTTGCGCTCACCGTGCGAGACGATACGTATGCCCTCCCGCTCGAAAGCCGGCAACAAGTCGTCGTTATAGAGCGAATACTGGCGCGCCACCATGTCGTGCGCGGCAGCTGACAAGGCCCCGAACGACTCGACCGAATAAAGGCTTTTCGAATCATTGGCCTGGGCGGCCGTGAGATGCGGCGCAGTTCGGACCTCAAAAAACTCGTCCAGGTTGGACGACACAATGCACAGGTACCGCAAACGCTCCAGCAACGGCACATCGGGGCGTTTGGCCCAGTCCAGCACCCGCTCATTAAAGGCAAGGATGCTGTGGTCGCGGTCCAGGAACTGCACCGGCTGCGCAGGTGTATGTGACGAGGCGGACAGGACCGGCAAAACACGGGAATGGGGCGAATGAGGCATCAACAATGGGGCACTTTGTCATCAAAAGGTAATACAAGTGTTTACCGGTTTGATGACAAAGGTGTGACAGTACTTTCGACTGATACTGCACCCGCATTCGACGGCTTGCAAGCAATGCCCCTTTTTGCCGCTACAAGATAGCTTTCAAACAGCTGCGCGGCGTGCGCCCAGCTGAAGTCCAGGGCACGCTGGCGGGCTTGATGGCGCGGCACGGCCAGCGCGCTGTAACAGGCCTGTTGCAAATCAGCCTCCATGACACCGCCGTGACAGCTTCCATCACCTTTGCCCAGCACTTCCAGCGGCCCATCGACCGGATAGGCCGCCACCGGCGTGCCGGTTGCCATGGCTTCAAGCATCACCAGGCCAAAGGTTTCAGAGCGGCTGGGAAACACAAACACGTCCGCCGCCGCATACACCTTTGCCAGCTCATCCCGGGGCATGACGCCCATCCAGCGCACCTGCGGGTAACGCTCCTTGAGGGAGGCTTCCAGCGGCCCCACCCCGCAAACCACCTTGGTACCCGGAATGTCCAGCTTCAGGAAGGCGTCTATGTTTTTCTCGTAGGACACGCGCCCCACAAACAGCGACACCGGCCGTGCCAGCGTGCCCATGGGCGGATAAAGACGCGGCTCCGGCTGGTAGGTAAACAACGCCGTGTCCACACCGTGCGTCCAGCTGCGCAGATTGCGAAAGCCGCGTTGCTCCAGCATGCGCAGCACGCCGTTGGTCGGCACCATCACGCCGGAAGACGGTTTGTGAAAGTGCCGGAACAGCGCATAACCCCAGGACAGCGGAACCCTGAGCGCGGCATGCAGTATCTCGGGGAACTTGGTATGAAATGCCGTTGTGAAGCTCAAACCGCGTTTGATGCAGTAGCCGCGCGCAGCCCAGCCCAACGGGCCTTCGGTGGCGACATGGATCGCCTCGGGCTGGAAAGCGTCGAGCTTTTCAGTGAGCAGGCGTTTGGGCGCAACCGCCAGGTCAATGCCGGCGTAACCTGGGCAAGGCCGGGTCCTGAAAAGCCCCGGGTGGATCACTTCAACAGCATGCCCGAGTTGCTCCAGTTCCCGCACCAGCTCAACCAGCGTGGTGACCACGCCGTTGACCTGGGGTAACCAGGCGTCGGTAATCAATGCAATTTTCATGTGCTTGTGGTCCTATGCAGTGACGGTCGAGGCCTGGTGACCCCGGCCCTGGGTTTCGTGGGCCGGCGCCCAGTGGACCAGCTCCAGCGAACCGTCAAAATTTTCAACCAGCGCGGTGCGGCTTTCCACCCAGTCACCATCGTTGCAGTACAGGACACCGTTGATGTCACGCATTTCGGCGCGGTGGATATGGCCGCAGACCACGCCCTGGTGGCCGCGGCGGCGTGCCTCGTTGGCAACCGCCACCTCAAAGTCGGTCACGTAGTTCAGCGCGCTCTTGACCTTTTGCTTCAGGTAGGCCGACAAAGACCAGTAAGGCAGGCCCAGGCGGGCGCGCAGGCCGTTGAGGTAGCGGTTAAGTTTGAGTGTGAATTCATACAGGTTGTCGCCCACATAGGCAAGCCATTTGGCGCACTGCACCACGGCATCGAAGTAGTCGCCGTGGATGATCCACAACTGGCGGCCGTCGGCGGTGGTGTGGACGGCTTCATCAATGACTTCGATGCCGCCGAACTGGTTGCCAATAAATTCACGCGCAAACTCATCATGGTTGCCCGGCACATAAATAACGCGGCAGCCCTTGCGCGCGCGCCTGAGCAGCTTTTGCACCACATCGTTGTGCGATTGCGGCCAGTACCAGCGGCGGCGCAGCTGCCAACCGTCCACGATGTCGCCCACCAGATAAAGGTTGTCGCTGGGATGGGCCTTCAGGAAGTCGAGCAGGGCCGCCGCCTGGCAGCCGGGCGTGCCCAGGTGCAGGTCGGAAATGAAGATCGTGCGGTAGCGCTTGCGCAGCGCATCATCGTCGCCGTCATGATCGCGCCCCTCTTCGGGCAAAAAACCATTGCCCGAGCCATTGCCCAGCGACCCCATGGCGTCAAACATGTTTCGCATCAGACCTCCGCTGGTTTGGCCGTGAAATGCTTGAGGTAGCGCGGCGGCAGATCGGCAATGCGCATCATCATGGGCAGGTCGGCCGAGTTGAAGTCGGGGTCCCAGGCGGGCGCGCCCAGCACTCTGGCACCCAGGCGCAGGTAACCGCGAATCAGCGCGGGCGGCTCCACGTCCAGCGAGTCGTCGAGCTGCTCCACCGGCAGGGCCAGGCGCGGCGTGACACGGTATTCGATGGGCGCCAGATGGGTTTGCCGCAGCTGGCGCCAGATGCTGGCGGCGGCGTGGCCACTGGACACACCGTTGTGCTGCATCGGAATGCTGGCGCAGCCAATCATGGTGTCAAGCTGGTTGCGTGCCATGAATTCGGCCAGAGCGCCCCACAGCGCCAGGATCACGCCGCCGTGCCGGTGGTCTTCGTGCACGCAGCTGCGGCCCAGCTCGACCATGCGCGCGCGCAGGGAACGCAGACGGGTCAGGTCAAACTCGGTGTCGCTGTAGGTGCTGCCAGCGCGTTTGGCCTGCGTCGGCGTCAGCACGCGGTAGGTGCCTATGACTTCATTGCTGGCCTCGTCGCGCACCAGCAGGTGCTCGCAATAGTCGTCGAACAGGTCTATGTCGTGGCCGGCCAGGGTATTGGGCAGCCGGGCGCCCATCTCCAGCGCGAAGACCTGGTACCTCAGGCGCTGCGCCTGCCGGACCTCGTCCTGGTGCCTGGCCCAGCTGACCGTGATTTTGCCCACGGCAGGCCTTTGAACAGCGGCGGGAATGACAGCATGACCGCTTTGACAAAGCGACCCCCGTGGCATGGTCACTGGCGACAATGCAAAGGTTGGATTGGGCAGTTCTTTCATGGCTAACTCCTTGTTTTCTGGTGTCTTGAAAAACTTCTGAATTCCTGTCTGTCTATCCGTCGGCTCCGGCTCCAGCTGCTTGCGCTGTAAAAAAGCCCCGATGGCGGGGCTGATGGACTGAAGGCTTAATCACTTGCGGTCGGCAGACCCGCCTGAGCCTGCCCGCCGCCCGCCAGACCTTCCAGCCAGGGCCGGGTACCCGCCTTGAAGCGCAAACCACCGGGGCTGTTGGCCATGGCCATGGCTGTACAACGCAAAATGCGCAGGCACTGCTGGTTGAAGTCATGGATGCCGGCGCTCAGGCTGCGGCTGGCCGGCTGTTCATGCGCGCCTTGTCCAGCCGCTTGTTTTAATTCGTGTCCCACTGCAGTCCCCTTGTGTTTGCCATTAGCAAGGATTCTGGAATCCGGGGGTGACGCGCTCATGTCAGTTCAGTGGCAGTTGTGTGACATGGCTGGACGGCGCTTTGCTGGCCGGAGTCGCATTGAACGCTATAAAAACAATAGCTGATTGCACAGGTAGCCATTGAGCTACTGGCCGATTTGACCTGATAAGCTACCAGCCTCAGACGGTAGATGGTCATTGCGGCCTTGAGCCGCAATCCATGAACCCGGATCCTTGCAAGCGCCGCAGCAGGCATGGATCCCCCCGGATCGGAGTCCGGGGCAGGCTCCTCAAGGCCGGGATGACGATGTCTGAGGCAGCTAGCTAATCAGGCGATTGGATGCTTAAAAGCGGCTGTTTTTAAGCGATTGGACGATTCATGCGGGCTGCGACCGCGCCGGTTTATCTGGCGGGCTACAAGGCGCGCTGGTTCACCCGTTTGGACAGCGCCTCGGCGCTTTCCTTGCGCTCGCTGTAGCGGTCCGTCAGCCAGGGCGAGGCATCGCGCGTGAGCAGGGTGAACTTCATCAGTTCCTCCATCACGTCCACCACGCGGTCGTAGTAGGCCGAGGGTTTCATGCGCCCGGCCTCGTCAAACTCCAGGAAGGCCTTGGCAATCGAGGACTGGTTAGGAATGGTCAGCATGCGCATCCAGCGGCCCAGTACGCGCATCTGGTTCACGGCGTTGAAGGACTGCGAGCCGCCCGAGACCTGCATCACCGCCAGCGTTTTACCCTGGGTGGGCCGGACTGCGCCGCTGGAGAGCGGTATCCAGTCGATCTGCGATTTCATGATGCCGGTCATGGCGCCGTGACGCTCGGGTGAGCACCAGACCATGGCTTCGGACCATTCGGCGAGCTGCCGCAATTCCTGCACCTTGGGATGCGACTCGGGCGCATCGTCGGGCAAAGGCAGGCCGCTGGGATCAAAGGTTTTTGTCTCCGCGCCCATGGCCTGCAGCAGGCGCGCGGCCTCTTCGCTGGCCAGGCGGCTGTAGGAACGCTCGCGCACCGAACCGTAGAGTAGCAGGATGCGCGGTGCATGCGTCGCAGCCGGCCGGGACCGCAGCCCCGCAGACGGCGGCGTGAACAGGGCTGGCTCGATATTCGGCACATCGGCCGCAATGACTGCGCCTGGCTCAGTTCCCGGCAATGCGCTCACCCCGCTCATTGATGAGTTGCTCGCCGTCTTCCTTGGCAAACGCGCCGCGCTGCGGCAGCGGCAGGATGTCCAGCACCGACTCCGAAGGGCGGCACAGGCGCGTGGCCAGCGGCGTGACCACGATGGGCCGGTTGATCAAAATCGGGTGCGCCAGCATGGCGTCTATCAAGGCCTCGTCAGTCAGCATGGGACCGTCCAGACCGAGTTCCTTGTAGACAGCCTCCTTTTGCCGGATTACCTCTTGCACCGGCACCGCCATCTGGGCGACCAGCTCCTGCAGCTTCTCCCGCGTGGGCGGCGTTTTCAGGTATTCAATGATTTCGGGCTCGACGCCGGTGTTGCGTATCAGCGCAAGCACATTGCGCGAGGTGCCGCATTTGGGGTTGTGGTAGATGGTGATGCCGGACATGTCTTGCTCCTTGGGTGACGGGAAAACCTGAAAGTCTTGAACAGAATCTTGATTCACTTTGATAATTCAATTATATTTGAATCATGAAAGCGATGTCACCTTCCCCCGTCCCAGGCCTGGACGAAAACGCCGCCGTCAAGGCCCTGGCGGCGCTGGCACAGGCGCAGCGTTTGCGGGCTTTCCGTGCCCTGGTGGTGGCGGGGCCGGACGGGCTGACACCGGGCGCCATGGCCGAGCAACTGGGCGTTGCCCCAAGCGCGCTGTCTTTTCATTTGAAAGAGCTGGCCCATTCCGGCCTGGTCAGCAGCGAAGCGCGCGGCCGCAACCTGATTTACCGCGCCAGCTTTGCGCACATGAACGCGTTGCTGGGCTACCTGACAGAGTATTGCTGTGAAGGCGGGACTTGCGAGATCAGCGCCGGCACAGCCTGCGTGGCCGGCGCATGAGCGCGTCTTCGGCGGCAGTTGAAAGCCGTACGTCCAGCCCAACACTGCGGCAGCAACTCGGCGCGGAATTTATCGGCACGGCCGCCCTGCTTTGCGCCGTGATCGGCTCGGGCATCATGGCCGAGCGCCTGAGCGGCGGCAACAACGGCGTGGCCCTGCTCGCCAACACACTGGCGACGGTGTTTGCGCTTTACGTTTTGATTGAAATTCTGGGCCCGGTCAGCGGCGCGCATTTCAATCCCCTGGTAACGCTCACGGCCTTCTTTTCCAAACAAAACAAGCCCCTGGCCAGCGCAGGACGGGTGCAGCCAGCTATGCTTTTTATAGCATTCCAGCTGCTGGGCGCAGTCGCCGGTGCCTGGCTGGCCAACGCCATGTTTGAGCTGCCGGTGCTGCAACTGAGCAGCAAGCTGCGCACCGGCTGGGGCCAGTGGCTGGCGGAAGCCATTGCCACTGCGGGGCTGATCGTGGTTGTGCGGCGCGCGCCGGCAGACAAGGCCGCCGCGCTGGTGGCCTGTTACATCGGGGCGGCTTACTGGTTTACCGCGAGCACCTCGTTTGCCAATCCGGCTGCCGTGCTGGGCCGCATGCTTTCAGAGAGTTTTTCCGGCATTGCGCCAGCCAGCGCGGCCGGGTTTGTGGTCGCGCAAACACTGGGCGCAGCGCTGGGTCTGTGGCTGGACGGGGCGCTGGGCCGCACCAGGCCGGTAACTGGCCCAGGCTAGACACAAGGCTAAAAGCGCGTACCGACCGACAGGCGCAGCATGTCCTGCGTGGTGAAGTTGACCTGCGGGTCCCAGGCCACGCGCACAAAAAAGCGCGGCCAGTCGTAAGCCACCGAAAAGCCCAGGCGCTGAATCGGCGCGCCCGCCACCAGCCCTTTCTTTGACAGCAGGTCCAGCGTCAGCCGCTGCTCGTCCCTGAGCGCCGTGCGGTACACCAGATGCACATGCTGCTGGTCGGGGTTGAGCCGGTTGTCGCGCACCACCTGCAGCGCCAGCGACCGGCTCTCGCTCCAGCGGTAGCCGCCTGAGAGCATCCACGCGTCGTTGGGGTCGAAATTGAGGTTGACGTAATTGCGCAGGTTGGTGCGCCCCACGCCAACCCCGGCAAACCAGGTCGTACCGGTTTCCAGCGCCGCGCTACCGCCCCAAAAACCGCCCGAAGCGACCTGCAGCGAAGGAATAAAACGCACAGTCCCCAGCTTGACCGTGTCGTCCCAGCCGGCACGCGTTTGCGTCACCGCCTGCACCGGCGAACGGAACCAGCCGACCCAGGCATTGCCAAAACCCGCCGTGGCGCGCAGGTTCACATCCAGCCCCGGACCGGCAGGCAGGCCACCACCCGAGAGCTGGTACAGGCCGGTGGTGAATTTATAGGCCACCGACTGCTTGCCATCTGCCGCATCGTCAGCTGCCAGGGCCGCGCCGGACAGCATCAGGGCCGCAGCGGCAAACATGCAGTGCGTGAGAAATAAGGGGAGTGGTTTCATAAGCTCAATCAGGCGTCAGCCATTTTGCAAAAATTGCGCATGCCCCATGGCGGGGTCTAGGAGGCACCCGCATGATCCTGGAGTCGATCAAGCCCGTAGAGCCGTACCGCATTCTCACCCATCACCGCGGCCTGCTCCAGGGCGCTCAAACCGGCCAGCAACAACTGCGCTTCAGCATGCCACTGGCTGTAGCTGCCGGCAAGCTCCAGCACCGGCCAGTCACTGCCCCACACCACGCGATGCGCACCAAAGCAGGCCAGCACATGCTCGCCCCATCGCGTCACGGCGCCCCGTACCGGCGCAGGCCCCGCCTCGGTCATCAAACCCGAGAGTTTGCACATGGCCTGTGTATCCAGCGCCAGCCGCGCCATACCGTCCGCCCAGGGTTGCCATTCGCCCCTTGCTATGTCGGGTTTGGCCGCGTGGTCAATCACCATGCGCAAATCGGGATAACGCCCGGCCAGCGTCAGCATGTGCGGCAGGTGGATTGGCTTGACCAGGGCGTCAAACACCAGGCCGCAAGCCGACATGGCGTGCAATGCAGGCGCCAGCGCCGGCTGCAATATCCATTCGGCATCGGCAATATCCTGCAGCATGGGCCGCAAGCCCTTGAGGCGCGAGTGGCGCGCCAGCGCTTCAATGCGGGCCGGTGCATCAACAGCGAGCAAATCCGCCCAGCCCACGACGCCCAGAACATGCGGATGGGCATCGGCCTGCTCCAACAAAAAATGGGTTTCAGCTTCCGTGGGCGCGGCCTGCACCAGCACGCCGCCGGTCACGCCGTGCGGTGCCGACTGCGCTTGCCAGTCGTGCACGGTCACGTCGTGGTAAATCGGCGCCAGCGCGGGAGTTAACCAGCCGTAGTCGCCGCGCGCCAGCTGCCAGCAATGAAAGTGTGCGTCTATGCTCATGGTGTGGGCGCTCCGGCGGGCAGCAAGCCCTGTGCGCGCAACGATTCCCAAAATTGCGACGCAATCGGGTGCTGCAGCATAGCCTGCGCATCGTCCCACTCGGCGGCATTGCGCGCGCCCAGCATCACGATCTCCACCGCCGGATGCGCCAGCGGAAATTGCAGCGCCGCCGCACGCAGCGGCACACCGCGGGTCTCGCACACGGCTTCAATCTGCGCAGTGCGTTCCACCCATTCCCGCGCGGCCGGCGCGTAGTTGAAGGTCGCCCCACCCCGGCGCGTACCGATAGCGAGAATGCCCGAGTTGAACACGCCGCCCAGGGCGATGCGCACGCCGCGCGCCAGACATTGCGGCAGCAACTCGGGCAACGCACTGTGGTCCAGCAGGCTGTAGCGGCCGGCCAGCATCAGCACATCCAGGTCAGCCTCACGCAAGACCTGCAGCACCACGTCCACCTCGTTGGTGCCCAGGCCGATCGCGCCTACCAGCCCTTCGCGTTTCATCTGCTGCAGCGCCGGCAGGGTTTCATCGATCACCTGGCGCAGCACGGCAGGTGCGCGCGCGCCATGCGTCAGCACATCGGGGTCGTGCACATACACCACGTCCAGCCGCGCCAGGCCCAGGCGCTGCAGGCTGTCCTCCACGCTGCGGCGCGCTCCTGAAGCGCTGAAATCCCAGTCCTGCCGGAAAGGCAGGATATCGACATAACCGTGCTGGGCGCGAGGCGCCGTGGCATCGGGCGTCAGCAGGCGGCCGACTTTGCTGGACAGGACAAACGCATCGCGTGAATGGCTGCGCAGCGCATTCCCCAGCCGCTGCTCCGAGCGGCCATGGCCGTAATGCGGCGCCGTATCAAAGCTGCGGCAACCGCCGGCCCAGGCTGCATCCACCAGCACCTTGGCCTCTTCGTCGCTGATGGCGGCAAACAGGTTGCCCAGCGGCGCGCCGCCCAGGCCCAGCCGTAAGCCACTTCCTGCACAGGGAGGAAAGATGTTTGTCATTTCAGGGTAAATCCCGATAAAAGTTTACCAATGCTATAACTAACATGTTAGTCATTACCACAGGGGAAACCCCGCACTGCATTCGCAGGGCTTCCGGCACACACCCAAGAAACGCCACTGTTTTTTTCATGCTCAAGAATATCCCGCCACTGCTGACACCCGATGCCCTGCACGCACTGGCCAGCATGGGCCATGGTGATGATGTGGTCATTGTGGACGCCAATTTCCCGGCGGCCCGCATGGCGCAGCAAGGCGGTGCCCGGTTGGTGCAACTGGCCGGCACCACGGCAGCCCAGGCCCTGGAGGCCGTGTTGCAGGTTTTGCCGCTGGACAATTTTGTGCCCGATGCCGCCTGGACCATGCAGGTGGTGGGCGATGCCACCGCCGTTCCGCAACCCGTGGCCGAGTTTGCATCAAGCCTCAAGCGGGCCGGTGAGCGCCCGGCCGTTGCGCTTGAGCGTTTTGATTTTTACGCGCGTGCGCAGTCGGCCTTTGTGATCCTGCGCACCGGCGAGCAGCGCAAGTACGGCAACATCCTGCTGCGCAAGGGCGTCCTTGCCAGCGACGATTGATGGCCGCCATGAACAGCGCCGCCCACCCTGCCCCGACCAGCCTGCGCGCGCAGGCTTATGAGAGCTTTCAGCAGCAAATCGTCGACGCCAATATCCGGCCCGGCCAGTTCATCTCGCAGCGCGAACTGATGCAGTTGCTGGGCATGCCGCTGGGCGCCGTGCGCGAGTTGATACCGCGCCTGGAAGCCGAGGGCCTGCTCAAGACCGTGCCGCAACGCGGCCTGCAGGTGGCCCATGTGGACCTCAAGCTCATCAACAACGCCTTCCAGCTGCGCCGGCTGCTTGAGCGCGAGGCCGCCAGCCGTTTTGTGACCACCGTCACCGACAGCGACCTGGCCGCCATCGAGCAGGCACACCTGAACATCGTGCGGCGTGCCCGCAAAAGCACCATTGACCACGACCTGCTCAAGGACGCCACCACGGTGGACTGGGGCCTGCACGACATGATGATAGATGCGCTGGGCAACGAGCTGATCTCCGAGGTCTACCGCATCAACAGCCTGCGCGTGCGCCTCATCAAGCTCGAAGGCTCGACGCTTTCCGCCGACGTGCTGATTCCCGCAATGGAAGAGCACCTCTGGTTTATAGAGGCCCTCAAGCGCCGCGACGCACCCGCCGTCGTCGAGCGCCTGGGCCACCACATCGAAAGCGCGCACCGTCGCGTGCTTGGACTGCCGCGGCCTGAAATGCCGTGGTCTTTGGAGAACCCTGGATGACCGTTTCGCCGCATCAAGCCAACCCCGCCGCCAAGCCCCAGGCATTTAGCGGCATCTGGCCTGCCCTGCTGACCCCGCTCAAAGCAGACCTGGGCATTGACCACATCAAATTTGCCGCGCACTGCAAAGCACTGATCGCCAGCGGCTGCCCCGGCGTCACCCCTTTCGGCACCACCGGCGAGGGCCCTTCGTTTTCGATGGCCGAGCGCAAGGAAGCGATTGAGCAACTGATAAAAAACGGCATCCCGGCCGCGCAAATCATGGTGTCCACCAGTTGCGCCGCCCTGCCCGAAACCCTGGAGCTCACGCGCCATGCGGTGAACGCCGGTGTGCACGGCTGCCTGATGCTGCCGCCTTTTTTCCTCAAGGGCGTGTCCGACCAGGGCATCATCGACAGCTACCGTTATGTGGTTGACGGCGTGGCCGACAAAAACCTCAGGCTTTACCTGTACCACATACCGCAAGTCTCGGGTGTCGGCCTGTCGCAGCATGTGATCGCCACGCTGAAGAAACTCTACCCCGGCACCATACTCGGCATCAAGGACAGCGCCTGCAACACCGCGCATTCGGTGGGCCTGGCAGACGCCTTCATGAAAGACACGGCGCTGAACATGACGGTGTATGTCGGTTTTGAACCCGACCTGCCGGAAATGGGCAGGCGCGGCAGCACCGGCGCCATCAGCGGCCTGGCCAATTTCATGCCGCGTCTGGTTGGGCGCCTGGTGACGCAGCCCGATGCGCCCGCCACGCCCGGTGAACGCGAACGCATCATCAAGCTGCTTGGCCTGCTCGAAGGCTATTCCCTGATGCCGGCGCTCAAGGGCATCATGGCCATCCTGAGTGGCGACCAGGCCTGGCTGCGCGTGCGTGCGCCGCTGGTGGCGCTGGCGCCTACCGAATTCAAGGCACTGGAAAAAGCCATCCAGGCCTTCGGGATTGATACAAAATCCGACTAAGCCATGGCCGGACAAACTGCCCGGCAGGCTTGCCAACTGATTGACCATAAATAAGGAGACAACATGAAATTCCCCCCCCTGCTTCGCCGCACTCTGCTGGCCACCGCTTCCGCAATAGCCCTCGCAGGCGCCATGCTGCCCGCCGCACAGGCGCAAAACAAGGTGCTGTTGCGCGTTTCAACGCCGGCCGTGCCTGACGACTGGCACGCCAAGATGTGGACGGTGTTCAAGGACTCGCTGGAAAAAAGCGCGCCCGGCGAGTTCGATGTGCAGATCAACCTGAATGCATCGCTGTTCAAGCAGGGCACAGAGCCGGCCGCCATGGCGCGCGGCAACCTGGAGCTGTCGTCCATCTCGGCCTTCGACATTGCCAAGCTGATGCCGGAGTTTTCGATCTTCACCGCCGGCTACATCGTGCGCGACCCGGAACACCAGCAAAAAGTCTTCAACGGCCCCATAGGCACGGAGATGTTCAAGACCGTCTCTGAAAAAATGGATGTGACGCCGCTGTCCACCGTTTACCTGGGCACCCGGCAGATCAACCTGCGTGAAGCGCGCAACGTCAAAACACCCGCCGACCTCAAGGGCGTGAAACTGCGCATGCCCGGTTCCAAGGAATGGCTGTTCCTCGGCGAAGCGCTGGGCGCCACGCCCACGCCGCTGGCTTTCGGCGAGGTCTACCTGGGCCTGAAAACCGGCACCATAGACGGCCAGGACAACCCGCTGCCCTCGGTGCGCGCCGCAAAGTTTTATGAGGTGACCAAACAGATCGTGCTGACCAGCCACCTGGTGGACGGCATCTTCATTGCGATCTCCAACAAGGCCTGGAACGCCATGAGCGCCGCGCAAAAACAAAAGGTCAAGGCCGCCGCCAGCGCCGCATCGGCCTACAACAACGAGAACCGCATCAAGGAAGAAGCGCAACTGGTGGACTTCTTCAAGAAAGAAGGCCTGCAGGTCACAACACCTGACGTGGACGCCTTCCGCAAGACGGTGCAGGCGACTTACCTGAACTCCGACTATGCCAAGGTCTGGCCCAAGGGCCTGCTTGAGCGCATCAACACCACGAAATAAGCCGGACCGAGCATGAAAAGCTGGCCCCAAAAAGCCGCCAACATCATTGGCGGCGGACTCTTCCTGACCCTGTTCATCGTGTTCGTGATCCAGGTCACCGCGCGCTTTGCCTTCAACAAGCCCATCGCCTGGACCGACGAGGCCGCGGTGATCCTGTATGTCTGGGTCATCCTGTGGGGCGCTGCCGTGGTCGTGCCCGAACGCGAGCATGTGGTGTTTGACCTGCTCTGGAACAGCGTGCCCCAACGCGCCCGGCAAGGCATGGCGATTGCCGGCAACCTGCTGGTGGGCGGGCTGGCGCTGTGCGGCATTCCCGGCTGCTGGGACTATGTTCACTTCATGGCCCGCGAAGGCACACCCGTGCTGGGCGTTCCCTTCATGTGGGTGTTCATGCCCTTTGTGCTCTTGCTGGCTGCGCTGGTGGTCCGCTCGGCCTGGTCGATCTGGAACGCCGTTCGCGGTATCGGCCTGGAAGCGGAGCTGCGCATATGACCACGGGTATCTGGGTACTGGTGCTGGTACTGGTGGCCGGCATGCTGCTGCGCATGCCCATAGGCTTTTCGATGATCGCCTCGGGCATTGCCTACCTGATGGTCAAGCACCAGGATGTGGGCCTGGTGGCCGAGCAGATAGGCAACGGGCTGTACAACAGCTACGTGCTGCTGGCCGTGCCGCTGTTTGTTTTTGCCGCCAACATCATGAATGCCGGCACGGTCAGCGAACGGATTTTTGACTTCTGCCGCATCCTGGTCGGCCGCATGCGCGGCGGCCTGGCGCAAGTGGACATCCTGGTCAGCGTGATTTTTTCGGGCATGAGCGGCAGCGCCATTGCCGACGCGGCCGGCCCCGGCCTGGTCACGATTCGCCAGATGCTCAAGAAGCCCGAATATTCGCGCGGTTTTGCCGGCGCCGTGGTGGTGGCCAGCGCCACGCTGGGGCCCATCATTCCACCGTCGATTCCCATGGTGATTTACGCGCTGGTCTCGGGCGCATCGGTGGGTGCGCTGTTTCTGGGCGGCGTGGTGCCCGGCTTCCTGATGGCCGCGCTGATGATGGGCGTGGTGCACGTCATCGCGGTCAAGCGCGACATGCCGCGCGACGACCCGGTACCGCGCTCGGAATGGGCCGGCCTGGTGTTTCGCGGCGCCCTGCCGCTGTCCATGCCCATCGTGCTGCTGGGCGGCATTTATTCGGGCATCTTTACACCGACCGAGGCCGCCGCGGTGGCCGCGCTGCATGCGCTGATCCTGGCGGCGCTGGTGTTTCGCGCCCTGACCTGGCGCAGCTTCTGGGGCGTGGTGATGGAGTCCACCCGCGGCAGCGCCGTGATCACGCTGATCCTCGCGGGCTCCTTCATGCTCAACTACGCCTTCACCGCCGAGGGTGTGCCGCAGGCCATGGCCATGTGGGTGGACAGCATGCACCTGTCGCAGATCAAGTTCCTGCTGCTGGTCAATGTGATGTTCCTGGTGCTGGGCTGCTTCCTCGATGTGTCGGTGCTGCTGCTGGTGTTTGTGCCCATGCTGCTGCCGGCCGCCAAGCTGCTGGGCGTGGACCTGGTGCACTTTGGCGTGCTGGTGGTGCTCAACATGATGATTGGCCTGATCCACCCGCCCTTTGGCATGCTGCTGTTTGTGACCAAGGCGCTGACCGGTATTCCCATAGGCGAAATGATGAAGGAAGGCTGGCCGTTTCTGGTCATGCTGCTGCTCCTGCTGCTGGCCATGACTTTCTTTCCGCAAATCGTGTTGTGGCTGCCGCAAACCATGGGCTACGTAGGCAAATAAATGGCCAGCCAGGACGCATCGGCTGAAGTGGTCTGCATTGCCAGCTGGAATGCCGACCTGATCTCACATGTCGCACGCCCCATCGCGCGCGGTGAAACCCTGATGGCCAGCGCGTTCAGCATCAGCCCGGGCGGCAAGGGCAGCAATGCCGCAGTCGCGGCGGCGCGCCAGGGTGCGCGCGTGGCGCTGGTGGCACGCATTGGCGACGACGACTTCGGGCGCATGGGCCTGGAGCTGTGGCGCACTGAAGGCATCTCCAGCGCCCAGGTTGAGCGCGCGGCGGGCGAGCGCAGCGGCGTGGCGCAGATTCTGGTTTATGACGACGGCGACAACAGCATTGCGGTTTATCCCGGCGCCGGTGCCGGGCTGGGTGCGCGGCATGCGCAGGCAGCCCGCCAGTTGCTGCAGAACTGCCGCGTCGTCATGGCGTCCTGCGAAGTGCCGCTTGAAGCCACGCTGGAAGCTTTCCGCCTGGCTCGCGCGGCCGGCGCCATCACCATTTTGAACCCCGCACCCGCCCGTCCGCTGCCCGAAGAGTTGCTGGCGCTGGTTGATGTGCTCACACCCAACGAGAGCGAGCTGTACCAGCTGGCCGACCCGGCGCATGCCGATTCAATAGACAACGCGGCCAGGCAGCTTCTGGTACGCGGCACCCGCGCCGTGCTGGTCACACTGGGCGCTGCCGGCTGCCGGCTCTACCAGGCCGGCCAATCGCCGGTTGAAGTGGCAGGCCGCGCCATGGCGGTGCTCGACAGCATAGGTGCTGGCGACACCTTCACCGGCACGCTGGCTGCAAGCCTTGCTCGTGGCAAATCACTGGTGGCTGCCATGCAGTGGGCCAACGCGGCGGCGGCGCTGTCAGTGACCCGGCACGGTGCGATTGAAGGCATTCCGCTGCGCGCGGAAGTTGCCGCCCTGCTGGATCAGGCCCGGAAGGCCTGATATCCGGTTTTTACCGGCTTTCAAGTGCCAAATATGGCCTTGGCCGCCGTCCAGCGGGCGCAGCCAGCTATCAAAAATATAGCGAAATAGCGCCCATTGCGGGTTAGATGCGTACCGTATCCGCGACCCGCTCAGCGCAGGCCTGCGCCTGCTGCGCATCACGCGCCTCGACCATCACGCGCAGCAAGGGCTCGGTGCCGCTTGCACGAATCAGCACGCGGCCGGTGTCGCCGAGTTCGGTCTCGACGGCCTTCGTTTCAAGCGCCAGCTTTTCGCTGCTTTTCCAGTCCTGGCCGGGTTTGAGCCGCACGTTGACCAGCGTCTGCGGAAACAGCACCACATCGCCAAGCAGTTGAGCAATGGTTTTGCCGCTGCGCACGCAGGCCTGCAGCACCTGCAGCGCGCTGATCAGGCCATCGCCCGTGGTGTGTTTGTCCAGCGCCAGCAAATGGCCGGAGCCCTCTCCGCCGAGCAGCCAGCCGCGCTTTTCAAGCTCTTCCAGCACATAACGGTCGCCGACCTTGGCGCGTACAAACTCAACGCCCTTGCGTTGCAGGGCCACTTCCACGGCCATGTTGGTCATCAGCGTACCCACGGTGCCGGGAACCTTCTCGCCGCGCGCCAGGCGCTCGCTGACCATCAGGTACAGCACCTCGTCGCCGTTGAACAGCCGGCCATCGGCATCGACCAGTTGCAACCGGTCAGCGTCACCATCGAGCGCAATGCCGTAGTCGGCCTGGTGTTTTTTGACGGCCTCAATCAGGGCCTTGGGATGGGTCGCACCCACACCATCATTGATGTTCATGCCGTCCGGCGCACAGCCTATGGCAATGACTTCCGCGCCAAGTTCATGGAACACCTTGGGTGCGATATGGTAGGCCGCGCCATGCGCGCCATCGACCACAATCTTCAAACCCTTGAGCGTCAAGTCATTGGCAAAAGTGCTTTTGCAAAATTCTATGTAGCGGCCTGCCGCGTCGTCCAGGCGGCGCGTCTTGCCCAGGGTGGCCGAGTCGGCCCATACCGGCGGATCGTTCAGCGCGGCCTCGACGGCCAGTTCCCAGTCGTCATCGAGCTTGCTGCCCAGCGCGCTGAAGAACTTGATGCCGTTGTCTGGGAAAGGGTTGTGGCTGGCGCTGATGACCACGCCCAGGCTGGCGCGCTGCGCCCGCGTGAGGTAGGCCACGCCGGGTGTGGGCAGCGGCCCGAGCAGCACCACATCGACACCGGCGGAGTTAAAGCCGGACTCCAGCGCGCTTTCCAGCATATAGCCGGAGATGCGTGTGTCCTTGCCTATCAACACTGTCGGCCGGGCTTCCGTACGCTTGAGCACGCGGCCCACCGCATGCGCCAGGCGCAACACAAAGTCCGGGGTGATGGGCGCCTGGCCCACGGTGCCGCGTATGCCGTCGGTGCCAAAGTATTTTCTGGTCATTTTTTATTTCTCAGCAGCTTGTTGTCGTAATAGGAGTGGCATGGATTTTAGGATGCCCCCATGGGCCAGGATGTACGTTACCGTACAGAATGGCCCGAGGCGGCAGCCCAGACGTTCAGGGCCTGCACTGTTTCACGCACGTCATGCACACGCACCACGCGCGCGCCGCGCTCCACGGCCAGCAAGGCGGCGGCAACGCTGGGCACCAAACGTTCCGTCACATCCAGTGTTGCCACGGCGGCGAGCGAGTTGCTGGTCACAGCGGCCAGCGACGATTTGCGCGACCAGCCGGCCAGCAAGGGGTAACCCGCCGCCAGCAGCTCAGGCTGACGCGCCAGCAGGGAGAAATTCTGTTCCACCGTTTTGCCAAAGCCTATGCCGTAGTCCAGCACGATGCGCCGGCTGTCCACACCCAGGGCTTCGAGCTGCGCGGCACTGTCGGTCAAAAATGCCAGCACCTGCGCCACCACGTCACCCGCCATGGGCGCATGCTGCATGGTGACCGGCTCGCGGTGCATGTGCATCAGGCAGATGCCGCAGGCCGGGTGCCCGGCCACCACCGCCTGCGCACCGGCACGGCGCAACGCCCAGATGTCGTTGATGATATCGGCGCCCAGGTCCAACACCGCCTGCATGACCTCGGGTTTGTAGGTGTCCACGGATACCGGAACCCCAAGCTGGACGGCATGCCGCACCACGGGCAGCACGCGTGCCAGTTCTTCATCCAGCGGCACGGGCGGCGCGCCCGGGCGGGTTGACTCGCCGCCTATATCCAGCATGTCGGCACCGTCCTTGATCAGCTGCGCGCAATGCTCAAAAACAGCGGAAAGACCATCTTCCGGCCTGAAATACTTGCCACCGTCCGAAAACGAGTCCGGCGTCGTGTTGACGATGCCCATCACCTGCGGCCGGCTCAGGTCTACTTGAAAGCGGGAGGTTTGCCAGATCACGGTCTGTTCGCTGAAAAATCAGTCATGCTCAGAGAGAAAAGAAAAACCCGGGGCCAGCCCGGGTTGTCAGGATTCAAACGCAGCCTTAACCCGAGGGTCAGGCCACCGTTGGCGCAGCTTCCGTGCTGACAGCCGGCGTTCCGCCATCAGGGCCGCCGCTGCCGCCAACCGACGGGTTGCGCGGTGTCCAGTCCTTGGGCGGACGCGGTTCCTTGCCGGCAATGATGTCGTCGAGCTGTTCGCCGTCAATGGTTTCCCATTCGAGCAGGGCCTTGGCCATGGCGTGCATCTTGTCCTTGTTGTCCTCGATCAGCGTACGCGCAACGGTGTACTGCTGGTCGATGATACGGCGCACTTCGCCATCCACCTTTTGCAGGGTGGACTCGCTCATGTTGTTGGTCTTGGTGACCGAGCGGCCCAAAAACACTTCGCCTTCGTTTTCGGCATAGACCATGGGGCCCAGGGCCTCGGTCATGCCGTAACGCGTGACCATGTCTCTAGCCAGCGCCGTGGCACGCTCAAAGTCGTTGCTGGCGCCCGTGGTCATCTGGTTCATGAAGACCTCTTCGGCAATGCGGCCGCCAAACAGCATGCTGATCTGGCTCAGCATGTATTCACGGTCGTAGCTGTAGCGGTCCTGCGCCGGCAGGCTCATGGTCACGCCGAGTGCGCGGCCACGCGGGATGATGGTGACCTTGTGCACCGGGTCGCACTTGGGCAACATCTTGCCGAGCAGTGCATGGCCTGACTCATGGTAGGCCGTGTTGCGGCGCTCTTCCTCGGGCATGACCATGCTCTTGCGCTCGGGGCCCATGAGTATCTTGTCCTTGGCTTTTTCAAAGTCCTGCATTTCCACCGTGCGTGCGCTGCGGCGCGCAGCCATCAGGGCGGCTTCATTGCACAGGTTGGCCAGGTCAGCGCCGGACATGCCGGGCGTGCCGCGGGCAATCACGCCGGGGCTCACGTCCTGGCCGAGGGGGACCTTGCGCATGTGCACGTTCAGAATCTGCTCGCGGCCGCGAATGTCGGGCAGCGTGACATAAACCTGGCGGTCAAAACGGCCGGGGCGCAGCAAGGCGGCGTCCAGGATGTCGGGACGGTTGGTGGCAGCCACCACGATCACGCCGACATTGGTTTCAAAACCGTCCATCTCGACCAGCATCTGGTTCAGGGTCTGTTCGCGTTCGTCATTGCCACCGCCCAGGCCGGCGCCGCGCTGGCGGCCAACGGCGTCGATTTCATCGATAAAGATGATGCAGGGTGCGTTTTTCTTGGCGTTGTCAAACATGTCGCGCACGCGGGATGCGCCCACGCCGACAAACATTTCGACAAAGTCGGAACCCGAGATCGAGAAAAACGGCACCTTGGCTTCACCGGCAATGCTTTTGGCCAGCAGGGTCTTGCCGGTGCCCGGAGGGCCGACCAGCAGCAGGCCGCGCGGAATGCGTCCGCCGAGTTTCTGGAATTTTTGCGGGTCTTTCAGGAAATCGACGACTTCCTTGACTTCTTCCTTGGCCTCGTCGCAGCCGGCCACATCGGCGAAGGTCACGGGATTGGTGGATTCATCGAGCAGGCGCGCCTTGGACTTGCCGAAGCTGAACGCCCCGCCCTTGCCGCCACCCTGCATTTGCCGCATGAAATAAACCCAGACGCCAATCAGCAGCAGCATCGGGCCCCAGCTGACCAGCAGAGTCATGAGCAGCGAGCCTTCTTCACGGGCCTTGACGTCAAACTTCACATCGTTGGCAATCAGGTCACCGACCAGGCCACGGTCCAGGTAGGTTGCCGTGGTGCGGATTTTGCGGTCGTCCGTGGTGGTGGCCGCAATCTCGGTGCCGCCCTGGCCTTCGGCGATGGTCGCGGTCTTGATGCGTTTGCCACGCACCTCTTCGAGGAAATCGGAATACCCCAGGTAGCTGGCACCCGCGCCGGCACGTGTATCAAATTGCTTGAAAACGGTGAACAGCACCATGGCGATCACCAGCCAGATTGCAATTTTCGAAAACCACTGATTGTTCAAGGATGACTCCGATGTAAAAACCCAAAGCTGCTGGGATGGCACATGCGCCTGATTTTAGGCCTTTCAAGGGCCAAAACCGTATAAACCAAACCTTACATCCCTTGGTTTGAAGCGGGTTTAGGCCATTTTTGGCATTTCAGGAGGCGTCTGGCCCCACTGCGGGCTGCGCTTTCAAGCCCATGCCCACCAGAAAGGTTTCCGAGGAACCGGGCCGGGAAGCCTTGGGTTTAAAGCGTTTAACCGTCTTGAAGGTGTCCTTGAAAAGCTTGACCATGGGGTCGTAGGCCCCGCCATGAAAGAGTTTCACGACCAGCGCGCCTTCGGCTTTCATGTGATGGACCGAGAAATCCACGGCCAGTTCAACCAGGTCGCTGATACGCGCCGCATCCGCGGACTCTATGCCCGACAAATTGGGCGCCATGTCGGAAATCACCACATCGACCTTTTTTGAGCCGGCATTCGCAGTCAGGGTCTGCTCCAGCACTTTCAGCACCTCGGGCTCCCTGAAGTCCCCCTGGATGAACACCACGCCTTCTATAGGCTCCATGGGCAGCAGGTCCAGCGCCACAATCCGGCCGTTCAGCTCACCCGCCGCCGCCCCCGTGGGCGAGAGCTTGCGCCGGGCGTACTGGCTCCAGGCGCCGGGCGTGCTGCCCAGGTCCACCACGATGTCGCCGGGCCGGATCAGCCCCAGGCTTTCGTCGATTTCCTTGAGTTTGTAGGCCGCACGCGCCCTGTAACCTTCTCTTTTGGCGAGTTTGACGTAAGGGTCGTTGATGTGGTCATGCAGCCACGCTTTGTTGACCTTGGTGCCCTTGGCGTCCGACTTTCTTGCTGCCTGGGTACCCTGCGGGGTGCCCGGCTTTGTATTTGCTTTCATGTCCCCGATTGTCCTCTGTCCCATCACATGCCCCAACTCACCGATAATCGGGGCATGGCTCAAATACAACTTACCCCCGCCCAGCGCAAAGACCACCGCGCCGAGGCGCATCACCTCAACGCCGTGGTGATGATAGGCTCGGACGGCTTGACCGCTGCCGTCAAAAAAGAAACCGACGCCGCGCTCAACGCGCATGGCCTCATCAAGGTGCGGGTGCAATCCGACGACCGTGCGGGGCGCGAAGTGATTTTCCAGACCCTGGCCGACGAGCTCAACGCCGCCCCCATCCAGCACATCGGCAAGTTGCTGGTGCTCTGGCGGCCCATGCCGGAAAAAGAGAAAAAACCCAACGAAGACCGCATGGCCGGCCCGCGCGATGTCAAGGTCCTGAAAAACAGCTCACGCTACGGCCAGCGGCCCGAGGTGAAAGTCCTGCGCGTGCTCGGCAACCAGCGCCTGACGCCAGGCGGCACAGTCAAGCGCGCGAAAAAACCCAGGCTGCAAAGTGTCAAGAAAAGATCCCAGGATTGATTTGTGTCCGGCGCCATGCCGGGCACAGCTCTTTATATTCGGCCAAGCAGCCATAGCTACCTGTCATGACCAATCCACTCCTAGACTTTTCCGACCTCCCGCTGTTCGACCGTATCCAGCCCGGGCATGTTGACCCGGCAATGGATGCGCTGCTTCTGGAAGCCGACGCGGCACTGGAGAAAGTCACGGCTGCGGATTTCCCGGCGAACTGGGCCGCCATTGCCGGCACGCTGGATGTCGCTACCGAAAAGCTTGGCCGCGCCTGGGGCGCCGTCAGCCACCTGAACAGCGTGGCCGACACGCCCGAACTGCGCGCCGCCTACAACGCCGCCCTGCCCAAAGTCACCGAGTTCTGGACCCGGCTGGGCGCGGACGAACGGCTTTACGCCAAATACAAAGCGATTGATGTGTCGGCCCTGAACACCGAACAACGCCAGGCGCACAAAAATGCAATCCGCAATTTTGTTCTCTCGGGCGCCGAGCTGACAGGCGCGGCCAAGGAGCGGTTTGCCAAAATCCAGGAGCGCCTGGCCGAGTTGAGCCAGAAATTCAGCGAAAACGCGCTTGATGCAACCGACGCCTTTGCCTGGTACGCCAAAGAGGACGAGCTTGCCGGTGTGCCCGCCGACGTCATACAGACGGCCCGAGAACAGGCCCAGGCCGAAGGCCGGGAGGGCTACAAACTGACGCTGAAAATGCCAAGCTACCTGCCGGTCATGCAGTTTGCGGACAGCAGCACGCTGCGCGAAACGCTTTACCGGGCCTACAGCACCCGTGCCAGCGACCAGTCGCCTGCGGAATTCAGCAGATTCGACAACAGCGCAGTCATGCAAGAAATCCTGGCCTTGCGCCTGGAAGAAGCCCAATTGCTGGGCTACAAGAACTACGGCGAAGTATCCGTTGTGGCCAAAATGGCCAAGTCACCCGAAGAGGTCGTGGCCTTTCTGCGCGACCTCGCGCGCCGCGCCAGGCCTTACGCCGAAAAGGACGTGGCCGACCTGCGCGCATTTGCCGCCGAGCACATGGGCCTCAAGGAAGCCCAGCCCTGGGACTACGCCTATATCGGTGAAAAGCTCAAGGAAGCGCGTTACGCCTTCAGCGAGCAGGAAGTCAAACAGTACTTCACCGCGCCCAAGGTGCTGGCCGGCCTTTTCAAGATTGTTGAAACGCTGTTTGAAGTCGCCATTCGCAAGGACTCGGCGCCGGTCTGGAAGCCCGGTGTGGAGTTTTACCGTATAGAACGCGCAGGCCAACTGGTCGGCCAGTTTTACCTCGACCAGCCGGCCCGCACCGGCAAGCGCGGCGGCGCCTGGATGGACGATGTGCGCGCCCGCTGGCTGCGCCCCGACACCGGTCAACTGCAAACGCCGGTGGCGCACCTGGTCTGCAATTTTGCCGACGGCGTGGGCGGCAAGCCCGCGCTGCTGACACATGACGATGTGACCACTTTGTTCCATGAATTCGGCCACGGCCTGCACCACATGCTGACGCAGGTCAATGAGCATGATGTTTCCGGCATCAGCGGCGTCGAATGGGATGCGGTCGAGTTGCCCAGCCAGTTCATGGAAAACTTCTGCTGGGAATGGGATGTGCTCAAACACATGACGGCCCACGTCGACAGCGGCGAACCGCTGCCGCGCGCCCTGTTTGAAAAAATGCTGGCCGCCAAAAACTTCCAGAGCGGCATGCAGACCTTGCGGCAGGTCGAATTCTCGCTGTTCGACATGCTGCTGCACACCAGCTACAGGCCGTCCGATGACCTGATGGCGCTGCTCAATGAGGTGCGCAAGGAAGTCGCGGTGATCCAGGCCCCGCCCTACAGCCGCACCGCGCACACGTTCAGTCACATTTTTTCAGGCGGTTACGCTGCGGGCTATTACAGTTATAAATGGGCCGAAGTCCTGTCCGCCGACGCCTATGCGGCCTTTGAGGAAACGGCCATTGCAAGCAGCCCGGACAAGGATGCATCCAGGAGCACGGTGACGGTCGAAACCGGCAGAAAATACCGGCAAGCCATCCTGGAGGCCGGTGGCAGCCGCCCCGCCATGGAGTCCTTCAAGGCCTTCAGGGGCCGGGAGCCCTCGATTGATGCGCTGATGCGCCATCAGGGCATGGCCTGAAAATACCCCGCCCGGCATGCATCGTCTGTTGGTACAAGGCTCAAAAGCAAAAGCAAGCGCAAAAGCAAACGACCTACTGGAAAAAAGAAACATGAGCTCCATCGTTATCAAGTTTCTGGCAATCGGCGCTGTGGTCCTCGCCGCGGGCAGCTTGCTGGCACCTGCCGCGCAGGCCCAGCAGGTCTACCGCATCGTGGGGTCGGACGGCAAGATCACCTTCTCCGACCAGCCGCCGCCACCCGCCAGCAATGCCAAAGTGACGTCCGGCACAGCTAACGCCAGCGGCAGCAACGCGGCCAGCACTTCCCTGCCTTTTGAGCTGCGGCAGATCGCCTCAAAATACCCCGTCACGCTTTACACGGGCGAGAACTGCGGCCCTTGCGCTTCGGCCCGCTCCATGTTGACGACCCGGGGTGTGCCTTTTGCGGAAAAAACCGTCATCACTTCCGAAGACAGCCAGGCGCTGCAGCGCATCAGCGGTGACAACGCCCTGCCATTTGCAACCATTGGCGGCCAGCAGCTCAAGGGTTTTTCGGATTCCGAGTGGACTCAGTTCCTCAATGCCGCAGGTTATCCTGCCGCCTCGGTGCTGCCCGCCAACTATCGCCAACCACCGGCCACACCCCTGGTCGCCGTTACCACGGCGCCCAATGCCGCAAGCAACAATGCCGCAGCACCCGCACGCCCCGCAGCGCCCCCGGCCCAAGAGGCACCGGCATCCGGCAACCCTGCCGGCATCCGGTTCTGATCCTCGCGTGGCCGGGAAGCCACGTTAAAACACCATTGTTTTAACGCCGCCCGGCGCACCCAGCAGGCAGACGCTGGCCTTCTGGAAGGCAAACACCCCCACCGTCACCACGCCCGGCCACTGGTTCACCTGGGACTCAAAACCCAATGGATCGGTAATCTTCAGACCCGTCACATCGAGGATGTGCTGGCCGTTGTCGGTCACCAGGGGCACGCCGGCCTTGAGGCGCAGGGCAGCCACACCGCCCATGGCCGCAAACTGGCGCGTGATGCGTTGCGCGGCCATGGGAATCACCTCCACAGGCAACGGGAAGTTGCCCAGTACTGGCACCAGCTTGGACTCGTCCGCTATGCAGACAAATTTGCGCGACTGGGCCGCCACGATTTTTTCGCGCGTCAGCGCCGCCCCGCCGCCCTTGATCATGTAGCCGGCATGGTCGATCTCGTCGGCGCCGTCGATGTAGACCGCCAGCTCGTCCACTTCGGTGGCGTCAAACACCTTGATGCCCAGCGCCTGCAGGCGTTCGGTGGACGCCACCGAGCTGGACACGGCGCCGGCAATGCGGTCCTTCATGCTGGCCAGCGCGTCTATGAATTTGTTGACGGTGGAGCCGGTGCCCACGCCCACAATGCTGCCGGGCTCCACGTAATGCAGGGCGGCCTGGCCGACCAGGGTTTTAAGTTCGTCTTGAGTCATCTGGGGCTTCTTTGTGCGGGTTAGGGTTTTGCGACAATAGGGATTCATCGCACAGAACAACTCAAATTATCCAATGTCCCTGCTCCCCTACGCTTTGGCCCGCCCTTTTTTATTTGGTCTTGACGCAGAAACCGCCCATGAACTGACGATGGCCTCGCTGGCACGCACGCAGGGCACGCCTTTGTCGCTGGCCTACTGCGGCACGCGCGTGGACGATCCGGTCGAGCTGGCGGGCCTGAAGTTTCCCAATCGCGTGGGCCTGGCCGCCGGGCTGGACAAGAACGCCCGCTGCATAGACGGGCTGGCCGCCATGGGCTTTGGTTTCATCGAGGTCGGCACCGTCACCCCGAAAGCGCAGGACGGCAACCCCAAGCCGCGCATGTTCCGTCTGCCCGAGGCCAACGCGCTGATCAACCGCCTGGGTTTTAACAACGAAGGGCTGGACGCCTTCCTGGCCCATGTGCAGCAGTCCCGCGTGCGCCAACAAAGCCCGCAGCAGGCCAATCCGCTTGTGCTGGGCCTGAACATCGGCAAAAACGCCGCCACGCCCATCCAGGACGCGGTGGACGACTACCTGAGCTGCCTCAGCGCGGTCTATCCGCATGCCGACTACGTCACCGTCAACATCTCCAGCCCCAATACCAAGAACCTGCGCAGCCTGCAAAGCGACGAAGCGCTGGAAGCCCTGCTGGGCAGCATCGCCAAACGCCGCGAAACCCTGGCCGGCCGCCACGGCAAGCGCGTCCCGGTTTTTGTGAAGATCGCGCCCGACCTTGACGAGCACCAGGTTGAAGTGATGGCCGCCAGCCTCAAGCGCCACCACATGGACGGCGTGGTGGCCACCAACACCACTATCAGCCGCGACGCTGTCAAGGGCCTGCGCCACGCAGAAGAAGCCGGCGGCCTGAGTGGCGCGCCGGTGCTTGCCGCCAGCAACCGTGTCATCAGCCAGTTGCGCGCCGCCCTGGGCAAGGGCTTTCCCATCATTGGCGTGGGCGGCGTGATGAGCGGCTTGGACGCGGTGTCCAAAATCAGGGCCGGGGCCGACGTGGTGCAGATCTACACCGGGCTCATCTACAAAGGCCCGGGGCTGGTGGCCGAAGCCGCTCTTGCGATAAAAAAGAGCCGTTAGCCCAATAAGGACAGGCGCAAGCAGCTACACAATCAATAGCAATTAACAGACCGAAACCGTCTTCAGGGTTTGCCCGCAGGCGCGCTAGAGGCTGTCACCTAGAGGGCGGCTTGCAGCAGTGAACAGCGCGGCCAGCGACTACCATGCAGTCAAACCTGACCCGGAGACTTGCATTTGGCCGCGCCTCTACCCTCCTCTTCGCTTCCCTATCCGCACCTGCTGGCCCCGCTGGACCTGGGCTTCACCACGCTGAAAAACCGCGTGCTCATGGGCAGCATGCACACCGGCCTGGAGGACGGGCGCAAACACTTCCCGGCCATGGCGGCGTATTTTGCCGAGCGCGCGCGCGGCGGCGTGGGCCTGATGGTGACGGGCGGTTTTGCGCCCAACATCGCCGGCTGGACCAAGCCTTTTGCCGGCATGCTGGCCAGCGCGGGCGCCGCGCGCCGCCACAAACAGGTGACCGATGCGGTGCATGCGGAAGGCGGCAAGATCGCGCTGCAGATCTTGCACACCGGCCGCTACGGCTACCACCCGCTGTGCGTGGCGCCCTCGCGCATCCAGAGCCCGATCTCGCCCTTCGTGCCGCGCGAACTCAGCACAGGCGGCATAGAGCGGCAAATCCGCGCCTTTATCCGCTGCGCGATGCTGGCGCGCGATGCGGGCTACGACGGCGTCGAGATCATGGGCAGCGAGGGTTATTTTATCAACCAGTTCCTCGTCACGCACACCAACCAGCGCAGCGATGAATGGGGCGGCAGCTACGCCAACCGCATGCGCCTGGCCATCGAGATCGTGCGGCGCACGCGCGAAGCCGTGGGGCCGGATTTCATACTGATTTACCGCCTGTCCATCATCGACCTGATTCCCGACGGCAGCAGTTGGGATGAAGTCGTGTTGCTGGCCAGGGCCGTCGAAGCGGCCGGCGCGACCATCATCAACAGCGGCATAGGCTGGCATGAGGCGCGTGTACCCACGATTGCCACCTCGGTGCCGCGCGGCGCCTTCACCTGGGTCACCCAAAAACTACGGACCGAACTGCGCGCCGCCGGGGTGATGATTCCCGTCATCACCAGCAACCGGCTGAACATGCCCGAGGTCGCCGAGCAGGTGCTGGCCGAGGGCTGCGCCGACATGGTCAGCATGGCTCGCCCTTTTCTGGCAGACCCTGAATTTGTCAACAAGGCCATGCAGGGCCGCAGCAAGGAAATCAACACCTGCATCGCCTGCAACCAGGCCTGCCTGGACCACGCCTTCAAGGCAAAACTCGCCAGTTGCCTGGTCAACCCGCGCGCCGGGCACGAAACCGAACTGATCATCAACTTCGCCTTGGCCAGGAAACGCGTGGCGGTGGTCGGCGCCGGCCCGGCCGGGCTGGCCGCCGCCGTCACAATGGCCCAGCGCGGCCATGAGGTGACGCTGTATGACGCCGCGGCCCAGATAGGCGGCCAGTTCAACCTGGCCAAACGTGTGCCCGGCAAGGAAGAGTTTGAGGAAACCCTGCGTTATTTCGGCCAGCGCATCGTCCGCACCGGCGTCAACTTGCAGCTCAACACCCGCATATCGGCCGCCGATTTGATCGCGCAGAAATTCGATGAAGTCGTCCTCGCCACCGGCGTCACACCGCGCAACCCGCGCATCCCCGGCCAGGACCATCCAAAAGTGCTGAGCTATATCGACGTGCTGCTGGGCCGCCAGCCTGTCGGCCAGCGCGTGGCGCTGATTGGCGCGGGCGGCATTGGTTTTGATGTGGCCGAGTTCCTGGTCACACCCGCCGGCCACTCCAGCGCGCTGGACCTGCCCGCCTGGCTGGCCGAATGGGGCGTGGCCGACCCGGGCCAGGTGCGCGGCGGTGTGGTGCGACCGGTGGTCACGCCACCGGCACGCCAGGTCACGTTGCTGCAGCGCAAACCCGGCAAGCTGGGCGCGGGCCTGGGCAAAACCACCGGCTGGATACATCGCGCCGCGCTGAAAATGAAAAACGTGGAGATGCTTTCAGGCGTGAACTACGAACGTATTGGCGAACAGGGCGCGCGCCTGGGCCTCTTCATCACCTTTGGCGACAAGCGCCAGGACGGCACGGTGCTGGAAGTTGACAACGTCGTGCTGTGCGCCGGGCAGGAACCCTTGCGCGAGCTGCTCGAGCCGCTGCGCACGGCCGGCGTCAAAACCCATTTGATTGGCGGCGCGGACGAAGCGACCGAGCTGGACGCCAAACGCGCGATTGACCAGGGGACGCGGCTGGCGGCCAGCCTTTGAGGCCGGAATCAAGGTGAAAAACCGCTGAAACCGCCTGAAATCGTACGCAACCAGCTATTGATTTAATAGCATTGCAGCCACGTAATCACCAATCGCCAGAGAACTCGTCAAGCCCGGCGACTCTATGCCAAACAGGTTCACCAGCCCGGGCACGCCGTGCTCAAGCGGCCCCTGGATCAAAAAATCCCGCGCAGGCTCATGCGGCGCCTGGAGCTTGGGGCGTATGCCGGCATACCCCGCCTGCAGGGCGCCGTCGGCCAATGCCGGCCAGTACTTGCGCACCTCGGCATAAAACGCATCGCCGCGTGCCGGGTCCACCAGCAAATCGTCGGGTGAATCCACCCACTGCACATCGGGACCAAACTTGGCCTGGCCGCCCAGATCTATCGTCAGGTGCACGCCCAGGCCTGCGGCCTCGGGCACCGGGTAAATCAGCCGGGCAAAAGGGGAGCGGCCGCTTAAGGTGAAGTAGTTGCCCTTGGCGTAATAGCTGGGCGGCACAAACTGCGCGGCAAGCCCTTTAAAACGCCGGGCCAGTGCCGGCGCCGACAATCCGGCGGCGTTGACCACCGTTTTGGCCTGCAGCTGCGTGCCGTCAACCGCTATCAAAGTAATAGCTGACTGCGCACATTCCGCGGCGGCCAGGGGCGAATTAAGCACCACAACGCCGCCCGCGTTCTCGAGGTCGCCCTGCAACGCCAGCATGAGTGCGTGGCTGTCCACAATGCCGGTGCTGGGCGAATGGACGGCCGCAACGCATTTCAGCTGCGGCTCCAGCGCCCTCGCCTGTTCGCGCGTCAGCAGCACCAGGTCCAACACGCCGTTGGCCGCGGCTTTATCGACGATGCCCTGCAGTTGCATCAGCTGCGCATCGCTGGTCGCCACAATCAGTTTGCCGCAGCGGCTATGGCCTATGCCGCGCGCTTCGCAGTAGGCGTACAGCATCTGCTTGCCCTGCACACAGAGTTTGGCCTTGAGCGAACCCTGCGGGTAATAAATGCCGGCATGGATGACCTCGCTGTTGCGCGAGCTGGTGCCTGTGCCTATGCTTGAGGCGGCCTCCAGCAGCATCACCTCGCGCCCCTGCAGCGCCAGGGCGCGTGCGACCGACAGCCCCACCACCCCCGCGCCCACGACTACACAATCAAGCTGGTCCAACTGGCTATCCTTAAAAAACGAAAACTTTAAAGCTTGCGGGGATCGGTGATGAGCAGCAGCTCGACCAGTGAGCGAAGGTGGGCCTTGAGCGGCTCAAAACCCGCCGTCATCTCCAGCGTTTCTTCGCTCATGTAAAGCTTGCGGTTGATCTCCAGCTGGATGCTGTGGCGATGCTCCGCGGGCTGGCTGTAGCGGCGCACCAGTTCCACGCCTTTGTACGGATGGTTGTAGGCCACGCTGTAACCCAGCGCGCCCAGGTGCCGGCAGACCAGCTGCGACAAGGCCTTGCCGGCCGTCGTGCCGTCGCGGTCACCGACCACAAAATCGGCGTGTTTCTCGCCAGGGAATTCCGTGGCATGGCTTGACGCCAGCGCGGGCATGGAATGGCAATTGACATGGATGCTGAAGCCATGCCGGCTGTGGGCGGCGTCAATCGCCTGCGCCACGGCGGCGTGGTAGGGCGTCCAGCAATTGGCGATGCGCGCCTGCACTTCGGCCACCGTCAGCTTGCGCCTGTAGATGGGCAGGCCATCATCGGTGGTGCGCCAGATCAGGCCCTTGCCCAGGCGGACCTTGGACATGGTTTTGGGGTCGGTTTCCACCGCGCCCGGCCACGGCGCGTCAAGCAGCGTGACATCCATCTCCGTGGTGTTGCGGTTGGCGTCGAGGTAGCTGCGTGGAAAGCGTGCCTCGATCCAGTGCACACCCAATGCCGGCGCGAAGTCATAGAGTTTTTCGACATGCGTGTCTTCCGCGCGGCGCAGCAGGCCAAGCTCGCAGGCATAAACGAAGTCATCGGGATAGGACGTGCCGCTGTGCGGTGAATCAAGCACCAGTGCGCTGCTTCCGGTCACATAACGAACAAGTGGAGTCATGCCTTCAATTGTGCCCGCATAGGCAAGCACCGGAGCCGGGCGCTTTGGCAACGTGGTTTTTGCCCGGCCTGCTGGCAGGGCAGCTATAAGCCGTGTCCTACAAGCAGCCGACAAACACACCTACAGGGGCCATGGCCGCGCGCCAATAAAGTGCATTGGCCTCCTGTAATCCGGGAGAGTTTGAATCACTGACTTACAGCACGATTTACCAAAAGGACGTACCGTGAACCAACCAAACCCGAACCACCACATCAAGCTGAACCGCACACTTTCAGGCCTTGCATTTGCTGTGGCTTCGCTGGCCCTGGCAACAGCTGCCCAGGCCCAAACCACCTCCAGCGCGAGCACCGGCTCGTCCATGTCCATGTATACGCCCGGCTCCGCCTACATCGGCCTGAATGCCGGCCGCTCCCGCTACAACGCGCCCGGCGGCACCGGCGCTTTTGCCAACGACAAGAACGGCAATGCCTACAGCCTGTATGGCGGCAGTTATTTCAGCGAAAACTTCGGCTGGGAACTGGGCTACAACGACTTCGGGCGCATCAACCGCGGCGGCGGCAGCACCAAGGCCAACGCCTTCAGCGTGAGCCTGGTCGGCAAGGCGCCACTGAGCTCGTCGTTCAACCTGCTGGGCCGCGTCGGCGGCAGCTACGTCCGCACCGATGTTTCGTCTGCGCCAGGCTCCGGCATCACCGCTGGCACCGACAACAAGTTTGACCTGTCCTACGGCGTGGGTGCTGAATTCGCGTTCACCCCGCAACTCTCCGCCGTGCTGCAATACGACGCATACAACCTGCGCTTCGCCGGCGGCAACCGCGACAAGGTCAACACCACCACCCTCGGCCTGCGCTACCGCTTCTAAGCCAACAGTCCTGGCACCCAGGCCTGCACGCCTCACCGGGCCTGCGGGCTTTTTTACGCCGGGTGCTGCCTGAACGCTACAAAATCAATAGCTTGCTGCGCCCGTCCCATACGGGTCAAGGCCGTATTTTCCTTATAAAACCGGCTTGACGGGAGGCGCCAGCATTTCCTGCAACAGCCAGGTGCCTGCGCGGCCCAGGGGGCGCTGGCGCGACCAGACGGCATCTACCGGCACGCGCCGCGGCCAGCCGCGCGCATCGAGCTCCTGCAGTTTGCCCAAGGCAAAGCGCGTGACCATCCAGCGCGGAATGGCGGCCCAGCCAAAGCCCAGCACGGCCATTTCCAGCAGCATCAGGTAGCTGGGCGCCGACCAGGCCCGCCGCGCCGCAGGAACGGCCTGCCCGGCCTGCTCCAGGTAGGTGTCCAGCCGCAGTTCGCGGAAATGGGCCAGCACATCGGGCGTGATGTTTTTCATCTGGGCCAGGGCATGTTTAGCCGCCACAAACAGCGTGATCTCGGACTGCTCGGCAATCGTGGCCGCGCCTACATCGGGCGGGTAAACGTTTTGCGCGGCCACCACGCCGATGTGGGCGCGCCCGGTCTGCACCAGCGAGACCAGGTCGCCGTGCTCGGCAATCAGGCATTCAAACTCCAGGTCCGGAAAGCGCTGCTCAAAGGCACTCAGGATGTCCTCAAAGCGGTCGGACTGGTAGGTGTCCGACCAGACCACGCTGAGTTTGGGCTCCAGGCCGGCGCCCAGCTGGCTGGCGGCACGGTCCAGCCTGTCGCTGGCGGCCAGGATTTCCTGCACCCTGCCCAGCAGCACCCGCCCGGGCTCGGTCAGGGTGGGTTTGCGGCTGCTGCGGTCGAACAGCGTGAGCCCGAGGTCGATTTCCAGGTTGGCAATGGCGCTGCTCACCGTGGACTGGCTTTTGCCCAGCTTGCGAGCCGCGGCTGAAAACGAGCCCAGGGTTGCGGCTTCGGCAAAGGCCGTCAGGGCTTCCGGGGAGTGGCGCATGGCGTCCAAACTATCTGTTTTTTAGATGATTAACAATTTTAATCCATCCGAAATAACGATGAAAATACAGCCATACCCCATCCATTGGCATGGGAAACCAGTCCGAAAGTTGCTCATGAGTCTCCAGAAATCAGTCAAGGAACGCTTTTTCCACGCCCTGGCGTTTGAAGTCCTGGCCATTGCCATTTGCGCGCCCCTGGGCGCCTGGCTGCTCGGTTATTCGCTGGCGCACATGGGTTTGCTGACCCTGATGGTCTCGCTGATCGCCATGAGCTGGAACATGGCTTTTAACGCCCTGTTTGACCGCGCCCAGCGCCGCATGGGTTTCACACGCACTCTTGGGGCCCGCGCGGTGCATTCGGTGCTGTTTGAAATCGGCCTGATCCTGGCCGTGGTGCCGCTGGCCGCCTGGTGGCTGGATATAGGCTTGTGGGAAGCCTTTGTGCTGGACATCGGCATTGTGCTGTTTTTCCTGCCCTATACCTTTGCCTTCAACTGGGCCTACGACCACCTGCGCGCCATCGTGATCGCGCGCCGGAACCGCCCTGCTGCGGCCTGCGAGGCCTGAGCAAAAAACGGGTCGTGGCCCGGGCAGGCCTTATTTCATCTGCACCGAGCCGCTCACATTGACCAGCACCGTGCTTTTGCCGGCCTCCACGGGAATGGCGGCATCGGCCGTTTCAGCCTTGGCCTGCATGGCCATCATGCGCGGACGGGGGTAAGCCTGGTCGTTGGCATTGATCGTCACTTCGCGCAGGGTGTAGCCGCTGAAACCAAAGCTTTTTGAGATGTCCAGGGCCCTGGCCTTGAAGCGCTCTATCGCCTGGGTTTGCGCTTCGCCCTCCACTTTTGCGCGCTGTTCGCGGCTCAGGGCAAAACCCACGTTGCCCATGGTCAGCGTCTGGATCTTGTCGGCGGTGCTGGTAATGCGGGCAAAGTCCTTGCCCTCCAGCACCAGCTCGGTGGAGCCTTGCCAGCCATTGATCTTGCCGTCCTTGCCGTAGCGCGGGTAGAGGCTGAAATTGCCGGTGCGCACGTCAAGCTGGCCGGGCAGCGCCGCCTGTTTGGCCTGGGCCAGCGCGCTATCCAGCGCCTGCCTCAGCTGGGTTTGCACAAGGTTGGCATCGGCGCCATCGCGCGTGGTGTTCATGGAGATGGACAGGACGTCCTGCTGCACCTCCACCGATCCGCTCGCGGAAAGCTGGGCCACGTTTTGCAGGGGGCCGCCATGCGGCACGGTCTGGGCCAACAACCCCGTGGAGCCGGCCAGCAGCGCACAGCAAGCGATCAGTTTTGGAGTGAACATCAGGTTTTGTCTTTCGGTTTGGTGGAACGGGTGCCCGCGAAAAGCCGGTGCATTTATGCGAAGCCCGACATTTTGACGGACACCGGCGTGTTTGTGCCGGGTTTGAATTGAACTGGCGAATTCAGACTACACGGCGTCCATTTCTGCAAGATGTGGCGCCTGCTTTTTGCCGCAACTTTTGTAACAGTGTGTCAAAGTGACTGAAAAAAGCCACAAACGACGCTTTCAGCCCGCAAAATGGCTCTGTTACAAATCACCAGTTCAACATGAATCAAGCCACAACGACTGCCCGTGCCGACAAAATCCTCATCCTTGACGACGATGCCCGCATCCGCGACCTGCTGCGCCGCTACCTGGCCCAGGAAGGTTTTGAGGTGATCCTGGCGGAAGACAGCAAGGCCCTGAACCGCATCATGCTGCGCGATGCCGTAGACCTGATCGTGCTCGACCTCATGATGCCGGGCGAAGACGGCCTGTCCATCTGCCGCCGCCTGCGCGCCGCCAACGACCGCACGCCCATCATCATGCTGACCGCCAAGGGCGAGGATGTTGACCGCATCGTCGGCCTGGAAGTCGGCGCCGACGACTACCTGTCCAAACCCTTCAACCCGCGCGAGCTGCTGGCCCGCATCCACGCCGTGCTGCGCCGCCGCCCCACCGCCGAGGTGCCGGGCGCGCCGTCGATTGACCAGGAAATCATCACCTTCGGCCCCTTCTCCTTCGACATGGGCCTGCGCACGCTGCACAAAAACGGCGAGGAACTGCCCTTGACCACCGGCGAATTCGCCATGCTGAAAACCCTGGTACGGCATCCGCGCCAGCCGCTGTCGCGCGAAAAGCTGGCGCAACTGGCGCGCGGCCGCGAGTTCGAGCCTTTTGACCGCAGCCTTGACGTCCAGGTCTCGCGCCTGCGCAAGCTGATTGAGGTGGATGCGGCGGTACCGCGCTATATCCAGACGGTCTGGGGCGTGGGCTATGTTTTTGTGCCGGACGGCACCAACTGAAGCGGCGTTCTCCGCCGCATCGACCCTGCGCCTGGCGCTTGCGGGGCTTTGCCGCGCAGGGCTGCTGCGCATAAACTCCCCGGGCTTGGAGTTTTTAAGCCGCGTTACCATCTCGCATGAATATCACCAGCCCCGCGCCCCTGGAAACCGCACCTGCACCGCTGGAAACACGGCCGCGCCGGGGCGTCAGCTTGTTCTGGCGTACCTTCTTTTTCCTGGCCTTGCTGCTGTTCGGCTCCATAGTCGCCTGGCTGCAGACCTTCAGGGCGCTGGAGTCCGAGCCGCGCGCAATCCAGAGCGCGCAGCAGCTGGCATCGCTTGTCAATCTGAGCCGCGCCGCCCTGCGCTATTCCGACGCCATTGCCCGCGTGTCGCTGATCAAAACCCTGGCCGAGGAGGAGCGGGTACGCATCACGATACATGAGCCCAAGGACAAGTTCGACGTCTACGACAGCGACGACCTGGGCGAGCGCATCACGGAAGAACTCAAGGCGCGCCTTGGCAGCGACATCGTCGTGGCCAGCAGCGTCAACGGCGAAAAAGGCCTGTGGGTCGGCTTCAACATCGACAAGGACGCCTTCTGGCTGCAGACCGACCCGTCGCGCATAGGCCCCTCCAGGGGCAGCACCTGGGTGATCTGGCTGATCATCGCGGCAGCGCTGTCGCTGGCGGGCGCGGCCTTTATCGCCCGCCTGATCAATCGCCCCCTGAAACAGCTCTCCTTTGCCGCCAGCCGCATGCGCGACGGCGATTTTGATGCCAGCCTGCTGGACGAAAAGGCCGCGACCAGCGAGATCCGCGAAGTCAATATCGGCTTTAACCGCATGGCCGAGCAGTTGTCAAAAATCGAGCAAGACCGCGTCATCATGCTGGCCGGGATTTCGCACGACCTGCGTACGCCGCTGGCGCGCCTGCGGCTGGAGACCGAGATGAGCGTGAGCGACGAAGACGCACGCGCGCACATGGCGGCCGACATCTCACAGCTCGACGCCATCATCGACAAGTTCCTGGACTATGCACGGCCCGACCCGGCGCAACTGGCCCCGGTCTCCCTCAATGCGGTGGTGGAGGCGGCCGTGTATGCCGTTGCCGATCACGACGACCTGCGCATCACCGTCACCATGGCGGACAACCTGGATGTACTGGCCGACGAGATAGAACTGTTGCGTGTCATCTCCAACCTGATTGAAAACGCGCGCCGCTATGGCAAGACGCCCGAAACCGGCATTGCGTTGGTGGATATTGCGGCCAAGACACGCGACCAGTGGGTGCTGATCAAGGTGCGCGACCACGGCATGGGCGTGTCGGACGAAACACTGCCCAAACTCACGCGGCCATTCTTCCGGGGCGACGCGGCCCGCACTTCAGCCACGGGCGCCGGCCTGGGGTTGGCGATTGTTGAAAAGACCATACACCGCATGGGCGGGATATTCGGCCTCGCCAATACGGCCTCGGGCGGCCTGGCTGCGCATATCAAATTGCGCAGAAGCTGAAAGCCTGGCGCAAAACCCGCCCGCCAGGTTTTTTTTACATCAAACAAGGCTACAGACCATGCGCAGCGGGCGCAATAAGCTATCAATTAAATAGCATAAAGCAACGCCACGGCGCGCGCTTCCAGGCTCAGGCCCTGGCCGACCGGGCCCAGTTTTTCGGCGGTTTTGGCCTTGACATTGACACACCCTGCGTCCAGCCCCAGCGCCCCGGCAATCCGCTCGCGCATCGCGGGAATGTGCGGCGCCAGCTTGGGGGCCTGCGCTACCACCGTGCTGTCGATATTGCCTATGCAGTATCCGCGCTCCGTCAGCAGGCGCGCCGTTTCGCGCAGCAGCAGCATCGAGTCGGCACCCTTGAAACGCGCATCCGTGTCAGGAAAGTGCGAGCCGATGTCACCCAGGCCGGCGGCCCCGAGCAGCGCGTCGATGATGGCGTGCAGCAGCACGTCGGCATCCGAATGCCCGAGCAGGCCCAGCGTGTGCGGCACCTCCACACCGCCGATGATGAGCTTGCGGCCAGGCACCAGCGCGTGGGTGTCCCAGCCTTCACCAATGCGGATATTCGGGAAATCAGGAGTGCTCATGCTTGTGTCTTTCAGTGTTCATTGGCCGGCCTTGCGGCTTGCGAGGATGGCCTCGGCCAGCGCGAAATCTTCCGGGTAGGTCACCTTGAAATTCTGCGCACTGCCGGGAACCAGGCGCGGCGCCAGGCCACTCGCCTCCATCGCGCTGGACTCATCGGTAACGGCATCCCCGGCAGCCTCCAGCGCCGCCATCAGGGCGCCTATGCGAAACATCTGCGGCGTCTGCGCCAGCCACTTGTCGCTGCGGTCAATCGTGGCCAGCACACGCCCCGAGGCGCCGCTTTTGAGCGTGTCCGGCAACTTTTGCGCCAGCAGGCCGCCCACCGCATCATCCCGGCAGGCATCCATCAGGGCCGTGATTTGCGCCGGCGTGACCAGGCAGCGCGCCGCATCGTGAACCAGCACCCAGTCCAGCGGATCCGCGCCGCCCGACAGCATGCGCTTCAAGCCATTGAGCACCGTTGCCGCGCGTGTGGCACCGCCCGCACGCAGCAGCATTTCATTGGGCCGTGTGAAATCAGGGCAAGCTTTGGCAAAAGCCTCATCGTCAGGCGAAATCACCACCCACAGGCCTGCCAAGGTGTCGCCCAGCGCCCGGAACGCCTCCAGCGTATGCCCGACCATCGCCTTGCCGAGCAGGGGCTGGTATTGCTTGGGTCCATCGGTGCCTGCGCGGCTGCCGTTACCAGCGCAGGGAATCAGGGCAAAAAGCCGGGATGCGCCGCCTTTAGGGCCGGAAGGCGGGGGAATTTCACGGTCTGTCGTCATAAGTTCATCATAGATTCTAAAATCAGCCCCTGGCATTGAATCAGCGCCTGGCCTCCAGCGTGAAAGCACCCCACTCCTTGCGGTTTGGGGTGCTTGCTGTTTTTCGCTGATATTTGCCGGTGATTTTTTGCCCCTTGCCCTGTGTGCCTCTTTTGCCTCCTGCCTGACTAACTGACTGCCTCATGGATTTGCCCAAACTCGTCACCGGAAAACGCCACACCCTGCCCCAGCCTGTGGGTTCGGCTGACGCACTGCTTATTGCACACCTGGGCTTGCGTGAAAAAGCCGCCGGCAAACTGACAGCCATCATCACCTCGGACGCCACCACCGCGCAGCGGCTGCTCGACGAGATCGCCTTCTTCGCGCCCGGCCTGCGCTGCGCGCTGTTCCCCGACTGGGAAACGCTGCCCTACGACACCTTCTCGCCGCACCAGGACCTGATCAGCGAACGGCTGGCCACCTTGTGGCGCATCTCGCAGCGCGACAAGGACACCGGTGCTGACGTGGTCATCGTGCCCGCCACCACCGCGCTGTACCGCCTAGCGCCGCCCAGCTTTCTGGCCGGCTACACCTTTGAATTCAAGGTCAAACAAAAGCTTGATGAAGCGCGTCTGAAGGCCCAGCTCACGCTGGCCGGCTACAGCCATGTCACGCAGGTCGTCAGCCCCGGTGAGTACGCGGTGCGCGGCGGCCTGATAGATCTGTTCCCCATGGGCTCGCTGGTGCCATTTCGGGTGGACCTGTTTGACGACGAGATCGACAGCATCCGCACCTTTGACCCCGACAGCCAGCGTAGCCTGTACCCGGTGCCTGAAGTGCGCCTGCTGCCGGGCCGCGAGTTCCCTATGGACGACGATGCGCGTGCACGCTTTCGCAGCCGCTGGCGCGAACTGCTTGACGGCGACCCGACCAAAAGCCGCATCTACAAGGACATAGGCAACGGCGTGGCAACGGCAGGCATAGAGTACTACCTGCCGCTGTTTTTTGAAGAAACCGCCACGGTGTTTGACTACCTGGGCAGCGATGCAACGGTCGTCCTGCATGGCGACCTGGAGCCTGCCTTCCAGCGTTTCTGGCAAGACACCAAGGACCGCTACCGGCTGGTGCGTGATGCGCCGGACCGCCCGGCCCTGCCGCCTGAATCACTGTTCCTGGATGCCGAGCAGTTTTATGCACGCGCCAAACAATATGCTCAGCTCGCGTTCAGACCACGTTTGAGCACTGTCATCCCGGACTCGCTCCGGGATCCATCGACGCTTCACGCACCGCCGACCGGGGATGGATTGCGGGTCGAGCCCGCAATGACAGGCGATTACCCCAGCGCCTACGCCGAATTCGAATCCCTGGAGCCAATGGCCGTGGTGCGCGGCGCCGAAGACCCGCTGCTCAAGCTCAAAAGCCACATCCGCAACACGCCGCACCGCGTGCTCATGCTGGCCGAAAGCGATGGCCGGCGCGAAAGCCTGCTGGACTTTTTGCGCGCCAGCGGCGTCAGCCCACCGGCCTTTGACTCGCTCGAGGACTTCCAGGCCAGCGAGGAAAAGCTCGGCATTGCCACCGCCGCGGTAGACATTGGCTTCAGCTGGCTTGAAGGCGACATCGACTTCATCACCGAGACCGAACTGTTTGCCGCCGGCACGACCGTACGCCGCCGCAATAAAAAGCAGGAACAGGTCAGCGATGTTGAAGCGCTGATCAAGGATCTTTCGGAGCTGAACGTTGGCGACCCTGTCGTGCACAGCGCCCACGGCATAGGCCGCTACAAGGGCCTGATCAACATGGATCTGGGCCAGGGGCCCAGCGAGTTTTTGCACCTGCAGTACGCCGATGACGCCACCCTGTATGTGCCGGTCAGCCAGTTGCACCAGATCAGCCGCTACACCGGCGTCAGCGCCGACGAGGCGCCGCTGCATCGCCTGGGCAGCGGCCAGTGGGAAAAAGCCAAACGCAAGGCCGCCGAGCAGGTGCGCGACTCAGCCGCCGAGTTGCTCAACATCTACGCACGCCGCGCGGCACGCGAAGGCCACGCCTTCCGCTACTCGCCGGGCGACTACGAAACCTTTGCCAACGATTTCGGCTTTGATGAAACCGCCGACCAGCGCGCCGCCATCCACGCCGTGATACAGGACATGATCAGCCCGCGCCCCATGGACCGGCTGGTCTGCGGCGATGTGGGCTTTGGCAAAACCGAGGTTGCCTTGCGCGCAGCCTTTATTGCGATTACCGGCGGCAAACAGGTTGCTTTGCTGGCACCCACCACCCTGCTGGCCGAGCAGCATTACCAGACGCTGGTGGACCGTTTTGCCAAGTGGCCGGTCAAGGTGGCCGAGATGAGCCGCTTTCGCTCCGGCAAGGAGATCAGCGCCGCCATCAAGGGCATTACGGACGGCACCATAGACATCGTGGTCGGCACACACAAGCTGCTGAGCCAGGATGTGAAGTTTGAACGGCTGGGCCTGCTCATCATTGACGAGGAGCACCGTTTTGGCGTGCGCCACAAGGAGGCCATGAAGGCCATGCGCGCCGAGGTCGATGTGCTGACGCTCACGGCCACGCCGATTCCGCGCACCCTGGGCATGGCACTGGAAGGCCTGCGCGACCTCAGCGTGATCGCCACCGCGCCGCAACGCCGCCTGGCCATCAAGACCTTTGTGCGCAGCGAAAGCAACGGCGTGATCCGCGAGGCCGTGCTGCGCGAATTGAAGCGCGGCGGCCAGGTCTATTTTCTGCACAACGAGGTCGAGACCATACAGAACCGGCGCGAAAAGCTCGAAGCCCTGCTGCCCGAAGCACGCATCGCCGTGGCGCACGGCCAGATGCCCGAGCGCGAACTGGAGCGCGTGATGAAGGATTTTGTGGCCCAGCGCTACAACCTCTTGCTGTGCTCCACCATCATAGAAACCGGCATCGACGTGCCCAGCGCCAACACGATCGTGATGAGCCGCGCCGACAAGTTCGGCCTGGCGCAGCTGCACCAGTTGCGTGGCCGGGTTGGCCGCAGCCACCACCAGGCCTATGCCTATCTGATGGTGCCCGACATCGAAGGCCTGACCAAACAGGCCAGCCAGCGGCTCGAAGCCATACAGCAGATGGAAGAACTCGGCTCGGGCTTTTACCTGGCCATGCATGACCTGGAAATCCGCGGCACCGGCGAGGTGCTGGGCGAGAACCAGTCCGGCAACATGATGGAGATAGGCTTCCAGCTCTACAACGAGATGCTTGGCGAAGCCGTGGCCGCGCTAAAAGCCGGCCGCGAACCGGACCTGCTATCGCCCCTGAACGTCACCACCGAGATCAACCTGCACGCGCCCGCCCTGCTGCCCAACGATTACTGCGGCGACGTGCACCTGCGCCTGAGCTTTTACAAAAAGCTGGCAACGGCCAAAAACACAGACCAGATCGATTCGCTGCTTGAAGAAATTGTGGACCGCTTCGGCAAGTTGCCGGCGCAGGCACAAACACTGATAGACGTGCACCGCCTGCGCGTGATTGCCAAACCGTATGGCGTGGTCAAGGTCGATGCCGCCCCCGGTGTCATCAACATCACCTTCAAAAAAGACCCGCCCATAGATTCGATGGCCATCATGCATTTAATACAGAAAAACCGGCACATCAAACTCGCAGGCAACGACAAGCTGCGCATAGAACGCGAGCTGCCAGAGGCCAAGGACCGCGCGCAGATGGTGCGCGACGTACTGCGGAGTCTGGGGCAGCCCACGACCGAAGCGGCGACAGCCTGAAATCCTGCGTTAGATCCTGGTCATAGCGCCCGACACCGGATCGACCGCCTGCCGGGCCTCCTCCTGCACCCACTGGATGAAGGCCTGCTGGCCGGGGCTGGCCGGTCGGCCCTTGTCTATGCACAGGAAATACCCGCGCCCGGTCGATACCGGCAAGGCAAAGGGGATGGCAAGCTCGCCGTTTTGCAACTCGCGCTCGATCAGGCAGGGTTGGGTGATCGCGACGCCGACCCCTTCCTTGGCCGCAAAGATAAGGTTCATGCTGAGGTCGTAGCCCGGGCCCAGCCGGAGCTCGCCGACCAGGCCGGCGAAACTGGCCCAGCGCGCCCAGTTGTCCGGGAAGTTGGTGTGGTGCAGCAGCACCTCGTTCGACAGGTCTTGCGGCTGCTTCAAGCGCGGCAGCATGGCGGGCGGGCACACAGGCACGATGTCGCGCCCCAGCAGGTAGCTCACCTGCAGCCGCGTCGGCCAGCGTCGACCGGGCCGCTTCACATCTATCCAGACATCCACGTCGTCGCGGCTGAAGTCCTCGTCATGGCGGAACTGGCGCATCTCGATGTCCAGGTCCGGATGCTGCGCCTGGAAGCGCGGCAGGCGCGGCAGCAGCCACTTAGTGCCCAGGGTGGGGATGACACTCAGGCGCAGTTTTCCCGGCGCACGCGGCTGCAGGAACAGCGCGGTGGCCGACTCCAGTGCCATCACGTGGCGTTCGGTCAGCTGCCGCAGCTGCCGACCCCGTTCGCTCAGCACCACGCCTTGCGGCGAACGGTCGAACAGCCGGCAGTCACCCAGGTGCTGCTCCAGCCGCTGCACCGCGCGGCTCACCGCCGCCTGGGTCACGCACAGGACCTCGGCGGCCTGACGAAAACTACCCATCCGGCAGACGGCCAGGAAGGCATGCAGTTCGGTCAATGACGGTGAACTCAACTTCATGTTCGCCATTACATCATGTCATCACGAAAGACGATTTTGTCGTTTGATGCATCGGGCGGGAGTCCCTACACTTTGCGCAATTCCACCCTCCCCTACGCCATGACACTCGACCGCCGCCAGTTCCTCACATCCACCGCCGCCGTAGGGATGGCCGGCTTCGGCCTGCCCGCCTTCGCAGCCGACGCGCCCTATCCGACCCGCCCGATCAACCTGGTGGTGCCTTTCACACCAGGCGGTTCTGTCGATGTCGCCGGCCGCCTCATTGCTGACCGCCTGACCCGCGCGCTGAGCCAACCGGTGGTGGTCGACAACCGCGGCGGCGCCGGCGGCACCATCGGCTCGACCTACGTCGCCAAGGCGGCGCCAGACGGCTACACCCTGATCGTCACCTCGCAAAGCACACACGTGGTGAACCCAGCGATGAACCCGAAGCTACCCTATGACGCAGTCAAGGACTTCGCGCCCATCACCATCATCGGTCGCCTCTCCAACGTGCTGCTGATCAATGCCAGCCTGCCGATCCACACCTTCGACGAACTGGTGAAATACGCGCGCGCGCATCCGACCGCGCTCAACTACGCCAGCGCCGGCACCGGCTCAGTCTCGCACCTGAGCATGGAACTGCTGAAGAACCAGGCCGGCATACCGATGACCCACATCCCCTACCGGGGCGCCGGCGTGGCGCTGTCCGACCTGTTGGGCGGCCAGGTGCAGCTGACCTGGAACAACCTGTCGTCCAATCTGGGCAACATCCTCAACGGAAAGCTTCGTGCCCTGGCCGTCGCCGCGCCCGCGCGCGTGCCGCAGTTGCCCAAGGTACCGACCTTCGCCGAGCTGAAATTGCCGGACCTGAACCTGACCTCGTGGAGCGGCCTGGCAGCGCCCGCCAAGACCTCCGACGCCATCGTGCAGAAGCTCTACCTCGAAACCCGCAAGATCGTCAGCGACCCCGCCAACCAGGCCATATGGGTCGACAAGGGCATGATCATTCCGGAAGACATCACGCCGGTGGCCTACCGCAAGGAAATCGCCGAGCGCATCCAGTTCTACCAGCGTATCGCCCGCGACAACAAGATCGTGCTGGACGCCAACTGATGCCGCATCCGGAGCTCACCCGGGTCGATGACCTGAAGCCGCTGCACAACGAGCTGGCAGGCTGGCGGCACCACATCCACCAGCATCCCGAACTGGCTTTTGCCGAACACCAGACCGCCGATCTGGTCGCCAGCAAGCTGCAGCAATGGGGCTACGAGGTCACGCGTGGCATCGGCCAGACCGGCCTGGTGGCGCAACTGCGTGTGGGCGAGGGCACCAAGCGCCTGGGCCTGCGCGCCGACATGGACGCCCTGCCCATCCAGGAGGAGACCGGCCTGCCCTATGCCAGCGCCACCCCCGGCTGCATGCACGCCTGCGGCCATGACGGCCACACCGCCATGCTGCTGGGTGCGGCCAAGCACCTGGCGGCCACGCGCCGGTTTTCCGGCACGCTCAACCTGATTTTCCAGCCGGCCGAGGAACGCGGTTTCGACAGCGGCGGCAAGGCCATGGTGGCCGACGGCCTGTTCGAGCGTTTTCCCTGCGACATGGTGTTTGCCATGCACAACCATCCGGGCGCGCCACAGGGGAATTTCCTGATGCGTCCCGGCCCCTTCCTGGCGGCCGGCGACCGGGTTTTCATCAAGATCGCCGGTGTCGGCGGCCATGCGGCGCGGCCGCATCTCGCGGTCGATCCCCTGGTGGCAGCGGCGGCCATCGTGATGGCCTTGCAGACCGTGGTCTCGCGCAACGTGGACCCCAACGAATCCGCTGTTGTCACTGTCGGGCGGCTGCGCTCGGGCGACGCGCTCAACGTCATTCCGGCCGAGGCCGAGATCGGCATCAGCGTGCGTTCTTTCAGCCCGGCCGTCCGTGCGTTGCTGAAAGACCGTATCTGCGCGCTGGTGAATGCGACCGCCGAAGGTTATGGGGCGAAGGCCGATATCCGCTACGTCGAAGGCTATCCGGTGGTCGACAACGCCGCCGCGGCGGTCACGCTGGCCGGCGATGTGGCGACCGAACTGGTCGGCTCCGGGCGGGTGGAGCGCGAGTTCCCCCGCATGATGGGTAGCGAGGACTTTGCCTACATGCTGCAGGCCTGCCCGGGCGCGCTGGTCCGTATCGGCAACGGGCCGTCGGAAGGCGGGCGCGGCCTGCACAATCCGCGCTACGACTTCCACGATGGCAACCTGACGGTAGGCGCAGCCTTCTGGAGCCGGCTGGCCGAGCGCTTCCTGGCCTGATTTAAGGCAAAAAGCCATGCACAAGGAAATGGCCAAGGCGCCGGACCGCAGCTGCCTGCCGCTGCGTTTTCCAGGGGGCCTGCCCGCCCCGCCTCCCTATAATTGGCCACGGCCTGCGCCGCACACGCCAGCGCAGGCAGGGCAAAAATTCCGGCAGCCCGAGCCAACCCCAAGCCATCCATGAACCCCATCGAACACGCCCCCGGTCTCATTGTCCAGAACACGAGCACTCCACTGCGCCTCAGCGACTTCAAGCTGATTGCCTTTGACATGGACTCCACCCTCATCAATATCGAATGTGTGGACGAGATAGCCGATGCTGCGGGCCGCAAGGCGGAAGTTGCAGCCATCACCGAAGCCACCATGCGAGGCGAGATCGCCGACTTCAAGGAAAGCCTGCGCCGCCGCGTGGCGCTGCTCAAGGGCGTCAGCGTCGCCAACATGGACGATGTCTACCATCAGCGCCTCAAACTCAACCCCGGCGCTGCAGAGCTGGTACACGCCTGCAAGGAAGCCGGCATGAAGGTGCTGCTGGTCAGCGGCGGTTTTACCTTTTTTGCCGACCGCGTCCGTGATGAATTGGGTATCGACTACATCCGCGCCAACGTACTGGAAATCGAAGGCGGCCAGCTCACCGGAAAACTGGTGGACCAGCCCTGGGGCGACATCTGCGATGGCGAAGAAAAACGCCGGATGCTGCTGGAAACCTGCGAGAAGCTGGGCATCCATCCCGAACAGGCGATTGCCATGGGTGACGGTGCCAACGACCTGCCCATGATGGGCGTGGCGGGTTTGTCCGTCGCCTACCATGCCAAGCCCAAAGTGCGCGAGCAGGCCATGGTCGCCATCAACACCGGCGGCCTGGACCGCCTGCTGGAACTCATGGCCTGACGCGGGCCAGCAAACCGATGCCCTTGTTCAAACCCTTTGAAAGGCTGCTGCACGCCTACCCGGAAGCCGAACCAACGCCCACACCCAGGGGTTTTGTCGCCTTTCTCTGGGCCTGCAGCGCGGGGGCGCGCGGCTACATCCTGGCGCTGGCCCTGCTGTCGGCCGCCATGTCCGCCTTTGAGGCCCTGATGTTCGCCATGCTGGGCCGCATCGTGGACTGGCTGGGTACAACACAACCAGGACGACTGTGGGTCGAACAAGGCAGCACGCTGAAAGTACTGGCAGGCATCATTCTGGCCAGCATTGTGGTTGTCGCCTTGCAGACCATCGTCAAGCACCAGACGCTGGCGATCAATTTCCCCATGCGCCTGCGCTGGAATTTCCACCGGCTGATGCTGGGCCAGAGCATGGCCTTTTACCAGGACGAGTTTGCCGGCCGCCTGACCACCAAGGTCATGCAAACGGCGCTGGCCGTGCGCGACACCCTGTTTGTGCTGGCCGACGTGCTGGTGGCCATGACGGTCTACATCGTCACCATGACGGTGCTGGCCGGCGCATTTGACTTGAAGCTGGTCCTGCCTTTTCTGGTCTGGCTGGCGCTGTATATCGCTTCGCTTGTTTATTTTGTGCCGCGGCTGGGGCATATAGGCAAGGCGCAGGCCGATGCACGCTCGATGATGACGGGCCGCATCACCGATGCCTATACCAACATCATGACCGTCAAGCTGTTCTCGCACACGCACCGCGAGGCCGCGTTTGCGCGCTCGGCCATGCACGAGTTCATGCACACCGGCTACAGCCAGATGCGGCTGGTCAGCGCCTTTGAAACCGTGAACCACACCTTGAGCATGGGCCTGATCCTGGGCATGGCCGGCACCTCGCTATGGCTCTGGAACCTGGGTGAAGTCGGCGCCGGCGCGGTTGCGGCGGCCACCGCCATGGCCCTGCGGCTGCAGGGCATGTCGCACTGGATCATGTGGGAAACCACCAGCCTGTTTGAAAGCGTGGGCACAGTGCAGGATGGCATCAACACCCTGTCCAGGCCGCGCGCGATTGTCGACAAACCCGGCGCCACCACCCTGGCGGTTCCCCGCGGTGAAGTGCAATTCAACAACGTGAGCTTCAGCTATGGCACTGGCAAACCCGTCATTGACGGCCTGTCGCTCAGCGTGCGGCCGGGCGAAAAAATCGGCCTGGTGGGCCGCTCCGGCGCCGGCAAGTCAACCCTCGTCAACCTGCTGCTGCGCTTTCACGACCTGGACAGCGGGCAGATACGCATTGACGGACAGGACATTGCCCACGTCACGCAAGACAGCCTGCGCAGCCATATAGGCATGGTCACGCAGGACACCTCCCTGCTGCACCGCTCGGTGCGCGACAACATCACCTACAGCCGACCAGACGCCAGCGAGGCCGATTTGCGGATAGCCGCGGAACGCGCCGAGGCGCACCACTTTATTGACACGCTGAGCGACCTGCACGGCCGCAAGGCCTATGACGCGCATGTCGGGGAAAGAGGCGTCAAGCTTTCAGGCGGGCAGCGCCAGCGTATTGCGATTGCGCGCGTCATGCTCAAGGACGCGCCCATACTGCTGCTGGACGAAGCCACCAGCGCGCTCGACTCCGAGGTGGAGGCCGCCATCCAGAGCAGCCTGAACACGCTGATGCAGGGCAAGACAGTGATTGCCATTGCCCACCGCCTGTCAACCATTGCCGCCATGGACAGGTTGATCGTGCTGGACCAGGGCCGCATCGTTGAAAAAGGCGACCACCAGACCCTGCTGGCCAACGGCGGCCTGTATGCCCGGCTCTGGGCGCACCAGAGCGGTGGTTTTCTGGCCGACCACCAATAAGCCGTCCCGCAAGGACGGTATCAGCCGGCGCTTCGGGCCGGAACCTGCCTCACGCAATCAGCGACTGCAAAAAGCCGGCCTCGAAATGCTCGTCGATATAGTCGGCCAGCCCGTCGAACACGCTGTCCAGCGTCGGTGCGGCGGCGCCGAACAGCGCCTGCAACACGGCCGGGTCTTCAAACATGCCGTGCAGATAGACACCCAATACATTGCCGGCGCCGTTTTGCCAGGCCAGGCCTTCGGGCAAAACGGGCTGCGCCATATCGCCGCTGGCGGCCATGTCGGCACGCGCCGAGGTTTGCCCGTGGTGGATTTCATAACCCTGTAGCGCCACACCGGACAGCGCCGCCCATGCACCGCCCAGCTTGCCGAAACGGCTTTGCCTGTGCTGCACGGTCTTGTTTTCTTCAAACACGGTGACCACCGCAAGCAGGCCAAGGCCGGGGCCATTGCCGTCAATGCCATGCGGGTCAATCAGCGCCTCGCCCAGCATCTGCAGCCCGCCGCAAACGCCCAGCACCGGGCCGCCCCGCCCGGCATGGCCGGCAATCGCCTGGCCCAGGCCTTGTGCACGCAGCCAGGCCAGGTCGCCGCTGGTATGTTTGGAGCCCGGCAGGATGATCCAGTCCGTAGGCGCCAGGCCCGCAAGCTCGGCCGGGCTGCGCACCCACACCAGGCGCACGCCAGGAATGTTTTTCAGCGGCTGGAATTCGTCGAGGTTGCTGATGCGTGGGTAGGCCACCACGGCAATCGTTTTGGTGACGGCGCCGCTGGCCCGGCTGCGATCGTCAAACACACCGTCTTCCTCCGGCAAGCCGTGCTGCCACCACATGGGCAGGGTCGCAACCGTGGGCACGCCGGTCAGGTCCTGCAGCATCTGCGGGCCGGGCGCCAGCAGTTTGGCGTCGCCACGGAACTTGTTGAGTACAAACCCCTTGATCAGCTTTTGCTCCGCGCCGTCGAGCATGGCCCAGGTGCCGTAGAGATGTGCAAACGCGCCGCCGCGGTCAATGTCAGTCACCAGCAGGCATGCCGCCTTGGCATGCAGCGCCACACGCATGTTGACAATGTCGCTGGCCTTGAGGTTGATCTCGGCCGGCGAGCCGGCGCCCTCCATCACCACCACATCGTTTTCTTCAAGCAGTTCGTCCAGTGCCTGTGCCACCACCGGCCAGACCGAGGCGCTGCGGCCGCGCCATTCCATGCGCGAGAGTTCGGCATTGACCTGGCCCATCAGGATGACCTGGCTCTGGGTGTCTTTTTCGGGTTTGAGCAACAGCGGGTTCATGCGCACTTCAGGCACAGCACTTGCCGCCAGTGATTGAAAATATTGCGCGCTGCCGATTTCGCCGCCCGCAACAACTCTTGCGTTGTTGCTCATGTTCTGCGCCTTAAAGGGCGCAACCTTCAGGCCCTGGCGCGCGTAATAACGGCACAGCGCCGTTGTCAGCCAGCTTTTGCCGGCACCGCTGGTGGTGCCCAGGACCATGACACTTTTTGCTTTTTTCCCGCTCACGCTGTTTTCCCGATGATGTGTTGCCACGCATTGTGCAGTGCCTCCTGCGCCGCAGGCGACTGCACGCTCACGCGCACCATGCCGGGCAAACCAAACGAGGTGGTGTCACGCAGCTTGATGCCTTGTGCGCGCAGCTGCACCAATGCCTTCATCAGGTTCATGCCTGCGGGCAAGCTCGGGCGTGCGCAAAAGAAATTGGCGTCGCTGGGCTCGCAGATCCAGCCCATGGATTCGAGCAGCGCTATTTGCCGCTGTTTCCACGCACGCAAGGTGCCCAGGCTTTCCGCCAGCCAGCTCTGCACCTCCGGGCTGGTCCAGGCCTGCAGCATCGCAACACCATGGCTGCCAACAGGCCATGAAGGGCAAAGCGCCTCCATCGCCTGAACATCGGCATCCGACCCAAGCGGGGCGATGGCATAGGCGGCACGCACACCTGTCAGGCCCAGCGCCTTGTTCGGCGTCCAGAGCTGCCAGACGCCTTGCAGCTGTGTGTGCGTGAGCGTAGCCGCACCGCCCAGGCGCAAGGGCTCGTAAGCGCGGTCCAGTACCAGCATGGCAGACGCTCGGCGATCAGCGAAGGATGCCAGGCCTTGGTGCGCAGAACCCAACGGACTGGAGGGCTCGCAAGCCCAGCGCAATTGCGCCTCATCGGGTTCGGCCACCTGCGTCAGGCGGTGTGCGCGAGCGGCTTGTGCGTAATCGCCGTAGCTGTGCGGCGGCAACGATACGGCGCGCGCGCCCTGCTGCGCCGCCAGCGAGCTGATGCGAAAAATAAACTCGCTGGCACTGGCCGCCAGCAACACACGCTGCACGGCTACACCGTGAAAATCGGCCAGTTGCCGGCGCAAGGCCGTGTAGCCGGCATCAGGGTAATGCGCGGGATCGGCCTGGCGAACGGCGGCCAGCGCCTGCGGGCAAGGGCCGCAGGCATTGCTGTTGGTGGAAAAGTCAAACAGCGGCACACCGTGCTGGTCGGGGCCGCCATGGATACGCGCAGATAAAGGTGAAGCGTCCGTCATCGGGACACCGCAATCGCTATGAATATGATAGCCAGCTGCGCACATGGGACGGAGGCCAGAAGCGCTTTTGATGCATATTTTTGGGCCAAAAAGGTGTCTGCAGCCTCTGGCGGGCGGCCATCGGCATTCAGGGCATAAACACCAGGTTTGCACAGCCTGACGTTCAAGGCCAGGGCCATGGCCGCCATGGGCCAGCCGCTGTTTGGCGACGGCGTCTTGCGTGCTTCCAGCCGCATGGTTTTCAGCCTGAGCCCGCCGCAGGCCAGCGCCAGCAGCAGCGCCGTCAAACGCGCCGGCAGCCAGGACAACACATCATCGGCCCGCGCCGCCCATTTACCGGCCCACTCCCAGTTGACGCCCTTGCGCACGCCGCGATAGCCCCACATGGCGTCGGCCGTGTTGGCAAAACGGTAGATGGCCGCGCCGGGCAGGCCAAACAGCACAAACCAGAAGACAGGTGCGACCACGGAGTCATTGAGGTTTTCAGCCAGCGACTCGATGGCGCTTTCTCGCACCTCGCTCTCGCTCAAGTTTGAGGTGTCGCGGCTGACCAGCATGGCAAGGCGTTCACGCCCGGCTTCCAGCGATTCGCCCAAGGCATCTTCTACGGCTTGCACCTCGCGGCGCAGCATAGCCCAAGCCAACATGGGCTTGAGCGCAAGCCCCAGCAGCAGTGCGCCGAGCAAGGCCGACAACTGGAGGACAAGCCACTGCAGCGCGCACGTCACTATCAAAACAATAGCAACCCCGATACACCAATAGATGGCCCCAAGGCCAAACTCCTTTAAATCACGGGTTGTAGACGGTGAGGACTGCTGCGGCGCGATGCAGTTCAAATAGTTACCCATCCATACGACGGGGTGCCAACGTGCCGGCGGCTCTCCGCAATAGTGGTCAATTGCAAAAGCCACCGGGATGGCTCCGGCAAAAGCCAGGAAGGCCAGAGAATTCACTTCAAACATCACGTCCAACATCAAGCAGGCCTATGAAGACAAAGCCGCCAGGGCCTGCTGCACCCAGCCAAAACCAATACGCTCCTGCTCCAGCCGCAGGCCAGGACGAATGCGGTTGTCGCGCAATGTGTCGTAAACGGCGCGTTCATGGGCAGTGAGGCGGGGCAAGTCACGTTGCTGGGCTTGCGGCTCATGGCCCCAGAAATCAGTGTGACGCATGAGTGTTTCGCTGTCCATCATCAAAGACCTGACATGCGGCAGATAGACCCGTAGCTGATCCAACATGGCAAAGCCGTGGGTATCGATGTCGCCCCAGTAAAACACGCTGCGCTGGTGTAGCCAGGCAGCGCTTCGAAGCCGGTCCAGGCCGCCGAATCCACCACCAAACACCACCAGGGCATTACGCACCGCTGGAAAGGCTAAAAAATTTACCTCGTTTTCCGTGATGAAAACCTGGTTCACAGACGAATCGAGCTTTTCAAAAGCCGTTTGCGTAAGGGTGATGTCGGCGCCATAAACGTCGTAAACGCTGGCCGACGCCTCCAGCAGCCGAAAGCGAATCCGCAGCGGTTTATCCCGGAAACCGTAGCGCAGGCAAAACTGGGACGCGCCGGTAGCGGTACGGTCTATGGCCTCCGGCGGCAAGGCCAGATCAAACAGCTCAGCCAGCACGCTGCGATGCGACTCGATAAATTTGCTGTCTACCCCTGCAATGTCAACTTGGCGCAAATAAATACCAGGACGCGGGTGTGCCTGCAGCCAGCTCACCACGCTAAGCAGGCGAGGCCAAACGCCTGCCAGGGTAAGCGCAGCGAGGGGGCGCTTTTCCAGCCAGGGCAGCAGCGCGGGTTGCTGGTCTCGGGTGACGGCCACCAGTGCGGAAAAGCGCACGGCTTCCTTGGTCTGACCAATCAATGCCAACGCGCCAGCCAGACTGTCCAGCCACACTTCGGCCGGGATTCGATTGCTGCCAAGAACGGGGCTACGAACATCACGTTCAAGCACCCTGTAATGCCCGGCACCATGGGCTGCGCTGCCCCGCAGGTCTTGTGCCCAGATGCGCACCTCGTCGAAACGGGCACTTAGTTCTGCCGTGGTAGGGCCAAGCAAGCGCAAACGCCGTGGAAAGCTGGTCTGGCCATTGACTTGTTCAGTCAACAATGTGCCTTTATCCCATAGCTTTTGGGTTTGCGCACGCAGATCAGCAGCGCTAGTCCAGGCCATGCGAGGTCTCAGCTTCATCTGATTTCACCAATTGCACAGCCCCCACCAGTGAAGCCAAGCGGTCTTTCTCGGCACGGTATTCCTCAATGCTCAAATTGCGCAGTTTGGAGTCTCGCCCTTCATCATTTTGGACAAAACCGACACTGGATACAAAGGGTTCGATGATGTGGATTTTTTGTAGCGGCGTGACGATGAGCAGCTGTAAATTGAGCTTGTCGAACAACTCCAGACCGTAGTGAGCTGACTCGTCAGAGCCACGGCCAAAGGCTTCGTCAATAACGACAAAGCGAAAGCTGCGCGCGCGCTGATCCGCCCCGCCAGCCGTCCAGTCTAGTCCAAACTGATATGCCAGACTGGCGGCCAGGATGGTGTAGGCCAGCTTTTCTTTTTGCCCGCCAGACTTACCGCCCGAATCTGAATAATGCTCGTGTTCGCGGCCGTCCTCGCGCCAGCATTCGCTGGCGGCAAACACAAACCAGTTGCGGACATCGGTGACTTTGGCCGTCCAGCGGCGATCCTGGTCAGTTTGCCCGGTGCGGCCACGCAAGCGCTCAATGATGGCTTTGACCTGCAGAAATTTAGCTTCGGAATATTGGTTGTCTTCGGATGCTTGAACGGTTGCGCTATCGCCAGACAGCGAGCCGTCCAGGCAGGTGCGCAGCTCAGTTTGAAAGTCACGCACTTCAGCGTCTTGGACTACTTGCGCCTGCAACACGATGAAGCGGCCAAGGTTGTAGTCAATCTGAGCCAGCGATTGATTGATGCGGGCGATACGCTCCTTGATCGTGTCGCGCTCCATTCGCAGCTGCGTACTGAAATTCGCTAGTTCCCGGATGGTGTTTTCTTTCAGCAGCGCCTTGAACCGGGCTTCAAAGCGCGGCAGGTCGTCCAGCGCCAATTGACCAAGCAGCTTACGGTACTCGTCAGCGGCTTCAATAGACACGTCCATCTCCCTTGTCTCCAGCGGGAACTCGGTAGAAAAGAAACTCATGGCGGAACTGATTTTGCCCAGCAAGCGACTGGCACGCTGTGTTTCTGTATCTATTGAGCGCTGTAAGCTATCTCGCATCTCGCTTTCACGCATACCACAAAGTTCTACTGTAAGAGCCTGGCTACCGGCCAATTCAGCTTGCATTTGAGCAAGACGTTCAACAATTGCCGGCGAAAGAACTTCCGCATCAAACTGACTCAGCAGCGATGCTGTCTCATCGCGCAGGACCTGCGCATCGCTGATTTTTTGTTCAGTTTTGGCGCGGCGATCGCTCAACTCTTTCAGATGCTTCTCGGTAGCAGCCAAAGCTTTTTCCAGCTCCGCCAGGCGCGTTGTCAGTGTCGCCAAGACATCTGATGCCGCTTTGATCTGTTTAAGTTCATCCTGAAGGCGCGATATCTCAAGCGCCAGACCGGGCCAGTCAATCTCGCGGTAGTCCCGGAATTCCACCAACTTGTCAAGGGCGCTCAAAAGCTCTTGAATCGCTGTGCGGTCTTTATCCAGTCCGGCGATTTTCCCGCCTACGCGCCCAAGGTGATCCTCGAGCACGCGGATTTTGCTTTCCAGCGCAGCGAGTTTGGCGGCGTTGCTCCAGCCCAGCACATAGCGGCTACGATCATCGATGCGGTGGCGGTCGTCTTTCTCGTGGCGCGGCCCCCCTTTTATCTGACCAGCGCGGGAGATGGCTTTGGTCTCACGCAGAAACTGATCTTGCGTCGCACAACAAGCGAGATTGAAACGGTGCTGCACTTCGTTGTCAAGCCAGCTGTAAAAGGGCGAATCAGGCTTGACGGCGATTTTGCGCACCAGCGAATCAGGGTGCAGTGCAGGTGTACCCACAGGCTTTGCCAACGGCACCTTGAAATACACCAGTCGCCCTTTGAGTTGGGTTTGATCGACCCATTGAGCGACTTTGGCATATTGAGCTTCAGGCACCAAAAGGGACAGGCCAAAGCCGTGCAAAAGCCGCTCGATAGCACCTTCCCAGTCGCGTTCAGTATCGCGCACCTCCATCAGTTCACCGGCAAAAGGCATAGATTGTTCTGTATAGCCCGTGGCAGCACACAGCGCCGCGCGAATGTCGATTTGCCGCGATTCGATGTTGCTGCGACGGCCCCGGAGACTGGTTACCTCCAGGCTCAAAACTTTGTGATCTTCACGGCCCATACGCAAGTCGGTTGTTTTTTCAACCAAGTCGTTGTTAACCACATCGCGCCTTGCGATTTCGTCAGTGCGCTTTTGAAGACAGGTTTGCTGCTGCACCAACAAGTCTTCCATGCTGCTGACTTGTAACAATCCGAGCTGTTTTCGCAGCTCGTCGTAGCGCGTTGCTTTGGTCTGGCGAATCTCCATTTCACGCTGTTGACGCTTAATCTCGGCCTCAATCTGGGTGATTCGGTCACCGCCATTGCGGGCTATGGCATCGTCTTGTTCGCGCACTTGCAACTGCTGCCCGGACTTTTGAGCTTCCAGCTTTTTAACTTTACCGCTTTCGGTTTCAAGTGCCTCATCGAGGGCAGCCAAACGCTCATCAATCAAGTCGAGCTTCAGCCCCGCGAAGTAAGGTCGCAAGGCTTCCCTGGAAGTGCGCAGCACCTCTATGCTGGTCAGCAATTCGACATGCTTATCGCAATCGGCCACCAGAGGGGTCAGCAGTTCCAGCTGACGTTTCGCCTTGAGTACCGCGGCGTGGGCGCGGCTCAAGTCCTCAAAATGAGCAATCAACCCGTCAATGCGTGGCCGCACATCAAAGGGTTCCAGCATGTGGTGACGCACGAAGTCGGTCAGATTGCCAACTGATTTCATCGACACAGTCTGGTGAAACAGTTCTAGCGCCTGTTCGCCATCAATGCCAAAACTGCGGCGAAACTGCGCGCCGTAGGGTGGGAAACTGTCAAACAGCGCGGCACCGCTCTTGCGCAAGCGCGCCCGCAAGGCTGTGACTGCGGTACCGATATGCGAAAAATCTGCGGCGATAGCCAGGCGCTTGTCAGCCACAACATAAAAGCGCTCGGGCTGACCGACGGTATCTTTCAGCCAGAACACCTGCGCCAGCGTGACGGTTTGCCTCAAGCTGGCGTTGTGAAAAACACCCAAAATAACCGAGTAACTGCTGGCGTCCCGCAAGGCCACGGGCTTGGCGCTGCCACTGGCCTCGTTACGTTCGGACTTGTAGTGGCCCAGCACATAGGAGCGCAGAGAGCGCTCTTTGGCATCCGCCCCTGCCGCCTTGTTGTAAGCGATGCGCTGCGCGGGAACCAGCAGCGTGGTGACGGCATCCACCAGCGTGGACTTGCCCGAGCCGATGTCACCCGTCAACAACCCGTTGTGGCCATTGAGGTCGAGCGCCCAGACGCGTTTGTCGAAAGTGCCCCAGTTAAGAACTTCGAGACGCATGAGGCGGAAACCGGCCAGAGGGGCATCCCGCCCCCCGTCCTCTCCCGCTTGCGGGAGGGGGCGCGAAGGCCCAATCCCGCTTATATCAGTGCCCAGGACAGGAGGGAAGTTCGCGACATCTTCTGCGGTGAACAGGTCAGGCCTTTTCATCAGACTCTCCCGTTTCAGGTTCTGTCAGTTGCGCCTTGTACACGGCCAGCCGCTGGTCAAAGTCTGCCAGCCACTGCGCATCAACAAAAGCCTTCAGGATGCGGCGCACTTCAAACATCGCCTCCTGCCCCGCCACTGACGGTTTGAGGAGGCGCACAAACCCCAACTCAATAACCTTATTCAGGTGCGTTTCCACGTTGTCAATCAACCGTGATTCATTGGAGCCTGCAGGTAAAAATACGCGAATCAACTCAACCACCGCGTCACGGGACAAGATCAGCCGCGTGTCACCGCCGCTGGCGTCAAACTCGGCCAGCTTCTTGCGCAGCAGCGCCAATAACAGGCTGACTTGAAAAGTCAAAGGCTGGCGGCGCACGAGGCGTGGAAGTTTAGGGCTGTCTTCGTCCTCCGCCGATGTGCAGGAGCGCAAAAATGCGTAACCCTCCGCCTCATCGAGCACTAGGTCCAGCGCCAGGACTGCAGTGTAGTCACGCACACGACTCTGAAGCCTGAGCAGCGCGGCCCAGAGCGCAGCATCTTCTTCGCGGTAAAGCACACCTTTGAGCAAAGGCACAACCACCGCAGTCAAGTCGTATTGCGGGGCGGCTGGAGAGACAACCAATGCCATCAGGCCCGGCTCCGTAGTTTGCTGGACATCCATCGTTAATTCCTCACAAAAATAACGCGCGGCATTCTGGCGCTGCGCATCGCGCCATCGTCGGTGGTCCAGTACACGGTTTCAAGCGTGTCTTCGTCCACCACGGATTGCGCGGCCACGCTGGCCAGTTGTAGATATGCGACCAGCTCACCCAGCCCCTGTTGCAGGGGTCGGGATTGCAAAAGTTCAGCCAGGCTGACTTGCGCGCGGGTCTGTAGCGATTGGCGTATATGACTGGAGAGCGCCGCTTTATCGACGCGTACCTGAGAAAACAGTGCGCCGGCATCCACATCTGCCTCGCCTGCCTGAAGCGCCACATTGCTCAGCACGGCCTTGATTGATGGGTTATGCAGCGGCCGCTCCATCGGTAAATCAATAGTCGGGCTGAGCGCATTCAGGGTCTGTACCATGCCGGCCGGTGGCGTATCCCGCAGGGCCAGCGCTTTGGCCTCAATGCCGCGCAACAAGTCCATGATGCGACGGTTCTCAAGCCAGGCCTGGTCATCGAGAAACCGGCGTAACTGCTGCGATAGCTGGGCCACTGTGCGCTGCGCATGCTCGCCCGCTTCCAGCCAATCGTAATGCACCCGCCTGAGCCGTTTGTCGGGCGACAGCGCAGCCACGGGAGGCAAACCCAGCACGCGATCGAGAAGAGTACTCAGTTCCTCCTGACGCGATTGAGACATTAAAAAATCCCAAAAGGCCCGAAAACTTTTTCCCTGGTCAGAGTCCGCAATCGCATCACGCTCACCCATGATTTCTTGCAAGAGTGCACCCCGCCCTCTGGTTTCGCCCCCTTGATGGCCAGCGCTTGCGGGACCGCCGTCCCATAGCGCAATGCGCTCGCGTACACGGCGATCCAACGCGCGAAAATTTTGTTCCACTTCACGAAAATCCGCCAACAGCTCGCGGGCCAGACCCGTGAACTGCTGAAACCGGTCTTTCAATGCGGTGTCGTCCAGCAATGGCATGTTGCCGCCAAGTACCAGGGCGATTTCGGCATCAATGGCGTCCCGGCGCTTGTGCAACTCTGCAATACGCGTCTCCGGATTGGTATCGCTGCCCTCGCTCATCTGTTTGAGCAGCTCGAACAGCGTCAGCAAGCGCGACTCGGTGCCAACGAAGGCACGATCAGACAAGCCCTGCAGCCATGCCAGGGCCCGCTCGGTAGCCGGGGTCAAATCGAAATGTGGTTCGTCGGAGCCAGATGGATAAAACTTGCGCAGCCAGCCTTTGTCGTTGGCGGCCCAGTCGTTCAAATATTCCAGCGCGCCCTTGGGAAATTTAGGCGAGACCTTGTCAGCGGCCCGCTCATGAATAGCGTACAGCGTGTCGTTCAGTGTTTCCACCAGATCCGCTTGCGCCATGACCCTTACATTAGGCGCAATAAAGGCTCGATACAAAAAGCTGGCCACCAATGGCGCATGCTCAGCCGCCAGCAATCGCCAGGCCGGATGCTGTCGGCGTAGTAGATCCAGCGTGGTGTAGTCGAGAGTCATGAAGGTAGTTGAGAATTCCCCGCGATGCTAAGCAGTCATTCTTGATGCTGGTAGCTTGAAGGCATTTGCTGCGCGCTCATGCAGCACTCCAAACCGTCACGGCACCCGCGCTCGACCGCTGACTTGCACCACTGGCACGTGGACGAATAAATATCTCTACATCACGGTTCAGCAGGGTGATGTAGTGCAGCAAACGTTCGCTGGAGAAACGGCTGAGTTTGTAATGCTTAAGGTCAGACACGTGCGGCTGGGAAATTCCCATGAGCTTGGCAACTGCCGCCTGCGTCAGTCCTTCGCCCTCAAGCAGGGCGTTCAGTCGAACTGCCAGTTGCACGCGCAGTTGACGCTCATCGGAATCAGGCAGCTTCAAGTCGGCAAATACGTTGCCCGTGCCCATATCAACCGATTCGCTGAGTTGGGGTTTAGCTTTGGAAGTCATAGTGATCCTTGTAATGTTGCTCTGCCAGTTTGAGGCGCTCGTGAATCAAGCTTATGTCGCTCTGTGCTGTACGAATACCGCTGGGTGATTTTTTCTGAAAGCAGTGCAGCACATACACCGCCTTGGCAAAGCGCACGGCGTAAACCGCCCTGAACGTATCACCCCGGTGGCCTTCCACTATCTCCCAAACACCTGCACCCTCACCCTTCCACGGTTTTGCCTGTGGCGGTGTCGCGCCCAGTTGCACCGCGCCAAGGGCATAACCGAAGTCGTCAACGACATCTGGCGGCAAGGCCAACAAATCCTTTTTTGATGCACCAACCCAATGCAAAGGTTTTTCCATGTAATGCGAAGGCATCTTGAAATTATACCTAATTAGGTATTAATTGCCAATCTCCAGCGGCGCGACTGCCGCCACGCGCCCAGCGCCAGCAGCAGTGCCACACCCCAAAGCACGGCCAGGCTGCTGACGACCGACAAGGCCGGCGCCCTGGATTCGGGTGGCTGCAGTTCGAGCTTCAGGCCCCGGACCGTTGGTGCCGGTGCGGCTGCGGCTTCATGGTTTTGCTGCCGGGCTGGCGCGGCCTGTTTTGCCGGCCGTTCCGCAGCGGCCGGATTTGCTGGCGAAGCCGCATTGGCCGGGTTCACCTCGGCCGCCGCAAAACGCTGCACGGCCTGGTTGCTTTCACGCAGGCCGGTGGCCTTGAGCGCTTCGGTATAGGCCTGTGCCAGTTCCTTGCGCGTGGCGGCATCGGGTTGCCAGTAGTTCAGGCGCACGGCGTCCAGCATGCGTTCCAGGGTTTGTGCAAAGGCAGCACGGTTGGCGCCTTCCAGCCACTCGCGTGTGCCCAGTTTGTACTGGTCACGCACATACACATCGTGCAGCGACTGCCACTGGTCCTGCCGCACCGCCTGCGGCGACGTAACCTGCCAGCCCCAAAGGAATTGCGCGGTTTTCAGCACCTGCAGGGTGCCGCTATAACCCTCGGCCTTTTGCGCGGTGATCCACTGCGGGTGCAGGTAACGCGTCTGCATTTCCTTGGCGATGGCGCTGGCTGCGCTTTCGGTGTTGACTTCGGTGGTGTCGCGCAGGTTCTGCACATACAGCGCCGGGTCCTTGCCCGTCAGTTGCCGCACCGCCTGCGCAATGCCGCCCAGGTACTGGAAGGGGTCGTCGCTGGTCAGCACGCCGTAGGTGTTGGAGGTGCGGGACAGCAAGGCCGCATCGACCTGCGCCAGGTTGCGTGCATAGGCGTTTTGCAGCGCCTTGCTGCGGACCGCGCCGTCCAGCCCCTGGCCGTAAGCATGGCCCATGCGGTCCATATACAGCTGCGACATTTCGGCATCGCCCCCGCCTTTGGTGGCGGTTTTCCAGATGTCGGTGGCCTGGGTGGCTTCGGCCAGGCCGGTGCTGTAGCTGCCCTGCTCATTGGAAAACACCCGTGCGGTGGACCAGCGCTGCGCCTCTGCCGTGCTGGCGCCCTGCGCGGCAAAGTCCCTGGCCAGCTTTTGCGTGTTGCGCGCCACCAGGTTGTCAGCCTCCCTGAGCTGCGCCACCTGGCGCACGGCTTCGTCCATCCAGCGCATCACCAGCGGAAACTGGTCGCGGTAAGAACCCGTGACGCTGACCAGCACATCCAGCCGCGGCCGTTTGAGTTCGGCCAGCGGCAAGGTGTCCAGCCCGACCACGCGGCCGGCATCGTCCCAGCGCGGTTTTACGCCCAGCGCATACAGGGCCTGCGACTCGGTCACGCCCTGGTGCCGCATGGTTTCACCGGCCCACAAGGTGAAGGCGATCTTCTCTGGCCAGTGGCCGGTGTTCTCCTTGCTGTGCTGTTTCATCCAGGCTTCAAATGCGGTCACGCCGGTATCCCAGGCCTGGCGTGTCGGCACGCGGCTGGGGTCGAAACCATAGAGGTTGCGGCCTGTCGGCAGGCTCTCGGGGTTGCGTACCGGGTCGCCGCCATAACTGGCCTTGACATGCCGGCCGTCCAGCGCGGCCAGGAAACCGCTGATCTCTTCGTTGTTGGCCAGCGCCGCTTCAAGCTGCTGGGCACGCAGGGCCAGCGCCAGCAAGACCTTGGGGTCCAGCACCTTGGCGGCGGCGCGGTTGGGCACGGAAACATGCGTGCCGGCCTTGATGGCGTCTGCCGTGTCCTGCACACGCAGGTCCAGCGTGCTGGCGGCCTGGGGGTCTTTCAAGGCCACCTGCAGCCAGCGCGCCGGGCGCGAGTTGGCCAGCTTTTTGTAGTCAAGCAAAAAAACTTCGTCAATGTCTTCGCCCAGCGCATCGATCAGCGGTTTGCGCAGGGTCTGCATCACCGTGCCAAAACGCCGCTGCGCATCAGGCACCTCGCCAAAAGCCGCCAGTCCCAAAGGCTGCGCCGTCTGGGCCAGCTCATCAAGGTAGGGATGCAGCAGTTCCATGAAGCCGGCAAAGTCGGCCCGTATCCTCTCCTGCGTCCAGCCTATGTCGCGGTGGAACTGGTTTTCAACAAAGGTGGCGGTCAGGCGCGCTTCCATCTCCTGCTTGACCGGGCCGGGCGCCACGGTTTCCCAGTCGTGCATCAGGTCGTGCATTTCGTGCACGCCCGGCCGAAAGCCCGCTGGGGAAAACATGGGCGTCGAATGGCTGACAAGCACGGCACGGCCGCGCCGCTTGGCCGTCAGGGCTTCGCCCAGGTTGTCCATGATGTAGGGGTAGATGTTGGGCAGGTCGCCAAGCGCCAGCAAGGGGTCGTCCTGCGCAGAGAGGCCGCGCTCCTTGCCCGGCGCCCACTCCAGCGTGCCGTGCGTGCCGACATGCACAACCGCATTGGCATGCAGCTGCGTGCGCAGCCAGAGATAGGTGGCCAGGTAGTTGTGGCTGAGCGGCACAGCAGAGCGGTGGCCTATGCGTTTTTTCCGCAACTCGGCGGCGGTGCCGGCGGTGATCTCGTGGCGCAGCGGCTGCGGCATGACCACCACATTGCCCAGCAGCACGCGCGGGATGACAAAACCCGCTTCAGGCTTGCCCGGGCCATTGGCCGCGCTGCCCAGATTTGCAACGCCGGGACGCACCATGAGGGACGTCTCGGGGGCGCCCCAATAATCTTCAATGCGCCGCTGCGTGTCTTTGGGCAGCGCACGAAACCACGCCAGGTAACTTGACAGCGGCAGCACATCGGCCAGGCCCTGCGCGGGCAAGCTGGCCAGTGTTTCAGGTTTGTAAAACGCGCCCATGGTGGCCTGCACCTTGGGCGTGATCTGCTCTTCAGCCAGCGCTTCGGTCTGGTAGCCAGCGGTCTTCATCGCCGCCAGCATGTTGTGCAGGCTTTTCGGCACATTCAAGAACGAGGCGCCAAAGTTGCCTTCACCCTGCGGATAGTTGTAGACCATCATGGCCACGCGCCGCTCGGCCGGCGGCGTTTGTTGCAGACGGGCCAGCGCGGCGGCCTTGTCGGCAACGGCACCGACCTGCGCCGCAATCGGCTCCAGCACACCGGTTGTGGCATGGCGCGCGGTGATCAGCATGGCGTCGACCATGCCCGAGAGTTCGCTGGGCGTGTAGTAGTAGGCCACGTCGGACAGCGCCAGGCCGTCCCGGCTCTGTGCCCACTGGCCGGCGTCCATGGCCAGCGCGGGCATGGTCTGCAGCACCGGCACGCCTATGCGCTCAAGCTCTGCCTTGCGTTCGGTCGGGTTGAAGACCAGCGCCGAATTGATGATGACATCGGCGATGCGGCGGACACCGGACGGCGCCTGCACATGCGTCATCGCAAAAAACAAATCCTTTTGCTGGCGCGGGCCGTAGAAGGCATAAGCACGCAGCCCGCGCTGCTCCAGAGCCGTGATCAGCGTGTCAAGCCAGTGCGTGTCGTCTGAAGTGAAGACCGCGTTGTTGACCGCAATTGCTACTGTTTTAATAGCTGGCTGCGCGCTCGGGGCAATGGTTGCGGCCTGATTTGACTTAAAGATCGGGAGGTTTTCGACGATTTTTATGTCTGTTGCGATGTTTGGCCAGGCCGGGTTGTAAAAACCCGCCAGCGGCAATTGCACGGCCGGCGGCAAGGCCGTCACAGCGGCTGCGGCATCAGCGCCCTGCCGCGGGCCGGCTTTCAGCGCCGCCATGGCCAGGCGCATGTTTTGCGCGCCGCCAAAACGCCAGTACTCGCGCAGGCGCTGTGCCCAGGCGGCGTCCACGCCGCTTTCGGGCTTGAGGGGCGCCGCCAGCACAGGCTGTTTTTTTGACACGGCACTGAACTCGCCGACCACCACATAAGGTGTCCCGGCCTGGCCCAGCACCGCGCCGAATTTCGCCGAGGCATTTTGCACAACGCTGGCATGCGGCGCATCAATGACCAGCAGGCCCGCCCCGGCCAGCGCCTTTTGCAGGGCTTCGGGCGTGTCTTCTTCCGCCGACAGGACCTGCAGGGGCACGTCCGCCTGCGCGGCCGCCTGGACCAGCCGTGCCAGGCGTGCCGGCGACACCACATAGGTCGTCAGCAGCACAATGCGCTGGCCGGAAGGCGCCGCAAGCGCACTGCCCGGCACCGGCAGGAGCGCCAGCAAAACCGCCGCCGCCCAAAAGCCGCAGCGCGCGCCAAAACCTTTCAGGAAATTCATTGCGCGCTGGCAGGCACGTAGACCATGGTGCCGTCTTTCATGCGGTAGGCGGTGCCGGCCTTTTCGCCGTCACCCTCGCCCGAGGCGCCACTGGCCTTGAAGCGCGTGACCTTCTGGCCGTCCTTGGTGATGATTTCCATGTCCGGCTTGCCCTCGTTGCGGATGATGGTCAGCTTGTCGTTGGCAAACGGGTTCATGGGGTTGTTGATGACCGCGATCAGCAGCATGCCTATGACCACCAGGAACACGTCAATCAGGTTGATGGTGGACAGCACCGGGTCGTCGTCATCCTCGTCGAGGATGTGCAGGCGCGACCTGGCAAAACGTCTGGAGGACTTGGGAGGAATCGGCACCAGCGGGCTCATACCGCACTGCCTTCCTGGGCTTCCAGGCGTTCCAGCACCACCAGCATCTCGGCCAGCAGCCAGCGGCGGCGCACGCTGTACACCACAAAGGTGATGGATGCCGCCACCAGCGCCACAATCACGGCGGCAAAGGCAGGCGCCAGGCTTTCGGCCACACCATGCGATTGCCCCGAAGCCACCGCCACCAGCGCCGGCCCCATGGGGATCATGGTCGCCACCAGGCCCAGCATGGGCGCGACGCGGCTGCACAGGCGCAGGCCTTCAAGCTCCTTGAGCACGGCCAGCTCCAGCACCTCGGGCGACCGCGCATTGGCGCCGGTCAGCACCAGCACGCTGCCGGGCTGCTTGCGGCGACGCATCCATTCGACGCCAAAGGCGCCCAGGCTCATGACGGCATAGGCGAAGACCGCAAAAACCAAGATGGTGACGGGCCATAAAAAGGTTTGAGCCAGCTGGAACAGGGCATTTTCAAAAGGCATGGTTGGCTTCTTTCTGGGATTGGACAGGCGATGCGCCCTGGGCGGAGGGTTCCGGGGGATGTGTTGTGCTGCTTTTGGGCAACTGGTGGCGCGCCGCGTGCCGCCTGCGCTTGCGCGGCACCAGCACGCGCCAGGCGATCACGCAGGAGGTCAGGCACAGCGCCGTACCCAGCAGTGACAGCCCGACGACCAGCGCATCGCGCAGCCAGGGCCGCGCCATCAGCGGCGCAAAGTCAAAACTGTGCAGGCCGTTGTAGAGCACACGCTGCCAGCGGCCGGACGCATCCGCGCGTAGCAACAGGCGGGCAGAGGCCGGATCGGCATACATGACAACGCCGTCGGCCCACTCGGCACGCCAGACCGGCAGCGGCCGCGCGTACGGCGTGTTGTCATTGATCTCCCGCGCGTAATACATGCCGTCGTAGGCCGTCAGCCGGGTCAGGGTCGCGGCACCCGCCTGCGCGGCATCCGGGCGCAGCGCACGCAGGGCGGCCTGCACGGTGTCGTCCGGCAAGGCGGCCAGCACGGCCGGAGTTTTGCCCGGCGCCTCATCGGCCCGCACGTCGGCTCGCACAAGGGCCTGCGCCGACACGCCGCGCAGGCGGTACCAGGACTGCCCGGCAAACCGCAGCAGGTCCATTTCCCTGACCTGAAAGCCTGGCATGTGGGCGACGCTGGCCAGTGCCTGCGCCGGGCCAAGTTTCAGCGCAGCCTCGGGCCCGCTCCATTGCAGGCGTTCCGCGGCCAGGGCACCGCGCGGCGAAAACACACCAAACGGATTCATGGACAGCAGGCCGGAAAAAATCCAGGTCAGCGTAAAAATCGCCGCGACCAGCCCGCTGATGTGGTGCCAGCGCATCCAGAAACGGCGGTAGGGAATCCAGCGCGCCCGGTTCAGGAACAAATGCCAGGCGCCCAGCACAATGCCGGTCACCGCCAGGATCACACCCGGAATCGACAGCCACACCACCACGTTGTGCCAGGCCTCGGGGTAACGCCTTAACTCGGTGAAATAAATCCAGTGCGGCACCGCGCCCAGCCAGTTCCAGAAACGTTCGGCGCGCCGGGTGTCGCGCACCACTTCGGCGGCGGCCGGCGAGACATACAGCTCCAGCCCGTCCGGCCCGTCCATCTCGACCCTCACCAGGGGGCGGTAGGGGTTCAGGCCTTGCGGCACCGTCCACTGGTCACGCTCCAGCGTTTCACTGCGAAGCGCGCGCCTGCCGCTGAAGGCTTCGGCAACCGCCCGGGCGGCCTCTGCCGGCAAGGGCGGCAACACCTGCCCGCTCTGCGCATCGACCGCCCGCCATGCAGGTCCGGCTTTGGCGGACTGCGCCTGCGTAGCGAGCAGGCGCCACACCGGCTTGCCTCCGTGCATGCCCAGCCTGGCCTCGCTAAACACCAGGCCGGCCCTGTCGGCTGCCTGCCGGGCCGTCAGGCAACAATCGCCCGGCAAGCTGAGCGGCGGCAAACCGGCCAGCCGTTCGGCCTGGCTCAGGCCGGGAAACGGCACGTAATAAAGCACCACACCGCTGATGAACCACATCAGGAACAGCAGCGCCAGGGTGACGCCCAGCCACTTGTGCAGGAAGATCAGGCTTTTGTGAAAAAGCCTCTTGAACGATGCGTGCATGGCAGGCTGGCCGGTCAGAACTTCATCCGGGCGGTCAGGTACACCATGCGCGGCGCACCCAGCAGGTAACGCGTATTGACGGTGCCCGCGGCATCCGTGCTGCCGGACAGCACGTAATCGCGGTTCGTCAGGTTGCTCGCCGACAGGGTCAGGTTGAACGTGCGCGAAACCTCATAACGCAGCATGGCGTCCAGCGTGGTGTAGCCAGGCAGGGTCAGCGTGTTCGCGGTATTGGCCGCACGGTCGCCAACATATTGCAGACCAGCGCCGGCCTGCCATTGCGGCGCAAACCGGTAGCTGGTCCAGAGGTTGGCCGTGACTTCAGGCACATTCACCGGCTTGTTGCCGTCGCGCGAAACCAGCGCCGCGCCGACCAGCTCATTAAAGCTGTCGTAGCGCGCGCGCAGCACGGCCAGGTTCGCGTCCACGCTCCAGCCGCGTACCGGCTCCATCGCCAGCGCGAGTTCCACGCCGCGGGACGATTGCTGGCCGACTTGCAGGGTGACGCCCGGGTTGTTGGCATCGCGGGAAGCAATATCGCGCTTCTGGATGCGGTAGGCCGATGCCGTCCACTCACCCCGCACGGAGGGCAAGGCGCCCTTGACACCGAATTCCACCTGGCGCCCCTTGGTGAGCGTCTGGTTGGCCACCGTCGCCAGGTTCAGCGAGCCGCCCAGCGGATCGGTGCCGGTCGAATACTGTCCATACACCGAGACATCGCTGCTGGCACGCCATACCGCGCCCAGGCGGCCCGTCAGGGGCGAATAGGTCTGGCGGGTAAAGGCCGAGCTCACCAGGTCCGTGTTGTCAAGCGTCATGCGGTCTGTGCGCAGGCCGGCAACGAGTTTCCACTGCGGTGTCAGGTCCAGCGCATTCTCGGCAAAAAAAGCCGTGCTGCTCAGGTAGGCCTGCCGCCGCGGGGAAGTCACAAACTGGCTGATGAAACTGCCGGGCACCACGTTGAACGGGTTCACGGAACTGGTGCTTCCATTGGAGGCGCCCGTCGTCGGGTTGTTGTTATTGGTGTGCTGGAAATCCACGCGGGAGGCGTCAAAACCGACCACAAAGCGGTTCTTCATGCCACCCGGCGTGCTGTCGAAGGTGGCATCAAAGCGGTTGCCGGTTTGCTGCAGCCTGTGCAGGATTTCCAGGTAGGAGCCGCGCGTTACAAGCTGCGTGGCCGGCACATAGGTATAACTTTCCGAATTGCGCCAGTGGCGGTCGCTGCGCAGCGAATAGGTTTCATTGCGCAGCTTGACGTTGTCGCTCAGCTGGTACTCAACCCTGGCGCGCAGCCACTGGTCGTCGTACTGCACCATGGCATCGGAGACATTGAAGCTGGTTCGGCGCAGGCGGCCGTCAAGCTGGCCGTTGATCAGCGGCGTGCCCTGGTATGTCGTGTCATCGTTGTGCCCGCCGTCGGCGGACAGGGTGATTTTCAGCGCGCTGGTCGGCTGTATCAGCAGTGCCAGGGAATAGTTCTGGCGTGCATAACGGCTGTCCGTGCGCTCACCATTGCTCTTTTCCGCATTGAGGTAGGCCGAATAGGCCAACACATCATTGATGGGCCCGCGCGAACCAATGCCGCCCAGGGTGGTGCCGTAGGAGCCGAGGGTAAAAAATGCTTCATGCTCGGCGTGGTCGCGCAGCGGCTGTTTGGTCACGTAATTGACCGCACCGCCTATGCTGCCGTCGCCGTACAGCACCGAAGCCGGGCCGCGCAGCGCCTCGATCGACTCGTAGGGCCAGGTCGAGAACGGGAAGGTGATCGTGCCGGAGCCCACCGCCAGGCGCGTGCCGTCAATCATCTGCGCCACCGAATTGTGGCCGGAGAAACCGCGAGCCGTCAGCCCGGTGCCGCCATTGCCCGGCGAGGCCGTGTCGGTGAAACCGGGCATGCGTTTGACGGCATCCTGCGCGCGCGTGATGCTGCGCTCTTCCATGTCGGCGCTGCTGACGCTGCTGACGCTGGCCGGCGTCTCGCGCGGTGTCAGGCCCAGGCGCGAGCCGGTGCTGGCCGGTATATCCAGGCCCAGGCTGGTATTGGGCTGTGTGGCCGGTTCGGTGACCTGCACTGTCGGCAGCTCGCTGTTTTGTGCCATCGCGTGCAGGCTAAAAACCAGCGTGCCTGCAGCGATGCAGGTAGCGCTCAATCTGAGTTTCGTGTGTCCCATCCCCGTTCTCTTCCTCTTATGTTGCTGATTGCCATTTCCCCAGGCCGTCCGGCGGCGCGATGCTGCACCAGGGCGCGCCGGAAAACCAAGAGCCCACCTCAGCCGGCCAAAGGCTGGCCCCAGCTGTTTTCGTAAATCAGTTCATCCAGCGCGCAGCGCTTGGCCCAGCGTTCCTGCTGCAACATGGGCTCTTCATAAAACTCGTGTACCGGCCCAATGCACAGCACGGCCATGGGCTCCGCGCCCGCGGGCATCTTTAGAAGTGCCGCAACCGCGGCCGGATCAAACATGGATACCCAGCCCACGCCCAGACCCTCGGCGCGCGCCGCCAGCCAGAGGTTCTGGATGGCGCAGGCGGCGGAGGCCAGGTCCATCTGCGGCATGGTGCGGCGGCCGAACACATGGCGCTCGCGCCCGTCCGCCAGGGCCACAACCCAGACTTCGGCGGCGCTGAGCAAACCTTCGACCTTGAGCCGCATGAACTCGTCCTCGCGCTGGCCCAGGGCGCGCGCGGTCTGCACGCGCTCCGCATCGACCAGCGCGTGAAGCTGCTGGCGCAAGGCGATTTGCCCTATGCGCAGAAAACGCCAGGGCTGCATGAAACCCACGCTGGGCGCATGGTGCGCGGCCTTGAGCAAACGCCGCATCTGCTCCGGAGCAACACTGCCGCCAGAGAAATGGCGCATGTCGCGGCGCTCAAAAATCGCACGGTAGACAGCCGCGATCTCTGGCGCGGAAAAGCCGTGGCCCAAGGCCTGTTGATCCGTATCCATCGCGTTCAGAAGATGTGAAGAAATCGTAGCGAGCGGGCCGAGGCCGCATTGAGGACCGGAGCCGTACAAGCGTACGGTGAGGACCGCAGATGCGAGATCGGGCCGCGTAGTAGGTTTATTCGCATCCTCTTAATCTTCAATGCCGCGCTGGGCCGGAATACCGGCGTTAAACGCATGTTTGATCTTGGTCATTTCGGTCACGGTGTCGGCCAGCTCAATGATTTCGGGCGGGCAACGGCGGCCTGTAATAACCACATGCACATCCTTGGGCCGGTTCTGCAGTGTCAGCAGCACATCGTCAAGCGGCATCCAGCCATAGATCAAGGGGTAGGTCAGCTCGTCCAGCACCACCATGAAGTTGTCACCACTCAAAATGGCTGCCTTGGCTTTTTCCCAGCCATTGCGTGCCAGCTGGGCTGAATGCTCCAGGTCCTGGCTTTTCCAGCTGAAACCGTCGCCCAGCCCTTCAATGGGAATGCCCAGTTGCTCGAACATGCGGTGCTCGCCGAATCGCGCGCTGGGCACCTTCATGAACTGGAAGATCCTGACGGCCTTGCCGTGCACATGGTGGCGCCCGTACGCACGCAGGGCAAGGCCGAAGGCGGCGGTGCTTTTGCCCTTGCCGTCGCCGGTATTGACGATGATGATGCCGCGGCGCTCGCCCTCGGGCTTCTCATAAGGTTTTTCAGCAGGAGGTGTTTCGATTTGCATGGTGTCTCTCTTTGAAGTCATATTTTTGGCAGCGCCACCCACTGGCCTGCGAGCGCATGCACGCCGATACGGTGGTCAAACACCTGCTCCAGCGCGCGGTGTGTGGCGGCATCACTGCAGGCGCCCTGGTGCGTCACGCGACCGCCGGCCATCACGACCAGTTCATCCGCGTGAAGTGCGAAGGAAATTTCATGCAGCACGCTGATCACGGTCTTGCCGGCTGCCACCAGCTCGCGCACCATCAACAGCCAGTCGGTCTGGTGCGGCGGGTCCAGGTTGGCCAGCGGCTCGTCCATCAGCAGCACCTCGGCTTCCACCGCCAGCGCGCGCGCCAGCAAAACCCGCTGGCGTTCACCGCCCGAAAGCTGACCCAGCGCACGGTCGCGCCATTCCCAGGCCTGGGTGGACTGCAAGGCCCGCGCCACGGCCGCATGGTCCAGGCCTGACGGCGGCGCCAGCCAGGCCTGGTGCGGCAAACGGCCCAGCATGGCCACGTCGTAGGCCGTGAGGTCGTCCGCCGAGGCCTCGTTCTGGCCCAGCCAGGACAGTTGCCGTGCGCGCTGTTTGGCAGGCAGCCCGGCCATGGGCTGCCCGAGCAGCGCAACATCACCGCCATGCGGCAGCAAGCCGGCAAGCACCTTGAGGAAAGTCGACTTGCCTGCGCCATTGGGCCCGACGATGCTGGTCCAGCGCGCACGCGGGAGCTGCAGTGAAATACCGTGCAGCACTTCAACGTTTCCGAGCCTGGCGCTTATGGAGCGGGCGCAGAAAGCTACAGAATTGATAGCAAGCGATTTGCCGGCCAGGGTCATAGCCCGGCCCCCCTGCCGGTATGCCGATGCATCAGCCACAACAAATAACCGCCGCCCAGCACCGCCGTGAGCACGCCCACCGGCAGCTCCTGGGGCGCAATCAGCCAGCGCGCCAGGATGTCCGCAGCCATGAGCAGCACCGCGCCCATCAGGCTGGCCAGCAGGATCAGCCGGCCGTGCGTGGTCTTGACGACGGAGCGCACCAGGTGCGGCGCGGCCAGGCCGACAAAGGCAATCAGGCCGGTTTGCGCCACCGCCGTGCCGGTGGCCAGTGCCAGCACGGCCACCAGCGCGGCGCGCATTTGCGGCAGGCGCAGGCCCAGGCTTTGCGCCGTGGCCTCACCCAGCGCCAGGCCGTCGAGCACATGGCTCATCATCCATGCCGCCAGCAGGCAGGCCCCAAACGTAGCGGCCATCACGACACAGGCCGTCCAGCCGACAAAGGCCGTGCTGCCCAGCATGAAGGACTGCATGGCCTGCATGATGTCCGGCGTGAGCAGCAGGATCAGCGAGGTGACAGCACCCAGCACCACACCGACCACCACACCGGCCAGCAGCAGGCGCAAGGTGTGCTGCACGCCCTTGGCCAGCAGCAGGGTCAGCAGGACCGCGCCCACCGCGCCCAGGAAGGCGGCCCCGGTCAGGCCTATACGCGCGACCCAGTGCGTGGCCAGCGGCGACACGCCAAACAGCACCATCGCGCAGGCCACACCCAGTGAAGCGCCCGAGGCGCTGCCCAGCAAATAAGGATCAGCCAGCGGGTTGCGAAACAGGCCCTGCGCCACCGCGCCCGCCAGGCCCAGCAAGGCGCCAGCCAGCCAGGCACCGGCCGTGCGCGGCAAACGGATTTCCCAGACGATCTGCATGGCCTGTGGGTCGCGCTGCATGTTGCGCACGCTTTCAAAACCGGTGCTGCCTACCGTGATGCCCAGCAGCAGCAATAGCGCGGAGGCCAGCAGCAGGCCGCCGGCGAGCAACAGGGCTTTGCGGTTTTGGTGACCGTGCAGCAAGCTCATCGCGCTTTGTCTTCCAGGCACCTGGCCATGAGGCGCGCGGCCTCCGCCATGCGCGGGCCGGGGCGTACCACCACGTCGGAGTCCACCACGCCGAAGACGCAGATGCGTTGCTCCCTGACCGCCTTGATGCTGCCCCAGCCCGGGTAGGGCACCATGGCCTGCATGCTGCGGTTGCCTATCATGATCACGTCAGGGTTGGCGCGCACCACAAACTCCGGGTTGAGCTTGGGGAAAGGGCCGAGCGATGCCGGCACCACATTCTTCACGCCCAGGCGTTTGAGTGTTTCACCGATAAAGGACGACTCGCCCGCCGCATACGGCCCGCGGCTGACTTCAAAGTAGACCCTCACGTTTTTGGCCCTGGGTGAAAGCGACTGGGCTGCGGCCGACACACTGCTGTCAATGATGCGCCACAGGCGATCGGCACCGGCCTCATCGGGTATATCCAGCAACACCCCCAGCTTGTGCAGCACACGTTTCACATCGGCATGGCTTTTGGTCTCCAGCGCCACCACCTTGATGCCTAGCGCCTCAAGGCGGCTGGAGGCACGCGACGAGGAAGACACCAGCACCACGTCGGGCTTGAGCGCGACTATGCCTTCGATGTTCGGGTCCATGCCGCCGCCCAGCACCGGCAGGCGCTTGACGCTGTCAGGGTAATTCGAATAGCGGTCCACGCCAACCAGGCGCTGGCATTGATCCATCGCACACACGCCTTCGGTCAGCGAGGGCAACATGCTGACGATGCGCTGCGGCGTCTGTGCAAACGTGTTGGTGACGCCGCGGTCGTCGGTCAGTTGCAGCGCATGGGCCGGACCCATTGCGGCCAAACAAAGCAGCATGCCCAGGGCCATGCGTTTCATGGCTGGCCTTTCAGGACCAGCGGCAAGCCGGCCACCATCAGGGTGACACGCTCGCAGCTGGCTGCGATGCGCTGGTTCAGGCTTCCCAGTGCATCGACAAAAGCCCGCGTCTCGCGGCCCATGGGAATCACACCCAGCCCGATTTCGTTGCCGACCAGAACGACAGGCCCGGCCGCACCCTGGATTGCTCTCAAAACCATAGCTGACTGCGCCTTCTGACACTCGATCCCAGCCCCTTTTGACTCATTTTTTTTGCCTTCGCCCCCAGCCGCATCAGCCGGCATCAGCAGGTTGGTCAGCCACAAGGTCATGCAGTCCACCACGACCAGGGTGTCCGCCGCGCTGTTGCGCGCAATGGCATCGGCCAACGCCAGCGGTTCTTCGACAGTGGACATGCCCGGCACGCGCGCTGCCCGGTCCAGCTGGTGACGTGTGATGCGCTCGCGCATCTCCTCATCCCAGGGCTGGGCGGTGGCGATCAATACCGCCTGGTGTCCAGCCGACCGTGCCAGCCAGTCACGCGCCAGCATTTCGGCGCGGCGCGACTTGCCGCTTTTCTGGCCGCCCAGGATAAATTCGCTGCGGGCGACGACCAAACGATTAACCATGGTCCTGGCACCAGTCCATAACAATGCGGTGTATCTGTTCAACGCCATCCGTCAGCGACGCAGGGCCGGGCTGCAATATCTCGGCGGACTTGATCTCAAACAGCTGGTCGTTTTTAACGGCATTGACGTCCTGCCAACCCGGCCGGGCACGCACATGTGCAGGCCGGAATTTGCGGCCGCACCAGGAGCCGAAGATGATGTCCGGGTTGCGCCGCACGATCTCGCCGCCGTCGGCGATGATGCGGTCCTTGCCCATGGACTGCACTGCGAGTTCGGGAAAGCAGTCGTCGCCGCCGGCAATGCCCATCAGCTCGGAGACCCAGGCGATGGCGCTGATATGCGGGTCATACCACTCTTCAAAAAATACACGCGGCCGGCGTTTGAGTGTGGCCGCCGCTTTTTCAATCGCCAGCAAGCGGGCCTGCATGGTTTGCATTAGCGCCAGGCCCTTCGCTTCCTGGCCCACCATGGCGGCCAGCTGGTACATCATCGAGAAAATCTCGGCCACGCTACGCTGGTTGAAGATGGTGACCTGTATGCCTTTTTTCACCAGCTGCGAGGCAATGTCGGCCTGCAGGTCTGAAAAACCAATCACGCAATCAGGTTGCAGCTCCACAATTTTGTCGATCTTGGCACTCAGAAAAGCACTGACCTTGGGTTTTTCCTCGCGTGCACGCGGCGGCCTGACGGTGTAGCCGGAGATACCGACAATGCGGCGTTCTTCGCCCAGCATGTAAAGCCATTCGGTGGGCTCCTCCGTGAGGCAGACTATGCGCTGCGGGCCGTAGGCCGACCTGTCCGCAGCCGTCGCCAGCTCGCGCCAGTCGATTGTTTTTTCAGTCATGGCGCATCCTTCAGGAACAAAGCCGCAGCCGCTCGCGGATTGGAGGCAAACCACGCATGGAAGTAGCTGGCCCTGAGCGCGCCGGAAGGACCGGACACATACAACGCCTCGCCCTCACCACGCAATTTGCGGCCAGGCGCGGCCGTGGTGCGCGCCCGCGGCGCAAGGCTGGTGGCAACAGTCGAATAATGGAAGGCATGGCCGCGCAACACACCGCCGGCCACTTCAAGCTGCTGCGGCCCAAGTGCGGCCAGGCGTTTTTGCAGGGTCACGCTGCCGGGCAGCACACCCCACATCGGGTAGCTGGCGCCATCCACGGTGGTGATCTGGTCAAACAGGGCCATCATGCCGCCGCATTCGGCCCAGACCGGTTTGCCGGCTTGTACCTGGGCCGCAATGCCGGCTTTCATGGCCGTGTTGGCGGCCAGTGTTTGCGCATGCAACTCCGGGTAACCGCCGGGCAGCCAGAGCGCATCACAGGCCGGTATGGAGTCATCCCTGAGCGGCGAGAAATAAACCAGTTGCGCGCCCAAAGCCTGCAGGCAATCGATATTGGCCGCGTACAAAAAACAAAATGCCGCATCGCGCGCCACCGCGATGGTCCGGCCCTGCAGTGCGCCGGAGGGAAAGGCCGCTTCGGGCAAATCCTGCGCAGCAAAAGTCACCGCCCAGGCCTGCAGATCGGCCTTATCCATCTGCCCCAGCGGGGTGGTGGCAAGCGCATCGGCGGCCGCGTCCAGCCGCACCATGGCGTCGTCCAGTTCGCTCGCCATGACCAGGCCCAGGTGCCGCTCCGGCAGGGTGAAAGCCTCGCTGCGCATCAGCGCGCCCTGCCACTGCGCGGGATCGCGCAGGCCATCCCTGAGCATGTCAGCGTGACCGGCCGAGGCCACGCGGTTGGCCAGCACACCGGCAAAACGCAGGCCTTCACGGTAATGCTGCAGGCCCCAGGCCAGCGCACCAAAAGTGCCGGCCATGGCACTGGCGTCCAGCACGGCCAGCACCGGCAAACCAAAACGCTGCGCCAGGTCGGCGGCGCTCGGTTCACCATCAAACAGACCCATGACACCTTCAACGATGATGAGGTCGGCATCCTGTGCGGCATCATGCAGGCGCTGCGCGCAGTCGGCCTCGCCCGTCATCCATAAATCAAGCTGGTACACAGGCGAACCGCTGGCCAGCGTCAGCCAGTGCGGGTCCAGGAAATCCGGCCCGCACTTGAACACCCGCACACGCCGCCCCTGGCGCGCGTGCAGGCGCGCCAGCGCACTGGCCACCGTCGTCTTGCCCTGGCCGGAGGCCGGGGCGGCGATAAGAATGGCGGGGCAGCGAGCTGTCGACACAGGGTTTTCCTTTATTTCGGCTGGTAGCGCAAAGTGACAAATACACCGCGGCCCGGCTGGTTGTAGCCCAGGATGGTTTCGTACTGCTGGTTGGTCAGGTTGTTGACCTTGGCCTGCAGTTTCCAGTCCTTGTTCAGCTGGTAATCGGCATACAGGTCTGCCGTGGTGTATCCCGCAAGAGGCTGCAGGTTGTTTGTATCGTTAAAGCTTGCGCCGGCGCTTAATACCGAGCCACCAAAAGTCCATGCCCCCATGCCATAGTCGGCGCCCAGCCTGACCTGGCTGGCACTGCGGCGCGGCAGGCGTTTCCCGGTAATGGCATCGCGGGGATTCATTGCGTCCGCCGATGCCCTGAGCGTCAGGGCGCCAAAGGAGCCGTCATATGCCAGCGTGTAACCATCAATTCGTGCCTGAGCCACGTTGACAGGTGCCAGCGGGTTGGCGATAAAACCGCGGATCTTGTTGTCAAAATGAACCAGCTTCACTGTGTGGCCGGCTTCGCTCCAGGTGAGCCCAAGGTCCGTGTTGGCGCCACGTTCAGGTTGCAGCAAGGGGTTGCCCGTGAAGGTGGAGCTCTGAAAATAAAGCTGGTTAAAGGTAGGCGCCACAAAGCTGGTGCCGTAGGACGCATTCACCCGCCAGGCCGGCGTCAGGCTGAAGCCATAGCCGACAAAACCCGTGCGGTGGTCGCCGAACTGCGAGTTGCTGTCATTGCGCACATTGACCTGCCAGCTATGCCGGCCCTGGCTGCCGTTGAGCCCGACAAAATACGATGACACCGTCCGCTGGGTGACGGAGTACACGGTGGTGCTGTCAACCTTCTGCGTCAGTTGTTCCACGCCCGCCAGCGCAACGCCTATGGGCGTGTCGATATCGTTTTGCCAGGTCAGCTGGTTCTGGCTTGTCTTGAACAGGCTGGGAAACAAGGCCGGCGAAGCCACAATGGCCCGGGCTGAATCCACGCTCTGGCTGTAGCGCAGCTGTGTTCTCCAGCCTGGCAGCAGCCTGCCCTCGACACCGGCCCTGGCCGTTGTTGTGAGTCCCGCATAACGGGTATCACGGTTCAGACCATCATCCGAATGGTTCACGTCGTCCGAATAGAGCAGGCCCGCATCCACCTTCCACGAATCATTGATCTGCAAGGCCACCGAGGCGTTCAGCGAGTTCTGGTCAAAGCCGTCCCGGTCCGGGTTGTAATTGGCGCCCACCCTGGGATTGGTTGCGGAAAAGCCGCCATCGTGCGTTTTCTGCACGCCAAGCGCATAACTGACGGCGCCCGAGCCGCCTGTAAACCCCGCCGCAAGCTGCTGGTAGTTCTGGCTGCCCAGAGTTCCAGAGGCGTATGGCCTGAAACCCTGGGCACCCTTGCGCAAAAATATCTGCACAACACCACCCACGGCCTCGCTGCCATACAGGGCGGATGCCGGGCCTTTGAGAATTTCAATGCGCTCTATCATGTCCGCCGGAATGTTGTCCCATGTCGGCGTACCCGAGGTGGCAGAACCATACCTGACCCCGTCAATCAGCAAAATCGTGTGGCGCGCTTCGGTGCCGCGAATATTGATGCTGCTGTTTTTGCCAAAACCACCATTGGAGGAGAATTGGACACCCGGAACACGCGCCAGAATTTCGGGCAGGGTCCGGCCCGCCAGCTTTTCAATCTCCGCCCGATTGATCACGACAACATCGCTAACAAGCTCATCGGCGCGGGTGGGGGTCCGCGTCGCGGAAACAACTGTCTCATTCAGCCGGGGTGTCGGCCCCGTTTGCGCATAAGAAGGAAACGCAGCGGCCAAGGCCATGGGGAGTGCGGCAAAACGCGCACGGAAAACACGGATTTTCATGGATCAAAACAATCAACAAAATGCCCTCACCAGCTTCCCCGCCAGTGCATGAGCGTTACAAACGCACAGCCTGGATATGGACGCGTGCATTCACCTTGTTGGCCGGTATCCGGGCTGACGGAACTGCTCTCATCGCCTTCCCAAGCCCTTGTTCAGGGGTACTCAGTGGCGAATGATGAAAGCTGAATGGTCCTGCAGGAAAAGTCCTGCTGGGCATTCGTCCGTTTTACCGTTGCGGGGGCAGCGCAGGTTAAAAGTCGCGGCGCTTGTGGATGGGGTTTGACCCTGTCCGCATGGCTTTGGCTTCCTCCTGCTTCCCGTTGAACTGCAGCGTGTGAACCACACTGCGAGCACCAACAGGCGAGATTCTACGCCTCATTAAGCCGTAAACCCTACAATCGGTGCAGCCATGTCGAACCAAACCCAAATCGACCAGATCACCGAACGGGTAGAACGCCTTCTGCTCCGTTACGAGGAATTGCAACGCACCAACGCCCTGCTCAACGAGCAGCTTGGCGTGCTGACGCATGAACGGGATTCGCTCAGATCCCGGCTCAGCGCGGCGCGCGCGCGGGTGGATGCGCTGCTCGAGCGCCTGCCCGAAAACGCGGGTAGCGGCAACAGCCTGCATGCACCAGCCGGGACCGACTGATGAAACAGCTCGAAGTACAGATCATGGGCCAGAGCTACCTGCTAGGCTGCCCCGAAAACGGCGACGCCCGCATGCTTGACGCCGTCAACCGTGTAGACCTCGCCATGTGCAAAATCCGCGATGCCGGGAAAATCAAGGCGCGGGACCGCATTGCCGTGCTGGCCGCGCTCAACCTGGCCTTCGAATTGCCAGAGCGCGCCGCTGCAGACCCAGCCGTCCCCGGATCCGCCGGTACGCACCTGCCCCTGCAGGCCGCGGCAACAGGCGCGGATGCGCAAGCAAACCCACAGCTGGCGGCCCTGCTGCAGCGCCTGGACGCGGCCCTGGGCCTGGACGGGCAGTTGCTGTAAACCCCGGGGCGCGCGGTCCGGCCGCAAGCCATCGCGAAGCAGCTCCGAGCCGGGTAACACAGGCACCCGCAAACGCCTACAATCGAGCGGTCTGCGATGCGCATTGGGCTTTATATTTCCTTGAACCAATGCTCTTAGAGCACGGGCTTGGTAAATTGTCTGGCAGGTGTGATCGTCTCGCGTTAGACGAACCCGAAACCTGACTGCCCTCGCCCACCTGAACCCTGGTTCAGGATGACGGTCCAGTGGCACTCGCAGACACCTTATTCGCGCCCCTCCCCCGCTACGCCGCCCTCCCCACCCGCATGACCCTTGAACCCCTGCTGATTGCTGAACTCGCCCTGCTGGGCGTCGGTACCGGATTTCTCGCGGGGCTGCTGGGCATAGGAGGGGGCATGCTGATGGTGCCCTTCATCACCATCATCATGTCCAACCGCGGTGTGGCGCCCGACCTGGCCGTCAAGATGGCGATTGCAACGTCCATGGCCACCATCATCTTCACGTCGATTTCAAGCGTACGTGCGCACCACAAGCGCGGCGCCGTGCGCTGGGACATCGCCCGCCGGCTGGCGCCTGGCATTGTGGTCGGCAGCATCATCGGCAGCCTGGGCGTTTTTGCGCTGCTCAAGGGCTCTTACCTGGCCATCTTTTTCGGTTTGTTCGTGAGCTTCTCCGCAACCCAGATGTTCCTCGACAAAAAGCCCAAGCCGACACGCCAGATGCCGGGCACCGCCGGCCAGTTCGCGGCCGGCGGCTTCATCGGTTTCCTGTCCGGCCTGGTCGGTGCCGGCGGCGGCTTCATCAGCGTGCCCTTCATGACCTGGTGCAATGTGGCGATTCACAGCGCCGTGGCCACGTCAGCAGCCCTGGGCTTTCCCATTGCGCTGGCCAATGTCACTGGCTACATCATCAGCGGCCAGCATGTCCAGAACCTGCCGGCAGGCGCCTTTGGCTACATCTGGCTGCCGGCACTGCTGGTAATCGCCGTGTGCAGCTTCCTGATGGCGCCAGTAGGCGCCAAAGCGGCGCACAGCCTGCCGGTCGGAAAACTCAAACGCATATTCGCCAGCATTCTTTACGCGCTGGCCGCCTACATGCTCTACAAGGGCCTGAGCACCTGATCCGGCTTCGCAGGCCGCAAGCCCGCGTGTTTTTTGTTTCAGGCTGTCCGCAGTGCAGGCATCACGACGATGCCATCTTCATCGGCGTAAAGCCAATCGCCGGAGCGTACCCACACGCCCTGTAGCTGCACGGCCATATCGCGCTGGCCTTCGTTGCGTTTTTCGGTTGGCAGCGGCATGGAGGCCAGGGCGCGTATGCCCGTGCGGCATTGCGCCAGCTCGGCCACGTCACGCACGCAACCGTCAATCACCACGCCGGCCCAGCCGTTTTTTGCAGCCGCCGCACCCAGGTTGCCGCCCAGCAGCGCGCGGCGCAACGACCCGCCGCCGTCGACCACCAGCACACGGCCCTCACCGGGTGAATCAACGGCGGCCTTGACCAGGGAGTTGTCCTCGAAACACTTGACGGTGGTGACCTGCCCGCTGAATTTCCGGTTGCCGCCAAAATCCCTGAAAACAGGCGGCAGCACGCGAAACCCACCCGAACTGTCGTTTTTATGGGTATCGCACAAATCACAGGTCGCAAATTCCAGGCTGCTTGCAGTGCTCATGTTTCAGTGCCTTCTTCCAATGAAAAAATTGATGGTGTTCCCTCACGCGCGCCATGCAGGATACATGGCGCCAGCGGCCAGCGAAGGCACCACTGTATCCGCAGCCGCCACCGGAATCGGGCCGCGGCAGGCCTGCAAGAGGTGAAACGGCAAGGCATGCGCTTGATGAAATGCCGTGTGCTGACGCGGTGTTAATGCCCTTACCTCCCGTGCTGCGTGAGCATGCGCAAATGTTCTCGCACTTGAAAATCAAGACGCGAGCCACGCAGAAAATGCCGGCTGCACTCGGCCTTGAATGCCCGGAACGCTGCACTTGCGCGGGCAATTTCTCCTCTGGAAAATACGCCGCGTCGATCGGCAACGCCGCCTGCGAGCAGCTCACCAGAGGCAGGTTTTGCACTTTCAGAGGTAAATCTGCAACATAAACCATCAAAAAAAAAGCTTTTTCCCTATGAAACCGGGTTTTTCTCCAGTAGCATCCGCAGTGCCACTCGTGAGTAGTTATCTCTAGTGGTGATTTATCAACTTCTAGAAGGAAAATCAATCATGGCAACTGCAAAAAAAGCACCGGCTAAAAAAGCGCCTGCAAAAAAGGCTGCACCGGCAAAAAAAGTAGCTGCGAAAAAAGCAGCCCCTGCGAAGAAGGTAGCCGCTAAAAAGGCAGCTCCCGCGAAAAAGGTAGCCGCGAAAAAAGCAGCCCCCGCCAAGAAAGTTGCGGCTAAAAAGCCAGCAGCCAAAAAGGCGCCTGCCAAAAAACGCACTCCCAACGCAGCGTTCATGAAGGCACTGACCTTGAGCCCGGCACTGGCAGCAGTGGTTGGCGACAAGCCCCTGCCACGCACCGAGATCGTCAGCAAGCTCTGGACTTACATCAAGTCCAAGGGCCTGCAGGACAAGGTCAACAAGCGCATGATCAACGCCGACGAAAAACTGCGCGCCGTTTTCGGCAAGGCGCAAGTGTCGATGTTTGAGATGGCTGGCCTGATCGGCAAGCACGTCAAGTAATCAGCTTTTGCTGAAACTGAAAAGGCCGGTGTTTACCGGCCTTTTTTTATTTTCCAAAAAATAGTGCTGTACCCCGCACAGGACGGGCGCAGTCAGCTATCATTTTTATAGTTTTTTGACGGAAGCGGCCATGGCGCTTTGGGTAATCGCAGACAGGGTTCCACGGGTTGTGATGACCTCTGGGTCCAGCGTCACCTCAATCAACGTGCCCTCCTTGCGCGCCAGCGCGGCGAGCAGTTCCGCCTCAAACTGAGCCGTGTGCGTGATGCGCACCCCCGCGTAACCGTAAGCACGTGCCAGCGCCGCAAAATCCGGGTTGCTCAGGCGCGAACCGCTTTCATGCTGCGGATACGCCCTTTCCTGATGCATGCGGATGGTGCCGTACATGCTGTTGTTGAGCAGCACGATGATGCTTTTGGCGCCGTGCTGCACGGCCGTCGCCAGCTCCTGGCCGTTCATCAGGAAGTCACCGTCGCCGGCAATGGTGAAGGCCGTGCGCCCGGTCGTGATGGCCGCCGCAATGCCAGCGGGCACGCCATAGCCCATGGCGCCTACCGTGGGCGCCAGCTGCGTCTTGAAGCCCTTGGCCAGGCCGTGGTGTTTAAAAAAGCGGTGCATCCAGCTGGCGAAGTTGCCGGCACCATTGGTCAACACGGCATCGTCCGGCAGATGCTTTTGCAGCAGGCCCACGATAGCCGGCATATCGACATCGCCCGGCAGCACCACCTTGTCGTTTTGCGGCTGCAGGTTGGTCAGATAGTCTTCGTTGGCTGAAGCCGTCCAGGCCTCCCATGGCACGGACACCGGCGCGGTCAGCACCTCCAGCGAACGCGCCGCCGCATTCATGGTGGCGTTGATGGCCAGATCGGCCTGGTACACGCGGTTGAGCTCCTCGGCGCTGCTGTGGATATGCACCAGCTTTTGTTTGGGCCTGGGCACTTCAAGCAAGGTGTAGTTGCCCGTCGTCATCTCGCCCAGCCGGGGGCCTATCGCAATGATCAGGTCGCTGGCCATGACGCGCGCGGCGAGTTTGGGGTTCAGGCCTATACCCACGTCGCCGGCGTAAAGCGGGTGGTGGTTGTCAAACGTGTCCTGGAAACGAAAGGCGTTGCCCACGGGCAGCTTCCAGTTCTCGGCAAAACGCTGCAGCGCCTGCGCCGACTGCGGCGTCCAGCCGCCGCCACCGGCGATGACCAGCGGGCGCTCTGATTTCAATAGCATCTCACGCAAGGTACGCAAGGACCCCGGATCGCTCCAGGCCTGAACAGCCTCCACGCGCGGCAGCGGCCGGGCATCCGTCATGCGGGTCAGCATGTCTTCGGGCAAGACCAGCACCACCGGCCCGGGCCTGCCGTTCATGGCGGTGGCAAAAGCGCGCGCCACGTATTCGGGGATGCGGTCGGCATCGTCAATGCGCTCAACCCGCTTGGCAAAACCCTTCGTGCTGGGACCGAAAAAACTCAGGTAGTCCACCTCCTGGAAGGCCTCACGGTCGCGGCAATCGCTGGCCACATCGCCGACCAGCAGCACCATGGGTGTGGAGTCCTGGAAAGCCGTGTGCACGCCTATGGATGCATTCGTGGCACCCGGTCCGCGCGTGACCATGCAGACACCCGGCCGGCCCGTGAGCTTGCCGTGGGCCTCGGCCATAAAGGCCGCGCCGCCTTCCTGGCGGCAGGTGATGAATTGAATCTGGTCGCGGCGCGCATGCAGGCCATCCAGCACCGCAAGATAACTTTCACCGGGAACACCAAACGCATGGGTAGTGCCCTGGGCCAGAAGGCAATCGACAAGAAGGTGGCCGGCAAGTTGTTTGGTCATGCGCCTTATTGTGCCGCGCTGAAGGGGAGGATATGGCCCCCACGTTCGCCCACTGCGTGTGGCTCTCTGCCTCCCGAGGGGGCTGAACTTGCTCGGGGCGGCCCTTCGCTGCGTTCGTTGGCCCCCACCTTCACTCGCTACGCGTAGCTCTCTGCCTCTTACTCGGGTGTAGCGCTGTCGCTGTCGGCGCCGCCGGCGGCCAGGGCCTGGCGGGCGAGTTCTTCGTCGCTCAGGGGCGGTGCCTTTTCAAGCGCTGCGAGCTCCTCAAGAAACTCTTCGGTGGGCGCCTCGTGCTCCAGAAGAACTTCTTCAAGTTTTTGGTTTCCAGTCTCGACATGCACCGAGGGCGAATGCAGGGCTGTGGGCGGTACCGGAAATTTTTCGCCCAGCTCAAATTTCAGCGCCTCTGACTTCTCGTCAACCCAGTGTGCAAAATCACCGTCTTTGGGTGTGTTCGAATTGCTCATGGCTGTCTCCTGGCTGTGTTGCGGCTCCGGCGCGGATGGCCGGCACCTGCTTCACGGTTTCATTATGGAGCGAGACCCGGCACAGTGGTAGTACGGCAATGCCCCCGGCATGAAACCGTGGTTTGGGAGCCGCCTATTTAAAGCGATACGACAGCGCAATAAACCCCATGTCTTGCGTTTTCCGGCTGACCAGCGGGCTGCTATAGACCGCCGAGTCCAGCCACTTGTGACGCAGCTGCAGGCTGAGTATCCAGGGCTCGCCCAGCGGCACATCCATTCCCAGGCCCAGCACCGGCGTGGTGGAAGCGCCGGCGTTGTAGGCGGCATAGCCACTGGCCGCCGACTCTGCGGCAGTCACACCGTACAGATAGTTGGCGTATTTGGCACTGCGGTATTCCACACCCAGCTGCGGGTAAAAAGAGACGCGCCCCAGCTTGAATTCAGCCGCATAGGTCGCCTCCAGCAAGGCCCCGCGCGATTTGTTGGCATCTACAAAGGCATTCAGGATAAAGACGCCATAGGGCGTTTGCTGGAAGGTGCCTATGCCCAATGGGATTGGGGTTTTTCGATCCGCCAGGCCTGCCAGCGCAGCGGTATCGGCGCGCCAGCCGTCCTGGCTTACACGGCCTATCAGTTCCAGGTAACCGTAGCCGATCGGAAGCGTCTTCACGCCAAAGGTATCAACCCGCGCAAAAAAACGGCCGTAGTCAAAAAAACCGTAGGGCAGCAAGGCGCTGTCCGTGCCTTTGCTGCGAATGACGCTTTGTGTGCCGTACGCGGCAGCGCCCACATCCCCCGCCAGCTTGTCGGTCAACGGCGCGGGCTGCGCCTGCGCAAGGTGTGGCACCAACAGCGCAGCAGCCACCAGAGCCAGCGCTGTAAATGCCTGCAGGCCGGTGAAGCCGGTCGTTTTGTAGTTCATCGCATGCCTCGTTGTAGTCTGGAAATCATGCGATCCAGTATAGAACTGGACCGGCGCACTACCCGGGCGCGTATTCCGCTGCCCTTGACCACTTGTGCCCGTCATGGTTGACCATGCCGCGCTGCCGGCTTGTTGCTCTGGCGTGCCAGCAGCTGAGGCAAAATGCGGCCAACAGCGGATATTGCACATGAACCCTTGGCTTGTTTACTGTGACGGCAGCGCCATGCCTAACCCCGGTCGTATCGGCCTTGGAGCGGTGCTTACCGAGCCTGATGGCACGCGCCACACGCTTTCGCAAACGACGCATGAAAACGGCTGCAACAATGAGGCGGAGCTAAGAGCGCTGCTGATGACGCTTCGGGAACTGAAGTTGCGCGGGGCGAGCGCGCTGCTCATACACTGCGACAACAGTGTTGTTGTCGAACAGGTCGGCAGCGACACAGCAAAGCCAATTGCCCGGCTGGCGTCCTTGTTTGATGAAACGCGGGCACTGCTCAATTCCTTCGACCAGGCCAGCCTGGTGTGGATACCGCGCCATCGCAACAGCGAAGCTGATGCACTCGCTCGTGCGGCACTGGGGATTGTTGAAAAGCGCGTTGTCAAAATATCCAAAAAACGACGTTAGCTCCAGACAAGCGGAGACTACAGCCGGCCGGTCAGCCATCCCCTCAAATGCGAACAGGAGAGAACCTGTGGGACACGCTCCATCATCAACTGGAGGACAGGTTTCAGCCCAGCCGTGCCGCCTCTATCGTGGCGATATCTATCTTTTTCATGGTCATCATCGCGTCGAACGCGCGCCTGGCCACCGCGCGATCGGGGTCGGATACCGCCGCGATGAGGACGCGCGGGGTGATTTGCCATGACACGCCCCAACGGTCCTTGCACCAGCCACATGCGCTTTCCTGGCCGCCATTGCCGACGATAGCATTCCACAAACGGTCTGTTTCGGCCTGGTCGTCGGTCGCAATTTGAAAGGAGAAGGACTCGTTGTGCTTGAAATGCGGTCCGCCGTTCAGCCCTATGCAGGGGATGCCCGCGACAGTGAACTCGACCGTCAGGACATCGCCCTGCTTGCCGTCGGGATAGTCGCCCGGTGCGCGGAAGATGGCACCGACAGCGCTGTCGGGGAATGTTTTGGCATAGAAGGTTGCGGCATTAACGGCGCCGCCTTCATACCACAGACAGATCGTGTTCTTGCTGCTCATTTGGCGTCTCCTGAAGAATTGAGGACCCTGCATCCAGCACCGTCCAGAAACTTCAATCGTACTGATCGCGGAACATCGGCCTGTCGGATGGGGCTGATGCCGTTGTAGGTATCCACCTATGCCGCACACTCTCCCGCGACGGGCGCGGGCTGCTCAAAGGGTGGGCCGCTTGCCCCGATGGCTGCTATCCGGCCTTGAATCTCAGGCGCCAACCAGCGCCGTGCGCCGCACCCGCCGCACATTAAACGCGCTGGCAATCAGCACGCCCTGCATCACGGCCAAGCCCAGCAGGACACCCCGGTACTGGCCGTGGTCCATCATCACGCCGAAGATCAGCGGCGACACCGCCTGCCCGATGTCCAGGCCCGCATACACCACGCCATACACCCGGCCCGAGGCGTTTGCAGGCGTCGAGCGTTTGACCAGCAAGTCGCGCGAAGGCCCGGCAATGCCGGATGCGAAGCCCATCAGGCCAAACAGCACCGGCACCAGCCATGCCGGGTAGCTGCCCAGCGCCAGCAGCAGGGCCACACCCGCGGCCAGGCCGAAGCCTATGCCCACGATGCGCTCGCAACGGGTAGGGTCCGCTGCCAGAAAGCCGCCAAACACCATGCCGCCCGCACTGCACAGCATGTAGATCGTCAGGCACATGGCGACCAGCGGCAAGGGCACGTCGTGCAGCTGGCGCGCGGCTTCAGGTGCAAAGGCCTGCACCACGCTCAGCACGATGGCATACCAGAAGAAAAAGGCAAAACACATCCAGACGGCGGGGATTTTCAGGAAGCCCAGGCTGCTGTCCGCCGCCGGCGCGCCCTTGACAGGGGCGGCCACATCCAGCGTCAGCTTGTCGCGGTTGAACAGCAGCACCACCAACACGGCAAAGGCCAGCACACCCGCGGCGGCCAGCGCCACACGCCAGGAATAGGCCAGCGTCAGCGGCACCAGCATGGCCGGCGCCAACGCCCAGCCCAGGCTGCCGGTAATGCCGTGCACGCTGTAGGCATGGCCCAGGCGCGGCGCGCTAACCTTGCGGTTGAGCAGCGTGTAGTCCACCGGATGGAACACGCCGTTGCCTATGCCGCCTACCACGGCGGCGCCCGCCAGCATCCAGTAGCTGGTGCTCAGCGCATAGCCAAAAGCCGCGACGCCTATCAGGGCCAGCCCGCCGAAAAGAATCGGGCGCGGTCCAAAACGGTCCACCACAAAGCCCGACAGGGCCTGCACCGCGCAGGAGACAACGAAAAAAATCGTCATCAAAAAACCCAGCTCCGCGTAGCTCACATTGAACTCGGTTTTCAGCCAGGGGAACAACGGCGCCAGCAGCAACTGGCTGAAATGGCTGATCAGGTGCGCCCCGCCAACCAGGCCTATGACACCGGCGTCATGCCGCAAGGGCACGCTGGCCGGCAAATTCATGGTGCTTGAAGTATTCATGGCGCTATCGTAGTATTGGCTGGTAATGCCGAAATGCGACAAATAGCCAACATTCGGCGAATTCCAGACAATCCCTTCCAGCAGGCCGCAACACCCCATGCACCGTAACGCCCGATTCCAGCTCATGCCGGTAGGCGACACCGACGGCTTCACGCCCAGCCCGCAACGCCCGGTACGCGTGCGCGCCCGGACCATGCCGGCCGACACCCACTTCAAGCCGCACGCGCATGCCTGGGCGCAACTGGCTTATTGCGCCGTCGGCATCGTGCAGGTTACGGCGGAACAAAAAAGCCAGACGGCAGACCAGATCACCTACATCGTGCCGCCCACACGGGCCGTGTGGATTGCGCCGGGTGCGCAGCACCACATCACCGTGCTGGAGGCGGCCGAGTTCCGCACCCTTTACATGGATGCGAGCGTCACCCCCAAAGGCTGGACCGGTTGCCGTGTGATTGTGGTGTCACCGCTGCTGCGCGAGGCCATCCAGGCACTCGACGAGATTGGCCCCCACGCTTCGCTGCCCCCCGAGGGGGCCGTTTCTGCCTTGGGGCGGCCCGGCGGCAGAACAGCCGCGCGCCACTTGGCCGGATCGGCGCGCGAGCAGTTGCTCAGCCGGCTCACGCTGGACGAAATCGAGCACGCCGACACGCAGGCGCTGGGCGTGCCGCTGCCGCATCCGGAAAGCGGCGACAAGCGCCTGCGCGCGCTGTGCGAGGCGGTGCTGCGCGCGCCGTCCGAGCGCGCCACGCTGGCCGAATGGGCGGCCGACATTGGCGCCAGCGAACGCACCGCGGCAAGGTTGTTCCGTGATGAACTGGGCCTGAGCTACCAGCAGTGGCGCCAGCAGGCCATACTGGTGCACGCCCTGCCCCTGCTGGCGCGCGGCCAGCCCATCAGCAGCGTTGCGGCCGCCAGCGGTTATGCCAGCGACAGCGCATTTTCAGCGATGTTCAAGGCCGCCATGGGCCAGTCGCCAAGCCATTTTCAGAATAAAAACAGGCTGTAGCCGCAGCCCCATGGGCGCAAGCAGCTATTGAATTAATAGCGCATTCGAATTCACTCCGGCTTCCAGCGCTTGAGCAGCAACGCGTTGCTCATCACGCTGAGCGAACTCAGGGCCATGGCCGCGCCGGCCATCACCGGGTTCAGGAAACCCAGCGCGGCAAGCGGTATGCCAGCGGCGTTGTAGGCAAAGGCCCAGAACAGGTTTTGCCGGATCTTGGCCACCGTGCGATCCGAGATGTCCAGCGCGGCCGCCACCAACAATGGGTCGCCGCGCATCAAGGTGATACCGGCTGCGTGCATGGCCACGTCGGTGCCATTGCCCATGGCCATGCCTACATCGGCCGCGGCCAGAGCCGGCGCGTCGTTAACGCCGTCGCCAACCATGGCAACTGTATGGCCGCCCTCCTTCAAGGCCATGACCCGGGCTGCCTTGTCACCCGGCAACACCTCGGCCATCACCTCGCCATCTTCGGGCCGCAAGCCCAGGCGACGCGCCATGGCTTCAGCCGCGCCGCGGTTGTCACCTGAAATCATCACGGTTTTGATGCCGCGTGCGCGCAGGGCTGCCAGTGCTTCCCTGGCACCGGGTTTGGGCTCGTCGCCAAAAGCCATCAGCGCGCGCAGCGTGAGGCCAGTCGTTGTGCGCTCGGCCATCGCCGACACCGTGGCGCCCTGCGCCTGCAGTGCTGCGGCTTGCTCCGCCACCGCGCTCGTGTCCACCTTGAGTTCATCCATCCAGCGCAAACTGCCAATCAGGAAGCTGCGCACACCGACCTCGCCTTCCGTGCCCCGGCCAGGCACGGCGCACACATTGCCGGGGGCCTCAAACAGCAAACCCTTGTCCTGCGCGCTGCTAACAACGGCGCGGGCCAGCGGATGTTCGCTGCCGCTTTGCAGGCTGGCCGCGGCCTTCAGCATCTCGGTTTCATCCATGCCTTGCGGCACCACCAGCGCTGTCAGTTTGGGCCTGCCCACAGTCAGCGTGCCGGTCTTGTCAAAGGCCACCACATCCACCTTGTGCGCCCGCTCCAGCGCCTCGGCGTCCTTGATCAAAATACCGTGCTTCGCGGCCACGCCTGTGCCGGCCATGATGGCGGCGGGTGTGGCCAGGCCCAGCGCGCAGGGGCAGGCAATCACCAGCACCGCAACAGCGTAAATCAGCGCCTGCTCAAAAGCATGGCCGGTCAGCCACCAGGCCAGCAAGGTGGCCAGCGCAATCAGCAGCACCACCGGCACAAACACCGCGCTGACCTGGTCGACCAGGCGCTGTATGGGCGCCTTGGCGGCCTGCGCATCCTCGACCAGGCGGATGATATTGGACAGCACGGTTTCGCTGCCCACGGCGCCCACCTGCATCACCACGCGGCCCTCGCCGTTGATGGAGCCGCCTGTCAGCCTGCCGCCGGCTTCCTTGCTGACCGGCAAGGGCTCGCCGGTCAGCATGGCTTCGTCGACCTGCGTGTGGCCCTCCAGCAGCGTGCCGTCCACCGGGAAACGCTCGCCGGGCTTGACCACGATGCGGTCACCGACCAGGACCTCCGCAACCGGCACATCGACTTCGCCATCGACGCCCAGCAAATGCGCCACCTCAGGCCGCAAGGCATGCAGCGCACGGATGGCAGAGGTCGTCTGGCGTTTGGCACGGGTTTCCAGCCACTTGCCCAGCAGCACCAGCGTGATCACCACGGCGGAACCTTCAAAGTACAGGTGCGCCATGCCGCCGGTTTCTGCCGTGAGCCATAACCACATCGACAAGGCCCAGCCCGCTGTCGTGCCCAGCGCCACCAGCAAATCCATATTGCCTGTCAGCGCCTTGAGCGCATGCCAGCCTGCCTTGTAAAAACGCGCACCAAGCACAAACTGCACAGGCGTGGCCAGCAAAAACTGCCACAGCGGCGGCAGCATCCAGTGCAGGCCAAACAGCTCTGCAACCATGGGCGCCACCAGCGGTATCGACATGGCCAGGCCAATGCCGACGGGCATAAAGCCCGCCCAGGGTGAGGCATCGGGCGCATCAATGGCCGCATCCGCGGCGCGCGGCTCGTAACCCGCATCGCGCACGGCACGCCTTAACAGCGCCTCCATCTGCTCGCCCGGCGCGTACACAATGCGCGCCGATTCAGTGGCCAGGTTGACGGTGGCGGTCTCCACCCCGGGGACTTTTTTCAGGGCTTTCTCGACCCGGGAGACGCAGGACGCGCAGGTCATGCCGCCAATGCCGATATCCAGCGGGAGGGATGGTGTTGGGTGTGTTGAAGCGGTAGTCATGTGCATAAGGTTAAACCTTCCTATGATGGAAAGGTCAAGCCCTGATCGATAGCAACCTTACGCCAGGCAGTGCAATTGGCACAATGCTTGACCTTCCCATGGTGGCAAGGTTCACGATATGCTCTGTATCAACCCTTTTATACAGGAGTCCCCTTTATGAACCAGACCTTCACCGTGACCGGCATGACCTGCGGCCACTGCGAAAAAGCCGTCACACGCGCCGTCAAACAGCTGGACCCGCAAGCCGAAGTCACCATCGACCGCGCCGCCAACAAGGTAGAGGTGCAGTCGGAGCAGTCCCGCGAATTGCTGGGCAAGGCCATCGCCGACCAGGGCTACGCCGTCGCGCCATGAGCATTGCCAGTCTCGGCGCCGGCTGGCCGGTTGCGATTGGCAGCGCCGCAAGCCTGTCCGGTGTGTCCGCAAAAATGGTGCGGCATTATGAATCGCTGGGCCTGCTGGCGGCCGTGTCGCGTACCGACAGCGGCTACCGCCAGTACAGCGAGGCCGATGTGCGCACCCTGCAGTTCATCAAGCGCAGCCGCGACATGGGCTTTTCAATGGCGGAAATTGCCGAACTGGTCAGCCTGTGGCACAACCGCAGGCGCGCCAGCGCAAGCGTCAAACGCATCGCCCAAAAACACGTGGACGACCTGGCCCAGCGCATAGAGGCGATGCAGGCCATGCAGCGCACCCTGAGCAGCCTGATGGCGCACTGCCATGGCGATAACCGTCCGGACTGCCCCATCCTGGATGACCTGGCCGGTGGCATCCGGCAGGCTTGACATAAATCATTGAAATCGCAGTCCACAAGGCGTTTAATGAATGTTCAGCACCTTCATCAACCCTTCCAAGGAGACTTTGCATGACAAAAAACGTAGGCGGCATGGACCGCATACTGCGCGCCGTTGTCGGCCTGACCCTGATAGTCCTGGCCGCCAGCGGCACCGTGGGCTGGTGGGGCTGGCTGGGCGTTTTGCCGCTGCTCACCGCAGCCATGGGCTGGTGCCCGCCGTATTCGCTGTTTGGCTGGAATACCTGCCCGGTTAAAAAACCAGGTTGAGCGCTGCGCGCCGCCGTTTGCTGGCGCTGCACTATTGAATCAGTAATCAGGGTCGGACCATCGCCCGGGACCACGGCGCTATTGTTGGCCGCACCGGAATTAGCCCCGCCGCGAACACCCTTCCCACACCGCCACGGCAATCATGATGATGGTCGTCAGGCCACCGACCATCAACAAGTCCATCAGGTAGGCCAGCGGCGTCAGCACCACCAACGCAGCCAGCCCGGCCAGATGCGATAGCGGCATACGCCCGTAAACGGCGCGCTTGTACAGCGCATTGCCAACCAGGTAGATCAGGGGGCCGGCAATCAGCACTGTTACTGATGTGGTGTCAATATGCCCGTCCGGATGCGCAATCACCAGCTCATTGGCTACGGCGGACACAATCACGCCTGCCACCATGATGACATGCACATAGTGAAAGTAGCCACCCATGCGGCCCGGGTCGTCTGAATGGGCGATGGCGTGGCTGCCGTCCTTGCTGCTGGTGTCAAAGTAAACCCACCACATGGCCAGGCTGCCGAGAAAAGCCACGAAAAAAGCAATCAATGTGGGTGCATCCCAGTGATCATGGTGGCTGAGCGTGGCGCCCGTCACCAGAATGGATTCGCCGAGCGCCACGATCATGAACAGCTGGCAGCGCTCTGCCAGGTGGCCGCCTTCAATGGTCCAGTCGGATGTAGCGGAACGGCCCAGGCCGGGCAAGCGAAAACCCGTCATGGGCGAGAAGTACTCACAGGCCACGGCAAGCGCCCAGAACGCCAGGCGGGCGTGGCCCTCAACCATGGCCCCGGCAATCCAGAAGGCCGCAGAGATGCAGACCCAGCCCAGTATGCGCTGGAAGTTGGGGGCCAAAGGGTGCTTGCTGCCCAGGCTGATGAGGACAAAAACCGTTCGCCCGACCTGGATGGCGACATAACAGAGTGCAAACACCAGTCCCAGCCCGTCAAAGGCCTGCGGCAACGCTGCCGACATGACCAGCCCGGCCACCATGACGGCAAACAGCATAAGGCGGATGTGCAGGGTGTCGGGGTCAAACCAGTTGGTCACCCAGGCCGTGTATTGCCAGCCCAGCCAGACGGCAAACCACAGCACCAGCGATTCAAGCGCACCCCAGAACGTGAGATGGCCCAGAAGGTGGTGCGAAATCTGTGTGACCGCAAACACATACACAAGGTCAAAAAACAGCTCGCCGTTGGACACCTTTGCTTCGTGCCCATCGCGTTTGCGGAGCAGTGCTCCGTTTCTCCAGTTGCCCATCCCGTCCTCCTGTGATGCCTGCAATTTTGCCCCACGGGCCACCGGCCTGGCGATCTCGTGTACAGGACTGGACTATTGACGCACCTTCCCTACAATCCATCGCATGACCGATGCGACCAAGCCCAAAATGCGACAAGGACTCATCGGCTATTGGTGGGCCCCGGTAGCGCTTGTCGCTGTCGCCCTTGCGGTCGTGGCTTACCTGCACCCTTACCAGCCCCTGGGCATGTCGGAATTGCCGCCAGAAGTGGCCAGCAGCGCGGCCACCCTCGACAAGGGGTTTGGCGAACGCATCAGCCGTTCTTTCAAATATTCAACCCGCCGCAGTTACGCCTCCCCGTCGGGCGTCATCGAGGCCGAGATTCGCATTACCCTGCAGCCGCTGGAAAACGGCCTGGTGACACGCCAGGACGAGTGGTATGACGTCAAGGGCAAAAGCGTGGTCTACCAGGAGCGGTATATCCTCTTTCGCAACCTGTTCTCGGTCCACACGCGCAGCCGGGAGGTTGCACCGCTGGTCCACGACCTGATGGGCCGCGTGGGCTGGTACAACGACTCTGCGAAAACCATTGAAAGCAGACTGCAGGGCCAGACGCCCGAGGCGCCGGACTGGAAACTGGACCTCAATATGGCGCGCATCTCGGACACGGATGGCAAGGGCCTGACGCTGCAGACAACAACCTACCAGCGCAGCCTGCGTTGTGAACGTGCGGGAACCATTGATGCAGCCGATATCGGCGCGGTCGAAAAAGGCACCTATCCGCGTGTTACCTGCCTCAGCACCTCAAGCGACCAGCCTGCAGAGCGCCGCTCGGAATACGTCTGGCTTCCGCAGCACGGCATTTTTCTGCTGCTCGGTTATCGCCAGAAAGGCGACAACCTGACTGCCCCGGCGGACAACCCGGGTGAACTTGCCGTCAAAGGCAGCTACACCTCTTTTGAAGTACGACCCATCAGCGATTAAATCTCCTCAACAGATTTCGCGAACATAAAAAAACCCGCTTTCTGAACTGCACCCCAAAAGTTGGACAGTTAAAAGCTAAGCACTCAAGGCCTGAGCCCGGTACTGCACCGGGCTCAGGCCTTTTAGTTTTAGCTTTTAACTGTCCAACTTCTTGGGGTCAGTTCACAAGGCGGGTTTTTTTATGCATGCACAAGCATCAGCCCATATGCAGGCCGCCATTGAGCGAGAAGTCCGCGCCGGTGGCGTAACCACCTTCGTCGGATGCGATCCACGAAATGATGGAGGCGATTTCTTCTGGCTGGCCCAGGCGCTTGGCCGGCACGCCGGCAACAATCTTCTCCAGCACATCGGGGCGAATCGCCTTGACCATGTCGGTGCCTATGTAGCCCGGGCTCACGGTGTTGACCGTCACGCCCTTGCTGGCAACTTCCTGCGCCAGCGCCATGGTGAAGCCGTGCAGGCCGGCCTTGGCGGTGGAGTAGTTGACCTGGCCGAACTGGCCCTTCTGGCCGTTGACCGACGAGATATTGACGATGCGGCCGAAGTTGGCCTCGACCATGCCTTCAATGACCTGCTTGGTCACGTTGAACATGCTGTTGAGGTTGGTGGAGATCACCGCGTCCCAGTCGGCCTTGCTCATCTTGCGGAACTGGCCGTCACGCGTGATGCCGGCATTGTTGACCAGCACGCTGACCGGGCCATGCTCCGCCTTGACCTTGTCGAAGGCTGCGACAGTGGAATCCCAGTCGCCGACATTTCCTACAGAAGCATAAAAGGTGTAGCCGGCAGCTTTCTGCTCGTCAATCCATTTGGTGAAATCCCGCGTGGGGCCACAACCGGCAACGACCGTAAAACCGTCTTTTGCCAGGCGCTGGCAGATGGCGGTCCCGATGCCGCCCATACCGCCGGTGACGTAGGCTACTTTCTTCGACATGCTGTTCTCCTTGATGTTGTAAATCTCGTCGAGATTTTTTACTCTGAAATTTACTATGAATTCAATAGCTGCCTACGCCCGTATGACGGGCATTACAGCCTTATTTCGCTTGAATCCACCTGAAAATACTAACCTATATTTAACGTTCCACCGTCAGGGCAACCCCCATGCCGCCGCCAATACACAGGCTGGCAATACCTTTTTTTGCATCGCGGCGCACCATCTCATGCAATAGCGTCACCAGGATGCGGCAACCGGACGCGCCAATCGGGTGGCCGATGGCGATCGCGCCGCCGTTGACATTGACCTTGCTGGTGTCCCAACCCATTTCCTTGTTCACGGCGCAGGCCTGCGCGGCAAAGGCTTCGTTGATTTCCAGCAGGTCCAGGTCTTGTGCCTTCCAGCCGGCCCTGGCCAGTGCCTTGGTGGAAGCCGGAACCGGGCCCATACCCATGTAAGCCGGGTCCAGCCCGGTGGTGGCATAGCTGGCAATGCGCGCCAGCGGCGTCAAGCCAAGCGCAGCCGCCTTTTTGGCGCTCATGACCATGACAGCGGCTGCGCCATCGTTCAGGCCGGAAGCATTGCCCGCCGTCACACCACCGGCCTTGTCGAAGGCGGGGCGCAAGCCGGCCAGGCCTTCGGCGCTGGTTTTGCGGTTGATGAACTCGTCGGCCGCAAACACGATGGGGTCGCCCTTTTTCTGGGCGATGGAAAACGGCACGATTTCGTCCTTGAACTTGCCGGCATCCTGCGCTGCAGCGGCCTTGGTCTGGCTGGCGAGTGCCAGCGCGTCCTGCGCCTCACGCTTGATGTCGTATTTTTTGGCGACGTTTTCTGCCGTGATGCCCATGTGGTACTGGTTGTAGACGTCCCACAGGCCGTCGACGATCATGGAGTCGACCATCTTCCAGTCCCCCATGCGCTGGCCGTCACGCGAATTGTTCAGCACGTGGGGCGACAGGCTCATGCTTTCCTGGCCGCCGGCAATCACGATCTCGCTGTCGCCGGCCGCCACGGCCTGCGCCGCCAGCATGACGGCCTTCAGGCCCGAGCCGCAAACCGCGTTGATGGTCAGGCCGGGAATGCCATTGGGGAAACCGGCCTTGATCACCGTCTGCCGCGCCGGGTTCTGGCCCACGCCGGCCGTCAGCACCTGGCCCATGATGACTTCACCTATCTGGTCCGCGGACAGGCCTGCGCGCTCAAGCACAGCCTTGGCGACAGCAGCGCCCAGTTCGGTTGCGGGGGTTTTGGCCAGCGAGCCGCCGAATTTGCCGACGGCGGTGCGGGCGGCTGAAACGATAACGATGTCTTCCATGATGTCTTCCCCTTGTGAGATTTTGCAGTGGATTTTTTAAGGAATGATGAAAACGGAGGCTCAGGCTTTTGCCTTGACGTAGCGGCCAGGCGCCGCCTCAATGGTTTTGTGCGTGCGGCTGCCATAGGCCTTGGGCGCAGCAATTTGCTTGCCGGCGTGGCCCTTGAGCCAGTCGGACCAGTCCGTCCACCAGCTGCCCGGATGCTCGCTGGCGCTCTTGAGCCAGTCCGCCTGCGCGGCAGGGAATTTGTTGGCCGGCAGTTTGTCGTTCGTCCAGTAGCTGCGCTTTTTCTTCGCGGGTGGATTGATGACACCGGCAATGTGGCCGGATGCGCCCATGACAAAACGCTTTTTGCCCGGCAGGTGCTGGGTGGTCGCGTAGGCCCCGCCAATCGGCACGATGTGGTCTTCACGCGAGCCATAGACATACACCGGGATATCCACCTTGCCCAGGTCAACCTTTTGCCCGCAGACCACGGTTTTGCCGGGCTTGATGAGGTTGTTTTCAAAATAGGTGTTGCGCAAATACCAGGCGTAAAACGGGCCTGGCAGGTTGGTCGAATCGCTGTTCCAGTAAAGCAGGTCAAACGGCGGCGGTGTTTCGCCCTTGAGGTAATTGCCAACCACGTAATTCCAGACCAGGTCGTTGGGACGCAAAAAACTGAAGGTTGATGCCAGGTCCTGGCCTTTGAGCAAACCGCCCTGCCCCATCTCGGCTTCACGGTACTTGACTGAGGTTTCGTCGATAAAGATATCCAGGATGCCGGTGTCGGTGAAGTCCAGGAAGGAGGTCAGCAGGGTCGCGCTGGCAGCGGGTTTTTGCCCCCTGGCCGCCAGCACCGCCAGCGCCGTTGCCAAAATCGTGCCCCCGACACAAAAACCCAGGGTGTTGATGGTTTTGGCGCCAGTGATCTCCTGCACCACCTCAATGGCCTTGATGGCGGCGTGCTCTATGTAGTCGTCCCAGCTTTTGCCGGCCATGGACTCGTCGGGATTGCGCCAGCTCACCACAAAGGTGCGGTGGCCCTGGCTGACCGCATAACGGATCAGCGAGTTGTCGGGCTGCAAATCCAGGATATAGAACTTGTTGATGCAGGGCGGCACCAGCAGGAAAGGCTTTTCATAGACCTTGGCGGTCAGCGGCTTGTATTCCAGCAACTGGAAAAACTCGTTTTCAAACACCACCGCGCCTTCGGTGGTGGCCACGTTCTTGCCGACCTCGAAAACGCTTTCGTCCGTCATCGAGACATGGCCCTGCTTGAGGTCATGCAGCAGGTTTTGTATGCCTTTGCCTATGCTTTCGCCATGGCTTTCTATGGCTTTTTTCTGCGCTTCGGCATTCAGGGCCAGGAAATTGCTGGGCGCCGAGGCCGCCATCCACTGCTCGACGGCAAAACGCAGGCGGGCTTTTGTTTTTGCGTCACCCTCGACCGCCTCGGCCAGGCTCATTAGCGTGCGGGAATTGAGAAGGTAGGTAGCAGCCGAGAACTTGGAGACCGGGTTGTCGCTCCAGGCTTCAGAAGAAAACCGCCTGTCGGATACGGCGGGTATGGCACTGCCGGCCTGCACGCTCTGGTTCCACAGAGTGGTGGCTTCTTCCAGGTAGCGTTGCTGGATTTGCTGCAAGCTGGCGGCATCAAAACTGATGGTCGGCTGCGCCTGGCTGAACGCGGAAAAATCCATTTGCGGGAAGCCCGCTGGTGCACCCGCCGCCGCGCCAAAGGGCTTCCCGCCAAATGCGGCCATGGCCTGCTGCAAACCTGCGACAAAGGTTTCCTGCATCTGCTGGGCCGCCTGGGCCCGGTTTGCGTCAAAATTCATCATGTCTCCCGGACGATATGAGTCTTGACGACTCCTGTTGCGTGTTTACACAGTATCTTAGAGATTGATTCTAAATTCCCGTTCGGGCCTGGAGTTTTATGTATTTAGTTGTCATTGCGTGGATTTACGTGGTGCTCATGATGAGTATTGCCGAAGCCACAAACACCACCGGAACATTATTGGGTGCCATCGTCACCTTTGTACTCTATGGCGTGGGACCGGCGGCATTGGTGGTTTACCTGATGGGCGCACCGGCGCGCAGCAAAGCCATCAAAAAGCGCCAGGCTGAAGAGCTGGCACAGCAGACTGCGGCGGCAGAGGCTGGCGTGCCGCCGCAACACCAGACCGGTGAAGCCCCCCAAAAAACGCCTTGATCGTCAAAGTTTTCGCAATCGCGCAGCATCGCCGTAGTACTGCAGGCACAGTTCCCGCGTCAGCTGCACCAGGGACCGGCTCAAACGCGTGGCTGGCCTGGCCTTGGGAACGGCGATGCACAGGCGGTTCCGGATCACAGGCGCGTGAATCGCGGCCATGAAGGGCGGCGTGTCATGGGTCCATTCCCTGATGGCGCTGGCAGGCAACACGGTCGCCGCCACCCCACGCGCCACCAGCGACAAAACCGTCTTGATCGAATCCACCTCGGCCACCACCTTGAGCAAGTAGCCCCTGGGCCTGGCCTCGCTTTCCAGCAACTGCCGCAGGGCGTTGGGTTTGCTCGGCAACACCAGCGGCAGCGCCACAACCTCGGCCAGGCGTATGCGTGACGGCAAAGGAGTGGAAGCCATCAGCACCAGCGACTCGCGCGCCACGGTTTCAATATTGAGCAAAGGGGACGCCGGCGGGTCAAACAGCACAGCGACGTCAAGGCGGCCGGCCACCAGCCATTCGCGCAGCCGGATGCTCAGGCCTTCTTCCACGCTGATGGCCGCATCGGGAAACTCGGCCCTGAAGCGCTCCACCAGGTCTGCCGTCATGGCATGCGCCACGCGCGGCGGCAGGCCTATGGTGATGCGCCCGCTGGGAATCAGCTGCCGTTCACGCATGTCAGCGCGGGCGCGTTCGGCCAGCTCAAAAATCGCCCGCGCATGGGCCAGCAGGGCATGGCCCGCCTCTGTCGGCTCGGCGCCCCTGCCAGTGCGGTTGAGCAGGCGCTGGCCGGTCTCCTGCTCCAGCGCGGCCACCTGCTGGCTCAAGGCCGGCTGGGACATGACCAGCACGGCGGCGGCCTTGCTGAAGCTGCCGGCCTCGGCAACGGCCACGAAATATTCAAGGCGGCGCAGGTCCACGGTAGCTCCCGGTAAACATGAAAACCATGATTCTATTGATTAATCAAATAGCTGATAGCCAAAAAACGTTTGGCTCAAGCAGCCCTGTTGCCCGCAGAATAAACACCCATCACCATGACAACACCTGTACTCACCTATAAACCCCAGCCGGCCAGCCCGGCCCTGCGTTTACCCGCAGGGGCCTGCGACAGCCATGTCCATGTCTTCGGCCCGGCCGCGCGTTTTCCGTTTGCAGCCAGCCGGAACTTCACACCCGCCGATGCGCCCAGGGAAGCGCTGTTTGCATTGCACAAGGTCCTGGGCATTTCGCGCTGCGTGATCGTGCAGTCCGCCATTCACGGCTTTGATAATTCGGCGGTGCAAGATGCCATTGCGGCGGGCGGCGGCCATTACCTCGGCGTGGCGCTGGCTCCGCACACCGTGCCGGATGCAGAACTGCAGCGCCTGAAGGCTGCCGGCTTTCGCGGCGTGCGCTTTAACTTCATGCCGCACCTCGCGCAGGCTTCAACACCGCAACAGGTTATGGAACTCACCCACCGCCTGGCGCCGCTGGGCATGCACCTGCAAGTGCATTTCGCCAGCAGCCTGGTGCATGAACTCGCGCCCCTGCTCAAAACATCGGCCGTGCCCGTGGTGATTGACCACCTGGGCCGCGTCAACGCGGCGCTGGGCCCCGAGCATGCGGACTTTCGCGCACTCTGCGCCCTGATGGAAGACCCGAACTTCTATATGAAGCTCAGCGGCGCCGAGCGCAATGACCCTGTCCCGCCTTATGCCGATGGCGCGGCATTGGCGCGCCAGATGGTCGAGCGCTTTCCGGACCGCTGCTTTTGGGGCACCGACTGGCCGCACCCCAACCACACCCATGTGCCGGACGATGCGGCCCTGGTGGACCTGCTGGCCAGCATCGCCCCCACACCCGACCTGCTGGACCGCCTGCTGGTGCAAAACCCGCAGCGCTTTTACCGGTTCCCGGCATGAACGGGCGCCTGCACAACAAGGTGGCCCTGGTCACCGGCGCCGGCTCGGTCGGGCCGGGCTGGGGCAATGGCCGCGCCATCGCCGTGCGTTTTGCAGAAGAAGGCGCCAAAGTCTTTGCCGTTGATCGCGATGCAGAACGCATGCTTGACACCATCAAGCTGGTCAAGGAAGCAGGCGGTGAGATTGAAACCGCTACCTGCGACGTGACCCAGTCCGCATCGATTGCATCCGTCGTCGAAGCCTGCATCAAGCGCTTTGGCCGCGTAGACATACTCGTCAACAATGTAGGCGGCTCGGCTGCGGGCGGCCCGGTTGAAATGACAGAGGAAGTCTGGGACACCCAGATGGAGCACAACCTCAAAAGCGTGTTCCTCACCTGCAAGCACGTACTGCCGCTGATGGAAAAGCAGGGCTCCGGCGCCATCGTCAATATTTCATCAACCTCCGGCCTGCGCTGGACCGGCTCGGCGCAGGTCGCTTACGCATCCACCAAGGCAGGGGTGATCCAGTTCTCGCGCGTGGTGGCCGTGCAATATGCCAAGACCGGCATACGCGTCAACACCGTGGTGCCGGGCCAGCTCTACACACCCATGGTCGATGTACGCCTGGCCAAACAGCGCACCGGCGGTGACGTGACGGCCTTGCTGCAGCAGCGCCAGTCGCGCATCCCGCTGCCGTTTATGGGTGATGGCCGCGACACCGCCAATGCGGCACTGTTTCTCGCTTCCGATGAAGCGCGTTTTATTACCGGCACCGAACTCATCGTCGATGGCGGCATGTCTGTCAGATGTGATTAGTTGAATAGAAATACCACAAAAGGAAACCCATGAGCAAACGAGACAACACCCGCAGAAATGCAATCACCCTGATGGCCGCCGCCGCAAGCCTGGCGCTCCTGGCCGGCTTTGCGCAGCCGGCGATGGCCCAGGCAAAAATCACCCGCCTCGTCGTGGCCTTTCCGCCCGGCGGTCCGGTTGATTTTGTGGCTCGCACCATCAGCGAGCAGCTTGGCAAGGAACTGGGCTCGCAGGTCATCGTCGAGAACCGGGCCGGCGCCAACGGCGCGATTGCCGCGGAATACGTGGCGCGGGCCATACCGGACGGCAGCACGATCTGGCTGACCAGCGTGGGTGCGGTGGCCATCAACCCGCCACTCTATGAAAAGCTGCCTTACGACCCGGTCAAGGACCTGACGCCCATCTCACTCGTCGTCAACAACGTTGAGCTGCTGGTGGTAGGCGCCAGCAATCCCGCCAGCAACGGGGCCGAATTTGTCGCCAATGCCAAAAAGCGCAAGGAAGGCGTGACCATGGCATCGTCGGGCACCGGCAGCGTGCCACACCTGGCGATGGAACTGCTGGCCGACGTCAGCAAGGCCAAGCTGGTGCATGTGCCCTACAAGGGTGCGGCACCGGCCATTACCGATGTGATTGCCGGCCACGTCGATGGCTTTTTTGGCGACATCCCCGGCCTGGTAGGTTTTATCAAGGCCGGCAAACTCAAACCCATAGGCATCGCATCACCCAAGCGCCATCCGCTGCTGCCGGACGTCAAGACCTTCAAGGAAATGGGCATGCCCGGTGTGGACTCCGACAACTGGTATGCGCTGTTCGGCACCAAGGGCACGCCTACAGCCGACATCGCCCGCCTGAACCTGGCCGTCAAACGCACACTCGCAACTGAAAGCGTCAGGACCAGGCTGATGGCCTCGGGGGCAGAGCCATCCGCATCCAGCCCGGCGGAACTTGCCTTGCTGATGAAAAACGACACGGCCAAATGGGGCAAGGTCATTCGCGACAAAAAAATCAAACCGGAATAAACCGCCACATGAGTCTCACAAGGATTTCACCCATAGCGCCCGGCACACGCCCGGAACTCGCGGCGATTGAGGCCGGCATCGCCGCAGAGCGCGGCCGTGTGTCGCTGCTTTACCAGGTGCTGCTCAACAGCCCGCCGCTGGCGCAGGGCTGGGAGCAGCTTCTGACCGCCGTGCGCAACCGCAGCAGCCTGCCCGCCGACCTGCGTGAAATGGTCATACTGCGCGTGGCCGTGCTGAACCGCGCACCTTACGAGTTTGAAGCGCATGTGCCGCATGCGCTCAAGGCCGGCATGCCGCAGGAAAAGATAGATGCCCTGCGCGACCCGCAGGCGCCTGGTGACGACAAGACTTTCACCGCAGAGGAGCGGCACGTGCTGGCGCTGACCGACACCATGACGCGCGACATTGAAGTGCCTGATTCCGTATTCGACGCCGCCAAAGCGCACTTCAGCGAGCAACAGATGACCGACATGGTGGCGACAGTGGCCGCGTACAACATGGTGTCGCGCTTCCTTACTGCTTTCAAAATAGGTCACTGACATGGGGCCATCAACCGCAGTCGCCGATGCACTCCTCGTGCAGGCAAAAGCCCAGGATGCGTCCCGGTTGCCAACCTTGATGAAGCACCTTGAAAAGGCCTTGCCAGGTGTGGCAAAACTGAGTGCGGCGTACTCACCGGAGCAAAAACAGTTTTACGCCTACCTTTACCTCGACAAGCGCAGGAACTGCACGGCTGATGAGGCAACCAGCTTGCAGACCTCGCTGCAAAAGGAGTTTCCCCAACTTGGGGATGTGCGCGTCTCACGGCTTGAACAAGTCTTCACCACTGATGGCGCATCAAAAGGTACGGCCGTCATCTTTCATTACGTGGTTGAAATGGACCCCGAGCCCGGCTGGATGCCAGAGCTCTCGCAGTGGTATGACACCGAGCACATGCCCGGCCTGGCAAAAGTACCCGGCTGCATACGCGCCAGCCGGTTTTTAAACCACGACCACGGCCCGCTGTCCTTGGCGTGCTACGACCTGGTAACGGAAGACACGCTGGGCTCCGAGCCCTGGCTGGCCATACGCGGCACCGAATGGAGCAGCCGCATGCGGCCGCGTTTTACCAACACCATCCGCACCATGTTCAGCCTGCTGCCTGACTCAAAACCGCAGCGCTGACGCCAGCGCCGGGCTCACGCCAGCCAGATGCAGGCCGCCATGCGGCCCGTGGTGCCAAAGCCATTGCCCTTTGGTCCCGCATCCCGCCTGTGCGAAAAATACTTGCCGGGATTGAGAACGGTGCACCATTCATCACTGCCATCGTTGCCATAGACCTGTGCAACGCCCAATGCCTGCAAGCGCTGCCGCGCTAATCCAGCAAGGTCGGCGAAATACTTGCCCGGCCCTGCAGGCACAAAAAAGCGCCCGGCCCCAGGCTGGCCGGCTTCAAACGCAGCTTTCACTTCAGCGCCCACTTCAAACGCCAAAGGCCCTATGCAAGGCCCCAGCCACGCTATTATTTTGATAGCTGATTGCGCGCGCTGCGCGGCGGCCATGGCACTAAAAGACTCAAAAACAGACTCCAGGACGCCGCGATGGCCCTGGCTGGCGTCACCGGCCAGGCCGCGCCAGCCGGCGTGCGCGGCGGCAACCGCCGTGCCGTCTTCCGTGGTCAGCAGCACGGGCAGGCAATCCGCCACCATGATGGTGCAGGCAACTTGACGCTGCGCCGTCACACAGGCGTCGGCCGGCTGGCCATCCGGTGTCGCAGCATCCAGCGCCAGCACGCCACTGCCATGGACCTGCGTCAGAAATACCGCGTGCGCGCCGCTTGCCTTTTGCAGCAAGGCGCGGTTGGCGGCGACATGCTCCGGGACGTCACCAACGTGATCACCCAGGTTCAGGCTGTCAAACGGCACATTTGAAACGCCACCATCGCGTGTGGTGAAAACCGCCCGCACGTTTGTCGGTGCAGGCCAGTCGGGGATCAGCCAGTTGTCATGCATAGCGCTTGGGTCACCTGATCAATTTTCCGACGGGCCGCCCCGAGGAAAACTAGCCCCCGAGGGGCTGGAGCCCGCGGCTCCAAAGTTGCTTGAGCAGCTTTGGACGGGCGACAGAGGCGAAGCGTCTCGCAAGCCGCGGCCTGCAAGGCCTCGCGAATCACACGAAGTGGAGAGCGTGGGGGCCACATTCAAGCTTCAAAATCAGGACAGGCCGAAGGCTGGGCTTGCAGGACAGCCGGCAGTGCCATCGCGGCCTCAAACGCGGCCATGGTGCGCGGCAACCCGTCGAGGTCCACCTTGAAGCGCTGGGCGTTGAAGATTTGCGGCACCAGGCAGCAATCGGCCATCGTCGGGGTGTTGCCGTAGCAATAGATCGAAGCCGGCAACTGATCCAGCTGACGCTCAAAAGCCACCAGCCCCTGGCGGCACCAGTGGCGGTACCAGGTGTTTTTAGCCTCGTCCTCGACCTTCATTTCCCGGACCAGGTACTTGAGCACGCGCAGGTTGTTAAGGGGGTGGATTTCGCAGGCAATCGACTGGGCCAGCGCGCGCACCTTGGCGCGGCCCAGCGCGTCCGCCGGCAGCAGCGCGGGCGTGGGGTGCTTTTCATCCAGGTATTCGATGATGGCCATGGACTGCGAGAGCTTTTCGCCATCGATTTCAAGCAGCGGCACCAGCGTGTCGGCGGCAAGTGCCGCATAAGCTTCTTTTTTGTGGTCGCCCCGGGCAATGTGCACGGGAATGTATTCATAACTCAAGCCCTTGAGGGCCAGCGCGATACGGACGCGAAAGGATGCGGACGAGCGGAAATAGTTGTGAAGTTTCATGCTGAAAGCATAAACTGAAATGCCCGATTCTGGAGTGCCCTGCCTAATACCGTGCATGAAATCGCCTGCGCGACTGGCTGCCATGTATCGCCCCTCTAATATCCCCGTTTGATTCGCACTTGTTTGCAACAACCCGTTCCAGTGGAGACACCCCATGAGCACCATCAGCACACTCACCAACCACCAGGTCCGCCTGGCCAGCCGCCCCGTTGGCCTGCCCACACACGCCAACTGGGACTTCAGCACCGAGCCGGTGGCCGAACCGGGCACTGGCGGCGTGCTGGTCAAAACGCTTTACCTGTCGCTGGACCCGGCCATGCGCGGCTGGATGAACGAAGGCAAAAGCTATATCCCGCCCGTTGAAATCGGCGCCGTCATGCGGGCCGGCGGTGTGGGCAAGGTCATTGCCTCGCAAAACCCGGCTTTCGCCGTGGGTGACTATGTGAGCGCCGGGCTGGATGTGCAGGAGTACTGCCTGATCCCGCAGGAGCAGGTCAAGCGCAGCGGCATGTTCAAGATTGACCCGCGCGCAGGCCTCACGACCTGGCTCAATGTGCTGGGCATGCCCGGCATGACCGGCTACTTCGGCCTGCTGGAAGTCGGCCTGCCCAAGGCCGGTGAAACCGTGGTGGTATCGGGCGCGGCCGGCGCCGTGGGCCAGACCGTCGGGCAGATTGCAAAACTCAAGGGCTGCCGTGTGGTCGGTATTGCCGGCGGCAAGGCCAAGTGCGACTGGGTGGTGAACGAACTCGGCTTTGACGCCTGCATAGACTACAAAAACAGCGATGTTCGCGCCGGACTCAAGGAACACTGCCCCAAGGGCGTGGACATTTATTTTGACAACGTGGGCGGCGACATCCTGGACCTGGTGCTGGCCAAAATCACGCGCGGCGCGCGCATCATCATTTGCGGCGCCATCAGCCAGTACAACAACACCACGCCCGTCAAGGGGCCGGCCAACTACCTGTCTCTGCTGGTGAACCGCGCGCGCATGGAAGGCATTGTGGTGTTCGACTACGCCGACCGCTACCACCTTGGCGTGGCTGAAATGGCGGCTTACCTGAAAGCCGGCACCATGAAAAGCCGGGAAGACGTTGTGGTCGGCCTGGACACCTTCCCCGAGGCGTTGCTCAAGCTCTTTAACGGCGAGAACTTCGGCAAGCTGGTGCTGCAGGTCGCCAGCGAATAAGCCGGCGGGCCGGGGCGGCTTTGGGCGGCTTATTTGCCGCCGCGCACCAGGCGCACGGCACCGGGCGAATTGCGGGCACCCTCGCCCGCGCTGCCGTCGCTGAAACCCACAAACATGAAGTAGCCCGGCCCAACGCTGCTCGAAGTCCAGAAACGGCCCACCGGCGTTGCCGGAAACGCCTTCGGGTCAATCGCGGCCTTGCCTTCTTCGGCTTCACGCACGGCAACAATGCTGGACAGCTCTTTCAAAATGGGCAGGCGCCATCCCTGGCCGGCATTCCTGGCCAGCGCCGCCGCATCCGCCTGGTTTGAAAAAATCGCCTGCCCGGTGCAACTGTTCTTTTTCCAGGCCATGCCCTCCACACAACGCCGCCAGGCCAGGCCGGTTTTGCTGTCGGTGATCTCCTGGCCGTCGGCCGACGCGGTATAGCGCTCCTGCGCAAACGCAGGCGAGCAGGCCGCGCCCGCCAGCAACAAGCTGCAGCCCACTATCGCTGGAATGAAAACCCGCATCACAGTCCTCCACAGACAAGCCAAAACCGAATTAGCCCTGATGCTAGATAGATTGATGCCCCGCAAGCAGAGGGAAGCTACCTAGCGGGTAATACGTAGACGTAGCACGTAGCCGCGCTGGCATCCGGGAAAATGTAAAACACACACTTACATGAGAATGGTTATCGTTTAAGATTCGAAACCAGCCCCCTGTTGCCATCAACGGCGCGGTGGCTGGATTTTTATGAAACTGCCCCAGAAATTGACTCCCGCGCACCCGCCCCACCTGTCGCTCGCCGATGCCGCCATAGGTGACGTTTTTACCGTCAACCATGTGATCGCGCCGGCCGGCGCGCCGGAATGGGCCGCGCAGCTGGAAGACATCGGCTTCCTGGCGGGAGAACGCGTAGCCATCATGGCGCGCGGCCTGCCCGGCGGAGACCCGTTGGTGGTGCGCGTGGGCCTGTCAACCTTTGCCTTGCGCCTGGTGGAAGCAGCCTGCGTGCGCGTGACGCCGCTGGCACACGGGGCCGCGACATGAACCAGGCCATCATCCACTTCCACCCCGGCGGCCCCCTGCTGGCACTGGTGGGCAACCCGAATTGCGGCAAAACCGCCTTGTTCAACCTGCTCACAGGCAGCCGCCAGAAAGTCGCCAACTACGCCGGCGTCACGGTGGAACGCAAGGAGGGCAAGCTGACCACCGCGGCGGGCAAGGCGTTGCGTGTGCTTGATTTGCCCGGCACCTACAGCCTGCACCCGCGCTCGCCCGATGAACGTGTGACCCATGACGTGCTGTACGGCCATGCCAGGGGCGAAAAGCGCCCGGACCTGGTGGTCTGCGTGGTGGACGCCACCAACCTGCGGCGCAGCCTGCGCCTGGTATTGGCCGTCAAACGCCTGGGCCTGCCCTGCGTGGTGGCGGTCAATATGCAGGATCTGGCACGGGCACGGGGTCTGACGGTAGACACTGCAGCGCTGGCGCGTGAGCTGGGCGTGCCCGTGGTCGGCACCGTCGGCACCCGTGGCGGCGGCGACACCGAACTGCGCGCCCTGCTCGATGACCAGGCTTTGTGGCGGCGCCCTGCTTCTGCAACAGCGGCAAACATGGATACGCCCCCAAGCCATGCGACCGATGCCGACCATGACACGGTGCGCGGCATCCTCAAGCGGCTGGCGCTGGACGACCTGATCCCGCACACCATGAGCGACCGCATTGACCGGGTCGTGCTGCATCCCGTGTTCGGGCCCATCCTGCTGGCCACCGTGCTGTTCCTGATTTTCCAGGCGGTCTTCAGCTGGTCGGTGGCCCCCATGGATGCGATCAAGGCCGCCAGCGAATGGCTGGGCGCCGCGGTCGGCATACTGCTGCCCGATGGTGGCGCCATGGGCTGGGTCAAAAGCCTGATCGTCGACGGCGTGATTGCCGGCGCGGGCGGCGTGGTGGTGTTCCTGCCGCAAATCATCATCCTGTTCTTTTTTATCCTGGTGCTGGAAGAGTCCGGCTACCTGCCGCGCGCGGCATTCCTGCTGGACCGGCTGATGGGCGGCGTCGGCCTGTCGGGGCGCTCGTTTATTCCGCTGCTGTCGAGTTTTGCCTGCGCCATTCCCGGCATCATGGCGACCCGCACCATTGCCAACCCGCGCGACCGGTTGGTGACCATCATGATCGCGCCGCTGATGACCTGCTCGGCCCGACTGCCCGTGTACGCGCTGCTGATAGGCGCCTTCATCCCGCGCCGCGAAGTCTGGGGCCTGCTGGACCTGCAGGGGCTGGTGCTGTTTGCGCTCTACGTCGCGGGCATTCTGGGCGCGCTCGTCGTGGCCTGGGTCCTCAAGCGTTTTACCGCCCGCGGCCAGGCCCGCACCCTGATGATGGAGCTGCCCAGCTACCACCTGCCGAACGTGCGCAACGTCGGCATAGGCTTGTGGCAGCGCGTGGCCATCTTCATGAAACGGGTGGGCGGCGTGATCCTGGTGCTGACCATTGCCTTGTGGTTTCTGGCCAGCTTTCCGGGCGCGCCCGAAGGCGCCACCCGGCCCGCCATCGAGTACAGCCTGGCCGGCACCCTGGGCCACGCACTGGCGGTGGTGTTTGAGCCGATTGGCTTTAACTGGCAGATCAGCATTGCACTGGTCCCGGGGCTGGCGGCCCGCGAAGTGGCGGTCAGTTCGCTGGGTACCGTCTACGCCCTGTCGGCAAGCGCCAATGACACGGCACAGGCACTGACACCGCTGATCGCACAAAGCTGGAGCCTGGCAACCGCGCTCTCGCTGCTCGCCTGGTATGTGTTTGCGCCCCAGTGTTTGTCGACGCTGGCCACCATCAAGCGCGAAACCAATGGCTGGACCATGCCGCTGCTTGTGGCCTCCTACCTTTTTGCACTGGCCTACCTGGCCTCGTTTGTGACCTACCGCGTGGCGCTGGCGTTTGGCGGAGGCGGGTAGCTGCGGTCTGTGGGGTTTGCAAAATCCCGCAGCGTGGCCCGGGTTGGCATTTTTCGCTATGTTTTTCATAGCTTGGCGCGCCCATTGGACGGCGGTCACAGGCCATTTTTATATAAAACTAGGCCTCTTTGGCAGGCAGCTCGGCAAACCTGAGCAGGCGGGTGGCGAGCATGGTCTCGGCCAGAAAACAGACCAGCGCGGCCAGAAAACACACCACGCCGGACAAAAAGGAGATCGTCGCGATCTTCAGGATGGGCAGCTCTGCGGTCTCGCCCAGGAACAGCAAAATAATGGTAAAGCCTATCAGCATGGCGCAAAAAGTCAGCAGGGCCAGGCAGCTGTTGACCAGCCAGCCGCGATGCCTGAGCGCCAGCAATTCGGCATACATCTTGACGGCACGCGGCCGCGCTACGTCACCGTCTTCAAGCCGGTTTTCCAGGAAACGGGCACGGTCAATGATGCGGGCCAGCCGGCCGGCCACGGCGCCAATCATGCCGGAGACCGCCGTCAATAAAAACACCGGCGCCACGGCCAGCTGTATGCCGTGGGTGACCGTTGAAAGGTCGGTCGCAAAATTCATCCAGGGCTCCCGCAGGGTGTGGTTAAAACGGCCTCATTTTGTCATGCGGGTCTGCTGGCACGGGTTTTAAATGCATGACGCACGGCCTTAAGGGCCTTAAGCAAACTTGCGCGCGGCGTCAATGGCAAGGCCTGCGCCAATGCTGCCAAACCGGTCGCCTTCAACAGCGCGGGCCTGCGGCAGCAGCGCAGAGATGCGCTCACGCAACAACGGCACGGCGCTGGAGCCGCCGGTAAAAAACACGGTGTCCACGTCCTGCGCCTGTATGCCCGCATCCCGCAAGAGGCCTGAAACCGTGCTTTCCACGGTATGCACCAGGCCATGGATCGCGCGGTCAAAGTCCGGCCGGCGCAGGACAAGCGTTTCGCCGGGCGCGATGCGCCCCAGGTCCACGCTGGTTTCAGGCGCATCGGACAGGGCAATCTTGCCAGCCTCCACCTGCATGGCCAGCCAGTGGCCGGCGCGCTCGCGCACCAGGTTTTGCAGGCGTTCGAGTTTGTCTTTTTCAAGGGTGCTGCGGTGCAGCTCGCTGATCTGCGTCCAGGATTTTTTGGTGTAGGCCTGGTTGATGGTGTGCCAGGTCGCCAGGTTGAAGAACTGGGCGGAGGGTATCTCCAGCCCGCTTTGCAGCCGGCTGCCCAGGCCCAGCGTGGGCATGACGCTGGCCAAGCTCAGGTATTTGTCAAAGTCCGTGCCGCCTATGTGCACACCACCGCTGGCCAGGATGTCGTCGCGCCGCTCGGCTTTGCCGGCACGTGCGCGCCCCAGCCGCACCAGCGCGAAGTCGGAAGTGCCGCCGCCTATGTCCACCACCAGCACCAGTTCCTCACGCGCGCCGTGCGCAATCTGCGATTCGTAATCAAACGCCGCAGCAATCGGTTCGTACTGGAAGGCAATGTCCTTGAGCCCGACCGAATGGGCAATTTCCGCCAGCGTGTTTTCAGCCTGCTTGTCGGCTTTGGCGTCATCGTCCACAAAAAACACCGGGCGGCCCAGCACGGCGCGGGTAAAGGGCTGGTCGGCGGCGCGTTCGGCGCGGCGTTTGAGCTCGCCTATGAACTGCGCCAGCAAGCTGCGAAACGGCAGCGCACGGCCCGCGACTTCCGTGTGCTCGTCAATCATGGCTGTGCCGAGCAGGCTTTTGAGCGAGCGCATCAATCGCCCCTCGTAACCCGCCAGGTAGTCGGCCAGGCCGGCGCGGCCGTAGCTCACGTGTTCATCTTCTGCGTGAAAGAAAACAACCGATGGCAGGGTCAGCTTGCCGTCTTCCAGTGGCAGCAAAAGGGAAGAACCCGCAGCCTGGCCGGGACGGCTCCAGCCGGCGGTGGAATTGGAAGTGCCGAAGTCAATCCCGCATGCGGCGGCCGGGGTGCTCACCGCTTAAGCACGTTCAGCGGGTTTTGCAAAATCGCCCTCTACCCAGGCCGTGGCGCTGGCCCGATTGAGCTTGAAAGACGGCGCCACGCGCACCTGCGCGAGTTCCTCGCCATCCTCGCCCTGTGCGCTGAGCAGGGCATGGGGATTGTCTTCATCGGGAATGATGTCGAGCGAGACGGTAACCCTTGCCGATTTTGCCGTCACGGTGATGCTCTGGTGCAGCGTCGCGTGCAGCTGCTGCTCGTGCCGGCGCACAAACTCGGATGCTGTTTTAACCAGCGTGCTGAAGGCATTGCCGTCCAGCGGCTTGGGGTTCTTTTTGTCGCGGCCCATGGTCCAGGGTCCGACCAGGGCGGGCTCGGGCTCGCCGTCCTTGATCATGGCCACGGCCCAGCCGTCGTCGTCTTCGTTCTTGAGGACTTTGGCCGTCCAGCCATCACCGCACCACAGGCGGGCTTCCTGGATTTTGCCGTCGTCGGCAGCGGGGGAATAAGCGTCGGGCGGGGTGCGGGCGTCGGTCAATGCGTGGTCACTCGGTTGCGGGAATTTTTGGGAAGGCGCAATTCTAGTCGCCAGCCGCCTCGGCACTGTCCTCACACCCTGCCCGCTCAAGGGCCATATCGACCAGCCCCGGATGATCGCGGCAAGGGGTGCGGGGTATGACTCAAAAAATCAGCACTTGACAGCTCGCGCCAAGTGCTGACGGCCATGGAAAGCCCAAGGGCACCCGGCTTGCGCCCGCTTGAATAGCCGGATTTCAGCGATGCGTCAAAACACACCCAGCAGCATCAGGATCAAGACAACGCTGAGTGGAACGCCAAGCAACCAGGCAATAAGAGGCATGAGTTTTCTCCTTTTGGAAGTGAAATCCCACCATAGCCCTGCATTGTCTTGCCGGCTGAGGGATGAGCGCCTTAGCGCAGGTAAGGCCAGGCTTACAAGAAAAAAGGCCTGGCCGCCCGCAACCAGCAGGCAGATATCATGCGGCCGGCAGCACCCGGTGATTTGGCGCTAGAGTTAGCCCTTGGCCAATACCAGGCTGGCCGGTATTAAAAATACCGGCCCCTATCCAGACAAGCGCCTACAACGCCATACGACCATAAGGAAGTTTCATGATTCTCGAACTCGCCGATATCCGCATCCACCCGGGCCAGCAGGCCGCTTTTGACGAGGCCATACAGCGCGGCCTCAGTGAGGTGATTTCAAAAGCCAGGGGGTTTCAGGGTTACAAGGTCAACAAGGGCATGGAAAGCCCTGAGCGCTACATCCTGCAGATTTTTTGGGAAACGCTGGAAAACCACAATGTTGATTTTCGCCAGTCGCCGGCATTTGCCGAGTGGCGCGCCATCGTCGGGCCGTTTTTTGCGGGCCCGCCCACTGTGGAGCATTTCCAGTTGCTGACCAAATCAGCCTGAGCAGGCAGGCTTGATCGGGCCACGCAGGGCCTGGTGCCTATTGATCGGTTTTTTCATGCCCGACGACCAGCTTGCGGAGCAGCCTTGCCAGTTGCGCCTTTTCATCGGCCTCCAACGGGCCCATGATGCGCTGCTGGCAACGGCCCACGGCGCGCTTCATCTTCAGCGCCACCTCCTCGCCTTCGGGCGTGGTCCACAACAGTTTGCGCCGCTTGTCGCTGGGGTCGGCCTGGCGCTTGACCCAGCCTTTGGCCTCCAGCCGGCCAATCACCGAACCGAAAGTGGCCGGATCAAACGCGACCCGGCCTGACAGCGTGATCTGGTCCTCACCGGGGTCGTCCATCAGGGCGTTCAGGATGGCAAACTGCACCGGCGTCACGTCAAAACCCGCTGTCTCCTCCATGAAGATGGCTACCGCAAGCTGTTGTGCCCGGCGAATCAGGTGCCCGGGGGATTCAACGAAATTAAAACTTTTTGCCATAGGCTGAGTAGTTTAAGCGTGCATCCACACCACTTTCAGGGCTTTTTCTTCAATTTGTTGCGCGGATTTGAGGGTATGTCCCAAGTTGATTAATAATAAGCATACTTATCATTAGCTCTGTACCGCAAACAAACCACCGTCATTGCACTGACCCCCTCCCCAAATCATGGCGCGCGCATCTACCCTGAAGCAGGCACTCAGCGCGAGCTGCGCAAGCAGATGCTCCAGAGCGGTGCCGGGAGCACCGGTTTCGCCGGACTGAAATGGATCTACAACGGCATCGCGCCTGCAAAACTGTTCCAATAACGGTTTCCATTTCACCGGAGAATTTCATGAAAAAACCATCCAACAATTACCCCCTCACACGACGCAGCACCCTGGGGAATGCCCTGAATGCTACTATTTTGATAGCTGCCTGCGCCCTGCCCATGGCGGCCATGGCCCAAAAAAGCTCAAAAAACCAGGAAACCCTCGCCCCCTGGCCGACAAAACCCGTCCGCATCCTGGTGGGCTTCCCCGGCGGCTCGACGCCCGACATGGCCGCGCGCACGCTGGCCGAGCCCCTGTCCCGGGTGCTGGGCCAGCCGGTCATCATTGAAAACAAACCCGGCGCATCGGGCAACATTGCCGCCGACCAGGTCGCCAAGGCCACCGACGACCACACCCTGGGTGTCGTCATCAACGGCAACCTGACCTCGGCCAAACTGCTGTACGCCAAGCTGCCTTACGACCCGGCCAAGGATTTCACGCCAATCTCCCTGATCGCCACGGCGCCGCTGGTGCTGGTCGCGCCGCCCAACCTGCCCTCGGGCAGCGCGTTTTTTGACGCTGCACGCAACGCTGGCAACAAATGGAACTACGGCTCGGTCGGCAACGGCTCGGTCGGGCACCTGGGCATGGAGTTGCTCAAGTCCAAGGCTGGTGACCTCGCTGCCGTGCACGTCCCCTACCAGGGCAACCCGCAGGTTGTTACCGCCTTGCTGGGCGGCCAGATCCAGATGGCGCTGATCCCGCCGGGCATTGCGCTGCCGCAAATCAAGGCCGGCAAACTCAAGGCCATAGGGTTGACCAGCGGGCGCAGCTCCCTGGCTCCGGAAATCCCGCCGCTGTCCGATGCCGAAGTGCGCAACTTCAACCTGGAAGTCTGGACCGCCCTGATTGGCCCGGCCAACCTGTCCAAGGCAGCCAAGGCGCGCCTGAACCAGGAAGTGTCAAAAATCATCCGTGACAGCGACACGCGCCAGAAACTCTTCAACCAGGGCTGGCAAGCCGTGGGTACCTCGCCAGACGGCCTGCTCAGCCGCATCCGCAGTGAAACCGCCATCATGGGCGGCATCATTGCAATGCGCGGCATCAAAATAGAGTAAGTACATAGTGCCCCCACGCTCGCTCACTGCGTGTGGCTCTCTGCCCCCCGAGGGGGCTTGCCTTGCTTGGGGCGGCCCTGCGCTGCGGCCGGTGCCCCCACGTTCGCTCACTGCGTGTGGCTCTCTGCCCCCCGAGGGGGCTTGCCTTGCTTGGGGCGGCCCTGCGCTGCGGCCGGTGCCCCCACGTTCGCTCACTGCGTGTAGCTCCCTGCCCCCCGAGGGGGCTGGCCTTGCTTGGGGCGGCCGTCGCCTGCGGTCCGTCGCTCCGGCTTTCACCCTAACAATCCGGCAACAATAAACCGACTTATCATGCCCGCCTCATCCAGCTTGAACACCATCACCGAGCCCGCACGCACCCTGCCCGTCTACGGCGAGTTTGACGTGGTCGTTGTGGGTGGCGGCCCGTCCGGGCTGGCTGCCAGTGTCAGCGCTGCCAGGCATGGTGCCAAAGTCCTGCTGGTGGAGCGTTACGGTTTTCTGGGCGGCATGGGCACGGCCGGTGGTGTCACCAATTTTGCGGGCCTGTATGGCCGCAAGAACGGCGAGATGCGCCAGGTGGTGCATGGCGTGGTGGACGACTTGCTGGAGCGCATGGATGCACTCGGTGGCCTCAATGCCCCGCAGGACGGCATGCAGGGCCGCATCCGCGTGCGCTCCTATGACGTGTCGGCCTTCAAATGCGCCGCCGACCAGTTGCTGGCGGCCGCGGGCGTGGAAATGCTGTTTCACGCCTGGGCCGCGGCCGTGCTCATGCAGGGTCCGAAGATCGAAGCGCTGATTGTCGAGACCAAGTCCGGCCGGCAGGCGATACGCGCACAGCGCTTTATTGATTGCTCCGGTGATGCCGATGTCGCCCACTTTGCCGGCGTGCCTTTTGAGCTTGGTGACGGCCAGGGCAGCGGGCTTTTCCCGACCACCATGTTTCGTGTCGGGCATGTCGATGCACCCGAGGCGCTGGCCGCCGTGGGCGAGTTCAAGGCCATCAACACCTTTATGGCACAAAGCCAGGCACGCGAGCCGGGCCGCTACAGCTTCCCGCGCGAAGGCGCCATCCTCAGGCCGCAGAAAAACCCGACCGAGTGGCGCGCCAATGTCACGCAGATAGGCAATGCCGGTGGCACCGCAATGGATGCAACCGATGCACGCCAGCTCAGCGATGGCGAACGGGAAGGCCGGCGCCAGATCGCAGAATATTTCAGCTTTTTGCGCAACGAGGTCCCCGGCTTCAAACAATCGGCCATCGTGGACATTGCGGCGCAAATAGGCGTACGCGAAACCCGCCGCATCCGGGGCGAATATGTGCTGACAGGCGAAGACATCCTCTCGTCGGCCCGCTTTGACGACACCATAGGCATCAACGCCTGGCCCATGGAATTGCATGCCGCGGGCCGCATCGACTGGCAGTTTCCGCGCAACTGGGACACGGCACAGGGCCGCGTCTACAACGACCTGCCCTGGCGCATGCTGGTTCCCCCAGGGGTCAACAACCTGCTGGTGGCCGGGCGCTGCGCCTCCATGACGCACGAAGGCCAGTCGGCCGCACGCGTCAGCGGCGGTTGTTTTGTGATGGGCCAGGCCGCAGGTACGGCGGCAGCACAGCTTTCCGCCGGCCAGACATTTGCAGATACGGATGTCCGCCAACTGCAGCAGGCCTTGCAAAAGGACGGCGTTTACCTCGACGACGACAAGGCATCATGAGGCCCCCACGCTTGCCACTACGTGTGCTTCGCTGCCCCCCGAGGGGGCTGCACTTGCTTGGGGCGGCCCGGCGCAGCGTGCTGCTCACTCACCAGTAAAGAAATAGTTCCTAGGACATGACACCTCCACCCCAGGCTGGCCGCCCAGCGGCGACAGACAGCGCCGCGCGCAAGGCTTTTTACGATGCCATCGCCGCGCACAGTTTGACGCCGCTATGGGAAGTGCTGCACGCGCTGGTGCCGCAGTCGCCCAACACGCCCTGCCTGCCCGCGCTGTGGAGGTACGCCGACGTACACCCTTACCTGATGCAGTCGGGCCAGCTCATCACCGCCGAAGAGGCGGTGCGCCGCGTGTTGATCCTGGAAAACCCCGCGCTGCGCGGCCAGTCGTGCATCACGCAGTCGCTGTATGCCGGGCTGCAGGTCATCATGCCGGGCGAGATTGCGCCCAGCCACCGCCACACCCAAAGCGCGCTGCGTTTTGTCGTCGAAGGCCACGGAGCCTACACCGCGGTGGATGGCGAGCGCACACAGATGCAACCCGGTGACTTCATCATCACCCCCAGCTGGACCTGGCATGACCACGGCCACCACGGGCGACTTGAATCCGATGCCCCGGTTGTCTGGCTCGATGGCCTGGACATTCCGATGTTGAAGTTCTTTGACGCCGGTTTTGCCGAAAACGGCAACGAAAAATCCCAGGCCGTGACAAAACCCGAGGACATCAGCCGCCACCGCTACGGTGCCAACATGCTGCCCATGCGTTATGACGCCCCCTTCGGCCAGACTTCGCCCATCTTCAGCTACCCCTACGAGCGCACGCGCGAAACCCTGCATGCGCTGGAAAACCATGCCGACATCGATGCCTGGGACGGCGTCAAGCTGCGTTATGTGAACCCGGCCACGGGCGGCTCCCCCATGCCGACCATGGCCACCTTCATGCAGCGCCTGCCCGCCGGCTTTGCAGGCAAGCCCTGGCGCCAGACCGACGGCGCGGTGTTCAGCGTGGTCGAGGGCTCGGGCAGCGTGCGCATCGAGCGCGGCGGCAAAACCTGGACTTTCGACTTCGGCCCACGCGACCATTTTGTGATTCCGTCATGGCACACTGCACAGCTGCATTCGCAGCCGGGTTGTGTGCTGTTCAGTTTTTCAGACCGCCCGGTGCATCAGGCACTGGGCATACACAGAGAAGAAAGGTTGTCATGAGTTTTGTAGTCACCCCTCCCACCGCCGTCTCGGTCCCCGTTGTGGGCCTGAAAGAGCGTTTCCCGGTTCACCGCATTTACTGCGTGGGCCGCAACTACGAAGAGCACGCCAAGGAAATGGGTTTCACCGGCCGCGAGCCGCCGTTTTTCTTTTTGAAACCAGCCGACGCCATCGTGGTCGTCGATGCCGGCAGCACGGGCAGCATCCCCTACCCCAGCCTGACCAAAAACCTGCACCACGAGATCGAGCTGGTGGTGGCCATAGGCACAGGCGGCAAAAACATCAAGGCCGCGGACGCGCACAAACACATCTACGGTTATGCGGTGGGCCTGGACATGACACGCCGCGACCTGCAAAACGAAATGAAAAAAGCCGGCCGCCCCTGGTGCATAGGCAAGGCCTACGACCATTCCGCGCCGATTGGCCCCATCACGCCCGCGGCCCAGGCCGGGGATGTCAATAACGCCGAGCTCTACATACAGGTGGGTGGCAAGGATCGCCAGCGCAGCAATGTCTCCAAGCTGATCTGGAACATTGCCGAAACCATTGAGCATCTGTCCGCGGCTTGGGGACTGCAGCCCGGCGACCTGATTTACACCGGCACGCCCGAAGGCGTGGCGGCCGTGGTGTCGGGTGACACCATGGTTGGCGGCGTTGCGGGTTTGGGCACACTGACTGTCAAGGTGATTTGACGGCAGGCGTCTGCATGTCCCGGCCCGCCTGATCGGGAAGCACAAAAAAACCGGGTTTCGAACCGGTTTTTTTGTTTTCTCCATGATTTGTCCCTGCAGCCCGCACAGGTACAGCGCAGACAGCTATTGTTTTTATAGCGATTGAGTTTTTGACGGCCGCTGCGCCGGGTGTTCGACCAGGCTTGGCGGCAGCTGACCCGCCCAGTCCAGCAGCTTTTTTTTGAACTCCGCCATCGCAGGCGCGGCATCGTCGGTGCGCCACAGCACATACACATCGGCATTGATCCCAGGCACGCCGGCACGGCTGGCGCGCGCCCCTTTGGCGGCCGCCTGCGGCGTCGGCCCAAGGCGGCAAATCCCCACGGCATCGGATCTGAGCTGCGCCAGGGATGCCGGCACCAGCGCCACGCCCAAGCCGGCCGCCACCAGATTCAGCGCCGCCGGCACCTCGACCACCTGCTGCGCGATGCGCGGCGTAAAACCCGCCTGCACGCAGGCTTCAAACAGGCGCGCCGCAAAGGGCGAGGAGTCCAGCCGCAAAAACACAAAGTCCTCGTCGCGCAGATCGGCCAGGCTGAGCTTGCTGCGCCTGGCCAGCCGGTGACCGGCCGGCAGCGCCACCACCACCGGATCGCGCCACAACAGCGCGGCGCTGATTTGTGTGTCATTGAGCAGGTTGCGCGAAACACTCAGGTCCAGCCGCCCATCGCGCAGCGCCTGCAAATGGTCGGCCGGCTTCATCTCATGCAGCACCACCTCGACGGCAGGCCGCTGCAGGCGAAACTGCTGGATGAACCTGGGGAAGTGCCCCAAAAAATGCGAGCCCGCCAGCCCCACCTGCACCCGCCCCTGCAAGCCGCTGGCGACACGCGCCACATGGCTGCGCGCCTCGTCCAGCCGCGCCAGCACCGCCTGCGCATGGGGCAAAAAGGCTTTGCCGGCCTCGCTCAGCAGCACGCTGCGGCTGGTGCGCTCAAACAGTCTGGCCCCCAGCTCGGCCTCCAGGCTGGCAATCTGGAAACTCAGGGGCGGCTGCGACACATGCAGCCGCCTGGCCGCACGGGTAAAACTCAGCTCGTCCGCGAGCACGGTGAAATAACGAAGCTGGCGCAGTTCCATGGTTCGGATTCCCTTAGGGGGGCGTTTATCTATCTTGTTTAAGTATTGATTTATCTTGATTATGTATTTGTTTGTATGGATCAAACAGCGAAAAATCGGGGGTTTGAACCCGTCACCAGGAGACACCCCATGCCATCAGCCGAACACCAGACACAACAAAACTACCGGGTCGGGCTTATCGTGCCCAGCTCCAACACCACCATGGAGACGGAAATCCCGGCCATGCTGCGCGCGCGCGAGCAGGTGCTGCCCGAACGCTTCACCTTTCACTCCAGCCGCATGCGCATGAAGTCTGTCACAAAAGAAGAGCTGTCAGCCATGGACCGGGACTCCGACCGCTGCGCGCTGGAACTGTCGGATGCGCGCATGGACGTCATGGGTTACGCCTGCCTGGTGGCCATCATGAGCATGGGCAAGGGCTACCACCGCGAATCGCAGCGCCGCCTGCATGAAGTCACCGTGGCCAATGGCCTGCCAGCGCCCGTCATCACCAGCGCGGGCGCTTTGGTCGAGGGCCTGCAGGCCATGGGGGCCAAGCGCGTATCCATCATTGCGCCCTATATGAAACCGCTGACGCGCATGGTGATTGACTACATCGAGAACGAAGGCATTGAAGTGATCGACAGCATCTCGCTCGAAATCCACGACAACCTGGCCGTGGGCGCGCGCGACCCCAAGGCACCGGCCGAACTGTGGAAGCAGCTCAACACCAAGGGCGCTGACGCCATCGTCGCCTCGGCCTGCGTGCAGATGCCCTCGCTGGCCTCGGTGCCGCTGATCGAGGCGGCCAGCGGCTTGCCCGTGGTCTCCAGCGCCGTCTGCACCAGCTACGCCCTGCTGAAAAGCCTGGGGCTGGAGCGGCGCGTACCCAATGCAGGCGCGCTGCTGTCGGGCCGCTATTAGTTGTCAGGCCGGGAGGGCCATCACCAAACGCCTTGCCGCAAACCGCAGCCCTGAGCCGGTGGCTTGCGGGCACAAAGCGCTACACTTATTTGATGCACCGCCCCCCCCTGAAACACTGCCGCGTCTGCGGTACCGCTGTAGCCTACCGACTGCCCGACGACGGCGATACCAAGCAGCGCGCCGTCTGCCCGGCCTGCAACACGGTGCATTACGAAAATCCGCTCAATGTCGTGGGCACCGTGCCGGTGTGGGGTGAAGATGGCGCGCAGGTGCTGCTGTGCAAACGCAATATTGAACCGCGCTGGGGCAAGTGGACGCTGCCGGCCGGCTTCATGGAACTGGGCGAAACCACCGCACAAGGCGCCGCACGCGAAACCGACGAGGAAGCCGGCGCCCAGTTTGAAATGCAGGGCCTGTTCACCGTCATGAATGTTGCGCGCGTCGGGCAGGTTCACCTGTTTTACCGCGCCCGGCTGCTGAGCACAGAGTTCAACCCCGGCCACGAAACCATAGAAGCCAGGCTCTTCACGGAATCAGAAATCCCCTGGGAAGAAATCGCCTTCAAGACCGTCAAGGAAACCCTGGAACATTATTTCGCCGATCGCCGCCAGGGGCACCTTGGCTTTCATGAAGTCGACATTGTGTGAAAGGCGGCAAACCTCAGGGCAGGCTGAGGCAGTACTGAATCTGCGAGCAGTGATCTGGCCCCACCCGGCGTTGCGCTCCTGACCCAGACGCCTGGTCTGGGTGTCATCGCGCTCCTTTATTGGCACTGTTTTCACCCCGTCTGCATTTGCAAAAATAGCTTTAGCAGGCCCTAGTTGAGCCGCAGATTCATCTGCTTGACCAGGCTTGCCCAACTCACCTGGTCAGATTCAATCAGCGCGGAGAATTGCTCAGGCGTGCTGCTGACCGGCTCAAAGCCCTTGCTGGACAGAAGCGCATGCGCGTCCGGCATATTCAGGGCCTTGACGATTTCCACATTGAGCCGGGTCACGATGTCCTTCGGCGTCCCGGCGGGCGCGACCACGCCATACCACTCCACTGGATCATTGCCAGGGAACCCTGCCTCCGCCATGGTGGGCACGTCCGGCAGGAGCGCCAGGCGCCGCTTGCCGACCACTGCGAGCGCCTTGAGCTGCCCAGCCTTGAGCAAGGGTTGAACGACCGGGAGACCTGGGAACATCATCTGAATATGGCCGCCAATCATGTCCGCCAGTGCCGGCGGCGCCCCCTTGTAAGGCACGTGCACGATATCGATGCCGGCTTTTTGCTTGAAGGCTTCCCCCAGAAAGTGCAGTTGGGTTCCAGGGCCGGATGACGCGTAGCTGATCTTCCCAGGCCTGGCCTTGGCCTGGGCGACCAACTCTTTGGCGGAGTTGGCCACGGTCGGGTTCACCACCAGTACATAGCTCAGATTGACCAACAGGCTCACCGGCGCGAAGCTTTTGACCGCGTCAAAAGGCAAGCCGCCGTAGAGGCTTTGGTTGATGATCATTGGCGTGGTCGCCACCAAAAGCGTATAGCCATCAGGCGCCGCCTTTGCACCGGCGGCCGCGCCAATGTTCCCGCTGGCCCCGGGCCGGTTGTCCACCACGACCGGCTGCCCGAGGCTGACCGAGAGTTTCTCCGCAACAACACGCGTGGCAACGTCAACGCTGCCACCGGCTGGCCACGGGACGATGATGCGGATTGGCCTGTTTGGATACGCACCCTGCGCCCAGGCGCAAGGCACAGCAACAGCGAGTGCGATGGCGGACAGAAAGTAGCCCGCACGGCGCAGTAAAAAGCTCATCAATATCTCCCGTTTTTATCGTGTCTGAAAATGTTCAGCGCACAAACTGACTTGTCTCTTCCCGGCGCGCAGCCATCGGCCCGCGCCATCAGGCAGCCTGGTTGACTCTTGCCTTTATTTTTCCCGCATGCCGCTGGCAAGCGCGATAGGACCCAGGCGGCCTATCTCCGATTTGACGTACGCATCAAATTTTTGCGCCAGCAGGACTCTGGGTGTGATGCCTTGCTCTGTGAACTTCTGTTGTGTGGCGGATTCTTCCGCAATACTTTGCATCGCGCGAGCAAGACGGTTCACTATCTGCGGCGGTGTTTTCGCTGGGGCCACAAACCCAAACCATGTTGAGAACTCAAAACCGGGGATCACGGTCTCACCGACCGTCGGTACATCACCCAGCAGTCCCAGGCGCTCGCGCCCGGTGACGGCCAGCGCCAGCAGTTTGCCGGCCTGGATCTGCCCCAAAACAAAGGCCGCTGGCACAAAAGTCGCTTGGACGCGGTTGGTGACAAGATCGTTAATCACCTCCGGCGCGGACTTGTATGGGACGTGCGTGATGGAAATCCCTGCTTTGGCGGCAAAGTACGCTCCCGACAAATGCGTCTGGCTGCCAATACCTGACGATGCATAGTTGATCAAAAGTGGCTGGCGTTTGGCCATCGCCACAAACTCGCCGATGTTCTTGACGCCGAGTTCGCGTGGCACAGTGATCACTGATGGCGCCTCACCCACCATTGCAATGCCCGTAAAGTCGCGCAGCGTATCGTATGGGAGCGTGGGATAGACGGCAGGGTTGATCGCATGCTGCGAGTTGACGAGCAAAATGGTGTAGCCATCCGCCGGTGACTTGGCTACGGTCTGCGTCGCTATCACGCCTCCCGCGCCAGGTCGATTGTCAACGGTCACCGGTTGACCAAGATGTTGTGCCAGGCGATCGGCAAACATTCTGGCGACCAGATCCGTTGTTGTTCCTGGTGACAAGGGCAACACCATGCGTATGGGGCGTGTCGGATAGCTGGCCACATCGCTTGCGCTCTGGGCTTGAGCTCCGATCGAGAACAGGGCTAACAGACTTGTACAAATAGCTCGGCGAATAATCATTGTTGTCTCCTGGTAGTTAGTCTTGCGGGGAAATCAGTGCATTGCTGTCGCCTCATCATGCTTGGGCAAGCCGTTGCGCCATTGATCCATCAGCGCCTGCCACTTCGGCCGCGCGGTAGCGAGGTGGCGATCCTTGACATGGCCAAAGCCGCGGATTTGTTCGGGAATGCGGGCAATCTCCACAGCCAAGGCCAGCCGGTCAGGATTGAGCGTGGTCAGCAGTTCCTCGATACATGCGCGGTACTCGACGATCAAGGCGCGCTCCATCCTGCGTTCTGCGCTGTAGCCGAAGATGTCCAGCGCCGTGCCGCGCAGGCCTTTCATTTTTGCCAGCAGGCCGAAGGCGCTGCGCATCCAGGGACCAAAGGGCCGCTTGAGCAGCTCACCCTGATCGTTCTTCCTGGCGGTCAGCGGCGGTGCGAGATGATGAACCAGCTTGTAGTCGCCCTCGAACATGCCGGCGATTTTTTCGGTAAAGGCACGATCCGTATGCAGGCGCGCAACCTCGTATTCATCCTTGTAGGCCATCAACTTGAACAGGTAACGCGCCACGGCTTCACTGAGCAGGGTCGATTTCAACGGCGCTTCGGCTGCACGCACCTTTTCGACAAATGCGGCGTAGGTCCGGGCATAGACGGCGTTCTGGTAGCCGGAGAGGAAGTCCACGCGACTGGAAAGCATCTCGGTCAGCGAGGGCTTTTTAACGAACTCGATGATCTGCGCAGCCTTGAACTGCGCCTGTACCGCGGCCAGGTCATGGGCGCAGCGGCGCCCCCACTCGAAGGCGGTCTTGTTGTTGTCGACCTGCACGCCATTGAGCTCGATCGCGCGCATCAGCGCGGCGTGCGACAGCGGCACCCTGCCCTTTTGCCAGGCAAAACCCAGCATCAGCGGATTGGTGTAAATCGAGTCGCCCAGCATTTGCACCGCCACCTGTTCGGCGTCGAAGCTGCTGGTGAGGTCACGACCCACAGTATCGTCAATCACACCAGCACAATTGCCAGACGGGAACTGCCAGTCGGGGTTGGTGACGAAAGCCGCCGTCGGCGTGTCATGGGTGTTCAACACCACATAAGTGTTGCCCGGCTGCATCACGCTTAACGTGGCTTTGTTGGCGGCGACGATAGTGTCGCAGCCAATCACCAGGTCAGCCCTGGAGGCGCCGACCTTGGAGGTGTAGATATCCCCTGGCCTGTTGGCAATCTGGATGTGGCTCCAGGTGGCGCCGCCCTTTTGCGCCATGCCGCTGGCATCCTGCGTGACCACGCCTTTGCCTTCCAGGTGTGCAGCCATGCCCAAAAGCTGGCCTATGGTGATGACGCCAGTGCCCCCGACGCCACCGACCACAATGCCCCAGACCTGGTCGATCAGGGGCAAGGTGGGCATGGGAATCGCTGGCAAGGCCGACAGGTCGCCCTTCTTCTCCCTCTTCGGCTTTTTCAGCTGACCGCCCTCGACCGTGACGAAGCTCGGGCAAAAGCCCTTGACGCAGGAGTAGTCCTTGTTGCAGGTGCTCTGGTTGATGCGGCGCTTGCGGCCGAACCCGGTTTCGACCGGCTCGACCGACAGGCAGTTGCTCTGCACCGAGCAGTCTCCGCAACCTTCGCAAACCAGTTCGTTGATCACCACCCGCTTGGCCGGATCCACCATGGTGCCGCGCTTGCGGCGGCGGCGCTTCTCGGTAGCGCAGGTCTGGTCGTAAATAATGACGCTTGTGCCTTTGATTTCGCGAAACTCACGCTGGATGCGGTCAAGTTCGTCGCGATGATGCACGGCCACGCCGGGCGGCAGCTCCATGACCAGCTCAGGATGGGCAGTGGCCCCTGAACCGGCCGGACCTGCAACGGGCCCGCGCCTGTATTTCTCCGGCTCATCCGTGACCACGACCATTTTGACCACGCCTTCAGCCCGCAGGCTATTGGCGATCTGCGCCACGGAATGCCCCTCGGGCCGTTCACCGACTTGCTGGCCACCGGTCATCGCGACCGCATCGTTGTACAGCACTTTGTAGGTGATGTTGACGCCCGCCGCAATGCTTTGGCGGATCGCCAGCAGGCCACTGTGAAAATAAGTCCCGTCGCCCAGATTGGCGAACATGTGTTGCCTTGTGGTGAAAGACGCCTGGCCTATCCATGGCGTTCCCTCGCCACCCATTTGGGTCCACGATGTGGTGGAGCGATCCATCCAGGTAGCCATGCCGTGGCAGCCAATACCCGCCATGGCGGTGGAGCCTTCCGGTACACGCGTGCTGGTGCTGTGCGGGCAGCCGGAGCAGAACCAGGGCAAGCGGTCCAGACTCTGCACGGCGGCGTTCGACTGGGCGCGCTCATTGGCAAGAATCGCCGCCAGGCGCACATCCATAAGAGTTTGTATATCTTCCGGGACCCCAAGATGCTTCAGCCTCTTCGCGATGGCCCGGGCGATGAGAACAGGCGTCAAATCAGCGGTAGCCCTGAGGAGCCAGTCCTGCTCGGGCCGTGTGTGGCTCCACTCGCCACCCGCATCACCGACATCCGGGATGTCGTACTTGCCGATCACACGGGGACGCTCACCCGGCGGGCAGTGGTACAGCTCATCCTTGATCTGGAGTTCCAGAATTGGCCGTTTCTCTTCGACCACCAGTACTTCCTGCAAGCCCCGCGTGAACTCGCGCATGGACTGCGGCTCGAGCGGCCATACGACATTGACCTTGTGCAGGCGCAAGCCAAGCGCGCGGCACTGCGCATCGTCCAGACCAAGATGCCGCAGGGCTTGCCGGACGTCGCCGAAGGCCTTGCCTGCCGCGATGATCCCCAGCCTGTCGTTTGCACCGGCTATGACATTGTGGTTCAGGCGATTGGCACGGACATAGGCTATCGCGGCAGGCCACTTCACCTGCATAAGTCGCGCCTCCTGAACCAGTGGCTCGTCCGGCCAGCGGATATGAACACCCGCGTCCGGCAGGACAAAGTCTTCAGGTAAGACAATTTTTACGCGTTGTGGATCGACATCAACTGCAGCAGCAGACTCCACCACGTCCTGCACGGTTTTCATACCGGCCCAGAGTCCCGAGTAGCGGCTCATCGCAAATGCATGGAGACCGAGATCGAGAATATCCTGCACGTTCGACGGTGCGAACACCGGCAACCCGCAGGCCATGAAGGTCTGCTCACTCTGGTGTGCCAGCGTGCTGCTTTTTGACAGGTGATCGTCGCCGGCAACGGCAATAACGCCGCCAAGGGCTGCCGTTCCGCTCAGGTTGGCATGTTTGAGCGCGTCCCCACTGCGGTCGACGCCAGGACCCTTGCCGTACCAGATGCCAAACACCCCATCCAGCTTCTTGCTGGCCGGATCAAATTCGAGCTGCTGCGATCCCCACACCGAATCAACAGCCAGCTCTTCGTTGACACCGGGCTGAAAAACGATGTCGCGCGCCTTCAGAAACTGGGCGGCCGCCACAAGCGCCTGGTCGTAGGTTCCAAGGGGCGAGCCCCGGTATCCGGATATAAAACCTCCCGTTCGAAAGCCGGCCTGTGCATCGCGCATCTGCTGCATCATCGGCAAGCGAACCAGCGCATGCGTACCGCTCATGAAGGCATGACCCAGGGTCGAGGTATAACGGTCGTTGAGCGTGATCGCCTCGAACGCCTGGCGCAACTTTTCGGGAACAACGGGTGCGTTCATGGAGAAATTCCTGGTTGTAAAGTGTTAGGCCGCCGGCATGGCAGCCGGCAGCGTTATCGCGAATCGCTCGCCCAGCGCCTGCAGTTCATGCACAAGGGTGTCCGGCAAGGCCACGCCATGCTGCCGCTGCCCGGTTTCAAGCTGGGCGCCGCGCCAGCCCGGCAGATGCGCAGCCTCACCACCGCTTTCCTGGTAGCGCCCTATCCATTGCGTCATGTAGGCCTCAAAGAGGTCGCCTTGCACGAATGCCCCCGGATTGACCATCCACAAAAATGCACCTTGCCGTCCCATGGCACCACTCGCGGGAATCCGGTTCGCCTCTGCCGCCAGGGATGCCTCCGTGGCAGCCAGCGCACCGGCCAGGCACTCCACCATCATCGCGATGCCAATCCCTTTGTGCCCGCCCATTGGGAGGAGCGCCCCCTTGAGCGCTGCGTCAGCATCAGTGGTCGGGTGGCCGTTTTCGTCCAGGGCCCAACCTGCGGGGATCACGTGACCATCCCTGGCCGCCATTAGGATGTGGCCCCGTGCGGCAACGCTGCAAGCGATGTCGAAAACGACAGGCGACTTTCCCGGAACCGGGCATGCGAAGGCAATCGGGTTGTGGCCGATGGCCGCGCCGTGGAAGCCTTCCATTGCAAGCATGGGCGGCGTGCGTTGGCCGGTCACGCAGAAGTACCCCGCTTCGGCAGCCAGCAACGCATATACGCCCAGCGCCCCCAGATGCCCGCACGACTGGATGGCGACCAGCACGTTGCTGGATGTCTGAAGCGCCTGGCGAGCCAGCCGATTGGCAAACTCCCCGGCAACATGGCCCATGGCGCCATCCGCATCAAGCACAATGCCGCCGGCAAAGCTTCGATGCTGCATGTTCGGTTGAGGGTTGAAGTCGCGCGCTTGCAGCCGCTGCGTATACGAAGCCAGGCGCGTCAGCCCGTGCGTAGCGTAGCCTCGAAGCTCGCTGCGCACGAGCAGTTTTGCCGCCTGCAATGCATCTTCGTGCGGCACGCCGCAGGACTCATAAACCAGCACGGTCCAGTGTTCCAGGGCTTGGGCGGAGTAGCGTTGCATGGCGGAAACCTCAAAGAACTATCGGACGACAACAAGCCGCTCCGAGAACGGCCCGCTGTACACGCATTGGTAGAAGATGGGTCGATCACGCAAGGTATAGGCGCGCAGTTCCATCATGAAGCCAGGCTGGCCCGCCTCCAGTCCCAGAGCGCGAGCTGGGGCTTCGGGCAATGGTCTGAAACCGATGAACTGGTCCACTCGTAGCGTCTGCAGGGAAAGACGCTGCGTAATCAGCTCACGCAGGTTCTTCTCCAGTGCCTCGCGGTCAACACCACCCAGATGCTGGAAGTCTTCTTCAAGCATCCAGAATTCGCTGTACAACTCCAGCCGACTGCCCACGTTGATGGTGCGCTCGATGCGTACGAATGCATCGCCACCAAGAAACTCCGACCACGGCCCCTTGCGTTTGAGCCGCCGGATGCCCTTCGCGTGTACATACGACGTCAGTTCGCGCCCCTGCTCATCCATGAAACGCAGGTAGCGCACGTCGGCAGGCACCACCTTCTGGCCAGACACAAAGGTTCCCCGCCCATGTTCCCGGCGGATCACGCCGGTATGCGCCAGACGCCCCAATGCCTTTTGCACCGTACCTACGCTGACCTCATGCAATACGGCCAGTTCCTCCTCTGAAGGCAGCCGGTCACCCTCACTCAGCAGGCCGGATTCGATAGACCGCATGATCTCGTCGGACACACGCGACAGTTTGGTTATTGCAACAGGCTTCACAAGCTTCTCTCAAAGCGGCTGATCGCTGTTTCGCGCACATTGAGCAACTCACTCGTGACACAGGTTCCCGAGCCAACCTCGGCAACGTAGTCATACAGATGGTCGCCCAGGTCCGCGATGCTGGCGCCTGACTCGAACACAGCGCTGACGTCGACGTCGATGTTGTCACGCATCGACTTCAACGTGTTGACGTTGCCGCAAATCTTCAGCGTAGGCGACACCATGTTTCCAATGGGGTTGCCCACTCCGGTACCAAAACAGATCAGCTGGCAACCACCAACAGCGAAGGCCGTCAGGTTCTCAACAGCGCCAGACGGGGCGTCCATGAAATGCAGGCCGCGGCGCACCGGCGCCTGGCCGTAACCGAGCACGCCAACCAGGCGGCTTGATCCGGCCTTGGCCATCGCACCAAGGGCTTTCTCCTCCACCGTCGTCAGTCCGCCGCGCTTGTTATCCGGCGCCGGCTGCGAGTCACGCATGTTCACGCCACGGCGAACAGCCATGTCCTCCATGCCGCGTACAGCTGTCAGGAAGGCCTGCTCGACCTGCGCATCGATCGCACGCTGGGCGAAGAGATGCTCGGCGCCGATGAACTCCGATGTTTCAGAGATGATGACGGTGCCACCGTCTTCAACCAGGCGGTCAGCCATGCGACCGATCACAGGATTGCAACTCAAGCCGGATGTCGTATCGGAGCCGCCACATTCGACACCGATGGTCAGGTCGGAGATCGGAAAGCTCTCACGCCGCGCCCGCGAGGCCTGCAGCGCCATACGCGCTGCCAGGCGTGTGCCTTCTGCAATGCAATCGATGGTCCCATGGGGTTGCAAATGCACGACCTCCACGGGTTTGCCGCTCGGTCGAATTCGGGATGCCACCTCCTCGGTGGATGACTCTTCCAGTCCAACCAGAAGGACCCCCGCAATATTCGGGTTGCGTCCCATACCCGCCAGGGAGTCGAGCGCAAAATCCAGATCCGCACCAAACTGGCCACGCACAAACGCGGTCGTTACCGGGATTGTTCCGGCAACAGCCTGCGAAATCGTACGGGTCACAGGATTGCAGTTATCCATCACCGAGATGACAGCGATCCAGTTCCGCACGCCGGCGGGGCCGTTGCTACGGCGGTATCCGAGAAATGTTTTAGTCATTTTTTTCCTGTCAGTGGTTCAGGTCGCCGCGCGCGCGGGCTGAATCAATGTTGTGAACGTGGGCGTGCTGCCCCACTGCGATGGGCTGCGTCGCCCGGCCAATGACCTGGCCGTACTTCAGGACTTCGCCGCCGCTACCGATTTCCAGTATGCAGACCTTGTGTCCAAAAGCGACATCCTGCAGCAGGGTGACAGAGCCTTTGCGCTCGCCCTGCAGCGTGCATTCGTCGCCGACATGGACGGCATCAATCAACGTGGCCACGTTGTCAAGGGGATGAAGAACAATACATCTTGGCAATTCGTACTCCTATGTAGGACATGTGAGAAATATAACCTTATTTTATTTTTCATGCAATAGATTAGGAAAAGTCCTATACAGGAATTTGTTGACTTTTAAAAAAACGTGAAATAAAGTCGCCTCCACGGAAAAGGAATTCCTCATGCATATCGACGCCCACCTTCTCAAGATTTCGAGGCTGCAAAGCTCACGCTCCAGGCTTGACCCACTGGCCGACTTCGAGCTCTGGTTCTGGGCCACGATGCTGGCGGGCACGCACGCGCTGAATGCTGCACTGCACCACGCCGGGCTGACATCCGCTCACCATGCATTTTCCATGCAGCCAGGCGTCTACCTCGTGCCGCAATCCGGCGGTGAATTGACGCCCATGTTGTGCGCTCCGGGCGATGTGCTTCATCTCGGTCGGCCAAAGATTGATGGCGAGTTGCCTGCCGATGTACAGCGCATGGCGAAGGCCATGGAAACCATCGAGAAATACCGCGACCCCTGCGTTCGAGAAGGTCGGGCAGCGACCCCGGAGATAGTCTCGGCTTGTGACGAAGCCTTGCAGGAATGCCTGTCGGTTTTACGCCTTCGAATCCCGGAGTAACCATGCTTGCACACGACCACGACACCTATGCATCGCGCATTGAAAACTCACTGGGTAAATGCGGCCCCGATGACCACGAACTGCAGATAGAAGGCGCGATGCTCGCCGCCGCACACAGAATCAATGCCCATTTTCACCGGCTCGGAATTTCGCCTCCCGAAGATGACATCGTTCACACCTATTTACTCACGATCAATGAGCACCGGCGGCTGTGCCTGGTTGACCAGGAAGCTATGGTCGCCCTGGGCGCCATCGAAGACTTGCGGCCAGCCTTTGTACGCGGTGACCACCCCGGTGGCGCCGAAGCAGCACAACGCGCCGCAAGTCTCCTGGCCACCGTCAGGAATCGGACCAGCAGTTCCTGAAACACCAGGTTTTTTTAAAAGGATAAATATATGAAGGCAGTTCGCGTTATTCCCCATGCAGACGGGGGCCGTATCGAGATTCAGGATATTCCCGTGCCCGTTGCCGGGCCGGGCCAGGTGCTGGTGCGCGTGCGCGCCAGCGGGCTTAACCGGGGCGAAATCACCCAGGCTCACGACAGGCGATCGGGCGAGCCTATCACGGTGGGCGTCGAATTCGCCGGTGAGATCGCAGCGGTAGGAAAAAACGTCAGCGGCTGGCGCGAAGGCGACCGCGTCATGGGCCATGGTCGGGAGTGCCAGGCGCAGTACGTACTGGCGGATCCACTGGCGATCATGCCAGTTCCGGCTTCCATCAGCTGGATCCAGGCCGCCTCGTTCCCGAATGCGTTTGTCACGGCACACGATGCGGTCGTGACAAACGGGCAATTGCGCGCCGGTGAATCGGTTCTGGTCAACGCGGCATCCGGCGGCGTGGCATGGGCCGCCTTGCAGATTGCCTCACTGTCGGGCGCCAAGCCGGTGATCGCCGCGTCGCGTTCCGCAAGCAAGCTTGCCGGCCTGGCCGAATACGGGGTTGATGTCTGCATTGACACCTCGCACGAACCATTGCTTGACGGGATCATGAAAGCGACGGACAAGCGCGGCGTGGACCTCATCATCGACATGGTCGGTGGCCCTGCTTTCGAGGAAAACCTGCAAGGCCTGGCCATCTGCGGCCGGTTCGTGAATATCGCCCGGCTGGGCGGCCAGACCGCCCAAATCGACCTGAGCCTGCTTTGGCTGAAGCGCCTGAAGCTGATAGGCGTAACGTTTCGCACGCGTACCGAACAGGAGCGGCTGGCCTGCATCCAGGCCTGCGCACGCGACACGCTGCCATGGCTGCAGGAGGGGCGCGTCCGCTGGGCCATCGACCGGATCTTCCCGCTTGAGGAAATCCACGCCGCCCACGCTTACATGATGCAAGGCCAGCATGCAGGAAAAATCGTTCTGACCATTGATTAATCACCCAGAGGAGACAGACATGAGCATAAAAGTAACACCACTGACCGGATCAATCGGCGCCTCAGTGCAAGGCGTTGACCTGAAACAGCCGATCGATCCCGCGACCTTCGAGGAACTGCATCGCGCATTCCTGAAGCACCATGTTTTGGTCTACCGCGGCCAGGACCTTTTCGAACCCCAGCACCTTCTCGGCTTCAGCAAGCTGTGGGGCAATCCCGTAGCCGCCAGTTCGTTGAGCCCTCACCTCAAGGACTACCCGGAGATCACACATGTCACAAAGATCCCCAAGGAAACCGCATCGACCGAAGCCTGGCACTATGACTCGCCCTACACGCCCATCCCGCCCAAGATATCCATCCTGTCGGCCCTGACCGTGCCGAAAGGCGGAGACACCATGTGGTGCAACCAGTACCAGTCCTACGAACGCCTGTCTCCTGTAATGAGGAAGATGCTCGAAGGGCTGCGCGTGAAGTTTGTCGCGTTGCGCCTGGGACGGATGATGGGCGCAGACCTGAACAGCCTGCCCACGGCCGTGCATCCCATCGTACGCACCCACCCCGAGACCGGCAGGAAAGCGCTGTATGTGGGGCACCCAGAAACGGCGCAGCAGATCGAAGGCATGACAAAAGAAGAAAGCCGGCCGCTGCTGGACTTTCTGTATGGGCACTCCACCAGTCCCGACAACTTCTACCGCCACATGTGGCAAGTGGGCGACGTGGTGATGTGGGACAACCGCTGCACCATGCACTACGCGGTGCACGACTATGGCGAACAGGAGCGCGTCCTCCTGCGCAGCACCATGGAAGGTGAAGTGCCTGCATGAGATTGGCGCTGCCGCAGGACTACAACGCCCCCAATGCCTTCATCCGCATGCTCACCGGACACAACTTCGGCAAACAACTCATCAAGGTGGGTGCATGAAAGCCGTCTGGTACGACAAGCTCGGCCCGGCACAGGAGGTACTGCAGTTCGGCGAACTGCCGACGCCAGAGCCTGCGCCGGGTGAGGTGCGGGTGCGGCTGGCGGCCTCGGCGGTCAACCCGGCCGATGCCAACCGCCGCGCCGGACGCATGCACAGCATGGAGTTCCCGCGCATCGTACCCAACAGCGATGGCGCCGGTACCGTGGATGCCGTGGGCGAAGGCGCCGACCCCACCTGGCTGGGTCAGCGGGTATGGGTGTACTTCGGCCAGCGCGGACGGCCCTGGGGAACCGCGGCGCAATACATCTGTTTACCCCAGACACTTGTCTCGCCACTGCCTGCGGGCCTCAGCTTTGCGCAGGGTGCCTGCCTGGGCATCCCCTGCCTGACCGCCTATTGCAGCCTGATGGACGCCACCGACCTGAACGGCCGCAACGTGCTGGTCACGGGCGGCGCCGGTGCCGTGGGCCACTACGCCATACAGCTGGCCAAGTGGCGCGGCGCGCATGTCATTGCCACCGTGAGCTCGCCCCTGAAGGCCGAACACGCCAAACTTGGCGGCGCTGACGCGGTGATCGACTACACCCGCGAAGACCTGGAGTCCGCCGTGCACAAGGCCACAAAGGGTGCCGGTATCGACCACATCGTCGACGTCGACGCTGGCAGCAACCGGCATGCCGTGCTAGCCATGGCCGCACCGGGCGCCATCTGGATGTCCTACGCCATCGGGCCCGACCCCGACCAGCCCTTCCCCCTGGCGGGCCTGATTCGAAAAAACATCACCCTGCGAGGGCTCTACCTGTCGGGCCTGTCGGCCGAGACACGTCAACGCGCGCAACAAGGCGTACGCCAGTGGCTGGCCGAGGTGCCCGGTGGCATGCACGCCGTCGACAGTATTTTTCCCCTGCACGAAACCGCGAAAGCCCACCTCATGGTCGAAGCGCGGCAAAAGCGGGGCACCGTTGTCGTCTCGTGCGATTGACACACATCACCGAACGGACGTTAGCATGCTGATTGGGGTATGCGGGCCCGGACAACGAACTCTCTTACATGGACAAAACCATGATGGTGTTTGGCGATGCCAAGAAGGTCATTGAGGATATGGGCAAGGCGATCGAGTCATGAAACACGCCTCATTTCCGTCTGCCTGACCTCAGCCCCGTGAGAGGCCGTAGTCCAATTAAAAACCTTACCTTGTCTGGAGACCCTCGATGAAAGCTGCCTGGTATTCCCGCAACGGCGAAGCACGCGACGTGCTGCAGGTGGGCGAGCTGCCCGACCCCAAACCCGGCCCCGGCGAGGTACGGGTGCGACTCGCCGCCTCCGGCGTGAACCCCTCGGATGTCAAGTCGCGGCGCGGCCGGCCGCTGGGCAACGAACTCGTGGTCCCGCACAGCGACGGCGCCGGTGTCGTGGACGCCGTGGGCGCGGGCGTCTCCGCCTCTCGCATCGGCCAACGGGTCTGGATCTGGAATGGCCAATGGCAACGATCCATGGGTACAGCCTGCGAGGCCATTGCACTGCCCGGGGCGCAGGCGGTGGAACTGCCCGAAGGCACCAGCTTCGACGCAGGTGCCTGCCTGGGCATACCGGCCCTGACCGCCGTGCAGGCAATACACCTGGCCGGCCCGCTAGCCGGGCGCGACGTGCTGGTCACGGGCGCCGGCAACGCCGTCGGCCACTATGTGACTCAGCTTGCGACCCAAGCAGGGGCACGGGTGATTGGTACGGTCGGCAGCGAAGCCAAGGCGGTCCACGCGCGCGCGGCGGGCGTGGCTGAGACCATAGATTACAAACACGAAGCGGTGGCCGAGCGTGTCAAAGCGCTAACACAAGGTCGTGGGGTGGATGTGGTGATCGATATGGACTTTTCCTCGACCGCACGCCTGCTGAGCCAGGGTGTGCTGCGAGCGCACGGTCAACTGGTATGCTACGGCTCCAACGATACGGGCGACGTGGCGATACATTTCCGTACGCTGAACTGGTTGTCGCTGGGACTGAAATTCTTCCTGGTCTACGAGTTGAGCCCGGCAGGCCGTAGCCGCTGCGTTGCCGAGCTGCAGGCCCTGCTCAACGCCGGGCGCCTGCAGCACAGCATCGGCTCGCGTTTTTCCCTAAACCAGATCGCCACCGCGCACGAAACGGTGGAGGCGGGTCGTGAGATCGGCAATGTGGTGATCAGCCTCTAGCTGAGGCATCGAATTGGCGGGCTCGTCATCACCGCAGGCCGCAGGCGGTAGCGCTCGCCGAAAGCCCGTAATCGCAGTTCAGGTGCCGATGCCACACTTAGACGCAGTCAGCCACACACAGATAGTCTCAACGGACATTCCCGGCTCCTGCATCCATGATTGACCATGCTGTAGGAGCCTTTTCGTTGACCTCCGGCTCTGAAATTCCCTATACCTCGGCCTGGGTCCTGACCAGCGACTGCATGCGCCCAGCGGACCTAGCCTGCGCCCTCGAAGTCTAGTTCGACCTGAAAATATTCGCCGGTAATTTCTCCGGGTTTGGGTTGCGGGGCGAGCCATCCTCAGGATGGACTTGGCAGGCCATGCCCTGCAGCCTCAGCTCGCGCGCTGCGCCAGGGCGTCGCTCCGCCAGCGGGTGGGCGACATGCCGAACTGGGTGCTGAACCAGCGCGAGAACACACTTACCTCGGAAAAGCCCAGTAACCCGGCGACCTGCGATACCGAGCAGGTCGGGTTGCCCAGGTGGCGCATCGCAAGCTCTCCGCGCACGTCATTGAGCAAAGACGAGTAGCTCTCGCTCGCCTGCTCCAGCTGGCGCTGGAGCGAGCGGGCGCTCAGACCCAGGTTCTGGCCCACCAGCTCGATCGCATGGCGTCCACTGGGTAGCAGGGCGTGCAGCGTGCGCCGCACGTCATCGGCAATTGCATCGTGTTGCAAGCGCGGCTGCATATCGAGAAAGCCTCTGGCATAGCCCGTCAGGCGGGCATCAGACAGGGGGTTGGACCGGTCCATATCCTGGCGAGACAGCACAATGCCGTCCATTTCGCTGTTGAACTCAAGCCGGGGTCCAAACAGGCGCCGGTGGACCTGAAGACCCGCCGGTGCCGGATGCGAGAAGTGCACGCTGCGCGGCATCCATTGGCTCCCCAGGATGGTCCGTAATAGACAAAGCGCCACGCCCACCGCCAGCTCCACCACCTGCCGGCCCGGGTCAGGCCGGCCCGTGATCAGCATCACACGCACCACGGCAACGTCGCCAATGTCCGCCACCTCCACTGCCACCGAATCACTCAGCAGGTGACGGTAATGCGCCAGGTCCGACAGCACATGACGCAAGCTGGGTTGATGCTGCAGCAGCAGGCTCACCACGCCAAAGTCGGAGAGCCGCCACGACTCGGCCATCAGCAGCCCCGGATGGAAATCCGAAGACTTCGCCGAGGTCTCCAGGACTTCGGCCAGCCGGACCTCAGGAATGCGCAGGTCCGGCGTGTACAGGCAGGTGCGATCGAGTCCAACATGGCGGACCATTTTCACGGGGTCAATACCGACCGACCGGGCAATTTCAGAGAACTTGGTCAGGGACGCGCTGCGAACCAGGATGGTCATATGCTTGCTGAGAGAGTCAGCCCTTCGTTCAACGATGCGAAGAAGCCCACGTCACCGCTACCTCAACGTCTCATTTCCTCACGCGTTTGATTTGTCTTTGCTGGCGCCAGTCAAGCCCGGCCACCTTGGCAAATGCAGATGCGGCCCCTGTCGCAAACCGTCAATTCCTGGCGCACTTTGCCAAGCAGGGCCGGAAGCGGTGCAGGAGAATTTCTCCAAGCCGTCTACCAACCCAGGTGACCACATGGAAATTATAACGACAGGAGACAACATTGGCCAATGCCATGCGCTTTCAGTACGCGGGTGACCCCAGGTCCGGCGGGGTGGGCCGCAGCACCTTCAGAGCGTCACTGGATTCACCCAAGCGCCGCAGCCTGATGGTCTGCGTGGGCACCTCCAGCGGCACCATCCCGCCGTTCGATCCGCAGCTCCTGGCTCGCAAGACCGCAGCCTCCCCCATTTTTGTGATCCAAAGGAAACCACCATGCGAGTAGAACAACTGACTTGTTCGATAGGAGCCGAGCTCTCCGGCGTCCATCTGGGCGACGCTGCACGCGACGCCGGCCTGTTCGCCGAAATCAAGGCGCTGCTGCTCAAGCACCGTGTGCTGTTCCTGCGTGACCAGGACATCACCCGCGCCGAGCACGTGGCCTTTGCGCGCCGCTTTGGCGACCTGGAGGACCACCCCGTTCTCGACAGCGACCCCGACATCCGGGGCTTGGCACAGATCTACCACAGCGAGAAGCGCGAGAACTACGAGAACAACTACCACACCGACGGCATGTGGCGTTCGACCCCAACCATGGGCTGCGTGCTGCGCAGCATCGAGGTGCCGCCCGTCGGCGGCGACACCATCTGGGTCAACATGGTCGAGGCCTACAAGAACCTGCCCGAGGACGTGAAGAAGCGCATTGATGGCCTGCGCGCCAAGAGCAGCATTGAGCACGGTTTTGGCGCCGTCATGCCAGAAGAAAAACGCCTGGCGCTCGGGCGGGACAACCCCATGGTGGAGCATCCGGTGGTGCGCATACACCCGGAGACCGGCGAGAAAGTGCTGTACGTCTGCAGCTTCACAACGCACTTCTCCAACTACCACACACCCGAGAACGTGCGCTTCGGCCTCGACAAGACGCCCGGCGCCAGCCATCTGCTGAATTACCTCATCAGCCAGGCCAGCATTCCCGAGTACCAGGTGCGCTTCCGCTGGCAACCCAACAGCATCGCGATCTGGGACAACCGCTCTACCCAGCACTACGCCGTCATGGACTACTGGCCCGCCCCGCGCAAGATGGAACGCGCCGCGATTATCGGCGACAAGCCCTACTGAGCGCCGGGCTCACCAGGCCCATCCCGCTATTTCTTTCCTTACTCCCAACCTGTCTTTGGAGACATGCAATGAATTTTCTTGACGGCCATCTGTACCCCGAAAACCAGCAGCCTTTGATCATCACGGCCGCACCCTATGCGCCGGGCTGGCTGCCCTCCGACTTCCCCGAAGACATCCCAGTCACCATGGAAGATCAGATCCAGAAAGCGGTGGACTGCTACAACGCCGGTGCCACCGTGCTGCACCTGCATGTGCGTGAACTGGACGGCAAGGGCTCCAAGCGCCTGTCCAAGTTCAACGAATTGATCGCCGGCGTGCGCAAGGCCGTGCCCGAGATGATCATCCAGGTGGGTGGCTCGATCAGTTTCGCGCCCGAGGGTGAAGGCGCGGCCGCCAAATGGCTCTCCGACGATACGCGCCATATGCTGGCCGAGCTCGACCCCAAGCCCGACCAGGTCACGGTGACCGTAAACACCTCCCAGATGAACGTCACCGAGCAGGCGGAACTCGCGGATTTCAAGGGCACCTCGCGTGAGAACCCCGCCATCTTCAACGCCTACAAGGAAATGACGGTACCTGCGCAGCCCGGCTGGGTCGAAGAGCATGTGCGCCGCCTCACCAAGGCGGGCATCCAGAGCGCCTTCCAGTGCTACAACATCAACAGCTTCGAGTCAGTGGAGCGCCTGATGCGGCGCGGCATCTACAAGGGCCCGCTGGTCATGAATTGGGTGGCAATAGGTGGCGGCATGGACAAGCCCAGCATCTACAGCCTGGCCAACTTCGTGCGCGAAGTGCCCGACGGCGCGGTGCTGACGGTGGAAAGTCACGTGCGCAATGTGCTGCCAGTGAACATGATGGGCATCGCCATGGGCTTGCATGTGCGCTGCGGCACCGAAGACGGCCTGTGGAACCAATCGCGCACCGCCAAGGCCAGCACGGTCTCGCAGATCGAGCAGTTGGTGCGCATCTCGCGTGAGTTTGGCCGCCCAATCGCCACCGCCCAGCAGGCACGCGAGATCAGCAAGATCGGCGTCTTCTACGACACGGTGGAAGAAAGCCTGCAGGCCAATGGCTTCGCGCCCAACCGCAACGGTGGTAACCAAGGCTTCCTGCGCAAGGCCGCCTGAACACGCCAGGCCATGTCACGCATCCATGAAGTCCACGATGAAAGACTCCAGCTGTACGGCGATGAGCAAACCCTTTCAGTCATCAAGCCCATGACAACAGGCTTGATGACCGAAGTTTGAGTTAGTTTAAATATATTAGGAGACACACCATGCAACACCTCAGATATTCCATCCGGCGCGCCCTTGTGCTTGCACTTACGCTTGGTGCGGGCCTTGCCGCAGTCACCCAGGGCGCTTACGCCCAGGAGTGGCCGACCAAGCCCATTCGCATCGTGGTCGGTGGTCCGGCCGGCGGCACAGCCGATGCGCTGGCTCGCATCGTCGCCGAGGGCCTGACGCAATCGCTGGGCAAACCGACAATTGTCGAAAACAAGCCTGGGGCCGCCGGTGTCCTTGCCGTCAACGACCTGGTCTCATCCGCCCATGACGGCCACACGCTGCTGCTGATCCAGGGCGGCATTGTGACCGAGACGCCTCAGGCCTACAAGGTGCACTTTAACCCCTTCAAGGACTTGAAGCCGCTGGCCCAGATCAGTCGCCAGGGCCTGATCCTGGTCGGTAACAACAACCTGCCGGCCAAAAACCTGAAGGAGCTGATCGACTACATCAAGGCGGAAAAGGGCAGGGTATCCTATGCGTCCTACGCCGCCGGTATGCGCGCCCACACCTCGGGCGTGCAATTTAGCCGCCTGGTGGGCGTGGAGATGAACCACATCGGCTACAAGGGTTCGCCACCGGCCTTGCAGGACGTGATGGGCGGTCACGTGCCGCTGATGTTCGATGCCCCGGCCACTTCGCTGCAGCTGATCAAGGCAGGCAAGATCAAGGCCTACGCGGTCAACTACCCAACCCGCATCACGGCCCTGCCTGAAGTGCCCACCTTCACCGAACTGGGTTTTCCAGCACTCAACGAAGTGGGCTGGATGGGCTTGTGGTCGACGCCCGACCTCTCGCCCATCATCCAGGCCAAGGTGCGCGACCTGACGCTGCAGTATCTCAAACAGCCCAAGCAGCGCCAGCGCATCGAGGCTATGGGCATGGAGGCTGGCCTGCCCCTGACCAGCGAGGAACTGACCAAAGATCTGCGCGCCGGCTACGATCGCCAGGGCGAGTTGCTGCGCTCGATTCAATACAAACTGGAATGATTGGCATCGAGCGGTGCGGGCATGATTGATGGCTGAAAGACTGCAAAGGCTCGGCGGACCGAAACCTGCCAAAAACAGTCATCGGTCAAAGTCGCCGAAACCAAGCGCCATACGTCCCCGCCGATGTTGCCAAAGAATTTTAATCACTCAACCATCGCCCGCAAATCGATCTCTGCGCATAGTCTTTCATGAACAAACATTCGCTTCCGCTCTCTGGCATCCGTGTGCTGGATCTTTCACGTGTACTGGCCGGCCCCTGGTGCGGCATGGTACTGGGGGATTTTGGCGCCGAGGTGATCAAGGTCGAGCACCCGACGCGGGGCGATGACACGCGCGACTGGGGTTTGCGCGTCGGCTCGACGCAGACCGCCTACTTCAACAGTGTCAACCGCAACAAGCGATCGGTGACGCTGGACCTGCAGACCACCGAAGGCCAGCGGCTGGCGCTGGCGCTGGCCAAGCAGTGCGATGTGGTGATCCAGAACTTCAAGGCCGGCGGCGCCGAGAAGATGGGTTTGGGCTACGAGCAGGTCAAGGCCGTCCGGCCCGACGTGGTGTACTGCTCGATCTCGGGCTACGACCGCACCGGCCCCGAGGCGGCGCGCCCGGGCTACGACCTGCTGGTGCAGGGCGAGGCCGGCTTGATGGCCCTCAATGGCGAGGCCAACCAGCCGCCGCTCAAGTTCGGCGTGGCGGTAGTGGACCTGTTCACCGGCATGTACTCGGCACAGGCAGTGCTCGCCGCGCTGTATGAGCGCCAGCGCACCGGTCAGGGGCGCCACATCGAGATGGCGCTGTACGACTGCGGCATCATGGTCACCGCCTACTACGGGCTCGAAGCCCTGTTGCTCGAAAAGGACCCACCGCGCTACGGCAACTCCCATCCCTCCATCGTGCCCTACGGCGTGTTCGATGCCGCCGATGGACCACTCGTCATCACCGTGGGTAACAACAGCCAGTTTGCGCGCTTTTGCCGCGAGGTGATAGAGCGCCCCGACCTGGCCGACGACGAACGGTTCAAGACCAATGTGCAGCGCACCGCAAACCGCGCGGAGTTGCTGCCGCAGATCCTGCAGGCCTTGCGCAGCCGCCCGCGTGCCTTGCTGCTGCAGCGCCTGGCGAGCGCCGGCATCCCCTGCGGTGAGGTGCTGGGCCTGCACGAGGCGCTGACCTCCGAACGCACGGCCCGTGGCGGCCTGCTGACCCAACAGCCACACCCCGAGGGCGGTAGCCAGCACGTGCTGGCGCCTCCCTACCGGCTCGACGGCGAGCGCCTGCCGGTGCGCCGCCCGCCGCCCATGCTGGGTGAAGGTACGCAGGACGTGCTGTCCGAACTGCTGGGCCTGGACGAGGCTGAACTGGGTCGCCTGAAGGCCGCTGGCGCCATTTGAATCCCCTCTTTCTCAAGCTTGTCAATCTCACAACCCTGACTCTTGACTCCAAATCGGTTGACATCCTGTTGCCCATCAACATCGGTGAAGACACGAAGGCCTAAGCCTGTTCGGCCTTTCGACCCCAGAGCAGTTCAGCTACCAAGCAGCATGTTGCGCACGACGGCTGATCCCGTCAAGCTGGTGTGACTTAGGCCCGATGCAATGTGCTTTTTAAAAAGAAAGGCTCACCCACTCCATATGCCGGTGGTGATAAAGCGAACTTCCTCCAGTTCGGCCGCAGATTTCGTCACACAAGAACCATGCCCTTGTGTTGATGCATGCACCCCACGGTGATCATGGATGGTGGGAGTGCAAACCCAGAAAAGAAAAAGGGGCTACGAGCAAAACTCGTAACCCCTTGATTTTATTGGTCGGTGTGAAAGGATTCGAACCTTCTACCCCTTGCACCCCATGCAAGGAAATAAATATCCAGCATTGTTCAGCATCGCACAAAAAATTAAAAAATAACCAATGAAATCAATGATGTATTTATTACACATAAAGTTCACCGTCCAGACAGGTCCGTGACAGTACACTGACAGCCGGCCTCCTGGTGTGGCTAAAAGTGTGGCTAAAACCTGGGAGTGCAGTGTATGGCGGGAATTACGGTTAAGGAACTGCAAGCGCTAGTAGCAGCCGATAACGGGCGTCGCGTTAGCATGGGGCAGTCAATGTACGGATCTGTTCGCGCTGGCCGCGACGGAGTGATGAGTGTCTACGTCGTGTGGCGCTACAAGGTGGGCGGTAAATTGCGGCAGGCGCCGATTGGCACCTGGAAAGACAAAGGTGGGCGGTCGCTAAAGTCCCTCCGAGATGAGCGGGATCAGATGGCAGCGCTGCTGAAGACCGGGATTGACCCCCTCGAGCGAAAGACGGCCGACAAGCTGAAGGTTCAGGTGGATCAAATAGAGGCGCTCCACCAGCAGTTTGAGCGAATGGAGTCCCTGGCGGAGAAAAAGGCTCGGCTCACCGTGCGTGGCTTGTTTGAACTTTGGAAAAATCTGGCGCTGAAACAACGAAGGGACAGTGGCTCTGAAGCGTCACGAGCGTTCGAACGAGATGTATTCCCCGCCATAGGCGACATGGCAGCCATGGACGTTGAGAAGGCCCACATCCAAAAAATCGTCGACACAATGATGTTGCGTGACGTGGTACGAATGACAAAACGTGTTTTGTCGGACTTGCGGCAGATGTTTGGATTTGCTCTGGACCGTGACTTGATCACAACTGACCCGACCGCCAGAATCAGGAAAGCCAGTATAGGCAAAGACGTGGAACGCGATCGCGTATTGAGTGAGCGCGAGGTCACTCTACTGATAGCGAAATTGCCAGACTCAGGATTAGCGTTTACTTCGCGCGCAGCGTTACTTATTCAGCTCTCCACCCTCACCCGCATAGGCGAGGTTGTGGCAGCACGATGGGAGGATGTCGATTTCGAATTGCGCCGCTGGACGCTGCCCGAGACAAAAAACGGCAAGTCACATAAGGTTTGGCTGAGCGATTTTGCCTTACGCCAGTTCGTGTCGCTGCGAGCGGTAACTGGTGCGACGGAATGGATGTTCCCCAATAGCAAAATAGATGGGCCACTGAACTCAAAGACGACCACGAAACAGGTTGCGGACCGCCAGCGCGATGGCACTCCCATGTCGAATCGCACTCAGCAGACCGATGCGCTCATGTTGCCTGGAGGTCATTGGCGACCGCACGACTTGAGGCGCACTGGAGCGAGCATCATGGCCGAACTCGGCGCATTGCCAGATATTATCGAGCGATGCCTGAATCACACCGAAGAGAATAAGATGAAACGCATCTACCAACGAGCTGCTTACGAAGGCCCGATGCAGGATGCATGGCGGTTGTGGGGGGAAAGACTCGACCTACTTTCTCAAGAACACAACAATCGGCAACCAACGCTGTACACGTCGGGCTGATACAGCCAGCGCCACCACTACACGTGCTCAGTCGCTCGGCGAGTTGGAGGTAGGAACGTGCAGACGGAGGCCCGCGCGTCGCCAAACAAGGGACCTCGACGTCCACCACTTCGCACACGGAGCCTCAACGAACCTCCGGAGTACCTCGTTGGCGCAATCAACCTGCGGCATCGGCTCGCGATCGAACACCTCCGTTCGCTGCCGCAATTGCTTCTATTCCACAGCGGCAAGCTTGACAGGATTCAAGCCCGCTCGCGAGTTTCACCTAGCTCTGCCTGCGCCTTCTGCTCCAGTTTCCAAGCGCCGAGTTCCAGTGAGTTCTCGATGACATCCTGCAGCGAAGGAGGCCGGGTCGCGTCAAGTTCGTCAATGAGCCAGTGCGGCTCGGAAGCGCCCAGCACCATCCGATACACGGCGCGCCTGCGCTCGAGGCGTGAGCGCAGGGTCGATTCTCGGCTACCGGCGCAATGCAAGTAAAGCTGGGTAGTGGATGCGTCTTTCGTGCACCACCACGGCGACATGCCACCTGACATGTCTTCCTGCTCGGCATCCCCCTCGGCGCGAGCCGCAAGGGCAGCCCATGGGCTGCCGGCCCCTGCGGTCCCAAGCTGGGTATCATATCTCGCACCGAGAGCGCGACGGATTGAGAGTCCCGCGTAGCGCGCAACCCGCCCCTCCCGCTGCTCATGTTCCACCGGCCCCGGCGCCGGGTCCCAGTGCGCGACCGTCTTGCACCAGAGGTGGAAATCCAGGCCTTCCTGGCCGACCGACGTGGTGGTCAGCACCATCGGCCAGAAAGGGGTACTGAAGGCGTGTCGCACGATGTCGGGGCGAGGCGCGTCGTCACCCTCTTCGTCCTTCGCCTGGTGCAGCGGCAGCGCGACGTTGCAGCGAACACGCGATTTCTTTCCCTTCTTCGTTGTTTCGTGCAGCGCCGTACGGCCGCGCGTCAACGCCAGGGCCGCGTGCAACTCGCGCAGGCGCTTCGGCCAGGATTGCGAATTTGTCGCGGATACGAACCAGAAGTGTTCGTCCAGAACGCTTTCGAGGTTACCTTCGATCACTGCATTGTGCAGAGCGGCCGGAAAATTCTTGTGGGACCGGCGCTGAAGCGCCGCGGCAAACCAGGGACGGTCGAGGTAGCGCCGCAGGCCGCTAATGGCCAGCCGCTGGAGAAGCTGCCGCGGCGTGGCGGGATTGCGCGAGCTTGCGCCCTTGCGCTCCTCGGTGTTCACCTGCTGGTCCCAGTCGGGCCACTTACCGTCATCCTGCTAGTGCCGCATCACCGCCCGCGCGAGAACCACCGCCGGCGAGTAAAGGGCCAATTGCACGAGCGCGGTGAACTCCCTCTTGGTCATCGAAGCCATCTGATGCTCCGGCAGCTCCGTGCGGAATTGGTCGAATGCTTCGCCGACGGCCAGGCGCATGGCTACACCGCCTTCCTCATCAACTACCGCGTCGATCCATGCGTTTCGCGGCGGCTGCGGCCCCATTCGGGCCTCGGATCCGGCGAGCTTTGTTCTTTCCGTCTAATACCCCGCTGGCGACGATGCCATATCACATCCCGACGTCAAAGAGGGGGAGCCTGCTGGAAAGCGAGTTCTCGGCTACGAGGATGACGCACCGCATTCAGGTCGCCTACAGTCGCAGCATCAAGGGCTTGGTTAGCAATCAGTTTTCCACCAAAAGCCGCGAAATCGCGACCCGACAGTCCTGGACAGACCTCATTGAATAGAACCATAGGATCGTCGAAAGCTATGCCCTGTAGGGTTCGAGTGGGCGTACTTGCTGACGCACACACCGTCGGCCATCAAAACACAGAGGCCTCGCCAATTCCAATGATCTCAGCATTAGTTACGGCACCATCAATGGCTTGTCACGCTGGAATATCCTATAGACAACATCATGAGCGAATCAATGGCGGAGTCTTTCCGTTGACCGACCAATATTTATTGCTGGCCACTTAGCTCGGAGTTCCGTGCATTGCACCCCAGAGAAATCACACCATTGCCTCAAATGCGAGCTATGACGAAATATTTGTACAACGCTGTCCAGAAAATGCGTAGAATGCGGCGCCCCCAAACTCGGTGGCGCACAAAGAAAGGCATTTGATGAACACGATGGCATACCTCAGGACAGCGAAGCGAGCGCTGCGATTCCAGGAACTAACCTCGCAAGGACTCAGAAGGCTCGACTGCCGCAAGATCGATGCTGGCAATTCATGCTTAACAACCAGCAAGGACCTGAACGACCAAGCTGGTGGAGGCACTATGGATGACGAGGGGTCCACCATCGGCGCCGGTAAAGACCAAGGCAGCGACGATACAGACCCTGAGCCAGACAGTAGGCCTTCAAATGCAGGCCTCAAGCGGCGCGCACCCGCATTGCTCCCGTTTCATGCCCTATCTGAATATGTGAGCTTCGGGAGAAGTCGAATCTACCAATTGATTCAAGACGGCTCATTTCCAGCACCTATAAAGATCGGAAAATCTTCGCGTTGGTCGATGCTGGAAGTTGACGCCTGGGTAGAGCAGCACATAAATTCGCGCCAGGTTCGAGTTGAAGGAGGTCGCAATGTCTGAATCCACTTACCGCGAATTCCTTTTCTTTAGGGTGGGTACTGTAAGCGGCTCAACACTTAACCGACGTAAGCCCAGTACGCTGCTCGTAGCCGCGCAACACAACCATCGAGAAATTCAGGCCGAGTTGGGCGCCGACAGTCACATTGATGCAACACGCAGCCATTTAAACCACACGATCGCAGGACATAGTACAGCGGCAGAGGTGGTGGCGCAGGCCAATGCGCGTTTAGCCCGCGCCGGAATCAAGGTAGAAAGCTTGCGCAAAGACCACGTTCAGGCAGTGGAGTTGTTGTTCAGCCTATCGCCAGAAACCGAAGTCAACACCATCGAGTACTTCTCAAAGTGTGTTGCATGGGCTGCAAAACAATTCGGCGAAGACAACGTACTTTCTGCTGTTATTCACCATGACGAAGACGCACCACATTGCCACTTACTCTTACTGCCGTTGATCAACAATACGATGGTAGGCGGTCGTCAAATTGATCAGAGACACCTGCCACCGCTACGATCATCGTTCGCAAAATCAGTTGCGCTGCCTGCTGGTCTTCGTATGCCATCCGCTCGCCTGCGCGGCAACGCTCGAGCGCACGGCGACAGGCTGGTGAATAGGCACATTGAAGACCATGACGACCCGGTCCTAGGCAGCAAACTTTGGCCGATTTTCAGGAACATCATCAGGTCGGATCCGGCGATTTTTATGGATGCGTTGAACCTAGAAATCCCGGTCAGGATAAAGGGAAAGAGAAAAATGAAAACCTCTACAGCCATCTTTATCTCAAAGGGCAAGGGCCAGAAGAAGGTGCTACGCACCGGTACGCAGTGAAATGCACCTTTTCGAGGCCTGGACACAAGCGGACACATGTAGACAGCGCAGGTTCAGACAGTGGTCTCTTCGAGAGTATGCGAAGCTAGCTGGCCCAAGAAAGCAGAGCTTGGCCAGTGCTCGGTATCCGTCCGGCAACCCCATCTTGAAATAGAGCTGATGCGTAGGCATCGCGTGCGCGATGGAGATCATGCACACGATGGCAAGCGCTGAGCGTCCCAAGCGGCGCTACTACAGCCCGGAACAGGTGGTGGTCGAATATGGCTACGGTTGAGCTGCGTGTGGTGCTCGTATAAGACGAGGACAGCACAAAATATATATTGAAGCTTGAGCCCCCGGCAAGGACCTCCGGTGGGGCTTCCCAAAGCCACGCTAGTGTTCATTGCTCAACGAATTGAACGCTCAGCGCAACTTTTCTTTTCGGGCGACAGGTGTGGCCGAGGCTTGCTCAAGCTTTGTGCTCATCAGCCTGAGTACTTCATCCCGATCTTTGGGTGACAGGCCATGGGCAAGCAGCAGCATCTCGGCCAGCTTGTCATCGTCGCAATAGAGAAAAGCAAGGGGGACATCAAGGGCTACAGCCAACAGACGAGCCGTCGAGATCGCAGCTTCGTGCACACCGTTTTCATAGCGGCTCATCCGGGCGCTGGCACTGTGCTCATCGATCCCGATCATTACGCCCAGCTTGTCCTGCGGCAGACCCAGACGCTCGCGCGCCTGGCGCATGCGGGCACCGAAAACGGACGCGGGTGCAGTGCTTGAAGAGGGTCGGGTTGCCACTCTTCGAATTTCGTAGCTTTGTGTTATTCTGTCTCTACGATATACGTAGACTGGCAACTCATATGTTTGCATCCACCTTCAAGAATGATTCTTTGACACGGCCTCTGTTCAGGGGCGGGCTGCAGCTGTACCTGACACGGAATCCTTCCGCCAGCCGAATCATCAATATGCTTCGGATACTGGCGGTTCTGACATTAGGACTACATATCCACGTACGAGCCGACACTTGGGAGCAGCCAAACGAGGGGGGTGGCCGCATTGTGTTGACTGATCGGGCATGCAATGAAAAAGACTCGGCCGAACTGATGTCCGCATACACCTACCTGGGCAACGGATCCATGCTCCCGGGTTGCTGGGCAACTCTTGACGCCAAGGTTCACATCGTCTGGGATAACGGTAAGCGCAGCGTCTTCTCCATGTACTCCTTTGTCGCCAACCCAGCCAATAAACAATCTATCAAGAAGCCTGTTGCACCACTTTGACTGCTGAGGCGGGACTCGGGCCATTCCAGGAACAGCCGGATCTAACTTTCATGAATGCAGGCCGACGCCCCGGATGATGAAAGAAACTTGAGGGTGGAGGTGCTGGGGGTAGAAGCCGAGAAAATTCTTTGGGGGATAGCACCCCGATATCTAACTTGGCGCGCCTTCACCGACTCGTACCCCGAATTGACTCCATCGGCTTTGCCGATGAGATCTCACGTTAAACAGGGCTGCTGAGCGCAATCTCAGACAAGCAATTTCGGTGGGGCACCCACAGCACCTCCAGTTTTGAAGTTTACATATCAACTGGAAGGATCCCGATGGAACTTACCCCCATCTACAAACGTGTTATTGGCCTGGACGTCCACCAAGCGCAGATCAGCGCCTGCGCCATCATTGAACAAGCCGATGGTTCTGCCGTGCTGGAGCGACGCGAGTTTGGCGGCTTCAAACGAGACCGCAGGGCACTAGCCGAGTGGGCGCGCGCGATTAATCCCGACGTAGTCGTCATGGAGAGCACCGGGATTTACTGGAAGAGCCCGTATGCGGCGCTCGAAGGTGTGGGCATTGTGGCCTGGGTGGTCAACGCCCGCCATGTCAAAGCGGTGCCGGGGCGCAAGACCGATGTGGCCGATGCCCAGTGGCTGGCCACCCTGGCACGCTCAGGCTTGTTGCGTGCCTCCTTCATTGCAAAGGCGGACCTGCGCAGTCTGCGCCACATTGCCCGGCACCGGCAAAAGCTCGGTGGCATGCTGGCCAGCGAAAAGAATCGCGTGCACAAGCTGCTCACCGATGCGGGTGTGCGTTTGGGAGTCGTGGTGTCTGACTTGCATGGGCAATCGGCACGAGCCATGGTCAAAGCACTGATTGCGGGGAAAAGCGTGCCTGACGTGTTGAGCCTGGCCAGCAAGCGTTTGCGCGCTAGCCGGGAAGACACCGGACCGGTGAGCAGGATGGAAACGTACAGGGCCAGTCGGCGCAGCACCGGGCGCGGCTTCTTCACTTGCCATATCCGGTTGAGCGTGTTCTCCGCGCTCAGGAACAGCGTCAGGGCCGACACCAGCAGGAGCGCGAAGCCCACCTGCGTGAGACCGCTGACGTTGCCTGCGAACTGCGCCAGGTGCTTCAGCACTGTCTTGGCGATGTCGGCCGGTCGCAGGCCGCGCAGCAGGTGCTCGCGAATCGCTCCCCCAACCGCACGCAGGGCCGGGGTCCGCGAGAACAGGGCGAAGCTCACCGCCAGCAGCGGCACCATAGACACCACCATCGTAAACGTGAGGCCGCCCGCCGCTTGGGCGAGGCGTTCTTCCCGGCCACGCCGGAGGATAAGGCTGATCAGGCCGCCCTGGTTTCGGCTTGAATTTGTCATGGAAGCAACGTATCCACGTCCCTTCAGTTCTGGATTTCGGGTGATAGGGCCATTTAACGATTGGGATGTAAAGGCTGAACGGGCTCGCCAGTGAAGTTCTATCGATTAATGGTCAGTCGACGTTTCGTGACCACCTCAAGGCGACGTTTGGTACTCTGCGGCCGATCATATCCGCACGTCCGCTTCGTGCCCGTTGTTGGGGGCCAGTCGATGGCAAGGTTCACATCTCCTGGAACGAAGGCAAACACAGCGTCTTCCCGATGGATGTCTTCGTGGCAAGTCCGACAAACAAAAAGACGATCAAGAAGCCTTCTGGACCACTCTGACTGCTGACGCGGGGCCTCAGGCCATTCCAGCAGCCCGCCGGATCTCAGGTTTGCAGGCTCGCGTTAGTGCTCCGTTTAGAACGCCTGGACCGGTTTAGCGTCCTCTTCCAGTCGGACGCAGGCAATTTGCCGAGACGGCCGCTGACTCCATAAGTTGTATTGCCAGGCGAAGACTTTCATGCTCTTCATCATCTCGGCGTCTACAAACCGATTGCGCGAAAGCCGGCAGTCCTGAAGACCCCAGCGTCCGTAGATCCGGTCTGTGCCCTTCAAATGCTCATCGGCAGGCTCGTGCACCAACTCCAAGGTGGCGACGCGGCGGCCTTGCTTGCGTACCGAGAAGAAGCGGCTGGGCCATGGATGGTGACAGGTACGGCGAATGTCGTACACGCAGTTCGACATCTCATGGCCCTCCTCCCACAATGCCAAGCCGTCGGCCAGCGGTGAGATCTCATAGCCGCGCCATGGGACTTCCCTACAGAAGAAATGCCATGTCTGCACGGTAGCCGTTTCCTCTTGCGCACGCAGGCGGTCTGACCAGGCTTTAGCCCGGCGAAGCAAGCCTGACCATTGCTCTTTCCCGGTGACTCGGCTGACTCCGCTGAAAAGCCATCGTGTCACCAGCAAGAAGTCCCGCTGTAGCACCCTACTCTGGCGCCCGGCCAAGCGCATGAGCAACATGTCTTTGCGCGCCGCTGGCACGGTCGGTCCAGAATCAAAGTACTCATAGCTTTGTTGGATGAGTTGTTCGAGGAGTCTGGGGTCCGGCGCCTGCTGCCAGCCGCTGTCGAGCAGCGCCTTTGCATAAACCACCAGGTCTTGGAAACTTAGCTGCCGGTTTCTGAGGATGGGAAGGAAGGGATCGCGGCCGCTGCGGCAAAGCAGTTTCCATGATGAGCCGAAGCATTGACGTAGCGCCTGTTCGGGTTGCAAGGAGGGATCTAATACAAGGCGACAATGCGTCGCATATCGATGCAGCCACGCCATGTTACTTGTGTAGGTCGGAGGGGGCTCTGGCTCTAGGTGGAGGAGCTCCATGACACACGTTGCAGGATCCCTGCCGAGGACGGGGATGGGGATGGGGTCGAGATCATCAGCCAAGAGAAAACTCCGGTTTAGCCAATTTGACGAATGTCGGGGCTGGCAATCAGGCAAAGCACCCCGGCCCGGCCGATTTGGCTAGCGGGCAAACATAAGTGTAGCGACACGTAGATGGTTCTGATCAAAACACGCACCGCCTTTTAAATTTCTTATGACATAGTGTTCGCCGTGACTTCAATGCTGACTTGCGATCTGGAACATCGAATGGCCCCCCCACCCTTTCAATCGGCGGCCATGGCAGACTGATCCATACCGACCCAAAAGGGACAACGACAACTAAGCCGATGACGTTCCATGCGACGTCCAAGATTCTTTCGACTCCAGGAATTCAGCTGGAGTAAGTGACTCCCGACCCTCCGTCCCTTACGGGATAACAGCAGCGGGTTAGTCCAGTTCGCAAGATAGAGTGATCAGCAGACTGAGCCTGCGGTTGCCACAGAACAAGGTGAGTCAGTCAGCGTCTGGAGGCTGCATCGGGATTCGGTATCATTTGGTGAATCTTTGAGGCGCTTCGGCGCGTTAGCCGTGCGATCTCACACAAAAAACCACTACTCCGACGCTTCGGACACCCGCACCCCCTCCATTACCTACGAGCGCGCGCTGCGTCGATGCAGCGCAGTGGCGCGAAAAGAGTTCGAGATCGCCAACGAAGCCCTCGCACAGTCCGAAGAGATCGCGCGCAAACTACTGCGTGCGGCGACAGCGCTCGCCCGCCGTACCTCCACGGGTGGAGGTACGGTTCAAGCCGCGAGCGAACGGCTCCATGAGCTGAAGAAGCGCCTCGGGGAGACCATCGAAGGAACCCTGGTGGCTGCGCAGCGGGGACTCACCCTCAAGCAGTTTTCACTAAATCGCTTCACCGTAACCCTCTATGGACGCACCATGGCCGGCAAGAGTACGGTCCGCGAGGCGCTCACTGGCGGCGACGGTGGAACCATCGGCAAGGGTGCGCAGCGCACCACTCGCGATGTACGCGAATACACTTGGCACTCCCTACGCATCCTAGATACCCCCGGGATCGGTGCTTTCGAGGGCGAGGAGGACTGTGCGCTGGCGGCTTCGGTGATCGACGAGACCGACTTGGTGCTATTCCTAGTGAGCTCCGACGGTATCCAGGAGGACACGTTCAAGGGCATGCAGGCTCTACGCCAGCAGAACAAGCCAATCCTATTCATCCTCAATGTAAAGCAGGACCTGTCGAAACCGGTCTTGATGCGCCGTTTCCTTAAGAATCCGGCGAACACTTTCGACGAGGCGGCCGTCCGCGGCCACGTTGAGCGCATCCACGAGCTCGCCGGCACCCACCTGGAGATACGAGAGATCCGCGTAATTCCTGTGCATGCCCAGGCGGCCTTCCTGTCGACGAGGCCAGAGTATCGCGACGTGGCCGATAAGCTGGAACGGCAATGCCGCATGCATGAAGTTCTCGCTGCTGTCGAGCAGGAAGTTATGTACAGGGGAGCTGTGCGCAGGTTGCAGACCCTTGTGGACGGCACGGTCACCTGCATGCTAGGGCTGCAGGACGAGTTTGGGCAACAGGCGCGGGTGACGCGCAAGTCCGCGCATCTCTTGGGGGAGAAACTGGACGAGCTCGAAGCCTGGTTCGAACGCTACATCGCCAGCACGGAAGAGGCTATCCAAAGTGAGGTCACGCAACTGCTGAGGTCGCTGCGCGACGAGATCTCCATCTTCATAGACGAGAACATCGAGGAGAACGACGTCGGTCGGCGCTGGAAGAAGAAGGTTGACGCCCTCAGTCTCAAAAACAACATAGCGAAGCAGCAGCAGGCAATCCTCGACCAGCTGCGCGATCGTATGGAGGAGTTCAGCCGGGAACTGACGGTGGAATCCGCACTGCTCGCAGACCTCGACGTGAATACACCGGACACCTTTGATCCCTGGGACGTGAAGCGCTCGCTGCAATGGCTATCGGCCGGCGCAACTGCGGTGGGCGGCGTGGCGGGCGGACTGCTGATCTTCGGCGGGGCCAACATCTGGAACCCGATCGGCTGGATCGCGGGTACTATCGCTCTCGGCGCACTTGGCCTCTCATTGCTGTTCGACAGCCGAGAGCAGGAATTGCAACGACAGAAGGCCAAGGTCGCCAAGCAATTGCGCACCGACATCGACCTAATGGAAAAAAAGCTCGTAGACTCGATGCGCAAGTGGTTCCACAGTCAGGTGGTAAACGGGGCGATGCGGCGCATAACCGCTGAGACACGCCAGTTGTACAACGGTCTGGGGGGCATCGCGCGCGAACTCGAGGTCGCAGCGCACAGGATCGCAGCTGTCATCGAACGCCTCGATCGCCGACTGCTGCTGCGCACGGGTGAACTCATGGGTACGCCAGTGGCGGAGGAGCGCATCGCCAAGGTGGTGCGGGATCCGGGGATCCGAGCAAAGTTGAAGTGGAGTGATCGAGAGGGTGACCCAGATTTCTGCCGCCAGGTCGGGCTGGCAATCAGCGAGCGCATCGACGGCGTACCAGACGGCAGTCTGGCCGAGCAGGTTGTGGCGGCGCTGCGGCCAGCCATCGTGCCGGTGGGCGCCGTAACGCTGGTCGGCGAGGGTGTGCAGGTGCACATGCCGCATGAGGAAATGGGCCGGGCCATCGGTAGGCGCGGCAGCAACGTGACTCTGGCGAGCCGGCTGCTCGGACTACCTATCAAGGTGATTTTACGGGAGAACAATCATGGTTGAAGGAACAACGTTCGCGTTCGTGGAGATCCTGCACAACACGCGGCGGCTGGCGAAGGACCTGCGCGCCGCGGTAGTCGCATCGCGCGAAGCTGAGGTGAAAGTGCTCGCGCGCGAAGTGGACGGCATCGTAATCCGCGGCGACGATCCCGATGCGCCGCCCCTGTCGATCGCGTTCGTCGGCCAGTACGACGCCGGCAAGTCAACCATTCTCAAGGCGCTGACCGGCCGCGACGACATCGTGATCGACTCGAACGTCAGCACATCGGTAGTGACACCATACGACTGGAACGGTGTGCAGGTGCTCGATACACCGGGTGTCAAGTCAGGACAGCGCGAGCACGATGAGAAGACGGAAGCTGCAGTCCTGCACTCAGACCTCCTGGTGTTCGTCATCACGAACGAGCTCTTCGACAACACCATCGGGTGCCACTTCCGCAAGCTGGCTTTCGAGCGCCAGCACGAGACACGCATGCTGCTTGTGGTCAACAAGATGGCACAAGATACCGGTGCGCCGTACACCAAGCTGGGCGACATCGCGAAAGTGACCAAGCCCCGTGCGCCGGACGAGTTCGGCACAGTGTTCATAGACGCGCAGTGTTGGCTGGAGGCGCAAGATGAAGATGGGCAGGACCGAGCGGACCTGCTGGAGATCGCTAATCTCAACGCACTGGTGGAGGCGTTGAACCGCTTCGTGGCGCAGCGCGGACTTGCGGGGCGCCTCGCAGCACCGTTGGCCGCGATGCAGGCCGTGGCCGAACAGGCCCACGCCCTTCTGTCCACCGACGTACCCGAGCAACGTGTCGCCCTCGAACTGTTGCACCGCAAGCGCAATATCCTGCAGGCTTCCCAATCGCGTCTGCGCACTGCGATGAACGGCCTTGTCGGCCGCGCGGTCACAGACGTTAACGGCTATGGCCATTCGGTGGCCGAGGCGATTGAGCCCGAGAGTTCGCAGGCGCAAGTTCAGGCGCTGCACGAGGACGCGGTACGAAAGGCGGAGCGGCGCACCGACGAACTCTCAAGGCAAGCACTCCAATGTGTCCAGCGGGAGGTGGCCGAAGTGGAGCGCGAGCTGGACGCGCTCGGCCAAGGCAGTCTGGCGCGCGAGCTTCGCCTGCAGCTTGAGCCGGGCAAACCCAGTTGGGTCGGTCACAAGGACCGCGCTGCCGAGTGGCCTGCCCAGGCGATGAAGATCGGAAAGGTGGCCAACGGCATCGGCAAGTGGGCGGCCCGTTGGGCCACAGGCTCCGCCGCAAAGACCGCGGGGGCTGGTACAGCGACAGCGGCACGCAGCAGCCAAGCGCATAAGGTCATCTATGACGCAGGCAAGTTCTTTGGGGTCAAGTTCAAGCCTTGGGGTGCCGTCAAGATCGCCAAGACGATCGGCAACGCGGGCCGCGTGCTTGCTGCAGTCGCTGGCGTGCTGGCTGTGGCCGCGCAGATCATGGAAGACCGCGAGCAGGACCGGCTGCGACGCGAACTGCGCCAGGCGCGTGACGGGATCCGCAGTGCCTACCGCGATTGTGCACAGTCGATTGAGGACGACTTCCGCAACCAGCTTGACGCGCTGCTGGCCGACCTCCACGGTTCGGAAATGGCGGCTATCCAAGAACAGGTGCAGCAACTGACGGGTACGCACGCCCAACGTAGCGCTGAGGTCGACACATTGCTGCAGCTGCAGGCGACCGCCAAGCGGCTAATTGGCTGCCTGAACCAAGCAGCGAGGAGCACGGCGCCGCCCTCGGCGTCCTAAGAGGTGGAGCGCCCCCAGGACCTCCGAGCCAGAGCTTTAAAGCCCTGTTCCTGCAGGTCGATGCGACCCAAGGTCACCCGGTACGCGACCTCTTTGTCGGCGAACTCTACAGACCACGCCGTCTAGTAAAGCATAGCGCCGCAGCCTCCAACCACATGGCCAACTACCAATTGCCCGGCGCTGCTTGCCGATGGCTCGCCACATTCCCAATGATGGCCCGATTTCGCTGCATTCCTGCCAGCCAAGCGGGAACTTTTCAGGATCTCGTGTGACAGCCTCGCCTGCAAGCCGACATTCGATGGAGAGCCAGCCTCCAATACAGCTATCGCGCACTCCACGTCTCCGCTGTCAACGGCAACTCATTCAGTTCCACACGGGCCTCCCGCCACGTCGGATAATATTGCTCCAGCAGCGCCACAAAGCGCTCGCTATGCGTGGACTCGACCAGGTGGAGCATTTCGTGCACGACGACATATTCCAGCAAGTCCTTGGGCTTCTTGACCAGTTCAGTGTTCAGGCGGATATTCCCCGCCCGGTGGTTACAGCCACCCCATTTGGTCTTCATTCGCTGGAGGAAGTATCCGGAGACCTTCACGCCGAGCTTTGCCTCCCATTTCCGGATCAGCGCAGGCACCACCTCATGCAGCAGTGCGCGGTGCCATTCATCCATGACTTCTTTCCGCTTCGCCAGCGTGCTGCCAGGGCGCACGGTGAGCGTGATTCGACGGTGATCCCGCGTCACGGCGGGCTTTGCGTCCTTCTCGGCAACGGACAGCAGATAGCGCCGACCCCAGAGGTAATGGCTCTCCCGCTCTACAAATTGGCGCGGCGTCTCACGCGCCTGACCAAGCAGCTTCACCTGCTGGTCATGAATCCAGCCGAGCTTGGAGATGGCATAGGCGCGGGCCACTTCCAATCGGGTCCCGGTGGGTGCGACCAGCGTGACGTGGCCGGCTGGCGGATGGACCGAGAGGTGCACGTTCTTGACGGCCTTGCGGTTCACGGCAATCACGATGTTGCCGAGCTGGATTGTCTCCGTCACATGTAGCCCGGCTGATTCTTGATGATTTCGAAGAGGGCCAACGTGACTTCACGGTCGCGGCCGAGGATCGGGAACAGGGCATTCAGCACCTGCGCCTCCCGCGCCTGGTCGCCTTTCCATCCTGCGGGCGCACGCTCGCGCACTGCCAGGTCAATCTTCAACGCCAATTCCGCTTTTTCGTCTTCACCGGCCGGGCACTGAAAACTCGTCGCAGCAATCGCCCCGAGGTTGTTGAAGAGAACCACAGCCTCGTGCTTACCATGCAGCACCGCTGGAATGCCAGCCTCCGGCTGCTTTGCGGCCAGCCGCTTCACCAAGTCCTCGGCCTTACGCAAGAACTCCTCATAGGCCGCCGTATCCACCCGACTCTGCTTGATGAGATCATCGAGCAGTTTCGACATCAGCGCGTAAAACCTCGGGTCGGTAAGCTGGTCGCGGATGATGGTTTTACGGACGTTGTTGATGATCCCCTCGGCAATAGCGTTCTTCGAGAGCTTGCCCTTCTCGTTGAGCTTCCGGGCAATGGCATCGTGGATACCGGTCTTGATGATCAGCTCGGTCAGTGACATCTCGCCCAACTCACCTAGCTCAGTGGCCGCGTCGGCCTGGATGTAGGTGTTGATCAGATGGCGCATGTCCGCCTCAAAGGGCTTGATGTCCAGCTCCTCGCCCGAGTGCTTCTTGATCGCGGAGCGAATCTCGGCGTAGAACTCCACCTCCTTCTGGATCGCCACCGCTTCGGCATCGCTGTACCCCGCCTTGGTCAAGTCCTGCACAATGTCCGCGTAGGCCCGCGCAAAGATCGCCACGGCCTTGTAAAACGACACTCGCAGTGCCTCGGTTTCGGTCAAGGCGTTGGGGTTGGCGGCATTGCCACAAAAGTAGTGCAGGTACTGCTCCACCTCACGCGGCTGGGCCACGGGCTCACAAAGGTAGCCCATGGCCAGCCGGGCATTATCGAGCTGCTTCTTGCCCTCTTCCAACCAGTTTTTCAGGTGCACGTTGTTCTCGCCGCCGTTACCCACATCAATGTCCAGCTCATCGGAGCTGTACACCGCAATGGCCTGCTGCACGTCGCCAAACAGTTCCTTGAAATCGACAATATGCCCGTAGTCCTTGTCGTCACCGTCCAGCCTGTTGGTGCGGCAAATGGCTTGAAACAGGTTGTGGTCGCGCAGTTGGTTGTCGAGATAGATGTAAGTACAGCTTGGCGCGTCAAAGCCGGTCAGCAGCTTGCTCACCACGATCAGCAGCTTCAAATTGGCCGGTTCCTCAATGAAGCGGCGCTTCATCTCGGTTTCGTACTTCTCGGTGGTGGCGAAGCCCTTTAAGACATGCCGGGTATAGGTGTCGAACTTGTAGCGTTCATCACTGTCCGGCGGCTCCAACACAATCGCGCCGGGACTGGGTTCAAACGAGGTAATGATTCCGCAATACTGACCGAAGGTCTTGGCTTGAAACAGCCGAAAGTAATGGCAAGCGTCATAGATACTGGCCGCCACCAAAATTGCCGTACCCCGGTTATTGTTCAACCGTGGCAGCACACCAAAGTCATGGATGATGCTGGCCGCAATGCGAGCCTTGCGCTCCTCTGAACTCATCAGTTCCTCCATTGTTGCCCAGCGCTTGCGCACCAGGGCCTTCTGGAAGTTGTTCAGGTTCTTGGTTCGGGTCTCAAACCACTGGTCAACTGCGGCCTGCGAAGTTAGCCGCTGCGGCACATCACGCGCTTCGTATTTCAGGTCCAGCACAACCTTGTCAGCAACCGCCTGGTGAAACTTGTAGGTGTGAATGTAAGTGCCAAACACGTCCCGCGTCATCTTCTTGTCTTTGCGCAGCAGCGGCGTGCCGGTAAAGCCGATGAAGATAGCACCCTCCAGCCAACGCTTCATCTGCTTATTCATATCACCGCCTTGGCTGCGGTGGCATTCGTCCACAAACACATAAATGCGGCCATGCACCTTGGGGGGCAGGCCTGTCAGGTCGGCCACGTCAAACTTGTGAATCAGCGCGCACATCAGCCGCGAGGTAGTTGACCCTAGTTTTTCGACAAACTCAGCCCGCGAAGTAATGCGAGGCGAAGGCGAGCTTTCGCCGATCACCCCCGCATTGCGCATCACTCCCACAATTTGCTTGTCCAACTCGTCCCGGTCGGTAATCACCAAAATACGCGCCTCGGGGTCATGCTCCAGCAACCACTTGGCGATCAGTACCATCAAAATGCTCTTGCCGCTACCCTGGGTGTGCCAGATCACGCCGCCCTCGCGCTTGGCAATGCGCTCCTGTGCCGCCTTTACCCCGGCGTATTGATGAGGGCGCGGCACTTTCTTTTGGCCGCCGTCGAAGATGATAAAGTTTCGAATCAGGTCCAGCAATCGAGTCTTGTCGCAGAGCTGCACCAACGGCCGGTCCAGCAGCGCCCCGGCCTTGGGTGTCGCACCAGCCGCAAGCGGCACTTCGTCCTTCAACTCCACAAAAAACTGTTCCGGCGTGCCGGTGGTGCCCATGCGCAAGCCTTGCGAGTCGTTTCCCGCCAGCACCAACTGCACGGTGCTGAAAAAGTCCTTGTTGAAGATCTCTTCCTGGTTGGTGATGAGCTGGCGCACGCCGTCAGCCAGCTCCACCGAGCTGCGCTTGAGCTCAATCAACAATATGGCGATGCCGTTGATGTACAGCACTATGTCGGGCCGGCGCTCGTAGCCGCCTTTGAGTGTGACTTCCTCTGCCAGGGCAAAGTCGTTCTTCTCAGGGTTCGCCCAATCAATCAAATCAACGGTTTTGTGTACGTCACCCGCCGCAATCTGAACCTGCACGCCGTAGCGCAGACATTGGTAGGTGCGCAGGTTGGCCTGGTACGGGGTGATGCCAGTGGTGTCGGCGGCGGCCTCCAGCTTTTGCAGGGCGGCGGAAATGTGGGCGGCCGAGTAGCCACGGGCGGCCAGGCTATCGCGCAGCAGTGCAACCTCAATCGGGCGGTTGTTATCGCGCTTGTTCCATTCACCCAGGTAGCGGTAGCCCATTCCATCGGGCCGTGCCTTGTCGGTGAAAAGGTCGATGACGCGGTTTTGCGTCTTGCGTTCGGAGCGGGGGATTTCAGTCATTTATAGAGTTCTCACACAGTTACGCGCTCACCCCTTCAGGAGTTTGAAGCTCACCTGATACCGATAGAAGTCAACCGTAGGCGTCACAGCCAGAGCCCGACGTATTCGCTTGTCATCATCCAGCGCGACGATCACACCGCGCACTGACTGGCCAGTTTCCGCCAAGTCCTGCATCACAAAGCCCATATACCGCAGCACCTGTCCCACCACCACATCACTGGCGCGACCCTTTTTAAGCTCCACAACCAACAGCTCACTCTTGTCCTTCTTGATGGCTAGGATGTCCATGGGGCCAGTGTCGGTGAGGTATTGCTGTCCGACCAGTTCGCCGTCTTCGGAAAATATGTCGTATTCCTTACCCAGGTCGGTCTGCGCCCAGTTTTGAACCAAAAAATCTTCCAGGTGCTTTTCCAGTGCAAAGGCTGCGGGGTCCTCCACATCGGGGTCGGTGGCAATCAAACTCGGCGCCACAGGGTCGCCCAGCAGCTTCTCAATCTCGGCGGCGTATTGTGTGATGGTGCTAACGGTGCCAATCGAGCCAGTTGAATTCTTCAACGCATCGGTCATGTCCGCACGCTGGATGGTCTTCGCCAGCCATTTCACGGGTCGCCGGTGTGGCAGCGGTTTGTCGGGCGCATAGTAGTAATCTCCCGCAACTTCCCCCACTGAATACGTGCCAGCCCCATCCGGGCACAACACGATGTCGCCTTTCAAGAGACCTTTGGACACCGTCCACAACGCGCCGCAGGCCAAGCCCGCACCAATCTTCGTTTTGCCAGGATGGCTAGCCATGAAGATCGGAATGAACTTCTTGTTGAACACGCGCCAGTCATCCGGCAGGTCGGGCGTCAGGTCTTGCGGTATCTCGAAGTCAGCACCAATGAAGTTGCCAGCAAAACCTTCAGCCGCGTGGACACTCTTTTGACCCAGCATGACACGGTAGTATTTTTTCATTTGTTTCCCCTGTATGGCCGGTCACTGAATGGCGACCGACAATTCCCAATCCACGCAGCTCGCTCAAAAGAGCACCCTGCCTCGTTCTAATCGCATCTAGTTCGCATTCACAACACCCATGACGGAATCTTCGGTTTGCGGCTCCGTCGGGCGCTGACATCATTGATGACTTCCGTGTAGATCTGGATGAAGCTCTCTTGAGTGAGAAAGCCTTTCGCGTGAAGGTGCAGGTCTGATGTGGTCTCAAAGTCATTTGATTCAATCAGCGTCACTAACCCACAGATGTACCAATAAATGTCTTGGCAAGCTTGAGCAGGGCCGCACTCGATCTCGTAAAAGTCTGCACCACCATGTACAAGTCTATTGCGTATTTCGTAGAGTTCGTCGTAACGCTTCAGCGTGGACTTGAAGGTTGACTTGCTACCGCCAGACAAAAGCGCCGCAATGTAGGTTCGGTGTTTCCATCCGGTCCAATCACCAGGGGTAACTAGGCCGTCCAACGCGAACACAAGATTGAGAAATTTGGACTCATCACCTAGCGCATAAAAGGACTGTCGAGATGCCCTAAGCGCAGATTTGACACTTAATGCAAGCTCGTCGCTTCGCCCTTTGAGAATCTCCACCAAATAGCCAATTCCGGGATTCACCGGCTCTTCAACTTCTGGTCCAAGCCAGTTGTTTGATACCGAGATCGGTTTGCTAATTCCACTCAGTGAAATAGGTTTGATATGTGTCCGTTCTTCGGGGATGAGCTCAATTGAATAAAAGCCGTCAGCAAGTTGCCCAGCGGGATTGGGAGTGAAATGCGGTTTTATGAAAGAAGAGAACTGATACCGAACCAAATCCATCGCACTTTCGGCCGTCGCAAGGCATTTGTTGATGACGTAATCGTTGTGATCCAAAGATGAGTTGACCCTCAGAAGGTCCTTATAAAGTAATTGGGTTTTAAACTCTACGTACTCACACTCGAAATCCCCAAGACGTTCATGCGGTTCCGAGTCGAATTCTTTATTGCAAACGAACCGAAAATCTCCGATTGAAAATGTCGCTTCAATCTTAAGCTTTGACAAAGGAACGATGACCGTGCACTGCATTTCTGCATCGGTTTCCAGGTCAGCAAGTTCAAAATTGGAATTCTTAGTCTGCCCAACCGCAATTTCGAGCCAATTGAAGCAATCCATGAAGTCCTTCAGGACCTCCTCATCACTTCGCTTACGCTTATCCGTGAAGGTCACGCCATCGCCTTCTGGGTACGCGCTTGCCCAATAGTCCTTCAACCGGATCAGGGCTAAAGAATTCGCGATAGCGGTTTCCCTCTCTAGCGCTTCAGCCTTATTCCATAAAAGGTTGCCCGTGTAGTGGCCATTGGGGAAAATGATTCGAGCGTCCATGGCTTCTTCAACTTGAAGTGGGTACCAGTCGAATCCTGCCGGTCAGCAGTTCCTGCATCATGGCCTGCTTGAGGGCCTGGGTTTTTCTGCGACGGGCTTGCAGAGCGGCGAGTTCGGTGTCCATGTCGGAGAGGATGGCGGCGATGGCGGTTTGTTCGGCTTTCGTGCCGGGTAACCGAACTTGATAAGCAACAAGCTGAGTCTTGCCGATTTCCAGGAACGTGCTACCGCCACAAAGAGTTATGAATCCCTGCTTCTGCGTGGTCAAAAGATAGTAGAGAAAGCTCACATCCGTTGTGACAAACGGAATGAAGTTCTTGAAGCCCTGATTGGTCGACACCGGAACCATATTGATTGCGCATTCCCCAATAGTCGCCCGCGAGGTCATGACAATCGAAAAAGCTGGAATCATTTCTGCCGAACTCGCCTTGAGCCCGTGCGGCGTGATCATTCGGCTCGTTTCACTCAGGAATTTTTGTCCCTTAAGCCCTGTGATGTCGGTAGGGGTGCACCAGGGAATGTCACCGTCCCAGAACTGTGAAACAGTCGTGCTCGGGGTGCCCCCACTACGAATATCCGCAAGCTCATCCAACCGCCTCATCTCCCACTCCCCACTGAACCCGGGGAGGCGGGTAAGGCCGGTGAGGAGTTGCTGCATGGCGGCTACTTTGAGGCCCTGCTTCTTGCCGATGAGCAGATCCAGCCCGCCCAGCAGCGCATCCACATCACTCAACGCCGCCGCGATGGCGCGTTGTTCGAGCAACGATGGAAGTGCAACTTGAATTTTTTGGACGGTCGGCAAGCTCATGCCAGCCTTTGCACCCGTGTCCGTCGATGCTCGGAAAAGCTTTTGTGGCTTCTCAGATGCCAAGAAGTAGCTGACAAACTTACCGCATGTTCTTGCCTGATCAAATCGCACAAGGGCAATGTGTTGGTTGATGTAAGCAGGTGTCGGCACTTGCCGGTCGACATAACTGACGATTCCAATGTCAGCGGTTATCGAAATCAGAACATCGTGCTCTTGGAGCTGTGTGCGAATGCCTTCACTTGACTCGGGTGGAAGACTCACAAACTTCAGGTTCTCCAAGTCCAGATAGATCGATTCACGCAACATGTTAGTGATTCGGATAAAGAGCGAACCACGGTCTGCATAAAAGGCGGCCCAGCCGCGAGAGCCACTGGTGACAAATGGATTCAGTTCGCCGAGTGCACGAACCCCCCAATCCCGCGGAATCACACCCACCTCGGTCTGCTTGTATCCAGCCTGCACACCCGCGCTCATACTGCCCCCGCGTGCAACGCAGCGGCCAAAGAACGGTCAAACGGCACTCTCCACGCGAAATATAAAAAAAATCGGCCTCTAGCTCCCGTAGAGCGTGCGCAAGCAGCTACCAAAATAATAGCAACGCCAACATCGCCCCGGCTCATTTCCATTTGGCCCCCATACGTTTGAGGTGCTCGTCCACCCGAGCGGCGAGCGTAGCCACCTGGTCGGTGAGCTGCGGCAGCGGCGTAGCGTAGCGTTCTGCCAGTTCGCGGATGCGGCCGGTGAGGGTTTGCGACACGCGGTCCAGCTCGCCCTGCACGGCGGCGGCCAGGTAGGCCATCCACTTGTCGTCCACCACCAGGTTTTTGATTTCCGCCTCGGTCAGTGTGGGGTATTTGGCGTCAATCTTCCTGTCCAGTGCCTCTTGTGTGGCTTTGAGCTTGGCCTTAGTGGCGCCTTGTTGGTCCAGCACATCGGCATAGGCTGTGAGTGCCTTGTGTTCGTCGGCATAGTCTGCGTCTTTGCCGATTTCTTTGAGGCGGGCCTTCACGGCTTTGGCGCTGATCTTTTGCTTGTCGCCTTCGCCCTCAATCACTTCGGCCAGCAGGCCGTCTTCGCCGCTGTTTTCCTCCAGCATTTCGTCCAGTTGCTGCTCCAGCGTAACCAGCAGGTTGTCCAGCGCGTCGATGGCAGCGCGCTCGGGTGCGAAGTATTTTGCGACCAGAATGGTGGCCGGTACCAGATCGGACTTGAAGCGGTGCTTGCCTTTGAGGTAATCGTGCGGCTCGGGCCAGACGAGTTTGTTGTTTTTGTCTTTGGCCTGCACGATTTCTCGTGGCTGCGCGCCTTTGACCCAACCGTCTGCGGCAATCAGATAGGCGTCGTCTTGCATCGTGGTGGCCCAGTAGTCCATCTGGTGCTGGTAGATGTCGTAGGCGTCGAGCAATGGAACTGCCTGAAAGGCTGCAAGCAAGACCTCGGACACGGTGGCTATCAGTTCTTTCGGATGGTCGTTTTGCCCGAACCCGGTGACGCGTGGTGTGATTGCCTTACGCCATTTGGCAAAGAGCGCCGTCACATTTTTCTTGTAGGTGGTGAACTCGGCATGCCCCAAAATAACAGGCTTGACTTCGCCAATAGGCAGCTTGAGACTCACATAGCCTGGACGGCCAGCAGACTCAAACAGATGCGCCCGCACACCAGGGAAGACCTGCCAATCTGCGGCAAAAGCATCCAAGTCTCTCTCCGGAATGCCGCCGCGCAAATGGCCTTCTATGTCTTGCAGGTCTTCAGGCTCCGTACTGTCGATATAGCGCGGCAGGTTGAGGTTGTAGTCGTTCTTGGGGTCGGAGATCTCGCTATTCGGCACCATGCGAGCGTAGTGCTGGCTGCTATTGTCTTGGCGGGTGAACGTATCCACGATTTTGTGGATGTCTTGCTCGCGTAGGCGGTTTTTGTTGCCGTCTTTGATGAAGGCTTTGGAGGCATCAATCATGAAGATGCCTGCGCGGGCTTTGGCGTTTTCTTTGTCCAGCACCAAGATGCAGGCAGGAATGCCGGTGCCATAGAACAAGTTGGCAGGCAAACCAATGATGCCTTTGAGGATACCCGAGCGCACCAGTTTCTCGCGGATGACCGCCTCCGCATTGCCGCGAAACAACACGCCATGGGGCAAGATGCAGGCGGCTTTGCCTTTGCTTTTCATCGATCGAATGATATGCAGCAAGTAGGCGTAATCGCCCTGTTTGGTAGGCGGCACGCCCCAGGCGAAACGCTGGAAAGCGTCGTCTTTTCCGCTATCGCCTAGGGTGAGGCCGGTGCTCCAGGTTTTGTCGGAAAACGGCGGATTGGCGACCACATAGTCATAGGTTCGCAGACTCTCGCCGTCTTTGAACTTGGGCGCGGCCAGCGTATTGCCGGACAAGATGTTGGCGGTCGGGAAGTCGTGCAGGATCATGTTCATACGGGCTAATCCCGCCGTGGTCACGTCCTTCTCCTGCCCTTCAAGGGTGATCTGCTTTCCTGCCTGCTCGGCCACCTTTAAAAGCAGCGATCCTGAACCGCAAGTTGGATCGTAGGCGGTGGTGGATGCTTTGGTGTTGCCAGGCGCAATACCAATCACCTTGGCGATCACGCGGCTGACTTCGGACGGCGTGTAGAACTGCCCCTTGCTTTTGCCGCTTTCACTGGCAAAGTGACGCATCAGGAACTCGTAGGCATCACCGAGGATGTCATCGTGCTCGGCACGGTTTTGCGAGAAGTCGAGTTCGGGCTTTTGGAAGATGCCGATCAGGTTGGAGAGTTTCTCCACCATGTCTTTGCCTTCGCCGAGCTTGTTCGGGTCGTTGAAGTCAGGAAAGTCGCTACGGGCCAGCCGCGCATTGGCGTCAATCAGCGGTTGAATGATCTGAGTGTTGATCTTATCGCCAATGTCGCTCTTGCCTTTGAGGGCAATCATGTCCTTGAAACTAGCACCCTTGGGAATGACAACCGGAGTGGCAAAGGCATCGCTGTCACCGTACTTGTCGGTGATGTACTTGATGAACAGCATGAACAGGACATAGTCCTTGTACTGACTGGCATCCATGCCACCGCGTAGTTCATCGCAGGACGCCCAGAGGGAAGAATAGAGGTCGGATTTCTTGATAGCCATGAAGTTCTTGTTATCGTCTTAGTGCCATCCGGCACAAGCTGGCAAGCTTACCCTACGGACGGGAATGGACAGGCTATGGTGAGTCCTTTTTCACTGGAAACGCTGGCGTCTTATTTTCCAAAAAAGCAACTTCCAGCGCGTGGCAATTGACCTTGTTGAACTCCGTCGAAAACTGACCCGATAGTCCAAGTTTTTGTCCGCATCCCCGCACCGCACTGAAACTCCAATTGGTTCTCGCCTACCTCACTGGCAAGGGCAGCTACAAGGAACTGGCTGTCAAACATAGCATCAACCACTCCTTGCTTGTCCTGTAGGTCCAGAAGTTTCAGCGCGATGAGATCACTGAGGAGCAGGACCAGGCAGAAACAGTCGCCGAGTACGAGGCGAAGAGATTACAGCCTTGGAGTGCAAGTCGGGCCACTCATGCAAGCTCGGCCCCTACTCCGAGAAGCTGACCATCTGGCTAGGAATCAAAGCAACAAAATCGCGGAAACAGCGACGCACTTTGAGGCAGATCCACACAGTGAAGCCCGCAGTGTGGCTAATGGTGTGGCTAAATTCTGAAATCTTGCCCAAGAATAGAAAAAGGGTTAGTCGGCACTAACCGGCTAACCCTTATCATTATTGGTCGGTGTGAAAGGATTCGAACCTTCGACCCCTTGCACCCCATGCAAGTGCGCTACCAGGCTGCGCCACACACCGAAGCGTCAAATTATAGCTTGCACCAAGGCAGGTTCTTAATGCGTGGCACCGAGCAGATCGCGAATTTCGAACAGCTCGCGGCGTACCAGTTGCAGGCGTTGCTGGGCCAGGCTGCCGGTGGGCAGGTCGGCGCCATCGTTGCCGGGTTCGCTGTCTTCAAAATCACCTGAATCGGCAAAGTCGACCAGGCCAGAATCTGCACCGTCGATGACGTCAACACCTTCGAGCATGACTTCGCCGTTGCGGCGCTTGTCAGCTTCGATCTGGACGATCTCGTGCAATTTGTTGCGCGCACCGCTGATGGTGAACCCCTGGTCATACAGCAGATCACGTATGCGGCGGATCATCAGCACCTCATGGTGCTGGTAGTAGCGGCGGTTGCCGCGCCTTTTCATCGGGCGCAGCTGCGTGAACTCTTGCTCCCAATAACGGAGCACGTGAGGTTTGACGCCGCACAAATCACTCACCTCACCGATGGTGAAGTAACGCTTGGCGGGGATGGGAGGGAGGGATTTCTCCAATTAAATCAATGCGCTAAAGGGGAAAGCTCTAAATCTACTCTAAGTCGAAACTTAGCGCAAAGGGTTGCCGAAGTTTTTTGAAATGTGTTGCGTTGTCACACATTTCACAATCCCTAACAATCTGGCCTGACTTATTCCGCAGCGCCGTTGCCCTGTATCTGGTCTTTAAGCTTGTGGCTGGCATGGAATGTCACCACCCGGCGAGCCTGGATGGGAATCGCCTCCCCCGTGCGCGGGTTGCGGCCAGGGCGCGGCGCCTTGGTACGGATCTGGAAGTTGCCAAAGCCGGAAATCTTCACGTCATTGCCGTCCACCAGGCTGTCCGAGATCAGGTCAAAAAACGCGTCGATCATGTCTTTCGATTCACGCTTGTTCAGCCCGATTTGCTCAAACAGCAGTTCCGCCAGGTGCGCCTTGGTCAGCGCCGGGGTCTCCAGGCTCTCAATAGAAAATTCCATGCGCATGCTCCTCCAGCTAGCTATTCTTTTTTGGAAAACATCAGGCGCGCAAACGGGCCTGCAATTGAAGCTGGAGATTGGCCAGCACCGCCTGGACCGCCGCTTCGATGTCTTCGTCGGTCAGTGTAGCGGCGTCGCTGGAAAGCACCAAGCGCACGGCAAGGCTTTTCTCGCCCAGCTGCATGCTGGTGTTGCCCGCCTGCGGCCGGTAAACGTCAAACAGTGTCGCGCCCTTGAGCAGGCCCCGGGTGTCGGCGCCATGAATCGCAGCCATCAGTGCGGCGTGCGTTGCGCTCTCAGGCACGATCACGGCAATGTCGCGCTCGACCGGCTGGAGTTTGCTGACCGCCTCAAAAACCGGCACCTTGCGCTGCAGCACGGCATCCAGTTCCAGCTCAAACAACACAGGAGCCTGAACCAGCTCATACCCTTGCCGCCACTGCGGATGCAACTCGCCAACATGCCCAATCTGCTGGCCATTCACGGAAACACTGGCGCAGCGGCCAGGGTGCATGGCCGGATGGCTGGCGGGCGCAAACACGGCCTGCAGCGGTGCCAGCAGGGCTTCAACGTCGCCCTTGATGTCAAAGAAGTCCACCGCCTTGTCGGAGGACTGGCCCCAGTGCAGTGCGGCCCGCGGACCATAGGCCAGGCCAGCCACACGCATGGGCTGGTTAAACCCGGCAACCGTGGTGTCGGTGTTCTGGCTTTGCGCATCGCGCAAGAATACGCGGCCCAGCTCAAACACATTGACTCGCGGGGCCTTGCGGTCCAGGTTGAACTTGAGCACCTGCAGCAATGAGCCCAGCAGCGAGGAGCGCATCACGCTCATCTGGCTGGCAATCGGGTTCAGCAGTTTGATCGGATTGGGATTGCCGGCCAGTTCGTGCTCCCAGCGCTCTTCCACAAAGCTGAAGTTGATGGTTTCCTGGTAGCCCAACGCAGCCAGCGCACGGCGCACGGCAAACGGGCTGCGCTCGGCTTCGGCGCGAATCCTCGCGGTGATGGGGGCTTGCGGTGGGGTTTCGGGCAATTCGTTGTAGCCCACCATGCGCACGACCTCTTCAATCAGGTCTTCCTCGATCTGCAGGTCAAAACGGTAGCTGGGCGGCGTTACCGTCAGGGTGCCTTCACCCTGGGTCACAGGCAAACCGAGACGCTGGAGTGCATCCAGGCACTGCGCCTGCGTGAGCGGCATGCCGATGACCTTGGCGGCGCGCGCGACACGCAGCGTGACAGGCGTCGCCTTGGGCAGATTGCCCTGCTGGTCGTCCATGGGGCCGCACACGGTTTCGGCGGTGCCGCAAATGTCCATGATCAGCTGCGTGATGCGTTCGATGTGCTCGACGGTCTGGCCCGGGTCCACACCCCGCTCAAAGCGGTGACCGGCGTCGGTCGAGAAGTTGTAGCGGCGTGAACGGCCGGCAATCGCCTTGGGCCACCAGAACGCGGCTTCAACGTAGACGTGTTTCGTATCGTCCGATACAGCCGTCGCGTCACCGCCCATGATGCCGGCCAGCGACTCGACCTGTGCGTCGTCGGCGATAACGCCGACTTTTTCATCGACCGTCACGGTGTTGCCGTTGAGCAGCTTGAGTGTCTCGCCGGGCTTGCCCCAACGAACGTCAAGCCCACCATGAATCTTGTCGAGGTCAAAGATGTGCGAGGGACGGCCCAGCTCGAACATCACGTAATTGGAAATATCCACCAGCGCGGTCACGCTGCGTTGGCCGCAGCGCGCCAGGCGGTCCACCATCCACTGCGGCGTGGCGGCTTTGGTGTTGACGTTGCGCACCACACGGCCCGAGAAGCGCCCGCACAAATCCGGCGCGCTGATCCTGACGGGCAAACGTGTCGCATCGGCCACGGCAACAGCAGGAAACACCTGCGCCTTTAACGGCGCACCGGTCAGGGCGGCGACTTCGCGTGCAACGCCGTAGACGCTCAGGCAATGCGCCAGATTCGGCGTGAGCTTGAGGGTAAACAGCGTGTCATCGAGCTGCAAATGCTCGCGGATATCCTGGCCCAACGGCGCATCGGCAGCCAGCTCCAGCAGCCCGCCATGGTCTTCCGACAGTTTGAGCTCGCGTGCCGAGCAGAGCATGCCCTGGCTTTCAACGCCGCGCAGCTTGCCGACCTTGATGAGAAACGGTTTGCCGTCTTCGCCAGGGGGCAGCTCGGCGCCCACCATGGCACAAGGCACCTTGATGCCCACACGGGCATTCGGCGCGCCGCAGACGATGTTGAGCAGGCTGCCCTGCCCCACATCCACCTGGCAAACGCGCAGGCGATCGGCATTGGGATGCTGAGCAGCTTCCCTGATTTCACCGACAACGATTTTGGTGAAAGGCGGCGCCACCGGCTTGAGTTCTTCAACTTCAAGCCCGGCCATGGTCAGTGTTTCGGCGAGTTGCTCGGTTGTGAGCGGCGGGTTGCAGAATTCGCGCAACCAGGATTCGGGAAATTGCATGGTCTAACCTTGTTTTTCTTGTTCTTGTATTTCAGGACTGAAACTGGGAGAGGAAGCGGATGTCGCCGTCGAAAAACAGACGCAGGTCGTTCACGCCGTAGCGCAGCATGGTCAGGCGATCAGGGCCCATGCCGAAGGCAAAGCCGATGTACTTCTCGGGGTCCAGACCCATGTTGCGTACCACGTTCGGATGCACCTGGCCCGAACCGGCCACTTCCAGCCAGCGGCCGGCCAGCGGGCCGGTCTGGAACTGGATGTCGATCTCGGCGCTGGGCTCGGTGAAGGGGAAAAAGCTGGGCCGAAAGCGCAGTACCAGGTCATCGCTCTCAAAAAAGGTGCGGCAAAAATCGGTGAAGACAAACTTCAAGTCCTTGAAACTCACGTTTTTGCCAATCCACAGGCCTTCGCACTGGTGGAACATCGGCGAATGCGTGGCGTCGCTGTCGACGCGGTAGGTGCGGCCCGGCGCGATGACGCGAATCTCTGGCATGCGGCCACCCGCATCAATCAGCGCACGGTGCTTTTTGACATGCTGGACCGCATAACGGATCTGCATGGGGCTGGTGTGAGTGCGCAGCAGGTTGGGCGCAGCCTCGGTGCCGCCTTCGACGTAAAAGGTGTCGTGCATCGAGCGCGCAGGATGGTCTTCCGGCGTGTTGAGCGCCGTGAAATTGAACCAGTCGGTTTCAATCTCCGGGCCCTGGGCCACATCAAAACCCATGGAGCCGAAAATCCCCTCTATGCGTTCCAGCGTCAGGGACACAGGATGCAGTCCGCCCTGCGTGCGCTGCCGGCCGGGTAGGCTCACGTCAAGCGCCTCGGCCTTGAGCTGCTTTTCAAGTTCGGCATTGGCCAGCGCCTGGCGGCGCTCGTTCAGCGCGGCTTCAATGGCTTGCTTGGCAAGGTTGATGGCGGCGCCGCGGGATTTTTTCTCTTCAACGCTGAGGGCCGCCATGCCCTTCATCAACTCGGTGACCCGGCCCGCTTTACCGAGAAACAGCGCCTTGGCGTTCTCCAGGTCGGCCGGTGTCACGGCTTGCTCAAAACTGGCCTTGGCGCCGCTGACCAGTTCGTTGAGGGCATCAGGTTGATTCATACATTCTCTTGTTCAAAATACAAAAACAGCTCGGGCGCTTTCGGCAACACTCTGGTCAAGTCAATGCTGCAGAAAAGGCCGAAAAAACAGGCCATAAAAAAAGGGCCAGAGCCTTTTCAAGCTCCAGCCCTTTATCTTCGTGCGCAGTCAGCTACTAATTTAATAGCATCTTGCCCTGAAAATCAGGCAGCCAGCTTGGCCTTGACCTGTTCAACGATAGCGCCGAAAGCGGCGCTGTCATGGATGGCCATATCGGACAGCACCTTGCGGTCGATCTCGATACCGGCTTTTTTCAGGCCATTGGCAAACTGGCTGTAGGTCAGGCCGCAGGCGCGGCTTGCAGCATTGATACGGGTGATCCACAGACGGCGGAACACGCGTTTCTTGGTACGGCGGTCACGGTAGGCATATTGCCCGGCCTTCATTACCGCTTCTTTGGCGATCCGGAAGACATTACCGCGGCGACCGCGGAAACCTTTTGCAAGGGTGAGAACTTTTTTGTGGCGGGCGCGAGCCGTTACACCACGTTTGACGCGAGGCATGTGTGTACTCCTTGTTCGTCGTTAATTAAATGCCACGGCCTGGCAGCATCTGTGCCATGTGACCCATATTGGTCTCATGAACAGTCACCGCACCACGCAGTTGGCGTTTGTTCTTGGTGGTCTTCTTGGTCAGGATGTGACGTTTGAAGGCTTGGCCGCGCTTGACGGTGCCACCTGGACGAACGCGGAAACGCTTTTTAGCGCCGCTCTTGGTCTTCATTTTGGGCATATAAATGCTCCTTTTCATTTGTGCTCGTGAGGCGCTGCGAACCTTCCGCAGACTTGATGGCCCCGAGCCACTTTTTAGTGGCGAGTTATTAAGCTCACCACTTTTTAGTGACGGCTTATTAAAGCCACCACTTGTCAGCGGCGAATAATTAAATTCGCCGCCGGTGCGCAAAGGGTTTCACCCCTCTACTTTCGGAAAGCCGGTTTGTCACCTGCTTTCACCGGAGCGCCTTGCGGCATCCCCTGAAACTTTTACTGCGACTTAGGCCGCAGCGGCCGGCGCAGCTTCTGCCACCGGTTTTGCCCCTGGCTTTTTACGGCCCGGTGCGATCATCATGACCATCTGCCGGCCTTCAAGCTTGGGGAACTGCTCCACCACGATCAAGTCAGCCAGCTCATCGCGAATCCGCGCCAGCAGGGCCAAACCCAATTCCTGGTGCGTGATCTCGCGACCGCGAAAGCGCAGGGTAATCTTGCACTTGTCGCCTTCTTCCAAAAAGCGCTTGATATTGCGCAATTTGATGTTGTAGTCACCATCGTCAGTGCCGGGCCGGAATTTGATTTCCTTGATCTCGATCACTTTTTGCTTGGATTTCGCTTCCGCCGCCTTTTTCTGCTCGGCATACTTGAACTTGCCGTAATCCATCAACCGGCACACCGGCGGAACCGCCGTGGGGGAGATTTCAACAAGGTCTACGTCCGCTTCACCGGCCAGGCGCAAGGCCTCCATGATGCTGACAACGCCCAAAGGCTCATTGTCCGGCCCGGTCAGACGTACTTCAGGGGCCATGATTTCACGGTTCAAGCGGTGCTTGCGTTCTTCACGGTGACGGCGGTCACGAAATTCAGTAGCGATGGTCAATATCCTTCAATGCTTGCTATAAAAGCTATAGCGGCCTTTGCCCAGACAACCCCGTCTGGTAAAGGACGAGAAGCCAAAATCATTAACAAACAAGTCAAAAATCAGGCTTTTTGTGCAATGTCAGAGGCAATTTGCTGGGCAAATGCTTCTACGGACATCACTCCAAGGTCTTTGTTACCCCGGGCGCGCACTGCAACAGCTCCGGCTGCCTTCTCTTTGTCGCCCACGACAAGGATGTAAGGCAGCTTCTGCAATGAGTGCTCCCGTATTTTATACGTAATTTTCTCATTGCGCAGGTCAAGATTGACCCTAAGCCCTTGATTTTGCAGCGTTTTGGCAACTTCACGGGCGTAATCGGCCTGGGAATCGGTGATATTGAGCACCGAAACCTGCTCCGGCGCCAGCCAGGTCGGCAGCGCGCCGGCATGTTCCTCGATCAAAATCCCGATAAACCGCTCCAGGCTGCCCACAATCGCTCGGTGCAGCATGACCGGACGGTGGCGGGCACCGTCTTCGCCTACATATTCGGCGTCCAGGCGCTCGGGCATGGAGAAATCAACCTGGATGGTGCCGCACTGCCACTGCCGGCCAATCGCGTCCTTCAGCGTGTATTCGATCTTCGGGCCGTAGAACGCGCCCTCACCCGGGGAAATTTCGTATTCGCAGCCGGAAGCGCGCAGGCTTTCGATCAGTGCATGCTCGGCCTTGTCCCAGCTTTCGTCGGAGCCGATGCGCGCTTCGGGCCGCGTGGCAACCTTGTAGATGATGTTTTTAAAACCGAAGTCGGTGTAGACCTTTTGCAGCAGGGTCGTGTAGTCGACGCACTCCTTGAGGATCTGCTCTTCGGTGCAAAAAATGTGGCCGTCATCCTGTGTAAAACCACGCACGCGCATGATGCCGTGCAGGCCGCCGGTCGGTTCGTTGCGGTGGCATTGGCCGAACTCACCGTAGCGCAGCGGCAAATCGCGGTAGCTCTTGATGCCCTGCTTGAAGATCAGGATGTGGCCGGGGCAGTTCATGGGCTTGAGCGCGTACTCGCGCTTTTCGCTCTCGGTCGTGAACATGTTGTCGCGGTACTTGTCCCAGTGGCCGGTCTTTTCCCAGAGCGTCTTGTCCAGGATCTGCGGGCCCTTGACCTCCTGGTAGCCGTTGTGCTGGTAGACCTTGCGCATGTACTGCTCAACGCCCTGCCAGACCGTCCAGCCCTTGGGATGCCAGAACACCAGGCCGGGCGCATGGTCGTCGATGTGGAACAGGTCCAGTTCCTTGCCGAGCTTGCGGTGATCGCGTTTTTCGGCTTCCTCCAGCATGGTCAGGTATTGCTGCAGCTCGTCTTTTGTCGCCCAGGCCGTGCCATAAACGCGTTGCAGCATTTCATTGCGATGGTCACCGCGCCAGTAGGCGCCTGCCACCTTCATGAGCTTGAAGAATTTCAGCTTGCCCGTGCTGGGCACGTGCGGGCCGCGGCACAAGTCCTCAAAATTGCCTTCACGGTAGAGCGACACATCCTGATCCGCGGGGATGCTGGCAATGATCTCGGCCTTGTACAGCTCGCCAATGCTCTTGAAATGCGCCACTGCTTCATCGCGCGGCAGCACACGGCGCGTCACCACCTCGTCCTTGGCGGCCAGCTCCGTCATGCGCTTTTCAATGGCAACCAGGTCTTCCGGCGTAAAGGGACGTTTATAGGCGAAGTCGTAATAAAAGCCGTTTTCAATCACCGGGCCTATGGTGACCTGCGCATCCGGGAACAGCTCCTTGACGGCATAGGCCAGCAAATGAGCAGTGGAGTGGCGGATCATGTCCAGGCCGTCGGCATCCTTGGCCGTGATGATGGCAAGGCTGCTGTCTTTTTCAATCAGGTAGCTGGTATCGACCACCTTGCCGTCCACCTTGCCGCCCAGCGCCGCCTTGGCAAGGCCTGCGCCTATGGACGCGGCAACTTCGGCCACCGTCACTGCCTGGGGAAATTCGCGCTTTGAAGCATCGGGGAGCGTGATTTGAATCATGGGAACGACTTTTATAAATGGACTGCAAAACAAAAAAGCGCGGAACCTGCCGCGCTTTGATAGGGGAAACCTGGATGGATGCTATGAAATCAGTAGCTATCGGTCACCGGGGAATGCGGACTAGCGCCCTGAATGACTCCAGAAAACGGACGAGGTCGTAGTTCGCGGTGTCATAACCCGAACCATCCTTCCTGTTTCCTGGTTGTTCAGTTTGATGGATTGCATGGCTTTATTTTACGGCAGGTCGGCAGGGCCTTTGCCCGCGGCCGGCCAAACAGCTATTGCGGGCCTACCGGCAGCATAAAACCCAGGCCCAGGCAGCGCGGGCACTCGGTGATGACGGTCTGTTTTTCGACCTCGAAGTCCTCGGTGATGTTTTCACTTTCAATGCGCAACTCCCCCGTGCCATTGCAATCGGGACAGGGCACACGCTTGAAACCCACCGTCAAGTCAGACATCGCGGTCTCCTCCACCTATGAGTGGTCAGTTTTTTGTACAGGGCAGCCTGCACTCTACGCGAAAACCAGCCCACAAAAAAGCCCGGGCAAACCTGCAAAGGCCTGCCCGGGCTGGTCGGTCAAGGACTCCTGGCGAAGCCCTGCCCGCTTTTCAGCGCACGATTCAGTGGAACTGTTCTTCTTCGGTCGAACCGGTCAGCGCCTTGACGCTGGACGAACCACCCTGGATCACCGTGGTCACGTCGTCAAAGTAGCCTGCGCCCACTTCCTGCTGGTGCGACACGAAGGTGTAGCCCTGCTCACGCGCTGCAAACTCGGGCTCTTGCACCATGTTCACGTAGTGCTTCATGCCTTCGCCGTTGGCGTAGGCGTGGGCAAACTTGAAGGTGTTGAACCAGTTGATGTGGATGCCGGCCAGCGTGATGAACTGGAACTTGTAACCCAGAGCCGACAGGTCTTCCTGGAACGACGCGATTTGCGAGTCGTTGAGGTTCTTCTTCCAGTTGAAAGAAGGCGAGCAGTTGTACGACAGCAGCTTGCCAGGGCAGGCGGCATGCACGGCCTGGGCGAATTCACGGGCAAAGCCGATGTCAGGCACGCCGGTTTCACACCACACCAGATCGGCATAGGGCGCGTAGGCCACGCCGCGGCTGATGGATTGCTCCAGGCCATTTTTGACGCGGTAGAAACCTTCCTGCGTGCGTTCGCCGGTCAGGAAAGGCTTGTCGTTGGCATCGTGGTCGGAGGTGATCAGGTTGGCGGCTTCCGCATCGGTACGGGCCAGCACGATGGTGGACACGCCCATGACGTCGGCGGCAAAACGAGCCGAGATCAGCTTTTCGCAGGCTTCCTGCGTGGGCACCAGCACCTTGCCACCCATGTGGCCGCATTTCTTGACGGCGGCCAGCTGGTCTTCGAAGTGCACGCCGGCAGCGCCAGCGGCGATCATGTTCTTCATCAGCTCAAACGCGTTCAGCACGCCGCCGAAACCGGCTTCCGCGTCGGCAACGATGGGCAGGAAGTAGTCGATGAACTCCTTGCTGCCGGGCTCTACGCCACGACCCCACTGGATTTCGTCAGCGCGCTTGAAGGTGTTGTTGATGCGGCGCACCATGGTGGGCACCGAGTCGTAGGCGTACAGCGACTGGTCTGGGTACATGGTTTCGGAGGTGTTGCCGTCAGCGGCGACTTGCCAGCCCGACAGGTACACGGCTTCCAGGCCGGCCTTGGCCTGCTGCATGGCCTGGCC
>JAZKCE010000016.1:0-50152 GCA_040388255.1 Pseudomonadota bacterium | reverse complement strand
CTCAGCGGCCGGGCCTTTGCGCCTGGCTGGCTGGTGAAACCACAGGGCCTGCTTTGCAGGCCTTTTTTATATGGAAGTGCCTATGAGGCAATAAATACGGACACAGCCAGCTACTGAATAAATAGCAAGACCAGTGCAAAAAAAACTTAAAACGCCTCGTGCGGCGCCAGATAACGCCATTGGCCAACCGGCAAATGGCCAAGATTGACACGGCCAATCCGTACACGTTTAAGCCCTGTCACAAACAACCCCACCTGCTCGCACATGCGCCGGATCTGGCGTTTTTTGCCTTCGGTCAGGACAAAACGCAGCTGTTCGGGGTTTTGCCAGCTCACTTGCGCGGGCCGCAATGCCTGGCCGTCCAGGCTCAGGCCGTGGCACAGCAGCGCCAGCTTTTCGCGCGGGAAAGCCGCCTGCACGTTGACGGTCTCGGCGCCTCTCTCCGTCATATAACTGACGCGCACCAAATACTCTTTTTCGATGTTGGAGTCTTCGCCAATCAGCTGCCTGGCCACACGCCCGTCCTGCGTCAGCACCAGCAAGCCTATGGAATCAATGTCGAGTCGCCCGGCGGGCGCCAGGCCGCGCAGCTGTTCATGGCCCCAGCGCATGCGGCTGTGGCACTCAGACCAGCGGTTTTGCGGCTGGACCAGCACCACAGCGGGTTCGTGGCCGTCCTCGGCCTGGCCGCTGACGTAGCCGACCGGCTTGTTGATCAAAATCGTGACCTGCTGGCGTTGCTGCTGCTCGGCCTGGCGGTCCACCTCGATGCGGGCATCGAGCGCGACCGGCTGGCCCATCACGGCGGGCGAGCCGTTGACGCGCACCCAGCCGCGCGCAATCCAGTCGTCGGCCTCGCGCCGCGAGCACAGGCCGAGCTCGGCCATTCGTTTGTTCAGGCGTATGGTGGTGCCGGTGGAAGCGCCAGGAGTGCCGGCAGGCAGGGCAGCCGCTGCGCGTATGCGCACAGCCGCCGGTGCGGGAGGTTTGGGGGGAGTGGATTCAGCCATGGGGTATGGCTGATTTTAAGGCCGCTCTACCCGTTTGGCTCAAGCCTGGGGATTGGTGAGCAGCCGGTAGCCGACAGCTGTTTCGGTCAGCAGGTGCTGGGGCTGCGCCGGGTCCGTTTCAAGCTTCTGGCGCAGGTGGCCCATATAGATGCGCAAGTAATGGCTTTGCTCGGCATGCGACGGCCCCCAGACCTCGCGCAGCAACTGCCGGTGGGTGAGCACCCGGCCGGCGTTGGCCATCAACACGCTCAGCAGGCGGTATTCAATCGGTGTCAGGTGCACCTCCGCACCGCCGCGCCGCACCAGCCTGGCCTGGCGATCCACCGCGACTTCGCCAAAACGGAACACCGGGTCAGCCTCTTCAGGCGTGGCGTTGTCGCCGGTGGCGGCGCGGGGCCGGCGCAGGTTGGCGCGCACGCGGGCCAGCAGCTCGCCGACGCCAAAGGGTTTGGTCAGGTAGTCATCCGCGCCGGCGTCGAGCGCGGCGATCTTGTCGGACTCGTCGCTCCTGGCCGACAGCACGATGATGGGCACGCCCGACCAGCCGCGCACGTCACGAATCACATCCAGCCCGTCGCCGTCGGGCAAACCGAGGTCCAGCACCAGCAAATCCGGCTTGCGGGTACCTGCTTCGGTGAGTCCTTTTTTGGCCGTGTCGGCCTCATGCACCTGCCAGCCCTCGGCTTCGAGCGCGGACCGCACAAAACGGCGGATTTGCGGCTCGTCTTCAATCACGACAACAATGGGGCTGGGCATAAAAGAAGTTTAGGCCTGTTCAAGCACGGGCGGCTCGCGGCGCGGCAGGATGACACGAAACTCGGCGCCGCCACCGGCCGCATTGCTGGTCTGGATCTGCCCCCTGTGCGCATCCACCACTGCCTTGCATATCGCCAGCCCCAGCCCGACACCGGGCGTGGCCGACTCGGCCTCGCCGCGCGTGAACTTGTCGAACAACGCCGCCTCACGCCCCTTGAGATGGGCCGGCAGGCCCGGCCCATGATCACACACAGTGAACACCAGCGTGTCGGCCGTCACACTGGCGCTGACAACCACAGGCGGCGCGCCGTACTTGGCCGCGTTCTCCAGCAGGTTGACCAGCACGCGCTCCATCAGCACGGCATCAAACTCGACCAGCGGCAAATCCGCCGCGACATCGGTTTGCACCTCGCGCCCGGCCAGCGCATGCCGTGCCGCACGAATCGCGGCGCCCACCACCTCCTCTGCGGATTGCCACTCCCTGCGCAGCTGGACACCACCGTTTTGCAGACGCGCCATGTCAAGCAGGTTGGTGACCAGCGCGCTCAGCTGGCGCGCCTGCTGGGTCATGGCCCGGGCGGTCTCCGCCTGTGACCCACCCAGTGGCGGCGACGAGCGCTGCAATGACTCGGCCAGCCCGATCAACGCTGTCAGCGGCGTGCGCACATCATGTGAAATGGCGGCCAACAAGGTGTTGCGCAGGCGTTCGGACTCCATCTGCACCACGGCCTGCTGGGCAATCTCGACGTAATGCACCCGCTCCAGTGCAATCGCGATCTGCCGGGCCAGCGTGTCGAGCTGCTGCAACTGCTCGGGAATCAGCAGCCAGCGCGGCTGGGCCGGCCGCAAGGCCAGCACGCCGCGCACCCGCATTGGCGCCTTGAGCGGCACGTAATGCCAGGGCTGCGCCGACAGGGTCGAAGTCGCCAGGCCGGCGGCCTGTTCATTGCGAAAGGCCCAGTCGGCCACGCTGCCGTCAAAACCCGGCGACGATGCTGCCAGGTCAGCCGGCAAGGCCAGTTGGTCATTCGCGTCGGCCACCAGCACCAGGGCCTGCCCGCCAAAGTTGCGCCGCACGGCGGCCTCGCTCAACTCGGCGACCTGGCTGCCTAGCAGGGCGGCCGACAGGTCGCGCGTCAGCTCAAACAGGGACTGCGCCCGGCGTTCCCGGCTGGCCGATATACCGGCCTGGAAACGCAGGCCGGCCGTGAGTTGCCCGGTCAGCAGGCCCACCACCAGCATGACGCCAAACGTCACCAGGTACTGCACATCGCTGACGGCAAAGGACAGGCGCGGCGCCACAAAAAAATAATCAAACGCCGCCACGTTCAGGAAGGCCGCCAGCGCTGCCGGGCCGCGGCCGAACTTCAGCGCGACCAGCACCGTGCCCAGCAAAAACAGCATGACAATGTTGGCCAGGTCGAAAAATCGCAGCAGCGGCAGGGCCAGCAGGGTAATCGCCACGCTGCCGCCCACCGCCCATGCGTAACGCGGCAGGCTGCCGTGCCAGGCCGCGGCGCCGTCATCGCCGGAACTGCGCCGTATGGCACTGCCCAGGCGCCGCGCACTGTCGGCACGCCCGACCTCCACAATGTCCAGCGTAGGCGCCAGCATGGCCAGCCGGCGTGTCATGCTGCGGCCGCCCAAAAGCCCGGTCCGGCTGGCCCAGCCCGGCAGATGGGGACGCCCCACCACCAGCGTGGCGCAGTTCAGCAATTGCGCCTGCCCGACCAGCTCGAAGGCCGCATCGCTGCCGCTGAGCACCGCCGTTGCAGCCCCCAGCTCTTCCGCCAGCTTGATCACCGCGAGTATCCGGTCGCGCTGCGCGACTTTGAGCCGCTGCAGGCGCGGTGTTTCGACATACACCGCATGCCAGCGCACATTGAGCTGGCCTGCCAGCCGGGCCGCCGTGCGCACGGTCTGCTCGGCACCCTCGCGCGCGCCTATGCAGGCCAGGATGGCGCCCTCGGTGTTCCAGACCGGGGCGATGGATTTTTCCACCCGGTAGCTGCGCACATCGTCTTCAACATGCTCGGCGGTGCGCCGCAGGGCGATCTCGCGCAGGGCAATCAGGTTGCCCTTGCGGAAAAAGTTTTGCGCCGCGCGCTCGGCCTGCTGTGGCAGGTAGACCTTGCCGGCCTTCAGGCGCGCCATCAGCTCGTCGGGCGTGACATCCACCAGGATGATTTCATCCGCACCGTCCAGCACCGTGTCCGGCACCGTCTCGTGCACGCGTATGCCAGTGATGGCGCCCACCGTGCCATTGAGGCTTTCCAGGTGCTGCACATTCAGCGCCGACCAGACATCCATGCCCGCCTCCAGCAGCTCCTGCACGTCCTGCCAGCGCTTGGCATGGCGCGAGCCCAGGGCGTTGCTGTGCGCCAGCTCATCGACCAGCAGCACCTCGGGCTTGCGCGCCAGCGCGGCGTCCAGGTCAAACTCCTTGAGCTGGTGCCCGCGGTGAGGTACATCGCGCAAGGCCAGGGTTTCAAGCCCGGCCAGCAGTTCTGCCGTGTCCTTGCGGCCGTGGGTTTCGACCACGCCCACCAGCACCTCACGACCGGCCTGGCGCTCACGCTGGGCGGCGCTGAGCATGGCGTAGGTTTTACCCACACCGGCGCTGGCACCAAAATAAATACGCAGCTTGCCCCGGCGCGCGCGCGCTTCATCACCGCGCAGCTGCTCAAGCAACTGGTCGGGGTCGGGGCGGGAATCCGGAAAGCTGGCCATGGACTGTCGTCGTGTGCGGGTCTTCCATCAGCTCATTGGCTGCTGCTTTGCACAGCGTACCACCGGAGCAGTCAATGAAGCGCCTCCAGCGCCAGGTTGAGCTTGAGCACATTGACTTGCGGCTCGCTGACCAGGCCCAGCCAGGGGCTTTCGGTTTGTCCATCGACTAGCGCCTGGACCTTCTCCGGCGGCAGGCCACGCGCTTTGGCGACGCGGCCGACCTGGTAGTGCGCGGCCGCCGGGCTGATGTGCGGGTCCAGTCCGCTGGCCGAGGCCGTGACCAAGTCCACCGGCACGGGCGCGGTATTGGCCGGGTCGGCCGCGCGCAAGGCCGCTATGCGGCTTTTAACCGCATCTGCCAGCGCGGGGTTCAGGGGGCCGAGGTTGGAGCCGCTGGACGCCGCTGCGTTGTAGGGCATGGGGCCGGTGGCCGACGGACGGCCCCAGAAATGTTGGGGCTCGCTGAAGTTCTGGCCTATCAGCGCGGAGCCGACGGGTTTGCCGTTGCGCAGGATCAGGCTGCCGGCGGCCTGGTCCGGAAACAGCATTCTGGCGACACCCGTCACCAGCAGCGGGTAGGCCACGCCGGTGAGCAGGGTGAGGACAAGCAGTAAAACGAGTGCAGGACGAAGCATGTTTTTCATGATGGACTTTCTTGTTGTTTTGGCAGCTTCAGGCCAGGTTCATGGCGACCAGCAGCATGTCGATTGCCTTGATGCCGACAAAGGGCACGGCCAGGCCGCCCAGGCCGTAGACAAGAAGGTTGCGACGCAACAGCGCGGCGGCGCCCACGGCGCGGTACTTGACACCTTTAAGGGCCAGGGGAATCAGGAACATGATGATCAGCGCGTTGAAAATCACCGCCGACAAAATTGCCGACGACGGGCTGCCCAGGCGCATCACGTTCAGCGCCGACAGCTGCGGATAGGTGGTCACAAAAATCGCCGGGATGATGGCGAAATACTTGGCGACATCGTTGGCGATCGAGAACGTGGTGAGCGAGCCGCGTGTCATCAGTAGCGCCTTGCCGGTCTCGACAATCTCCAGCAGCTTGGTCGGGTTGGAATCCAGGTCCACCATATTGCCGGCCTCCTTGGCCGCCTGGGTGCCGCTGTTCATGGCCACCGCCACGTCGGCTTGCGCGAGCGCCGGTGCATCGTTGGTGCCGTCGCCCGTCATGGCCACGAGACGGCCCTCGGCCTGGTACTGGCGTATCAGCTTGAGCTTGTCCTCAGGCGTGGCCTCGGCCAGGAAATCATCGACGCCGGCCTCCGCAGCAATCGCCGCCGCTGTGAGCTTGTTGTCGCCGGTGATCATCACCGTCTTGATGCCCATGCTGCGCAGTTCGCCAAAACGTTCCTTGATGCCGGATTTGACGATGTCTTTCAGTTCCACAACGCCCAGCACGGTTTTGCCGTCGACCACGGCCAGCGGCGTGCTGCCGCGGCGCGACACTTCGTCAGACGCGCGAATGACCTCCGCGGGAACACTGCCGCCCAGGGCCTCCACATATTTGCGTATCGCATCGACAGCGCCCTTGCGCAACTGGCGCGTGCCGCCGTCCGGCTGCCTGACGTCCATCCCGCTCATGCGGGTTTGGGCGGTAAACGGCACTTCGGTCGTCGCGCCAATCAACGGCATCGCAGCGTCAAGCTTCTGGGCCAGTGCCACGATGCTGCGGCCCTCAGGCGTTTCATCCGCCATGGAGGCCTGCATGGCGCAGGTAGCAAGCGCGGCCGCCGACACGCCGGGTGCAGGTAAAAAGTTTGAAGCCTGGCGGTTGCCGTGGGTGATGGTGCCGGTCTTGTCAAGCAGCAAGACATCCACGTCACCGGCGGCCTCCACCGCGCGGCCGGAGGTTGCGATCACATTGGCATGCATCATGCGGCTCATGCCGGCCACGCCAACCGCGGACAGCAGGCCGCCTATGGTGGTGGGGATCAGGCAGACCAGCAGGGCGACCAGGGCGGTGACGCTCACGACCGAGCCGGCCTTGACCGCCTCGACGCTGAACATCGAATACGGCAGCAAGGTCACCGTCACGACCAGAAACACAATCGTCAGCGCCACCAGCAAAATCGTCAGCGCGATTTCATTGGGCGTCTTCGCACGCTTGGCGCCCTCGACCATGCTGATCATGCGGTCCAGGAAGGACTCGCCGGGATTGACCACGATGCGCACCACCAGCCAGTCCGACAGCACACGCGTGCCGCCGGTCACGGCCGAGAAGTCGCCGCCGGACTCGCGCACCACGGGCGCCGATTCGCCGGTGATGGCGCTTTCATCCACAGTGGCCACGCCTTCAATGACCTCGCCATCAAGCGGCACCATGTCGCCGGTTTCAATAAAAACCACATCACCTTTTTTCAGGTTCTCCGCCTGCTCCGGCAACCATGTCTTGCCGTGAAAGGTTTTACCCGCCGCATCGGTGTACTTTTTGGCCCAGCTGCTCTTTTTCAGGCCGCGCAGCGATGCGGCCTGGGCCTTGCTGCGGCCTTCGGCCAGCGCTTCCGCGAAGTTGGCAAACAGCACGGTAAACCACAGCCAGACAGCCACGGCAAAGATGAAACCCGCCGGGGCCTCGCCCGCGCCCTGCAGCGCCTGCAGGCCCAGCAGGGAGGTGAGGATGCTGCCGATGTAGACCACAAACATCACCGGGTTGCGCCACTGCACACGCGGGTTGAGCTTGGTGAATGCAGCGACAACAGCGGGCTTGAGCAGCGCCGGATCAAGCAGTACGAAAGGTTTTTTTTCAGTCATGTGATTACTCTTTTGCTTTGTACTCACTTGCCGGGCCAGAGCATCAGGTGCTCGACCACCGGGCCCAGGGCCAGTGCGGGTACGTAATTGAGCAGACCTACCAGCAGCACCGTGCCAATCAGCAGCAGCACAAACAGCGGGCCGTGGGTAGGCATGGTTCCGCCTGTAACCGGCAAGCGTTTTTTGGTAGCCAGCGCACCGGCGATCGCCATCACCGGCACGATCACGCCGAAGCGCCCCAGCCACATGACCAGGCCCAGCAGCACGTTGTAAAACGGCGTGTTGGCCGACAGGCCGGCAAAGGCGCTGCCGTTGTTGTTGCCGGCCGAGCTCAGGGCGTAGAGGATTTCGGAAAACCCGTGGGGGCCAGGGTTGGCAATGCCGGCCTTGCCGGCGCCCGCCATGACAGCCAGCGCGGTGCCGGCCAGCACCAGGATGGGCGTGACCAGGATGGCCATCGAAGTCAGCTTCATTTCATGCGACTCGATTTTTTTGCCCAGGTATTCCGGCGTGCGGCCAATCATCAGGCCGGAGATGAACACCGCCATGATGGCAAAAACCAGCATGCCGTACAAACCTGTGCCGGTGCCGCCAAACACCACCTCACCGAGCTGCATCATCACCATGGTCACCATGCCGCCCAGCGGCGTGAAGGAGTCGTGCATGGCATTGACCGCGCCGCACGAAGCGGCGGTGGTGATCACGGCGAACAGGCTGGAGGCCTTGATGCCGAAGCGCGTTTCCTTGCCTTCCATATTTCCGCCCGATTGCATGATGCTTGCGCTCTGGTCCACCCCCAGGGGCGGCAGCAGGGGATTGCCCGCCTGCTCGGCCGGTGTGATGGCCACGACGGCAATCACAAACATCACCGTCATCGCGGCCAACACGGCCCAGCCCTGGCGCTGGTCACCCACCGCGCGGCCGAAGGCAAAACACAGCGCCGCGGGAATCAGGAATATCGACAGCATCTGGAAAAAATTGCTCAGCGCCGTCGGGTTTTCATACGGATGGGCCGAGTTGGCATTGAAAAAACCGCCGCCGTTGGTCCCCAGCATCTTGATGGCTTCCTGCGAAGCGACCGGGCCCATGGCCAGCGTTTGTGTGCCGGACTTCATGTCTTGCATGACCGGGTTGCCCTTGCCGTCTTTCAGGGCCTGGCCGTCGGGGCCATTTTTAGGCACCTGATAACTTGTGACCTCCGGCGTGGCGACGTCTTTGTAGCCGTCGAAGTTCTGGATCACACCCTGACCCACCAGGAAGACGGCAAACACCAGTGACAGCGGCAACAGCAGCCAGGCCGTGATGCGCGTTACATCCACCCAGAAATTACCGATGACCCCGCTCGAGCGCGCTGCAAAGCCACGAAAGAGCGCGAACACCACGGCAATGCCCGTCGCGGCGGAAAGGAAGTTCTGCACCGCCAGCGCCAGCATCTGAGTGAAGTAGCTCATGGTCGACTCACCGGCGTAGCCCTGCCAGTTGGTGTTGGAGACAAAACTCACGGCCGTGTTGAAGGCCGAGTCAGGCGACACCGCCGCCATGCCGGCGGGATTGAGCGGCAGCCACAGCTGCAGGCGTTGCAGCACATACAGCACCAGCACACCCAGCGCATTAAAGGCCAGCAGGGCCAGTGCATAGTGCGACCAGTTCATGGGCTTGTCCGCGGAAGTGCCGGCAAGACGGTAGAGCGGCGCTTCCAGCCTGTGCATCCAGGCCGGCAGCCGGCCCGAGCACAGGCGGGCCAGCCAGATGCCCAGCGGCCAGGAAGCAGCCAGCAAGACACCGAGGTAAAGGGCCAGCAGGCCCCAGTTGGAGGAAGTCATCAAAACTCCTCCGCACAGATCAGGGCATAAACCAGGTAGGCCAGCAGGATGACGGCACAGACGCCGCCAAAACCATAAAGGACGTCAAGACCGATCATGACCGGCCTCCTTCGGGCTTCTCAAGTTTCCTGAAGCCCCAGACCATCAGCGCCAGCACGGCCCAGAGCACGGCGATGCCAAAAACAAAGGCGATATCCATAAACCTTCTCCAGCAAAAACGATGGGAGAAGTTTGGATTCCGGTGTGTAAAAACGGGGATTAAACAGCGGCAGCAGCTATAAAAAAAGCGTAAAAATAACGCCGCCCAAGCCACCATAAGCTATTAATTCAATAGCTTGTTATGCCCGTGAATACTGGGCTACAGCTCTTTTTTATGTGAAAACACTGGAGCGCAGCGCCGCCAGATCGAGCACGCGCAAGCCGCCGTACTCCACCCGTATCGTGCCCTGCGCTTCCAGCTCCGCCAGCGCCTCATTGACCCGCTGGCGCGACAGGCCGACCAGGTAAGCCAGTTCCTGCTGGGTGATGCGCAAGACCTCGCCCACGCCCGGATACAGCACCGGGTTGAACAGGGCTGCGAGGCTGCGCGACACGCGTGCATCGGGATTGTTCATGCGGTCAATCTCGCGCGCAGCGATGAACTGGCCCAGGCGTTCATTAAGCTGGTTCATCACAAAACGGTTAAAGCCTATGGAGTGGTCCAGCAGCCAGTGAAAGGTATCGACCGGCAGGCCGGCCACCACGCTTTTACGCAGGGCCTGGATGTTGTAGCGGTAGGGCTCGCGCTTGAGAGCCGTGCCTTCGCCAAACCAGCCGCCGGGGGGCACACCGGTGAATGTCATGGTCATGCCCTGCGCGTTGTCGCTGCTCATCTTGAGCAGGCCTTCGACCACGCCAAACCAGTAGGTCACCGGCTTGCCCAGGCGGCACACATAGTCGCCCGGCGCGGCATCGCCCACCTGCAGCTCCACCACGGCGCGGGCACGCTCGTCCGGCCGCAGCAGTTGCATCCAGGGAATGGCCTGCAGTTCATCCGCAGTGGGCGGTCTGCGGCGCTGGTGAAGGGTCAGATCAGTGGACATGGTTCACAAACAGGTAAGCCGGTGAATACAGGGAAAACACCAAAGGGGGGTAACCCGGCAATTGTCATTGAATGGACATTTACCCAACAATTCAAAGCATAGCATTTGTCCCGCATCACAAACACATGGCCAGGAGACAAACATGCAAGCAACTTCAAACGCATCGCGCCAGCTGACGCGCCGCAGCCTGCTGGGCACGCTCGCGGCGCTGCCCGCGGCCTTCCAGACGCAGGCCAATGCCCAGGAGAGCGGCCCCGTCAAAATCGCGCAATCCACTGCGCTGAGCGGCCCGCTTGGCGAACTGGGCCAGGCCATGCACCAGGGCGCGAAAGCCTGCTTTGCCGGCATCAACGCCAAAGGCGGCGTAAACGGCCGGCCCATAGAACTCACGGTGACCGATGATGGCTACGACGTCAAGCGCGCGCTTGCCAACGTGAAAGGTTTTATCGAAGACCGCGGCAATTTCGCACTCTTTAACTGCATGGGCACGCCCATGATAGAAGCCATGCTGCCGCAGGTGATGGAGTCCGGCGTGCCGTTTTTTGCGCCCTTTTCCGGTGCCCTGTCGGTACGGCCCAAAAACGCCCGCAATGTGTTCAACATACGTGCCAGCTACGCCGACGAAGCCGAGCAGTTGGTGCAGCACCTGGCCACCATAGGCATCAAGCGCATTGCCATCGCCTACCAGAACAACTCCTTCGGCAAGGAGGTGTTTGACGCCACCCAGCACTCCATGGCGAAGTACAAACTGGAAGCCACGGCCATCGTCACGGTGGAAAACAACTCCTCGGACGTGAACGCTGCCGTGGCAAAAATCGCGGCATCCAGCCCCGAAGCCGTGCTGGTCGGCCTGGCCGGCAAACCCACCATAGACTTTGTCAAGGCGATCCGCGCGCAGCGCAAGGGCCTGCCGCTGTATGCGCTGTCCATCATGGGCGCAGCCGCCACACTCAAGGCCATGGGCGATGACGCGACGGGCATTGCCGTGTCGCAGGTCGTGCCCCTGCCGGGCAACACCGTGGTGCCCATGGTGCGTGATTTCCAGCAAGCCTGGAAGGCCGCCGGCGTGACGCTGGAGCCCTCGCACCTGGCGCTGGAGGGGTATGTCAATGCCCGCGTATTCGCCGAAGCATTGCGGCGCGCCGGACGCAATCCCACGCGCAGCAGCTTCATCGACAGCACGTGGAACATGAAGCGCTACGACCTGGGCGGCTTTGAAGTGAGCTTTAGCGACTCGGCCAGGAACGCCTCGCGTTTCGTCGAGCTCACCATGGTTGCCCGCGACGGGCGCTTTATCCGATAAGGCAGCCCTACCCCGGGCACACCCCACTAGGACTTACCCGGAAATTGTCGTCGCAATGACACGACAACGTCAAATGCAGCCCTAATATTCGTGCCATACCAGCAGCTTTTACCGAACAACAAGCTGCGTCATAACGGAGACAAAAACCGAATGCAGACAACGTTTCCCCGACTGCTGCTCAAACATGCTGCCGAGCGTCCCGAGGCGCCGGCCATGCGCGAGAAGGAATACGGCATCTGGCAGGCGCACAGCTGGGCCAGCATGGCCGCCTTGGTAGAGCACATCGCCTGCGGCATGCACCAGGCCGGCCTGCAGCGCGGTGAGCACATGGTGGTGGTCGGCAGCAACCGCCCACGCCTGTACGCCACCATGCTGGCGGCCCAGGCGCTGGGCGCCATACCGATTCCCCTGTACCAGGATGCGGTGGCCGCCGAATGTGTGTTCCCCATCACCAACGCCGACGTCCGTTTTGCGATGGTGGAAGACCAGGAGCAGGTCGACAAGCTGCTGGAGATACGCGACCGCTGCCCGGACCTTTCAAATATTGTGTTTGACGATCCACGCGGCCTGCGCAACTACAGCGAACCCGGACTGATCGCGCTGGACCAGCTGATAGAGGCGGGCAAGGCCTTTGCAGTCAGCCAGCCCGGCTGGTTCAGGGCCGAGGTCGACAAGGCCAGCCCCGACGATGTGGCGGCGATGTTCTTCACCTCGGGCACCACCGGCAACCCCAAGGGCGTGGTGCACACGCACAACACCCTGCTGGACCGCGCGCAGGCCGGTGCCGACTTTGACAAGCTCACATCCAGGGAAGAAGTGCTGGCGTATTTGCCGCCGGCATGGATAGGGCAAAACATCTTCAGCTACGCGCAGTGGCTGGCCTGCGGATACGTGGTGAACTGCCCCGAGAGCGCAAGCACGGTGACGATTGACCTCAAGGAAGTCGGGCCAACCTATTATTTTGCGCCACCGCGTATCTTTGAAGGCCTGCTCACCACGGTCATGATCCGCATGGAAGATGCCGGGCGCATCAAGCGCGGCATGTTCGACTTTTTCATGAACGTCGCCAAACGCGTGGGGCCTGCCCGCATGGACGGCAAGCCGGTGGGGGCATTTCAGGCATTGCTGTACGGCCTGGGCAACATCATGGTGTATGGCCCGCTGCGCAACACCCTGGGCTTTTCACGCGTGCGCGTGGCCTACACCGCCGGCGAAGCCATAGGCCCGGACCTGTTTACGTTTTACCGCTCCATCGGCATCAACATGAAGCAGCTGTACGGCTCCACTGAAACCGCCGTGTTTGTCTGCCTGCAGCCCGACAACGAAGCACGCGCCGATACCGTGGGCGTGCCCATACAGGGCGTGCAGATCAAGGTGGCCGACAACGGCGAGATCATGGTCAAGTCGGCCGGCCTGCTCAAGGAATACTATAAAAACCCCTCCGCCACCGCCGAGGTGCTGACCGCCGACGGCTGGTACCACACCAGCGATGCCGGTTTTATCGACGCCGCCGGCCACCTGAAGATCATTGACCGCGTGAAAGACGTGGGCCGCATCAAGGGCGGCGCCAACGACGGCGCCATGTTTGCGCCCAAGTATGTCGAGAACAAACTCAAGTTTTTTCCCTACATCAAGGAAGTCGTGGCCTATGGCGATGGCCGTGAAAAGGTCTGTGTGTTTATCAACATCGACTTTGATGCGGTCGGCAACTGGGCCGAAAGGCGCAACCTGCCCTATGCCGGCTACACCGACCTGGCGCAAAAGCCCGAGGTCTACCAGTTGGTCAAGGAGTGCGTCGAAAAGGTCAATGCCGACCTGAGCGTGGACACCCTGCTGGCAGGCTCGCAGGTCAGCCGTTTCCTGGTGCTGCACAAGGAGCTCGACGCTGACGACGGTGAACTCACACGCACCAACAAGGTCCGCCGCGGCTTCATCGCCGAAAAATACCTGCCGCTGGTCGATGCGCTTTACGGCGGCAAGAAAGAGCAATTCATTGAAACCGTCGTGAAGTTTGAAGACGGCCGCAGCGGCAGCGTGAGCGCCACGCTGAAGATCAGCGACAGCCAGACTTTTGCACCGGTAAAGGCGGCAGCATGAGCACTTTCACCGTTCGGGCTGAGCTTGTCGAAGCCCCTCTCCTCTCGCTAACAGCACTTCGACAGGCTCAGTGCGAACGGAACTGGAAATGACCAAAAAAATAGGCGACGTCATTCTTGACGTGAAAAACATCTCCCTCAGTTTTGGCGGCGTGAAGGCGCTGTCGGATATTTCCTTCAATGTGAAAGAGCATGAGATACGCGCCATCATCGGCCCCAACGGCGCCGGCAAAAGCTCCATGCTCAACTGCATCAACGGCGTGTATTCGCCGCAGCAGGGCTCCATCACCTTTCGCGGCCAGACCTTCAAGCACATGAACAGCCACCAGGTGGCTGTGATGGGCGTGGCGCGCACCTTCCAGAACCTGGCGCTGTTCAAGGGCATGAGCGTGCTCGACAACATCATGTCGGGGCGCAACCTCAAGATCAAGAGCAACCTGCTGCTGCAGGCGCTGCGCATAGGCCCGGCGGAAAAAGAAGAGATCAGGCACCGCGAGGCGGTGGAGAAGATCATCGACTTCCTGGAAATCCAGGCCTATCGCAAGACCCCCGTGGGCCAGTTGCCCTACGGCCTGCAAAAGCGCGTGGACCTGGGCCGCGCACTGGCCATGGAGCCGCAGGTGCTGCTGCTAGACGAACCCATGGCCGGCATGAATGTCGAGGAAAAGCAGGACATGTGCCGCTTTGTCCTGGATGTCAATGACGAGTTTGGAACCACCGTAGTGCTGATAGAGCACGACATGGGCGTGGTGATGGACATCTCGGACCGCGTGGTGGTGCTGGACTACGGCAAAAAGATAGGCGACGGCAGCCCCGACGAAGTACGCAACAACGAAGACGTGATCCGGGCCTACCTCGGCACCAGTCATTAATGAATAACCTTGCACACCCCTGTTGCGGACTCGCTTCGCGTAGCCGCCCCTCCCCTTGCAGGGGACGCCGCCTGCAGCCCGGCGAAGCCGGTTCTGCGGCCGCCGCTGAAAATTGGAGCATCTGATGGCATTTTTCCTGGAAACTTTGCTCGGCGGCCTGATGGCCGGCATGTTGTATTCGCTGGTCGCGCTGGGCTTTGTGCTGATTTTCAAGGCCTCCGGGGTCTTCAATTTCGCGCAGGGCGCAATGGTGTTGTTTGGTGCGCTGGCCATGGCCAGGTTTTCCGAATGGATTCCGCAATGGACCGGCATCAACAGCCTGGTGCTCGCCAACGTGCTTGCCTTCGCCATCGCAGGCCTCGTCATGTTCATGGTGGCCTGGCTGATAGAGCGCCTGGTGCTGCGCCACCTCGTCAACCAGGAAGGTGCCACCCTGCTGATGGCCACACTGGGCATTGCCTATTTCCTGGAAGGCCTGGGCCAGACACTTTTTGGCAGCAGCATCTACAAGATAGACATCGGCATGCCCAAGGAGCCGATCTTCATCATGGACACTGTTTTTCAGGGCGGCATTCTGATCAACAAGGAAGACCTGATCGCCGCGGCGATTGCCGCCGGCCTGGTCGCGTTGCTAAGCGTCTTCTTCCAGAAAACCGCGACCGGGCGAGCCCTGCGGGCCGTGGCGGACGACCACCAGGCCGCGCAGTCCATCGGCATCCCGCTTAACCGCATCTGGTTCATCGTCTGGTGTGTGGCCGGGGTGGTGGCGCTGGTCGCCGGCATGATCTGGGGCAGCAAGCTGGGCGTGCAGTTTTCACTGGCAACCGTGGCTCTGCGCGCGCTGCCTGTGGTCATCCTCGGTGGCCTGACCTCCGTGCCGGGCGCCATCATTGGCGGACTGATTATTGGCGTGGGTGAAAAACTCTCCGAGGTTTATCTGGGGCCTTTTGTGGGTGGCGGCATCGAGATCTGGTTTGCCTATGTGCTGGCGCTAGGCTTCCTGCTGTTCAGGCCACAAGGTCTCTTCGGCGAAAAAATAATTGACCGCGTCTGAAAGAACAAGAACATGCTTTACAGAGAAAACGGCCAATTCAAAACCACCTACCGGGCGGATCAGCAGATCTTCCCCATACTGCAGGACCGCGTTGTCATCGGCCTGTTCCTGATCTTTGCATTTGTGGCCGTGCCCATGCTGGCCAGCGACTACCTCTTTCGCGCCATCCTGATTCCGTTTTTGATCATTTCGCTGGCCGCACTGGGTGTCAACATCCTCGTCGGTTATTGCGGCCAGATCTCGCTGGGCTCGGGTGCCTTCATGGCTGTCGGTGCCTATGGGGCCTACAACTTTTTTGTACGCATTCCCGGCATGCCGCTGATCCCGGCGCTGATCCTGGGTGGGCTGTGCGCGACCTTCTTCGGCATTTTGTTTGGCCTGCCCAGCCTGCGCGTCAAAGGCCTGTACCTGGCTGTCGCCACGTTGGCGGCGCAGTTCTTCAGCGACTGGATGTTCCTGCGCATCAAGTGGTTTACCAACGATTCGCCCTCCGGCTCGGTGTCGGTCGCGGACCTTCAGGTCTTTGGCCTGCCAATTGACAGCGCACAAAGCAAATACTGGCTGTGCCTGTCCCTCCTGGTGGTGATTGCGCTGTTGGCGAAAAACCTGGTGCGCGGCGCGATTGGCCGGGAGTGGATGGCCATACGCGACATGGACGTCGCGGCCGCCGTCATAGGCATACGCCCCATGTACGCCAAGCTCAGCGCCTTTGCGGTCAGCTCTTTCATCATCGGCGTGGCCGGCGCCTTGTGGGGTTTTGTGCACCTGGGCGCATGGGAGCCCGCCGCGTTCTCGGTTGACATTTCATTTCGCCTGCTTTTCATGGTGATCATAGGCGGCCTGGGCTCCATCCTGGGCGGCTTCCTGGGCGCCGCCTTCATCACCATCCTGCCGATTGTCCTGAGCCAGGCCTTGCCGGCCCTGACGCGCCTGTTTGGTTATGAAATGGGCACGGCCGGCGTGTCGCATGCCGAACTCATGATTTTTGGCGGCCTGATCGTCTGGTTCCTGATTGTGGAGCCGCACGGCCTGGCCAAGTTGTGGTCGGTCGCCAAACAAAAACTGCGTTTGTGGCCCTTCCCCCACTGAGCCCGTGGGCTGCGTTTTGACTCAGGGTTGTCCGCATCAGGAAATGCTCGCAACTACCGATGTGCTTTAGGGAGTTTGTTCGTTTACTCAAGTGTCCATCCGGATATCGGTTTTCAGGTGTTAGGTTTTTAATTTTCAGGAGACAACAATGAAGATTCGTAATTTGATTCTGGCAGTGGCCGCAGTGGCCGCTGGCGCTTCGTCAATGGTGACGACCAGCGCATTTGCCCAGGCCAAGGAGCAGTTCTTTCCGCTGCTGTCCTACCGCACGGGCCCCTATGCACCCAACGGTGTGCCATGGGCCAACGGCAAGCAGGACTACCTCAAGATGATCAACGCCCGCGACGGCGGCATCAACGGCGTCAAGCTGACCTACGAGGAATGCGAAACCGGTTATGCCACCGACCGCGGCGTGGAATGTTATGAGCGCCTCAAGAGCCGTCCCGGCGTCGCCATTTTTGACCCGCAAGCCACGGGCATCACCTTTGCACTGACCGAGAAGGTAGCCACCGACAAGGTGCCCCTGATCACGCTGGGTTATGGCTTGTCGGTCGCGCAGGACGGCCAGGCCTTCAAATGGAACTTCCCGCTGATGGGCAGCTACTGGACCGCCGCGGACATCCTGATACAGCACATCGGCAAAAAGGAAGGCGGCCTGGCCAAGCTCAAGGGCAAAAAAATCACGCTGGTCTACCACGACTCCCCGTTCGGCAAGGAGCCCATTCCTCTGCTGCAGGAGCGCGCCAAGATGCTGGGCTTCGATTTGCAGCTGATTCCCGTGACCGCGCCTGGCGTTGAACAAAAGTCAGCCTGGCTGCAAGTGCGCCAGAGCAAGCCCGACTATGTGCTGCTGTGGGGCTGGGGCGTGATGAACTCCACCGCGCTCAAGGAAGCGCAGGCCACTGGCTACCCGCGCGACAAGATGTACGGTGTGTGGTGGGCCGGCGCGGAACCTGATGTGAAAGACGTCGGTGAAGGCGCCAAGGGCTACAACGCGCTGACACTGAACACCTCCGGCCAGCAGCCCAAGGTGATTCAGGACATCCTGAAATACGTGCACGCCAAAGGCCAGGGCACCGGCCCCAAGGATGAAGTCGGCTCCGTGCTCTACACCCGCGGTGTGATCATCCAGATGCTGTCCAACGAGGCCGTACGCCGTGCACAGGAGCGTTTTGGCAAGGGCAAGGTCATGACCGGCGAACAGGTTCGCTGGGGCATGGAAAACCTGGCGCTGGACCAGAAACGTCTGGACGCCCTGGGGTTCTCGGGCGTGATGCAGCCGCTGTCTACATCGTGCTCTGACCATATGGGCTCCACCTCGGCGCGCGTGCAGACATGGGACGGCAGCAAGTGGAACTTCAGCTCCGACTTCATTCAGGCCGACGAGCAGATTCTCAAGCCCATGATCAAGGCCGGGGCCGACAAGTACCTGGCCGACAAGAAGATGACACGCCGTACCGCGGCCGACTGCCAAAGCTAGGCTCCCCCGGTGGCGGCGCTCTGCGCCGCCGCCCCCTCAAGTGGCGACACTGGCGGACCGGCAAAGCCGGATCCGCGGTGTCCTTGCCTTGAAACTTTCTCGCCAGACGGGAGGCATGCGGTTCTTCCAGAGCCGCCAAATGGAAGGCTTGCATGCAAGCCTTCCATTTGATCAGGAAAAATATGGACACACCTAACATTGTTCTCAGCGTCAACGGCATAGAGGTTATCTACAACCACGTGATCCTCGTACTCAAGGGCGTTTCCCTGCAGGTGCCGCAAGGAAAAATCGTGGCCATCCTGGGCGGCAATGGCGCGGGCAAGACCACAACGCTGCGCGCCATCTCCAACCTGCTCCAGGGGGAGCGCGGCGCCGTCACCAAGGGCTCCATAGAGCTGCGCGGCGAGCGCATTGAAAACCTCTCGCCGGCCGACCTGGTGCAACGCGGCGTGGTGCAGGTCATGGAGGGCCGGCATTGCTTTGCCCACCTGACCATAGAGGAAAACCTGCTGACAGGCGCCTACACCCGCAAGAGCAAGGCCGAAGTTGCGGCCAACCTGGAGAAGGTCTACGCCTATTTCCCGCGCCTGAAGACTAGGCGCACTTCGCAGGCGGCCTATACCTCGGGCGGCGAACAGCAGATGTGCGCAATTGGCCGCGCGCTGATGGCCAGCCCCAGCATGGTCCTGCTCGACGAACCCTCCATGGGCCTGGCGCCCCAGATCGTCGAAGAGGTTTTTAACATCGTGCAGGACCTGAACCAGAAGGAGAAGGTCACCTTCCTGCTGGCTGAACAAAACACCAACATGGCGCTGAAATACTCAGACTACGGCTACATCATGGAAAGTGGCCGTGTGGTGATGGACGGCGCGGCCAGCGACCTGGCCAGCAACGAGGACGTGAAGGAGTTTTACCTTGGCGTGGGCGGCGGCGAGCGCAAGAGTTTCAAGGACGTGAAGAGCTACAAGCGCCGCAAGCGCTGGCTGGCATGAGCCCCCATGGTCGCTCACTTCGTGTAGCTTCCTGCCCCCCGAGGGGGCCGCTGCGCCTGCGGCCTGGCAGAGCCAGTTCCGCGGCCCCGGCTTGAACTGACAGCCAGCTTCTTACCGCACTGCACCCGGCCATCTGAAAAGAATGAGATGACAACAACAACGCACTACGACACGCTCGAATCACGCAGTCCCGAACAACGCGAAGCCGCGCTGATGGCTGCGCTGCCGCAACAGCTTGCCCATGCGCAGGCCCGCACCGCCGCCTTCGCGTCCATTCTGACCGGCGTGGATGCGCAAGCCATCAATTCGCGAACAGCGCTGGCCCACCTTCCAGTGACGCGCAAGCACGAACTCCTCGAACGACAGCTGGCCGAACGCGACGCAGGCGGCGCCAATACTTTTGGCGGATTCAGCGCCCTGACGTACGGCGCCGGCATGCCGCAGGTATTTGCCAGCCCCGGCACCATCTACGAGCCGGGCGGCACACGCAAGGACTACTGGCGCATTGCCAGGGCCATGTATGCCGCGGGTTTTCGCCCCGGCCAGCTGATCCACAACAGCTTCAGCTACCACTTCGTGCCCGCCGGCTCCATGATGGAAACCGGCGCGCACGCCCTGGGCTGCACGGTGTTTCCCGGTGGCACCGGGCAAACCGAGCAGCAGGTGCAGGCCATGGCCGAACTCCAGCCGGCGGGTTACGTCGGCACGCCCAGCTTCCTGAAAATCATTGTCGAAAAAGCCGCCGAGATGAAGGTGGCGCTGCCCAGCGTCACCCGGGCGCTGGTGTCCGGTGAAGCTTTCCCACCCAGCCTGCGCGACTGGCTAGGCGCGCACGGCATCACCGGCTACCAGTGTTATGCCTCGGCCGACCTGGGCCTGATCGCCTACGAGACCGAAGCCCGCGAGGGGCTGGTGCTCGATGAAGGCGTGATTGTGGAAATTGTCCGTCCCGGCACCGGTGACCCTGTAGCCGAAGGCGAAGTCGGCGAGTTGGTGGTGACCACCCTGAACCCGGATTACCCGCTGATCCGTTTTGGCACGGGCGACTTGTCTGCCGTGCTGCCCGGAAGCTGCCCGACCGGCCGCACCAATGCGCGCATCAAGGGCTGGATGGGCCGCGCCGACCAGACCATCAAGGTCAGGGGAATGTTTGTGCACCCGGGCCAGGTGGCCACCATCGCCAGGCGTTTTCCTGAAGTGCTCAAGGCCAGGCTGGTGGTCAGCGGCGAGATGGCCAATGACAGCATGCTGTTCCGGGTCGAAGCGACCTCGCCCCCTGCAGGACTGGAGCAGCGCATCAGTGAAGCCATCCGTGACGTCACCAAGCTGCGCGGTACGGTGGAGCTGGTGACGCCGGGCAGCCTGCCGAACGACGGCAAGGTGATTGAGGACGCCCGCAGCTACCAATAACCCTTCGCAAAAACCGCGAATAAAGGGGATTGCCCTTACGTAGTTCCCGCGATGCAGGGCATAGCTGCGTACCTTAAGCTTTACCTGTTTTTTACACAGGAGACGAAACATGAAACGCCTGCTCGTTCTGGCAGCTGCTGCGACAGCCATTTTTGCCAATGCGCAAACCTTCCCCGGCTCCAAGCCGATTACCTTTGTGGTTCCTTTTGCAGCAGGCGGTCCGACCGACCGCGTTGCACGCGACCTGGCAGAAGCCATGCGCAAGTCCATGGGTGGCGGCGCCAACTTTGTGGTGGAAAACGTCAACGGCGCCGGCGGCACGATCGGCGCGGCCAAGGTTTCCAAGGCAAGCCCTGACGGCCACACCCTGCTGCTGCACCATATCGGCATGGCGGCGGCGCCCGGCCTGTACCGCAAGCTGCCTTACAAGCCACTCGATGATTTCGAGTTCCTGGGCATGATCAACGAAGTGCCGATGACGATTATTGGCAAGCCCCAGCTGGCCGCCAACAACTACCGCGACCTGGAAAACTACATTCGCGCCAACTCCGGCAAGCTCAATATCGCGCACGCCGGCCTGGGTTCAGCCTCGCACCTGTGCGGCCTGATGTGGCAGGCAGCAATCAATGCCAAGGAAGCCATGACCACCATTCCGTTTGGCGGCACCGCACCGGCCATGAATGCGCTGGTCGGCGGCCAGGTGGACATGATGTGCGACCAGACCACCAACACCACCGGGCAGATTGAAGCCGGGCGCGTCAAGGCCTATGCCGTCACCACGGCAAAACCGCTGTCGGGCAACAAGTTGCTCAAGGACTACCCCACCCTGCAGGAAATGGGCCTCAAGGGCTTTAACCTGACCATCTGGCACGGCCTGTACGCCCCCAAAGGCACGCCGCCCGCCGTGATGGCCCAACTCAATGCCGCCCTCAAGCTGGCGCTGAAAGACCCCGACTTCATCAAGAAGGAAGAAGGCCTGGGCGCCGTGGTGGTGACCGACAACCGTGTCGAGCCAGCGGCCCACAAGGCCTTTGTGGCCGCTGAAATCAACAAGCTCAAACCCGTGATCGACGCCGCCGGCAAATACGCCGACTAAGCGCCAGCGCTCCCTGACAAGCCGCCTGCGCCAACCAGCCAGGCGGCTTTTTTCATGCCCGGGGATTTACCCTCTTGAAGCAGGGCCCGCTGCACGGTATCTTTTCCTGCCAGCACCGCCCCCACCGCACCGGAGACCCCCTTGAAGCCAATTTTTCAATCCTATCGCCGCCTGGCCCTTACCAGTTTTGCGCTGTTAGCTACTATTTTTATAGCACCCTCCGTGACCGCGCAGGGCACGTGGCCGACCAGGCCGGTGAAGATCGTGGTGCCTTTCGCGCCCGGCGGCACCACCGACATCCTGGCCCGCGCCATGGCGCCAGAACTCTCCAAAGCCTTTGGCCAACCGTTTGTCGTGGAGAACCGGGCCGGCGCCGGCGGCAACATAGGCGCGGATGTCGTCGCCAAGTCAGCGCCCGACGGCTACACCCTGCTGATGGGAACCGTGGGCACACACGGCATCAACAAGGCGCTTTACCGCAAGATGGCCTACGACCCGCAGAAGGACTTTGCCCCCATCACGCTGGTGGCAGGCGTGCCCAACGTGATGATCGTCAACACCGAAAAGGCAAAGGCAGCGGGCATCAACAATGTGGCCGACTTCATACGCGTTGCCAAAGCCAATCCCGGCAAGCTCAACATGGCGTCCAGCGGCAACGGAACCTCCATCCATCTGGCCGGCGAGCTGTTCAAGACCATGAGTGGCACCTACATGACGCATTTCCCCTACACCGGTTCCGGCCCGGCACTGCTGGCCATGGTGGGCGGCGACATGGACGTGATGTTTGACAACCTGCCGTCCTCCATGCAGCTCATCAAATCAGGAAAACTCAAGGCGCTGGCCGTGACGAGCTCGCAGCGTTCCGCCGCGCTGCCCGATATTCCAACCGTTGAGCAGGCCGGCGGCCCGGCGCTTAAAGGTTTTGACGCCAGCTCCTGGTTTGGCCTGCTGGCGCCTGCGGGCACACCGCCGGATATCGTCAACCGGGTACAGCAGGAGGTCACAAAATCCCTGGGCACACCGGCGATCAAGGAAAAACTGCTGGCGCAAGGCGCCATCCCGGGCGGCGACACGCCACAGCAGTTCACCGCCTTTATCAATGCCGAGCACCGCAAGTGGGCCCAGGTGGTGAAAGCCTCGGGCGCCAAGGTCGATTGAAACGGCAGGCTTGCAACACCCCATGCAAAAAGCCCTGACAACAGGGCTTTTTTGTTTCTACCGCGTCAAATGACCTACTTAGACGCTCTATACGCCCCAGACCACGTCATCGCCAGACTGATAGTTGCGCTGCAGCATGTCTATGAAGGGCATGGCGCGCTGGCGCAAACCCAGGCCGTCACCCGGCACGTGAGCATCGTCATGGTTCTCATCCTTGGACTCCTCAAATGTGATGGCCGCCTGCAGCGCCGCAATCGCGGCCGGCATCTGCTCGGGCAGGATGATGCCCTTGGGTCCGGCATCCTTGCCTATGATCTCCAGCACCTTGCGGCCATTGGGCTCCAGCATGATCACGTCGCCGGCATTTTTTGATTTGAATTTGTACAGCATCGAACGCTCCGATGGTTAAACAGTCCCTCATTATGAGCAGCTTTTTGATCCCTGTATGTAGGTCTGTTTCACCTCATGCCGGCATTCACTGCGGGGCCGCAGCCCGCTGGACGGCTTTCTCGCGGTTGGTCCGCTGCACCGCCACCACATCAATAATCAAGGCGACGTTGCCGTCACCCAGGATAGTCGCGGCGGAAATGCCCGGCACCTTGCGGTAGTTGGTTTCAAGATTCTTGACCACCACCTGGTGCTGGCCCACCAGTTGGTCAACCAGCAGCGCGAAGCGCCCGCCATCGGCCTGCACGATCACCGCAATGCCCTGCATGGGGTTGAGCACCGCACCCGGAACCTCAAACAGCTTGTGCAGCTCGATCAGCGCCAGGTACTCGCCCCGCACATGCATGACATGTTCATCGCTGGTGATCGAATGGACATCCCTGGCCAGCGGCTGCAGGGACTCGATGACATAGTTCAGGGGCAGGATATACACCTCGTTGCCGACCTTGACCGACATGCCGTTCAGTATGGCCAGCGTCAGCGGCAGCACGATGCGGATGGTCGTGCCCTTGCCCCGCGTGGAGGCGATTTCCACGTGGCCGCCCATTTCATGGATGTTGCGCTTGACCACGTCCATGCCCACGCCGCGGCCGGACACATCGGTCACGGTTTCGGCCGTGGAAAAACCCGGCGCAAAAATCAGCTGCCAGACCTCTTCATCGGAAATGTTCTCGCTGATCGCCATGCCCTGCTGGAGCGCCTTGGCGATGATTCTTTCCCGCACCAGGCCGCCACCGTCGTCCTTGACCTCGATCACGATGCTGCCGCCCTGGTGCTGGGCGGAAAGCGTCAGGCGGCCGACCGGGTCCTTGCCGGCCATGACGCGTTGCTCCGGCCCCTCAATGCCGTGGTCCAGGCTGTTGCGCACCAGGTGGGTGATAGGGTCGATGATGCGCTCTATCAGGCCCTTGTCGAGTTCGGTTTCCTTGCCGACGGTGATCAACTGTATCTGTTTTTCCAGCTTGGCGGACAGGTCGCGTATCAGGCGCGGGAAGCGGCTGAACACATAGTCCATGGGCATCATACGGATCGACATCACCGACTCCTGCAGGTCGCGCGCATTGCGCTCCAGGTGCCCCATGCCGCTGAGCAGGCGCTCATGCAGCACCGGGTCCAGGCTGGATGCCGTTTGCGTCAGCATCGACTGGGTGATCACCAGTTCGCCAACCAGGTTGATGATCTGGTCGACCTTTTCAACATCCACGCGGATGGAGCTGGACTCCTTGCCGTTGGCCGCCGCGGCCACCGCCGTCACGGCGGCGGCACCCGCCAGCGCGGGGGCATCCACCATCGCCGCAGCAGGCGCAGGCTCAATCGCCGGAGCGTCCGGCTCCACAGCCCCTGGCCCGGCTTCAGGCGCAGGGGCCGGATGGGTGCTGATGTCGATCTGCCCGGCTTCAACAATAAAACAGCACACCGCAATCAGGTCATCGGCATCACAGGCCGTTTCCAGCCAGATGGTCAGGCTGCTGTCGGTCTGGGTTTCTGCCACCACCGTGCCCAGGTTGGCCATTTCCTCGCTGAGCAGTTTGCGGTCGTTTTCAGAGACTTTTGAAAAATGCACTTTCAGGGCAGCGCCCGCCGCCGCGCCGGCGACCGGCTCCGGTGCCGGGACGACAGCCGCGGGGGCTGCCGCCGGAGCGGCGGGGGCAGGCGTGGCGGGCAAGGCCGGGGGAGCGCCGCTTTCCAGCGCCAGCTGCCGCAGCACGGCGCAGATGCGCGCGACCATTTCCGGCTCGGGCTCACCGCCATCCCTATAGGCGCTCAATTGTTTTTGCAACACGTCTTTGGTCTCCAGAAAAGCGTCAATCATCTTGGTGGTCAATTTCAGTTCGCCATGGCGCGCGCGGTCGAGCAGGTTCTCGGCCAGGTGGGTGGTGTCGGTCAGGGCGGTAAAACCAAAGGTGGCGGCACCGCCCTTGATCGAATGCGCGACCCGGAATATCGCGTTGAGGTGCTCGCTGTCCGGGGTCTGCGGATCCAGCCCCAGAAGCAGTTGCTCCATCTCCGCCAACAACTCATCGGCTTCTTCAAAAAATGCCTGGTAAAACTGGGTAATGTCCATGTCGTGTTCTTCTCTTTTGGGGTACGGCCTGCGGCGTCTTTCGTCCAGCCCCGGCTAACTGTTCATGTGCGGTGCGGTCGGCACGCCATCTTGAAACGGGGGATGATCAGGCACTCAAGGTTCAGCCACGCGCATCAGGCTGCCGACCACGGCCAGCAGTGTTTCCGGCTCGATAGGCTTGCAAAGCCAGCCGTTGGCGCCCGCCTTCCTGGCCTCGGCCTTGCTGGCTTCGCTATGGCCCGTGCTCAGCACCAGGATGGGCATGGGCGTCTCGGACGTCAGCTGGCGCAACTGCCGCGTCAATTCACCGCCATCCATGGGAATCATGGTCCAGTCGGTCAGGACCAGATCAACCCCTCCCTTGCGGACCTGCGCCAATGCACCCTCCCCATCCCTGGCCAGCAAGACCTGGTAGCCTCCGGTCTCCAGGATCTCCGAGGCCAGTTGCCGCATCACGGCCGAATCGTCGACCACCAAAATTGTGTGTGTTTTCATCAGCTACGGTTTCCATGCTGGTTGAGCGAGAGGTTGGCCGCGGATTGCCCTTTGGGGTCCTGCCGCGGCGCGGCCGGCTTCATGCCGGCGTTGATGACACTGACGGGGTTGGCCGCATTGGCGCGCTCTATTTCCGCCTGGGCGCGATGGTTGAGCACCACAATGCTGATGCGGCGATTGACCGGCGCAAAGGGATCGTCCTGGTTCAAGTGCATGCTCGAGGCGACACCCATGACACGCAACACTTTTGCGTCCTGCATGCCACCGGCAATCAGTTCACGCCGTGAAGCGTTTGCCCGGTCGGCCGACAACTCCCAATTGCTGTAGGACTTGTCGCCCTGCGTGTACTGCGTTGCATCGGTATGGCCGGACAAGGTGATCTTGTTGGTCTGCTGGTTGAGAACCGGGCCAATCTCCCGCAGGATGCTGCGCATATAGGACACCACAATGGCGCTGGAACGGTCGAACATGGGCCGGTTGCTGCTGTCCACAATCTGGATACGCAAACCTTCCTGGGTGATGTCGATCAGCAACTGGGGACGGAATTGCCTGAGCACCGGGCTGGCCTCAATCATTTCGTCCAGCTGCTTTTTCAGGCCGTCAAGGCGCTCGAGATCATCCGCATCGTTTTTTTCATTGTCTGATTGTTTGACTTCGCCCTGCACATGCATGGGGTCGGCGCCGCCGCCTGGGATCACACTGGAACTGAGGCTGCTTTTCTCGCCCCCGCTGACCGCCACCTTGAGCGGCATCTTGAAATGCTCGGCAATGCCCGCCAGCTGCTTGGGCGTGGAAATAGCCAGCAGCCACATGACCAGGAAAAAAGCCATCATGGCCGTCATGAAATCGGCATAGGCGATCTTCCAGCCTCCGCCATGATGGGCCGCGGCCATGACTGGCCGTTTGATGATGATTCGGGGGGCAGCGCCGCTCATAAAAGTTCAGTCGGTCGCGTCTTAACGGTTTTTCACTTCGCGAACGTGCCCGTCCAGTTCCATAAACGAGGGCCGCTCCGTCGAATACAGGATCTTCCGGCCGAACTCCACAGCCAGCTGCGGCGCGTAACCGTTCAGGCTGGCCATCAGCGTCACCTTGATGCACTGGTAGACCTTCAGCGACTCCGCCACCTTGTGCTCAATCAGCGAGGCCAGCGGCGAAACAAAACCATAGGCCAGCAGGATGCCCAGAAAGGTGCCCACCATCGCATGGGCAATCAGCTCGCCCATGACAGCTGGCGGCAAGTCCGCGGACGCCAGCGCATGCACCACCCCCAGCACGGCCGCCACAATGCCAAGCGCCGGCAAGGCATCACCGACCCGGGTCAGGCTGTGCGCCGGCACTTCGCCCTCATGCTTGTAGGTTTCGAGCTCATGCTCCATCAATTGCTCTATTTCGAAAGGGTCGGTGTTGCCGCTGATCACCAGGCGCAGGTAGTCGGTCATGAATTCCATGACACGCGCATCGCCCAGAATCTGCGGATAGGGCGCAAACAACGCGCTGGCCTGCGGATCGTCGATGTCCGCCTCAAGCGCCAGCATGCCGTCCTTGCGCCCTTTCGACAAAAGCACATACAGCAGGGCAAGAAGCTCCATATAAAGCGCCTTGTCGCGTTTTTTTGAGCTGCGCAGCAATTGGGGAAGCACCTTCATCGTGGCCCGAATGGTCTTGCCATCGTTGCCCGTCACAAACGCGCCCAGCGCGGCGCCGGCAATCATCAGCAACTCAAGGGGCTGAAACAATACGCCGAAATGCCCGCCCATCAGCGCATACCCGCCAAATACGGATGCCAACACCACCAGATAGCCAACAATTACAAGCACCAGGAACTCCCGCTAAAAGACCTTGAGGAAAGAAAACGCCAGGCCAGGCTGCGGCCCATCAGGCGCGCGCCCCATTCATCACGTCCGCAAGCCATTGCGAGGGTGACGGCACCGGCCGGTTCGCGCCGACTGCGCGAGGGGTTTCTGCAGGCACATCGCGGCTGACCTTGCGTGTCTTGCCGGCGCGTGACGGCGGGCGGCACAACACACACACGTAATTGCGCTGCGGGTCGTGCGCATGTGCGACAAACAGTCCGGTGCAGCGGGTGCAGGTGCTCAGTTGCAACATGTCGCTGTCGAAATACCTCACCAGCGTCCACGCCCGCGTGAAATCAAGCACGGGCTCGCCCCCCTGCTGCGCCACCTGCTCCAGATACAGCCGGTAGCTCTTGATAACGGCAGCAATCCGCGTGCAACCGCCGTGGGTCACCATGAACCGGTAGATGTTGTAGAACATCGACGAGTGGATATTGGCCAGCCAGGTCATGAACCAGTCGGTGGAGAACGGCAGCAAGCCCTTGGGCGGCGAGACACCCTTGATTTCCTTGTACAGCTTGATCAGGCGATCCCGGCTCAGGCTGGTTTCCGCCTCCAGGAACTGCAGGCGTGCACCGAGCTTGATCAGGTCAATCGCAAGATGGATTTCACGGGCGTCGTGAATGACGCTTTTAGTCGCCATGACGGTCGCCATCGCAAAAAAGGAAACGGCCAGCCCCGGCACGCTCAAGCTTCAGCATCACTGCGCCACCTCGATCTGCTGCCCTGAAAGAAGGATGGCGGCATGCGCCTGCTGCAATGCCAGGTTTTTCCCGTCACTCGTCAATGCCGACAGGACAGGATGATCATCAAACCTGAAACGGCACAACAGCAGGCTGGACGCAGCCAGCTTGACAATCTGCGACAAGGACAGGTTTCCGAGCAGGTCGGCCAGTTCCCGGCTCAAACCGAGGCGGAACATGGCGGTCGCAAGATCTTCCCTTACCAGCCGCTGCGCCAGCAGCAAGTAGGCCAAATTCAAATCACCAATTTCGTTGGCATTACCAGTCTCAACCAATTTGCACTCCTAGTTCTTTGACAATTTGTACTTGGCGGATATGGGCAAATTGCATAAAACCCCACCGCCTCAGGGGATCGGGTAATACGGAATACCACGATCTCCAAGTGGTGATTTTTAACATGTTTCTATCAAATTTAACAAGATATATACATATTTATCAATTTTGTTTCAAATAAACATCGATTTTATTAAATTAAACAAATATGAAAAGCCAGAATTACTTGATCTTTTGTCGTAATTAGTCTAAGAATCCGTCCTGCCGGCCTGGCCGCTGGATGCGGTTTCAAGCTGGTACAGCCACGCCAGCACACCGGCCACAGCCACATACAGCTGTGGCGGGATCTGTTCGTCCAGGTCCACATGCATGAGCAGCTTGACCAGGTCCGGCGAGGCGTGCACATACAGGCCGTTGTCATGCGCGCACTGGACAATCGCATCCGCTGCCGCACCGTAACCCTTGGCCACCACGATGGGCGCCTTGCACCTGTCGGCATAGGAAAGCGCGATGGCGCTGGGCCTGTCCGGCCGCCCCTGCGCCCTCAACGCCTCGTCCACGGCATTAGCTGGCATGGGCGTCCTTCTGCTCTTGTTGCGGCGCAGGCGCCAGCGCCGGCAAAGCCCCCACCTGCAGCCCGGCCAGTTGCAAGCCCAAATCCCCCAGGCGTGCGGGCAACGCCTTGCCCCCCTCACCAAGCAGGCCCACGGTGGCTGCCTCGCGGGCTCCCAGCTGCAGCTGCAGGGTGGCGCCGGCAAGGCTCAGGCGCACTTCGACCTCTCCCAGCCTGGGCAGCTTGATGGCCAGGCGGGTACTCCAGCTGCGCGGGGCCGAATCGGCCTCAGCGCCTGCCGGCATATCACCCGGCGCCTGTTCCTCACGGATATCCCACTGCATGGGTACGCCAGGCCACATCTCGCCATTCCAGCGGAACACCGGCATGGCCAGCACATCCAGTTGCTGACGCACCAAAGACACCGCTTCGGGGTGAATCGTGTTGCCGGCAGACTCGCCATGCCGGGCCAGGCCTGAAGCCGTCGACCGGCTCTGCTGTACCGGCGCATCATCCAAGCCCTCGGGGCCGCCCGCTTTGCCTGCGGTCCCCATGGGAGCGGCACCATCTGCGGCGCGCAAGGCCCCGTAAGCGGCCTCCACCCGGCCCACCGGACCTGGCCGCGGTCCCTCCGGCACGGCTTGCAGCTCCGGCATGCCGCCGGTACGCACGGACTGCGAGCCGGCGGTGGCCGGCGATTGTGGCGTTTGCCCGGCCGTTGCGGGTACAGCACTGGCGGCCTCTCCCGCTTCTGCGCTGGAGGCTGCAGCAGCCAATGCGGACACCATCGCCGCGGTCAGCGTCACCACGTTTTTCGCGGCCGGGTTCAGCCATTCAGCCCCATTACCCTGTACAGGCGCAAACAGTTCGGGGCGGGTGCTGGCGAGCGGGCCCAGCCTGGCCTGCGGCTCCTGCGCCAACAGCATCAGGGGCCGTGTTCCCGCAGCAAACTGCTGCAAATGCGATTCGTAAAACAACCCGCTGGTCGCCACCACACGCGCCAGGGCACCCGCCAGCTGCGCAGGCTGCGGCGTGGTGGCGGCGGCCCATACCGGGGACGCACCACGTACCCCGGCCACATCATCAGGAGCGGCACCAAGAATGGCGCTGATGGCGCGTGCCGCCACACTCAATGTGGTGGCCTCGCCAAAACGCGAAGCCAGCCGTGCCTGCGTCAACTCGTGCGCGCCCCCCAGATCCGCGCCCAACAGTTGCTGCAACGCGGCGCGCGAAGGCAGGCGGACATCATTGACGACCTTACCGGCCCCGGGAATGGCCCCCGGGCCGGCAATATCGCTGAGCCGTTTCAACGCCTGCAGCGTGTCAACAAGGGGCGCAACAACATTCATGCGTGCATCCCGGCCCTATTGGCCGTAGGTCTGGTTCAGGCCGCGGCTGCGCCGCAGGCTCTCCAGCGTGGCGCCCAGTTGCGCAAGCTGGGGGCCGACAATGCCCACAATGGCGTCACGATCCGTTGTCAGGCGGCTGAGCAGCCGGTATTTGTGCAGGCGCTGCGCATCATCGAGCTGCTCCAGCGGCTCCGTGACTTTCAGCCGCTCAATGATGGCGCTGCACCGCGCCTCAAGCCCCGGCAGGGCGCCCCATTCGCGCGCGCGCGCCAGCTCCAGCATGCGTGCCGTCAGCGGCAGCAGTTGCTCGTAGCAATGAAGGACCTCGCTTTGTGATCCCATCTCAGGCCCCCGCTGAAAATCGCTGGCTTGCCGGGCCATTCGCGGCCTCCGGCAGCAGGCCGGGTTTTTGGGGATCGATCTCGCGCCATGCGGAGCTGATGTTGTCCAGCAGGCGGTCGGCCTCATCGAGCAGCGCGGGGTCGTTGCGCAGATTGGCATACAAAAGGCGCTGGCCGATGTAGTCGTAAAGCGCCGACAGGTTCGCCACGAGTTCAGCGCCGGCGGCCCCCCCGGCTTCCGCATCCAGACTGGCTTTCAAGCCGTTGTTCACGATATTGATGGCCTTGGAGATGGCCTTGCCTTTGGCGGCCAGCTCCCGGCCGGCCATGTGGTGACGCGCCATGGCGATGGCCGTTTTGGCGCCGTCAAACAGCATGGTGATCAGCTGGTGCGGGGAAGCACTCATGGCCGCTGACTCCAGGCCTATCCGGGCATAACTGCCGGCGCCTGTGCCAGCCACTTGGGAGGTGTACATGGGAAGACCTTATTTGGAGTTGTTGTTCAAGGCATCGAATTGCTGCGTCAGATAGGTGCTGGTCCGGGTCATGCTGCTGATCAGCACGTCCAGTTGCGTGAACTGGGCCTTGTAGCGCGCCACCGTGGCATCGACCCGGTCCGACGTGGACGAGTACTGTTTCGCCAGGGAGTCCAGGGTCGTATTGATGCCTTTGGTCGCCACGGCCAGGGCGCCACCCGTGGTCTCGGTATAGCCGGTAATCAATGCCGACATCTTGGCGCCGTAACCGCCGGCGCCACCTGAAAACAGATTGGCCACACCGCTCATCCTGCTGCCCAGTGCGTCCGTCAATTTGGTCGAATCAAGCGCCAGCGTGCCGTCCTTCTGGAAGGACACGCCAATCTGCGACAGCATCGTCAGACCATTGCCATCGTCGGACTGCGCGGCTGTCAGCGCCGAACGGATACCCACCTGGATATTGCGCAGGGTCGAATCGCCCATCAAAACCGCCCCCGACTTGCTGCTGGCATCAAACGCAGTCAATTGCTTGGCGACGCCCTGCAAGCTGTTGTAGGCATTCACAAAAGCAGCGACCGCGTTTTGCACGCCGCCTGTATCCTTTTGCACCGACAGGGTGCTGCTACCGATTTTGGACACGGTCATGGTGACGTCCTGAACCGCCCCCGCCACGCTGTTGGTGGCGCTGGTGACGGCAATGCCGTTCACCGTCAATTTGGTGTTTTGCGCGGCGGCGGTTTGCTGCAGGTTCTGGTCTGCAGGCAAGCCCGCCGGGTCATTCGCCAGCAAACCCGACAGGGCCGCATCGCCGGTGACCGTGATCTTCATGCTAGAGGCTTCGCCGGTTTGTCTGGAGGTCAACACCAGCCGGTTCGGCGTGGCGCTGCCGTCGTTGACTATCGAGGCCGTCACGCCGCTGGCCGCGCTGCCATTGATGGCATCGCGAATGTCCGCCAGCGTGCTGTTGGCATTGATGCTGACGGGCACCGCGGTGCGGCTGGCGTCCGCGGTGAAAGTCGCACCGGTATATTTGCCGCTCACCGGGTCCGGCGCGGCGCCGGAAATGTTGCCGAACTCAATCGTCACCGTACCGCCGCCAATCGCACTGGTGGTGCTGGCGACACCCGCCGCCGCCAGCGACTGCGCCTGCGACAGTTGCGCCACGTTGACAGCATAGCTGCCGTTCTGCGCAGTCGACAGCGCCGAGGCCGTCAACACATCGGAAGCCGTCGAGCCGGCCTTGACGCCCTGGAACAGCTCTGGTTTGGCCAGTGCCGCCGCTGCTGTCTGCAGCACACTCAAAGCGCTGCTGAGCTGGCCGTATGCCGACAGCCTGGACGTATAACTCCTTTGCTGCTGCTGAAGCGCGACCAGCGGCGCCTGTTCGGCGGACTTGATGTTTGCCAGCAAGGAAGTCAAGTCCAGATTCGAGCCGACGCCAAGAGAGGAAACTGCAGCCATATTAATTCCTGATTTTTCTATTCATTGAGCCTGAAAGCAGTAACGCCGGCTACCGGCCGCACCACTTCCAGGCCCTGTTGCTGAGCGCGATGCAAGCCATCGCCCACATTGACCGGAACCCTTGAAATCAACATCTTTCACCCTGCCGTCAAAGACGCTGTCCGCTCACGCCTGGAAACGCACCAGGCGGGACCGGGCAGCGCAATCGAACTGTTCTAGCCTGACTGCCTGACCTTCTTCTCCTGGTTGCAGGCGGCGACCCCAAGCCGCCGCCTGCACCAGCGTCAGCGGCCAGCCGCTGACGAATACGCCTGCTTACTGCAGCAGTGCCATCACGCCCTGGGTCGACTGGTTGGCCTTGGCCAGCACCGAGGTACCTGCCTGCTGCAGGATCTGCGAGCGCGTCATGTTGGACACTTCGGTCGCGTAGTCCGCATCTTCAATGCGCGAACGCGAGGAAGACAGGTTGGTGACCGTGGTGCCGAGGTTGGAGATCACCGAGTCAAAACGGTTTTGCACCGCGCCCAGATCGCCGCGCAGGTCATCCACCTTTTTCAGTGCGGCATCGATGGCGGCCAATGGGTTGGCGGTGCCACCCGTGCTCATGCTGGCGGCCGTGATCTTCGACGTATCGACAGCAAAGGCGGCGGTGCCTGCCGTCGTCGTCGTGTCAGCCGATTGCGGGTCAAGCGCCACATAACGGAACATGGAGGTGCCGTTGGTTGCGCCGGTAAAGCCCTGGTTGACCAGGGAAGCCGCTTCGCCAACGGAAGCTGGTTTGATTTCAATTTCCGCATACAGGGTGCCGTTTTTGTCGGTCACGGCTGTTCCGGTGAGCTTTGCGCCGCCTGCGGCCAGGCCCAGGGCGGTCGACAGGGTGTCGGTGGTTTTTTCCGTGACAGCCGTCGTGGTGACAGCGGTTGTCGCGCCGTAAAAGCCTTGCAGCTGGGCAGTCGAGGGTACTTCTGCCGCAGCCGTGGTCGTACCGGCAAAGGTGGTTGCAGCGGTGGCAGTCGGGCCGCTCACGTTGAAGTTTTGCATGCCCAGGGTCTTGGCGCTGATTTCCTTCAGGCCGATGGAAATGGTTTCACCGTCGTTGGCACCGACTTGAATGTTCAGGGTCTTGGCCGATGAAGACAGCACCTTGGTGCCGTTGAAGTCGGTTTGCGACGACGTGCGGTCGATTTCAGCCATGCGCTGGGTAATTTCAGCCTGGATCGAAGCCTTGTCGGCGCCGGAGTTCGAGCCGTTGGCGGCTTGCACCGACAACTCGCGGATGCGTTGCAGGTTGGTGTTGATTTCGTTCAACGCGCCTTCAGTGGTTTGCGCCAGCGAGATGCCGTCGTTGGCGTTGCGCTGGGCTTGCGTCAGGCCCTTGATGTTGGCGCTGAAGCGGTTGGCGATGGCCTGGCCTGCAGCGTCGTCCTTGGCGCTGTTGATGCGCAGGCCGGAAGACAGGCGCTGGATCGCGGTGTTCAGCGACGACTGTGATTTGACAAGGTTGTTCTGCGTGAGCAGCGAGAGTGAATTGGTATTGATGACTGATGCCATGAGGGACTCCTGATTACAAAGTTTGTGAACTCCGGCTAACTTGCCGTCACGCTGGCCTTGCCTGCCAAAACAGTCTGCAAGCCACCGTTATTCAGGTTATCGGCCGATGTCCAAAAAACCTTTAGGGGCCATTCGCAAAAAAATACTCCAGAAAACCCGCTCAGCCATCACCACCCACAACTTCACGCCGGCCATGCCCACAGACATGCCAAGCAAAACCGGACAACATCACGCAGCCGACAGATTTCAAAAAGAAAATGCCTTTAAGCCCATGGAATATGCGCAACCAGCTATCAATACAGGAGCAAAACTCAGGCCGGCATGTTCATGATTTCCTGGTAGGCCTGAACCAGCCGGTTGCGCACCTGCAAGCCAGTCTGAAAAGCGATGTTGGCCTTTTGCATATCCACCATCACGTCATTCAGCGCAACGCCGGGTTTGCCCAGCTCAAACGCTTCGGCCTGGCCATAGGCATGCTCCTGGGTGTCGCTGATGCGGGCCAGCGACTTCTTCAGCTCACCGGCAAAACCGCCAGCCGACACCTCGGCGCCGGCCGCTGGCGCGCCTTCCATCATCGGAGCCAGGGCCCGCATTTGCTGCAAAACAGATTCGATTGCCGTTATCGCCATGGTGTTTTTTCCGGCGCCTGCGCGCCTGTTGCTTGCCTGTTACTAATACGCACTGACACTGATTCAGGGCTTGAAGCGTACCAGCCACCCGCCCCCGGCATCGCGCCAAAAGACGGCAAAACCCCCGGTTATTCAGGCGATCAAGCGTTGTGCGGCGCTCGGACAATTACCCGCAAGGCTGGGGGTGCCTGGGCCGGATTGCCGGGCCAGCCTCTTGCCCTTCCCTATTAGCAATAAAGCCGTATGTCATCAGTCGTTCTGCCGCGCAGGCACCCCAGCGCTTCGCATGCCACCGGCACCGGTCACCCGTGCGCTGGCGCGGCAAACAGGTAAGCGCATGAGTTCCACTGCATCAGCCGCAAACGCGGCAAGGCCCGCTATCCGGCCCTTGCTGGAGCAACTGCGCGCCAACCCCAAACTGCCCCTGATGATCGGTGCCTCAGCCGCGGTGGCCGCCGTGGCCGCGCTGTGGCTGTGGAGCCGCGCGCCGGACTATGGCGTGCTGTACAGCAACCTGTCGGACCGCGATGGCGGCGCCATCATCGCCTCGCTCCAGCAGATGAACATCCCCTACAAGTTCACCGAGGGCGGCGCGGCCCTGCTGGTAGCAAACAGCAAGGTGCCGGAAGCGCGCCTGCGCCTGGCTTCCCAGGGTTTGCCCAAGGGCGGAACCGTCGGCTTCGAGCTGATGGACAACCAGAAATTCGGCACCAGCCAGTTCGCCGAACAGGTCAATTACCAGCGCGCCCTGGAAGGCGAGCTGGCACGCTCGATCAATTCCATCTCCGCCGTCGAGTCGGCACGTGTGCACCTGGCGCTGCCCAAACCCTCGCTGTTCGTGCGTGACCAGAAAAAACCCAGCGCCTCGGTGGTCCTGTCGCTGCACCGCGGGCGCAGCATTGACGAGGGCCAGATCAGCGCCATCGTGCACCTGATCTCCAGCAGCGTGCCCGAGCTCTCGGCCAAAAGCATTACCGTGGTGGACCAGGCCGGCAACCTGCTGTCAGCGGCAAACGCCGGTGCGCGCGGGCTTGACGTGAGCCAGCTGAAATACACGCACGAAATCGAGCAGGGTTACATCCGCCGCATTGAAGCCATCTTGCTGCCCATCGTCGGGGCCACCAATGTTCGCGCCCAGGTGGCGGCGGACATTGACTTCTCGACGATGGAAAACACCGATGAAAAATACCGGCCCAACCAGGACCCGGGCAACGCGGCCATCCGCAGCCAGCAATCGAGCGAATCCAGCCAGCAGGGCGCGACACCGCCCGGCGGCGTGCCGGGTGCGCTGAGCAACCAGCCGCCGGCCAATCCGGTGGCCCCCATCGTCAACCCGCCGCCCGGCCAGGCCAGGCCGGGCACACCGGGCGCGGACCAGCTCAAGATGAGCACGGAGCTGGGCGGCACCGGCCTGGCCGTCCGCAGCGGCGGCTCGGGTACGGCGCGCAAGGACGTGACCACCAACTACGAAGTGGACCGCTCCATACGCCACACGCAGCAGGGTGCCGGCGGCGTCAAGCGCCTGTCGGTGGCCGTGGTGGTCAACTATCGCAACACCGTCAACGCCCAGGGCAAACGCGGGGCGCAGGCGCTGTCGGCCACCGAACTGGCGCAGATCAACAACCTGGTCAAGGAGGCCATGGGCTATAGCGCGGAGCGCGGCGACTCGCTCAATGTGGTGAACAGCCCGTTCGCACCGGACAGCGACATTCTTGCCGACCTGCCCCTGTGGAAGCAGCCTGAAAACATCGACATGGCCAAATCCCTGGGCAAGTACCTGCTGCTGGGCATGCTGGCCCTGTGGTTGTGGCTGGCCGTGCTGCGGCCCTTGCTGCGCAAACACCTGCAGGCACCCGTGGCGGCCATGCCGCCCGTGGCCGTCACGGATAAAGCACCGCCTGAGAACACCGAGCAGCAGGCCCAGGCACAGGAACGGCAGGCCCAGCGCCATCAGGGCAATCTCCAGTATGCAAAGGAGACGGCCAGTTCAGACCCGCGCATGGTGGCCATGCTGATCAAGCACTGGATGACTAAAAATGTTGGATGAAGCAGGTATCAGAAAAAGCGCCATCCTGTTGATGTCGCTGGGCGAGGAAGCAGCCGGCAGTGTCCTGCAGCACCTGTCGCAAGCCGAAGTCCAGGCCATGGGCGAAGCCATGGCGGCACTGACACAGGTCAGGCGCGACGAGGTCGACGTCGTGCTGGAGGAGTTCCGGCTGGAAACCGAACAGTACTCGGCCCTGCACCTGGACTCGGGCAGCTATTTGCGTGCCGTGCTGAACAAGGCGCTGGGCAACAACCGCGCCGCGGACCTGCTGGAGAGCATTTTCCAGCCCAACGACTCGGCCAGCGGCATGGAACGCCTGAACCACCTGGAGGCCACGGAAATCGTCGAGTTGATTCGCGACGAGCATCCGCAGATCATCGCCACGCTGCTGGTCCACCTCGATCGCGGCAAGGCCGCGGAGGTGCTGGAGCAGCTCCCCGAACGCGTGCGCCACGATGCGGTGCTGCGCGTGGCCACCTTCGGCGGCGTGCAGCCGGCGGCGCTCAAGGAATTGACCGAAGTGCTAACCAGCATGCTGTCGGGTGAAGGCGTCAAGCGCAGCCGCCTGGGCGGCATACGGGCGGCGGCGGAGATCGTCAACATGATGGGCAGCGCCTCGGAAGAAAGCGTGATCAAGCATGTGCGCGACCACGACGAACTGCTGGCGCAAAAGATGATCGACGAGATGTTCCTGTTCGAGAACCTGCTCGGGCTCGAGGACCGCGGCATCCAGCTGGTGCTCAAGGAAGTGGAGTCGGAATCACTGATCATTGCCCTGAAAGGCGCGCCGCAGGAACTGCGCGACAAATTCCTCAAGAACATGTCGCAGCGTGCCGCCGAAATGCTGCGCGAGGACATCGAAATGCGCGGCCCAGTGCGGGTCTCGCAGGTCGAGGCCGAACAGAAGAACATCCTGCAGATCGTGCGCCGCCTGGCCGATGCCGGCGATATCGTGCTTGCCGAGAAAGGCGATGACTCCTATGTATGACAGGCCCATGCCGTCACGCGCGCCGGACGCCGGCCGGTTTTTACCGGGTGCCGCGGCCAAACGCCCGGCCACCGGGCCCAGGGAGTCGCTGACCGCCTGGCAGCGCTGGGAAATGAACGCCTTCGCGGAGGAGGCACTGGACGGCCTTCGCGAGGCAGAAGAAACAACCGCCGCGCCCGAACCCGTGGTGGCGCCGTTTGAGCCTGTCTTGCTGATCGATGAGGCCGAGTTGGCGCGTTTGCGAAACGAGGCGCAGGCGGCAGGTGAAGCACTGGGCTACCCCATGGGTTACGAACGCGGACAGGCCGCAGGCCATGCCGCGGGCCTGACCGCCGTCCGGGAACAGGCCGCCAACCTGCATGCGCTGGCCGTGGCCATGCCGGCCGCCTTGCGTACAGCCGAACGCACGGTGGCGCAAGACCTGCTGGCACTGGCAATGGACATTGCCCGGCACATCGTCGGGCAAAGCCTGGCCGCGGACCCACAAGCCATCTTACCGGTGGTGCGGGCGCTGCTGCATGCCGAGCCGGCGCTGTCCGGCGCACCGCAATTACTGTTGCACCCCGACGATGCCGCGCTGGTCAAGGAGCATCTGAAGGAAGACCTGCAGGGCGCCGGCTGGCGCATACGCGTGGACGGCCAGATACAGCGCGGCGGTTGCCGGGCACTGGCGGCCAGCGGTGAGCAGGACGCGACGCTGGAGACGCGCTGGGAGCGGGTCACGGCGGCACTCGCACCGATTGGCGCAACAACACCCGCCGGCCCGCATGATTGACTTGCCCGGGCCGGCCACCGCAAATCCGCATCTGAAAGCATGGCAGGGCGTGCTGGGCGAGGCCCGCGTTGCCCTTGGCAAGGACGCCCCGATACGCACTTATGGCCGGCTGACACGCGCCGTCGGGCTGGTGCTGGAGGCGGTCGGCCTGCGCCTGCCCGTGGGCAGCGACTGCCTGATTGAATTGCCGCCAGGCTACCCGCAAAAAACCGCCGATGCGGAGGTGGTTGGTTTTGCCGGGGACCGCATCCTGCTGATGCCGCTCAGCGCGGTCGACGGCCTGTTGCCGGGCGCCCGCGTCTACGCGCTGGAGTCACCTGCCGGCCACGGCAGCGGCGCCGGCCCCAGGACCAAACGCCTGCCGGTCGGTACCGGCATGCTGGGCCGGGTCGTCGATGCCGCGGGCCGGCCCCTGGATGGCCTGGGTCCGCTCGACTTTGAGCGTGAAGTCCCCCTGAACGCAGAGCCCGTCAATCCGCTGACCCGCGCGCCCATCGATGCGGTACTGGATGTCGGCGTGCGCGCCATCAATGCCATGCTGACCGTGGGACGCGGCCAGCGCATGGGGCTGTTTGCGGGTTCTGGCGTGGGCAAAAGCGTGCTACTCGGCATGATGGCCCGTTACACCAGCGCCGACGTGATCGTGGTCGGCCTGATCGGCGAACGCGGCCGCGAGGTCAAGGACTTCATAGAGAACACGCTGGGCGAAGAGGGCATGGCCAGAGCCGTGCTGGTTGCCGCGCCGGCCGATACCTCGCCGCTGCTGCGGCTGCAGGGCGCGGCTTATGCCACCTGCCTGGCCGAATACTTTCGCGACCTGGGCAAGAACGTCCTGCTGATCATGGATTCGCTGACCCGCTACGCCATGGCCCAGCGGGAAATTGCGCTGGCCGTGGGTGAGCCGCCGGCCACCAAAGGTTATCCGCCCTCGGTGTTTGCGAAACTGCCGGCCCTGGTGGAACGCGCCGGCAACGGCGCCCGCGATGCCGCAGGCCACGGCGGCTCCATCACGGCCTTCTACACGGTGCTCACCGAGGGCGACGACCAGCAGGATCCGATCGCCGACTCGGCCCGCGCCATCCTGGACGGCCATGTGGTGCTGTCACGCAGCCTGGCGGAGTCGGGCCATTACCCGGCGATTGACATTGAAGCCTCCATCAGCCGCGCCATGACGGCCCTGATCGAACCCGCGCAATTCGACGCGGTGCGCGGCGTCAAGCAGATGCTCTCGCGCTACCAGCGCAACCGCGACCTGATCAGCGTGGGCGCCTACGCGCCTGGCCATGACGCGCAACTGGACAAGGCAATTGCGCTCTACCCAAAAATCGAAGCCTTCCTGCAGCAAACCATGCATGAACGCACGGACTATGCCGCGGCCATAGGCCAGTTGCATGGCTTGTCGCATGCCGCTTAAACGCCTCACGCACAACAGGAGATAAGACCATGGCCCAAAAACTGCCGCTGGCGACGTTGACTGAACTGGCCCGGAAGAAGTCCGAGGAGGCGACCCGGCGCCTGGGCGAACTGCAAAACGCCCATACCAGCGCCACCCAAAAACTCGACATGCTGCTGCAATACCGCCAGGAGTACCTGGACCAGCTGTATGGGCAAATGCAGGGTGGCGTGCCGTCGGCCTATGTGCGCAACTTCCAGAATTTCATAGCCACGCTCAATGGCGCCATTGAACAGCAACGCGCATTGACCCTGCAGGCGGACACCCGGCTGGGGCACGGACGCAGCGACTGGCAGCACACCAGGCAGCGCCTGAATTCCTTTGACACCCTGGCGGACCGGGTGCGCCAGCAGGAGGTGATTGCCACCAATAAAAAAGAGCAGCGGGACAGTGATGAGCGCTCCGCCAGGCAGTTCTACCTGCGTTCAGCCTCCTGAGGCCATCACATTCACCAGGAACCTTTACCGTCATGTCTTTCATTCTTCCGCCTGTCACCGTCACCCCGCCATCCGGCAGTCCTGCCGCCGGCGCAACAGCCCGTCAGGGCGGGAAAGGACAGGACGAGCCCGGCAGTTTTGGCGAAGCCTTGTCCCGCTCCATGAAACCGGCACGCGAGGCCGCGGAAAAAACCGACACCAAGCTGGCAACACCGCCTGGCGCACGGCGTCCGCCAGCCAGCAAAAAAGGCGATGCAGACGACCTGGTCAATGCCATGGCCCTGGCCTTGCCCCCCCTGGAAACCAGAACGGCCAGGGTGGCGCCCGCCGGCAGCACCGGCACAGTCAGCAACAGCACACCAGCCGCCGCAGGCGCTACCCTGCCGGAGCTGCTGGCCAGCAGCGCCGCCATACCGGCCGAGGCGCAGGCCGCCGCCGCGCCAGCACCCGATGCGGGCATGGGCGCAGACACGGATGTTGCGATTGCGCTGCAGCCCTTGCTGGCCTCGGCCGGGCAAAAGGACAGCGCTCAGAGCGCACTGCAAACCAGGCTACAGACCGTGCATCAAGGTCCTGCCAGGCCCATTGAGCTGGAGAAAATCGCCGGGCGGCCCACGGCAGCAGACACCGGCACACCCGGCCAGTCGGCAGGACGCGATGACAGGCAGGCTCCACAGCTGAGCCAGCCTGTCGAAGCCGGCACCGGCCAGGCACCCGTCACAAGCAGGGCGACCACCAAGGCGGCGCCAGAAAACACAGTCCAGCCGCCGCTTGAAGCTGCCGTCAACAGCCGGGCGGCCAGCCATGCAGCCATCGAAACCCCGGTGAACACCGGCACTGTTTTACCGGTCAATCCGCTAAATGCCGGTGTGCAGCTGTCCGCCGCGGTGAGCACGCCAGACACGCCGCCTCCCACCGCCGGCGCATCGCTGGCACCTGAAGTAGGCAGCGGTGAATGGGGCAAGGCGCTTGGCCAGCAGGTCGTCCGGATGGGCACGACGGGACACCAGCTCGCGGAACTCCAGCTCAACCCGCCCGGGCTGGGGCCGCTGAAGGTCACGCTGAACATGAACGAGCACCAGATGCAGGCCATGTTTGTCTCCGCGCACGCCTCGGTCCGGGCCGCTGTGGAAGCTGCCCTGCCACAGCTGCGGACCGCGCTGGCCGACAACGGCATCAGTCTTGGCAACACCTCGGTCAGCTCCGAAAGCCAGCAGCAGGCCGCGTTTGCAGGCAGCCAGGAAAAGCCACCGGGCGGCCGGGCTTACCGTGATGACGGCGCCAGGGAAACATCTGCCCTGCCCGCCCGTTCCGCCGCCGCGCCACCCCGGCGCAACAGCGGGGCAGGCCTGGACACCTACGCATGACCAGGGCCATACCGAACAGGCAGATGAATACCGGCAAATGCCGGAGTTGACGCGGTTTCTACCTTTTTATCGACCCATAAATCCAGCGCCTTCTGGCCAACAATCCTTCTTCAAACTCATATCGAAAAGCCATGGCTACAAGCACCCCTCCAGTAAAGACCTCGAAAACCCGTACGTTCAGTGTCCTGCTGCTTGTGCTTGTCGCGCTTGGCGTGACGGCGACCGCCGCAGCCGCAGCGGCCTATTACCTGGGCAGCAACCGCAGCGGCGCCCCTGCCACCGTGAAAGCGGAAGAGCCGATTTTTGTGGCGCTGGAGCCCTTGACAGTCAACCTCCTGCCCAACGGGCGCAGCCGCTTCCTGCATGTCGGTGTCACCCTGAAAGTGGCGGACACCAAATCGCAGGACCAGATCACCCGCTATTTGCCCGAAGTGCGCAGCCGGGTATTGACCGTGCTGTCGAACCGCGAGGCCGACGCGCTGGTCACACCGGATGACAAGGGCAAGCTCGCCGGAGAAATCATGGCGACGCTGAACCAGCCGCTGACGCCCAGCCAGCCGGCCCAGAAAATATCCAGCGTGATGTTTACCACTTTCATGCTGCAGTAAATCCGCTCAATGAAATTCGCCAATGGCCTATGAACAGCAGCTGTCTCAGGACGAGGTAGATGCGCTCCTGCAGGGCGTCACCGGTGAACCCGAGGCGGCCAGTGCGCCTGTCCCGGAAGGCTTGCCGGCCTACAACCTCGGCTCCGACGAGCGTATCGTGCGCAGCCGCATGCATACGCTGGAGGTCATCAACGAGCGTTTTGCCCGGCACCTGCGCGGTGCGCTGCTGACCTTCATGCGCCGCAGCGCCGATATTTCGGTGGGCGCGGTGCAGATCCAGAAGTACGGTGACTACGTCAGGAACTTGCCGGTTCCGGCCAATATCAACCTGATGCAGATGAAGCCCTTGCGCGGCACGGCCCTGTTTGTTTTTGATCCCAAGCTGGTTTTCCTGGTCGTCGACAACCTGTTTGGCAGCGACGGCCGCTACCACGTGCGCGTGGAAGGCCGCGACTTCACGCAAACCGAACAGCGCATCATCAAGCGCCTGCTGAACCTGACGCTGGACAGCTACGGTAGCGCCTGGCAGCCGGTCTACCCGCTTGACTTCGAGTTTGTGCGCGCCGAGATGCATGCCCGGCTGGCCAACATCGTGACCCCCAACGAGGTCATCATCAACACCACCTTCCATATCGAATTCGGCCCCGTGGGCGGCGTGCTGAGCGTGTGCATTCCCTATTCGATGATAGAGCCCATACGCAACCTGCTGTCGAACCCGCTGCAGGATGAGGTCGAAGTCGACAAGCGCTGGGTCAAGCAGCTGTCGCACCAGGTCCAGAACGCCGATGTTGAACTCAGGGCGCAATTCCTGACGCTGCAATCGAGCATCGGGCAGTTGCTCAAGCTGCAGGTGGGCGACGTGCTGCCCATAGAAATTCCGGAAACCATTGTCGCCAGGATCAACGGTGTGCCAGTCATGGAATGCGGCTATGGAACCTCCAACAAACGTTATGCCCTCAGGGTGCAAAAAATGATCAACCACCAAAGCGCTGATTCAAGCAAGGAAAGCGAACATGAGTGACGGCAACAAAGAAGATCCGGCTGCAGCGGAAGACGACATCTGGGGCAGCGCACTGGCTGAACAGGCGCTGGCATCCCAATCCGCTCCGGCCGCCGCCCCCGTGGCATCCACGGCCGCGGGTGAACGGGTCTTTCAGCCGCTGCAGGGCCATGCGGATACGGAAATTGCCAGGGGCGATATTGATCGGGTGCTGGATGTTCCCGTTCAGCTGACGGCCGAGCTGGGCCGCACACGCATCACCATCAAGAACCTGCTCCAGCTGTCGCAAGGCTCGGTGGTCGAGCTGGACGGCCTGGCGGGCGAGCCCATGGATGTTTTTATCAACGGCTACCTGATCGCGCAGGGCGAAGTGGTGGTGGTGAATGAAAAGTTCGGCATCCGACTGACCGACATCATCACGCCTTCCGAGCGCATACAGAAACTCAACCGATGAAACGCCGGCGCATTCACCAGCTGGCTGCCGCGCTGCTGTCAGGCATCGGCCTGGCCGCGCATGCGGTGCTGCCGACCGTGCCGACACCGCCCCCGGAAGCGGCGCGCTCTTTCGGCGCGGCAGGCTTGCTGCAGGCAGGTTTCGGCCTGGCGGTGGTGGTGACGCTGATTTTCCTGTGCGCCTGGGCGGCCAGGCGTTTTGGCCTGCAGGCGCCGGGCAGCGGCCGCCTGCTGAAAGTGGTCTCCAGCGCCATGGTCGGGCAACGCGAACGTGTGGTGGTGGTGGAGATAGGCGACTCGTGGCTGGTGCTTGGCGTCGCCGCCGGCCAGGTGCGTGCCCTTCACACCATGCCGGCCGGAAAGCTCCATGAAGCAGGCGCAGGGCCGGCCCTGCCGGGGACGACAGGCGCAGGGGCGTTTTCGCAAAAACTGCTGGAATCCCTGGGCAAACTGAACAAGCCACGAAAGCAGGACTGATGCACATGATCCCCGGCCGGCTGGGCGAGCGTGCCCGGCGGCATTTTCCTGTGCGCTGGACGACAGCGCTTTTAGTGCTGCTGTTGCTGCTTGCGCTGCTGGCATGGCCGGGCTCGGCCTCGGCCCAGGGCCTGCCGGGAATCACCAGTACGACCGGCCCGGGCGGCAAACAAACCTGGTCGCTCAGCGTCCAGATGCTGGTGCTGCTGACCTCGCTGTCTTTCCTGCCGGCCATGCTGCTGTCGATGACCAGCTTCACGCGCATCCTGATTGTGCTGGGACTGCTGCGCACTGCCATAGGCACACAATCGTCCCCGCCCAACCAGATCCTGGTCGGGCTTTCGCTGTTCCTCACTTTTTTTGTCATGTCGCCGGTGTTCGACAAGGTGCACAGCGAGGCCTACAAACCGTTTTCGGAAAACAAGATCAGTGCGGAAAAGGCGCTGGAGCGCGGCGTCGAGCCCTTCAAGCAATTCATGCTCAAGCAAACCCGGGAGGCCGACCTGGCCCTGTTTGCGAAGCTGGCGAACGCGCCGGCCATGGAAGGGCCGGAGCAGGTCAGCTTGCGTATCCTGCTGCCGGCTTTTGTGATCAGCGAACTGAAAACCGCCTTCCAGATCGGTTTCACCATCTTCATTCCATTTTTGATCATAGACCTGGTCGTCGCCAGCGTGCTGATGTCCATGGGCATGATGATGGTGCCGCCGGCCACCATTGCGCTGCCTTTCAAGCTGATGCTGTTCGTCCTGGTGGACGGCTGGCAGTTGCTGATAGGCGCGCTGGCGCAGAGTTTTTACACCTGACCCCCATTTCCAAAATATGGATGAGCTGAAATGACACCTGAGTCAGTCATGACCATGGGCTACGAGGCGATGAAGCTTTCGCTGCTGCTGGGCGCGCCGCTGCTGCTGGTTGCGCTGGCGACCGGCCTGCTCATCAGCCTGTTCCAGGCGGCCACCCAGATCAACGAGATGACGCTGTCCTTTATCCCCAAGCTGCTGGCGGTATTCGCCACCCTGGTGATTGCCGGGCCGTGGATGCTGGGCCTGGTGCTGGACTACATGCGCAACCTGTTGTCGTCCATCCCGCAATTGGTGAGCTGATGCCGCCGGTTTTTTCCGTCAGCGCTGAGCAGTTGAACCTCTGGCTGGTGGCATTTCTCTGGCCTTTTGTGCGCATGCTGGCGCTCATCAGCACGGCGCCGGTTTTCGGCGAGAGTTCGGTGCCGCGCAAGACCAAGGTCGGCCTGGCCGCCCTGCTGGCCATCACCATGGCGCCCACCCTCGGCGCCCTGCCCCCGGTTCCGCTGGTGTCCGCCGGCGGCATCTGGATTTTGATCCAGCAAATCCTTATTGGCGCGGCCATGGGGTTTTCGATGCGCCTGGTGTTCACCATCGTGCAGGCCGCGGGTGAATATGCCAGTCTGCAAATGGGTTTGTCTTTCGCCTCCTTCTTTGATCCCACCAGCGGCGGCAACACCATGGTGGTCTCGCGCCTGCTCAACGTCATGGCGATTCTGGTTTTTCTGGCGGTCGATGGCCACCTGGCGCTGATCACCACGCTGGCGGAAAGCTTTCACACCCTGCCGATTGCCGATGCCCCGCTGGCGGCCGGCGGCTGGTTCAGGCTGGCAACTGCGGGCCAGCAGATTTTTGTGGGCGGGCTGATGCTGGCTTTGCCGCTCATCGCAACCCTGCTGACGCTGAACCTCGCCATGGGCATCCTGAACCGGGTGTCACCGCAGTTCAGCATCTTCGCGGTCGGTTTTCCCATCACCCTGCTGGCGGGCCTGGCCATGCTGCAAATGCTGATGCAATACCTTGTGCCGTTTCTCGAACCCCGGTTTGCGCAAGGTTTTACCCTGATAGACCATGTCCTGCAAGGCCTGCGGCCCTAGCAGGCAGGCAGACCCTTTCAAGACCTCGAATTCCAAGCATTTCAGAGCCATGGCGGCCATGGAACGGGCGCATACAGCTATCGAATTTATAGCATCAAGACCTCATCGAGCGTGATCGATCAGGCCGGTTGCGCTACAGGTAGTTGAACAGCGCAATCTTCTGGATATGCACAAAAGTCTGCTGGCTCGCCTGCAATGCGGTCTGGCGCTGGTAGAACTCGCCGATCGCACTGGCATAGTCCAGGTCCTGCAAGTCGGACAGGTAGCTCTTGTCATAAAGGGTGCGGCTGTCGCCGGTAGTCGCCAGCGCGTCCAGTTCCTGCAGGCGCGAACCGACCGAGGCACGCACGGTCAGGACGTTGTCATGCGCGTTGGTGACCTTGCGGTTGGCGGTGCTCAAGGCATTCAGGACATTGGCCCGTGCGGCGGGACCGGCATTGTCCACCGGGGTATTGAGTGCCTTGATGACGTCGTTGATGGCGGCAAAAACATCTGTGCCCGCATTTTTGGCGGTAGAGACATTAAAGCTGTCGCCCGCAGCCGGCGTACCGCTGAGGCTGATCTGCAAACCGCCGAACTGGACAGGGCTATTGGCCGCATAGGCCGTGGCAGGCACTATGGCCACCGGCGGCACTGTCGCCGTATCGACCCGGTAAGTCGTGGCGGTCGGGAAGCTGATCACAAAATCCCGGCCGTAATCCGGATTGGCCATGTCGACCACAGACGTCGTACTGAACACGCCGTCGCCGGTATTTCCCGCGGCGGACGCGGTCACATAGCCGGCGCCGCCCTGCACCGTCTGGAAAATGCTGCGGCCGTCGTCGGTGCCGGCCATCTGCCGCGAGACATCCACCTGCATCAGGCGCTGGCCCTGGTCGCCGGCATAGGCAATGCTGCCGTTCGCCTGGCTGACAAAGGGCGCACTGCCGCTCTTGAAGCCGGCAAAAAGATACTGGCCATTGCCGTCATCGGTGTTGGCCAGGCCCTGCAGCTGGTCAAGATTGCTTTGCAAGGCCGTGGCAATGCTTGCACGATCGGCATCGGTCAAGGTGCCACCGGCCTGAATCAGCAGGCTCTTGGTATTTTGCAGGACGGTGGTGACGCTGGCCAGGGCATTGTCTTCCAACGACAGCGTCTGTGTCGCCTGGGCACGGCTGGATGCATATTGCGCGCCTGCCGCAATCGACTGCGAAACGGCCAGCGCGCGGGTGGCGCCCAGCGGGTCGTCGGACGGCGCCAGGATTTTGCTCATCGCGCCAAGCTGCTGCTGCGTGCGCAGCAGATTGCTCTGCAGCGAGTTCATCGCGGTTTGGCTTTGCTGGTAAAAAGACTGGGTGCTGATGCGCATGGTGAGTTCCTCAATGGCGTTTAGTGGGCAATGCCCAGTACCGCATCAAACATGGTCGATGCGGTCTGGATCACCTTGGCATTGGCCTGGTACATCTGCTGGAACATCAGCAGGTTGGCGGTCTCCTCGTCCTGGTTGACACCCGACACCGACTGCTGGAAAGACGTGATTTGTGTGGTCAGGCTGGTCTGCGCCGTCCTGGAAATATCAATCTGGCGGGCCTTGTTGCCCACCGTGCTGACCAATTGGCCGTAAGCACCGTTGAAGCTCACCGTGCCATTGCCCATGGTGTTTTTGTTTTGCAGCGCGCCCAGCAGCAAGGCATTGCTGCCATCCGACACGCCGCCGGTGTTTTTGCCAATCGTGAAGGTGTCGCCGTTGGCGGGCGCTCCGTTCATCGCGACCGTGACGCCATTAAAGCTCATCTTCGCCCCTGCGGTGTATGACACCGGGCTGCCCGCAGCATAGGGAACATTGCTGCCATCGGCCAGCGTCACTGTAATCGCCGCCCCGGCGGGAAAACCGGAGAGCGCATTGGTCGCGCTGTCATAGCTCAGCGTTACCGCCCCGGCGAGGCCCAGTGGGTCCGTGCTGCTCAGGTAGGTCGCATCCACGGCGCCGGCGCTGATGACACCGCTACCCTGGTTAGTCGCCGTTTTGCCGGTGACGATGGGCGATGCTGCAGCCACTTTCGCGGGATCAGACAGCAAAACCGTCATGTCGCGCGCTCCGGTACGGGTGGGCTGGATTAAAAACGAGTCGCCGGCCTGAGCCGTGCCGCTGGTCGCCGCGATGCTTATGCCATCAAAATCGATGGGGAAACCGGTGGACGAACCAACGACCTGGTTATCGGACAAACGATTGACCGTGTAGGTCAAAGTACCGCTCACATCTGTCACGCTGAGTGTGTAGTCGCTGGTGCTCAAGGCACCCACATCACTGAAGGACGGCGTCAGTGCCAGGTCACCCCGATTGCGCGCATTGTTGATAAGGCCGGGGCTGGCCTGGGAGAAAAAATCATCACCCAGTCCGCCATTGAGATCCATGCCCAGGCTCTGCTGTGCATTAAATGCGTCAGCCATCGCAATGGCGATACGGCCCAGCGAGTTCTGCGCCGTCGTCAGCGTTTCGCTGCGAAATTGCAGCAGTCCCCCAAGAGAACCACCGGAGAGCACGCCCTCCTGCATCTCTATCGCCTTGCCGGCCGCATTGATCGTGGCAATGGTGGTGCGGCTTGGATCGCTGGCGGAATTGACAGCCGCCAGCCTGGTTGCCTTGTCGCCCAGCACGAGGGTCTGGCCGTTGCCGATAAAAACGTTGTATTGGCCGCCGTCCTGCACCACCACCTTGGTGCCCACCAGCTTGCCCAGCTCATTGACCAGCTGGTCGCGCTGGTCAAGCAAATCGTTGGGCGCCTGCCCGCCCGAGGCATTGCTGAGCATGGCCACCTGCTTGTTCAGGCTGGCGATCTGCTGCGCATAGGTGTTGATTTGTTCGACGCTGCCGCCAATCTGCTCGTTGACGCTGGCATGCAGGTCCACCAGGTATTTGTCCATGCTCCGGAACTGGCTGGCCAGGGCCTGGCTGGAACTGATCAGCTGCTGCCGGGCCGCCGGATCGGCTGGGGTATTCGCAACAGCCTGCACCCCCGTAAACAGCGACTGCATCTGCACCGCCAGGCCGGTCTTCTGATTGGCAAGCAGATTGTCGATCTGGCTGATCTGCGTGTAGTAGGTGCCCAGCGATTGGTTCAGCGACTGCGCCTGATGGAGTTGCGATGACAGGTACTGGTCGTAATTGCGGGTGACATCGGTCACCTTGGCGCCATTGCCGAAAAAACCGACGCTCGGGCTGTAAACACCACCGCTGGACGCAATCTGCACCGATTGGCGGCTGTAGCCTGCGGTATACACGTTTGCCGTATTGTGCCCCGTGGTCACCAGGGCGGCCTGCGCCGCATTCAAGCCGCTAAGCCCGGTAAAAAACATGCTGTTTGACATAAACCCTTATCCTCCAATGCAACGATTCAAGCTGGCGGCTTTTGACTGCCTCCTGGTACATAACGACAAGCCCGGGTAAAAATTGAGGGCGTGGCGCCGTTTATTTGCCCGCCCTCCCAAAAAGGTGACTGCCCGCCTGGCGCCTAAAACCTTTGTGGGTTCCGTGCGCCCGGGGCAGCCATCGCCAGTTGTTTTTGCGCCGGAAAACCCTTGTGCACCTGCTGGACGCCGGGCTGCGGCCTAAGGACATGGTGGGCCTGTTCGTCAACCGGCTCGTCATCCAGCTTAAAGACACTAACCACCTGGGACAAGCCACTGGCCTGCTCCTGCAATGAAGCTGCAGCCGCTGCCG
>JAZKCE010000015.1:0-115842 GCA_040388255.1 Pseudomonadota bacterium | reverse complement strand
TGACGGCGGGCGAGGCGTAGTTTTCGCTGGCGATCAGCTCGATGTGGTGTTCCTGCCGGGCGTTTTCAGCCTGGATGGCGGCAAAAAGTTCGGGATCGGTTTGTTCAACAAGAATGTTGCGGTCGTACATGGCAGTCCTTTAAAGACTTAGGTCCCTGTCATCGGGTGGATGGAACAAGGGCTGCCCAGGCGAACGGCTGAACGCTGTTGGGGTTTTTCAACCCGCTGTCAGCGGTGCGCTTCCCAGTGGTGTCCCACGTCAGCAACAGGGCCTGCCAGAAGAGGTCTGGAGGCGCTGCGCCTATCGCCAGTTGCGCACCCCCAGAGTGTACCGCAGAGCCACCAAAGGCCGGGCGGTGGGGTTTGTTCAGGAAATGGCCAGTGCGGCCACTTTGTCGCTGCCCTTGTCGCCAGCCTCGGCGGGTTCAGCCTTGACGGGTATGGCGCGTGTCGATGGGTTGGCGTGGTAGGGCGACAGATGGCCGCCAATCACGGCCAGCAGGCGTGCGCGCTCGGCCATGACTTTGCCTGCATAGCCACCATCGTCTTCCATGTTCGCGGCGCCCACGTAATATTTCAGGCCGCCTTCAACCGAGCCGGCGCGGGCAATCGATTCCTGCAGCACCTTGACGCCCACGCGCAGGTTGGTCACCGGGTCAAACGCGGCCAGCTTGCCGCCGAAGTTGTCGTATTTGTCGTGATGCACCTTGGTCATGACCTGCATCAGGCCCTGCGCACCGACCGGGCTTTGGGCAAAGGGGTTAAAACCGGACTCTATCGCCATGATGGCGAGTATCAGGGTGGGGTCGAGTTTGGCCTTTTCGCCAATCTCGAAGGCTTCCGACACCAGCACGCTCAGCGGCTCGGGCGCCACGCCGTACTTGCGGCTCAGCCAGTAGGCGACGGCCGCCTGCTGCTTGGGCAGGTCCTTGGGATTGGCTGCCGTGGCGCGGTCTATGGCGTCCGGCTCGGTGTAGCCGATGACGGCTTCCTGACGCTCCTGCAGCCAGGTCATGAGCTTGAACTCGCCGGCCTGGCGCAGGTCGGGGCGGGCCGTGAGGGTGATCACGGCAAACACGACGGCCAGGCCCAGCAGGGCAAAGCCGTTGTGGGTGATTTCGAAAAACCCCTGGGTGATGTCGTCGGCAATGTTGGCAACACTGCTGCGTACACTTTTCAGGTGCGACTCAAGACTGGACTTGAGGCCGGAATTTATTAGCGCTGTCATAGCACTCCTTCTCTAATGCCTGCCCGGCCCCTTTTTGCATTGGGGCCACGCAGACTTTGATTGGGTCGCCATCAAACCAGGTGCTGCCTTGTTGGCCCTGGTGGCATGAGACCCTGATGCGACGCTGCCTGCTTCTGCGTGGAGCAGGCGGCGTATTCGGGTTGTCCCTAGATTTTCAAGGACTGGGCGGATTCTATGGGTTTGTTAAATAACCTGTCAATAATAAAGAAATGTATCTTTATATGAATTAATGAGCTTAACACTGTATATTCCGGCCAAAACAGCCAGAATCAAGTGCTTAGGCCTGCTTTTTGATGGCTTGCTCTAAGTTAAGTTCAGCTCACTGATTTGTAACGTGGGCGTTCCGGCGGTCTATCCGGGTGCTGGCCGGTGGCCTTTGTTGCCGGCAGCCAAGAGTGTGGCAATCAAGGCCCCGCCTGTGATAGAAAAGTTTGGCTTGCCAGCCGGGAGCCCCGGGCTTAACCTGCAATTGCCTGAACCATTCAGGCATCTACCGGGTAACCAACCCCGGCAAACCTGGGAGCAATCACTTGCTCTCATCGCACTGTGGGACGATTCATCTCTCCTTTGCGAAGCCCGACGGCATGAGCTTATAGCCCGCCGTCAACCCCGGTCGGCCTTGCTGCCCGGGGTTTTTAATTTCCGGGCCGGTATTTTGAAAACCGAGCGTGCGCCAGAAAAGCCTGTACCTGCGGAGCCCGAATACACGCAGCCATAAGCGTGGCGCTGCAGTCTTCAGGCGCCCTGTTCTTGCTGGGGCGGGCCCACACTTCGCACTTTCTTCAAATAAATCATTGACGTTCAGGCGCTGGCGTTAAAAACTCTAGGCCTATGCCAAGCAATGAATTCAATAAAAAATGGGTGACCCTGGGTAAAACACTGCCGGCCAGGGCCGGTGCGGTGGCCCGGTCGCCGACGTGGCGGCGGCGTGCTGCCTGGTCTGTGGGGACCGTGTTGGTGCTTTGGGGGTTGGCCTATGCGCTGGTGCCCATGGTCGCGAAGTCGCAGATAGAGAAAATCGCTTCCGAAAAGCTGGGCCGCCAGGTCACGGTGGGGGCCGTGGACTTCAAGCCCTGGTCGCTGGAGTTGACCGTCACGGACCTGGCCATCGCCAAAGGTGCATCCAAGGCAGGTGCCGGAAACACCCCGGTTTCTGCGCAGGATTCCCCACAGCTCAGGATCAAGCGCATATATATAGATGGCGAACTGGAGTCCCTGCTGCGGCTGGCGCCTGTGGTTGATGCCATCCAGGTCGATGCGCCGGTGGTGTCGCTGACCCATTTCGGCGATGGACGCTACGACATTGACGACATCCTGGCCAGATTCCAGCCGGCAGCGGACGAGCCCGCGAGCGATCCGCCCCGGTTTGCGCTCTACAACCTGGTGCTCAGCGATGGGCAACTGGACTTTGACGACCAGTCTGTCCACAAGGTGCATGAAGTGCGTGCGCTGAACCTGTCGGTGCCTTTTCTGAGCAACCTCAAATCCCAGCGCGACGTCAAAACCGCGCCGCACCTGGCTTTCAGGCTCAACGGCAGCAGTTTTGACACGGCCGCCGAAGGCACGCCCTTTGCCCAGACCCACAAGACCGATGCCACCTTCAAGCTCAGCGGGTTTGACCTCGCGCCCTACCTTGGCTACTTGCCGGCCAGCCTGCCTTTCAAGCTGCAAAGCGCGGTCCTCAATGCCGACGCCAGGGTGTCCTTTGAACAAATGCCGGCCACCGTGGTCAGGGTTTCCGGCCTGCTGACGGCCGACAGGTTTCGCCTGCTCGACAAGTCGCCCGCCGGCACGCCCAGCCCGGTCAAAGCTGCAAAAGCCGCAAAAGCTGTCAAAACCACGGCGGCGCCGGCAAGCCACGAAGTGCTGGCGTTTGACCAGTTGCGGATAACGATGGACGACGTGCGTCCGCTTGAGCAGTTCATCAAGCTGTCCAGGGTGGAGCTCACCGCACCCACCCTCAGCATCACGCGGGACAGTGCAGGGCGGCTCAACCTGCTCCCGCAGGCGGAGCCGGTTGCTACAAAAAGCGTAGCTGGCCATGCCCGTCCCCAGGGCGCTGCAGGCACAAATGGCACTGCATCCAGCGCCCCTGCCAAGCTCTGGAAAGTGCAGGTCGCCAGCGTGGCCGTGCGCTCCGGCAGCGTGAACTGGCTGGATGAAACCCTGGCTTCGCCCGCCCAGATCAGGCTGGCGGGCATCACGCTGGACGCTTCGGCGATTGCCCTGCCGTTTGCCGCCAGCGCGCCACTGCGGTTCAGCGGATCGCTAGGGCTGGATGCTCCGGCGCCGGCCGCCGCGCCCACGGGTAAAAAAGGCCAGGCCAGGCCTGAGCCCGTTGCCCCCACGCCCGCACGGCTTGACTTTGGCGGCACGGCGACCGACCAGGCCGCCCAGGTCACCGCGACGCTGGCCGCATGGCCGCTGAACATGGGCGCCAAATATATAGGCCAGTTTTTATTGCCGGCCCTGGGCGGCCAGCTCGATGCGCAACTGGGCGTGAACTGGAAAGCCGCCGCGGGCAATGAAAGCCAGGCGCTGCAAATTACGGCGCCGCAAATCGCCCTGAGCGACGTGCTGCTGGCGCAAGGCAAGGTTTCGCTGGTGTCTGTCAAGCGGGTGCAGGTCGAGGGTGTTGACATTGACGTGCCCGGCCAGTCCTTCAAGGCCACCAAAATGCAGCTGACCCAGCCCAGGGCGCTGGTGGACCGCGACGCCAACAAACGCTGGATGTACGAGCGCTGGATGGTGGGCCACAGCGGCGCGAAGACCCCGCCGCCGACCACCGCCGCGACCAAAGCCAGCGCGCCATCGTGGGCCGTGGCCATCAACGATGTGCTGCTGGAGGCCGGCGCCATGTCTTTCTCGGACAAGGCCGGCGTCAAACCCGTGGCCTTTGAGGTCAGTGCCGTCAACGCCCAACTCGGCGGCCTGGTGCTGGACGATAGACCGGCAAACAAGGCGCAAGCCGCCAAACTGATGCCGCTAACGGCTTCGCTGCGCATGGCTACCGGCCGTTTTGAGCCCGGCAAGCTCAATTTCAAGGGCAATCTGGGCCTGGCACCGATACAGGCGCAGGGCCAGCTGACGGCTGACCGTCTGCCAGTGCAGGCCTTCGAGCCTTATTTTGCCGATGCGATCAACATCGAGCTGCTGCGCGCCGATGCGAGTTTCAGGGGCCAGGTCGCTTACCGTGATACACCGGCCGGGCCGCACGCGCAGGTCAGCGGCAACCTGGCGGTTGAAGAGCTCAAGGCCAACACCCTCGCGCCCAGCGAAGACCTGCTCGCCTGGAAAGCGCTGAACCTGCGCGGCCTGAACGTTGCGCTGGACCCGGCCAAGGCTACGCGGGTGGATGTCAAGGAAACCGTGCTCACCGATTTTTTTGCGCGTGTGATCGTCACGCCCGAAGGCCGCATCAACCTGCAGGACCTGCTCAAGCCTGCAAGTTCGGTGGTGACGGCGTCCGGCACGGCTGCGGTCACGGCACTTACGCCGCTGGATGCTACAAAAACAATAGCTGGCTCCGCAGGCGCGATGGCATCTGAGGCCATGAACGACTCAAAAAATGCAGTTCTAGGCAGCGTTCCGGGCACGGCCTCGGCTTCTTCCGTGACTTCGGCGGCTTCCACTGCAGCCGGCCCAGCACCCATCATCAACTTTGGCCCGATCAGCCTGGTCAACGGCAAGGTGCTGTTTTCGGACCGTTTTGTCAAACCCAACTATTCGGCCAACCTGAGTGACCTGACCGGCAAGCTCAGCGCCTTTTCTTCGGTGTCCAGCACGGGCACGCCGAGCATGGCCGACCTTGAGCTGCGCGGCAGGGCAGAGGGCACGGCCTCGCTGGAGATACTGGGCAAACTCAATCCGCTGGCCAAGCCGCTGGCGCTGGACATCACCGGCAAGGTGCGCGACCTGGAACTGCCGCCGCTCTCGCCCTATGCCGTCAAGTACTCGGGTTACGGCATCAACCGTGGCAAGCTCAGCGTCGACGTCAAATACCTGGTGCAGCCCGACGGCCGGCTGACCGCCAACAACAAGGTCATCCTGAACCAGCTCAGTTTTGGCGACAAGGTCGAGGGCTCCACCGCCAGTCTGCCGGTCAAACTCGCGGTGGCCTTGCTGGCCGACCGCAATGGCGTGATTGATATAGACCTGCCGATCAGCGGCTCACTCAACGATCCGCAGTTCAGCCTCGGGCCCATCATCGTCAAGGTCATCATCAATGTGATCGTCAAGGCCATCACCGCGCCGTTCAGCCTGCTGGCCAGCGCCTTTGGCGGCGGCGGTGGGGACGAGTTGAGCATTGTCGGTTTCCCCAGCGGCAGCGCCCAGCTCTCGCCCGAGGCCAAGGCCGGGCTGGATAAAGTCGCCAAAGCCCTGCAGGACCGCCCGGCACTCAAGCTCACGGTGGTGGGCACCAGCAGCGTCGATGCGGAGCGCGACGGCTTCAAGCGTGCCCGGCTCGACGAACTGGTGCGCGCCGAAAAGCGCCGCAGCGTGGTGAAGGACGGCGGCACCGCGACTGCCGTGGTCAGCATCAGTCCGGCGGAATACCCGGTGCTGCTCAAGGAGGTGTACAAACACGCCGACATGTCCAAGCCGCGCAACCTCATAGGCATGGCCAAGGACTTGCCGGTTGTCGACATGGAAAATCTGTTGCTGGCCGACATCAAGGTCAATGACAATGCCATGCGTGAGCTGGCGGTGCAGCGCGGCGTGGTTGTCAAGGACTACCTGGCCGCCAAAGACCTGCCCACCGAAAGGCTGTTTCTGGGCGCCGCAAAAGCGGTGCCGCCCGAGGCCAAATGGACGCCCAGGGCCGAACTGGAACTGGCCAGCAAGTAATCAAAATCTGGCCGCGCCTTAAATCGGCGAAAATAGCGCAATTGGCGTGAAGTGTCGTAACCAGCGTATCTGTCGCGCCCATTCACCGTCTCACCCTCAGTCGCAGCTGGCGGCGGCCCCATGGCCGCAGCCTGCGGCTGTTTTCCGAACTGATTGAACCCCTTTTTTATGCTGCGCTTTCCCATGTCCAAATCATCCAAACCCGACACCACTGCAGCGCCCGTTGCAAAAACCAGCCCTGCCAAATCGCATGACGCCCATCCGCTGGACGGGCTCACGGGCGGCGCGTTTTCTGCACCTACCTCGGGCGAGCGCACCGCGCGCATCCGCACCTGGCTGGCCACGGAGCCAGGCGCCGAACAGATGGCCGAGGTCTACAAGGACCTGGCCAATCGCGACAAGGGCGCGGCCAAGCCATTGAAGGAAAAGCTCGACGAGATCAAGCGCAGCAAGGGCCAGGAAGCGGTTGCCGCCGAGTGGGCCGAAAAAGCCCAGGCGCTGCTGGCGGTTCCCAAAATCAACCTGGCCGATGCCCTGGCCTGGCAGCGTGACGCCGCCAAGGCCGGCGCGCCGCTTTCCAAAGAGCCGCTGGCCGGCCTCAAGGTGCAGCTGTCCGAACGCGTCAAGACGATAGAAGACCTGCAGCACCGCACCCAGGTGCAGCGCGAGGCCGCCGTGCTGATTGCCCAGCGCATTGAGGTGCTGTCCATCAAGCCTTGGCGCGACGCGCAAGCCGCACTGGAAACCCTGCGCGCCGACGTAACGCACTGGCAGGGCCAGGCCGACGAGATCACACAGGACGCCAACTGGGCCAGCGTCGATGCCAGGTTCCCGCCGCTGCTGGACGCCTCGCGCGGCCAGTTGCTGGCGGTGTGGGACGCCTTTCAGGGCGCGATTGCAACAGCCGTCAAGGCCGCTGACGATGCGGCCGCGCCTTTGCCAGCCGTGCCCGTGTGGGCCGACGAGCTGCGCGTGGCGCGTGGCCAGCCCGCTGCCGCGGCGCCTGCCGAGCAGGGCGCACGCCCAGCCAAGGTAAAGATCGATCCGGCGGTGCTCAAGGATATGCGCGAAAAGGCCGCGGCCATCGTGCTGGAAGCCGTCAAAAAACTCGAACACGAAGTGACCGAGGGCCACGGCAAGGCTACGCCAAAAGTAGCCGCCGACCTGCGCCAGGCGCTGAAGGAAAACATCCGCAACATCGACAGCAAGCTCGAAGCCACAGCCCACGCCGCGCTGACGGCTGCCGGTGAACTCGAAGGCTGGCAGCGCTGGCGTGCCGACCAGATCCGTGAAGAGCTGGTCGTCAAGGCCGAGGCACTGGTGGCCAAGCCCATGGGCGGACGCAAGCAGCAGGACGCCCTGCGCAATATGCGCGAGCAGTGGAAAACCAGCGACCAGGGCGGCACGCCGAACCACGCCTTGTGGAAACGTTTTGACGACGCCTGCAATGAAGCGCACAAGGTTGTCGAAACCTGGCTGGAGACGGTCAAGGAGCAGACCGAAGCCACCAAGGCCCAGCGCAAGGTCCTGATTGATGAAGTGCTGGCCTGGGGTGAAGCCAACAAGGGCAATACCGACTGGAAGCAGCACATCCGCAGCCTCAATGGTTTTGTGGAGAAATGGCGCGAAGCCGGCCACCTGAGCGAAAAGGCGTTTGCCGAAATCCAGCCGCAGTGGAAGGCCGCGATGGAAATCGCCGACGCGCCGCTGACCGCTGCACGCAGCGAGAGCCTGGCGCGCCGCAAGGCCATGATTGAAGAAGCCCAGGTGCTGGGTGCCGAGCCGCAACTGCAAATTGATGCCGTCAAGTCGCTGCAGCAGCGCTGGCAGCATGAAGCGCAGGGCGTGCCGATTGAACGCAAGCAGGAGCAAAAACTCTGGGATGCTTTCCGCAAGCCGATCGACGATGCTTTCCAGCGCAAGACCGCTGAGCGCGAAAAAGCCGCAGCAGCACTGGGCGAGTTTGACCGCATGGTGCTGGATGCCTCCAAAGCCGTTGAAGCGGCGACGGCCAGCGGCGATGCGCAGCAAATCCATGCCGCCGCAAAAGCGCTGGAAGCCATCGTGCGCGGGCAGGTGCCCGTGCCTGTGCCCCAAGTCGCAAGCGTCCCGGTAGTCGCTGAAATGCCTGCGGTTTCTGAGTCAAATCAGCCCACAGCCATTGAAGAACAAGCGCAGCCAGCTATAGAAAACATAGCGGAAGAAACGCAGGCCGCTGCTTCCGAAGCCGTGCCAGAGGCAGTGGCCGAAACGGCTGAGCCCGTTGCAGAAGTGGCTGAGCAGGCCGCCGCACCGGCCGAGCCACCACCGGCGCCAAAACCCGCAGCCAAGCCCATCGTGGCCATGCGCGGTGATGACCGCCCCGGCATGCGCAAGGCCGAGGCCGCACCGGCTGGCCGCGGCGGCAAATTCGGCGACCGCAAGGATGCGCGTGGCGGCAAGCCAGGCGGCCCGCGCCAGAGCACCGACAACAAGTTTGAGCCCTACCGCGGCGACCGCGAAGAACGTGGAGAGCGCGGTGGCCGTGATGAGCGTGGCCGCAATGATCGTCCAGCCTTTGAAGACCGCGGCCCGCGCCTCGGTGACGCCGCCTTCCGCGCCCAGCGCGAGGCATTCGAAGCCGCCAACACGGCCCTCAAAAAGCTGGCCATGCAGGCCCATGGCGAAGTGCTGACCAACCTGCTGACCGCATGGGAAAAACGCGATCCGGAGCAACTGCCAAGCGCTCAGGACCTGGGCAAGCTGGTCTCGCCCGCGGTGCGCAACAGCTGGGTCAAGGCCGTCAGCACGCCATCGGGCAAGGACGCATCCGAGTCGCTGTTGCGCCTGGAGATGGCGGCCGAAGTGCCGACACCCGCCGAGCACATCAGCGCACGCCGCATGCTGCAGCTGCAATTGCTGACCAAACGCAATGCAGCTGCACCAGCCGAAACCTGGGGCGAAGACGCCGCCAGCGTGCTGGCCGGTGACTTTGATGCCGGCAAGGCCCGTCGCGTGCAAACCGTGCTCAAGGCGCTGCTCAAACGATGAGTTTGGCCTCCGCGACGGTGGCGGTTCCTGCAGCAGAGTTGCCGGAACGGCCACAGTCGTTGGGTGAGGAAATCGCCAACAGCATCAGCCACGGCGTGGCGCTGCTGGCGGCACTGGTTGCCTCGCCCTTCCTGGTGGTGGGTGCCGTGCGCCACGGTGACACGCTGGACATTATCGGTGCCTGCGTTTTTGCCGTGACCATGGTGGTGCTGTACGGCACCTCCATGCTGTATCACGCGCTGCCTTCCATGCGCGCCGCGCGAGCCAAGCAGGTATTCCAGGTGCTGGACCACAGCGCGATTTATCTCCTGATTGCCGGCACCTACACGCCGTTCACGCTGGGCGTTTTGCGCGGCCCCTGGGGCTGGACCTTGTTCGGCCTGGTCTGGGCCATGGCGCTGGCCGGCATCGCCGCCAAGGCGTTCGCGGGCATGCGCTGGCCGCGCCTTTCAACCGTGCTCTACCTCGCCATGGGCTGGATTGCGGTGATTGCCATCAAGCCCATGTGGCAACTGATTCCCGGCTGGGGCTTGTTCTGGCTGCTGGCCGGTGGACTCTGCTACACGGCGGGCGTGGCCTTTTTTGCGACCGATTCACGCCTGCGCTACGGCCATTTTGTCTGGCACATTTTTGTGGCGGCGGGCACGGCCTGTCACTGCATTGCGGTGTTTTATTACGCCCAATTAGTCTGTATGCTTGACGCTCTTTAATTCATGCTGCATGATGGCATGAATTCATCTCAAGGACCAGACGATGCTCAAAGAAGTTGGCGCCAGCGGCCAAATTTCGCTGGGTAAAAAATACGCAGGGCAACTGTTCGACGTGGTGTTTTACCCCGATGGCCGGGTTGAACTGGTACCCATGAAAGTTGTGCCTACGGTCAAGAGTTCACCGTTCGCTACGCCGGCGGACGCCCCGACCACCCACAAGGTACAGGAAGAGGCCGCCGCGTACCGTGTGGGCGACGGCTGGCTCACTCCGGAGCGGCTGGCGGCGCGCCTGGCTGCGTACGAGCGCAGCCAGGAGGAGGCAGAACGATTGGCGGCGCAGTGGGAGGCCGACAACAAGGACACCATTGACGCCTATAACCGCCGTATTGAACGTGAAGGCAGCATGGGCTGGCGCATATACGAGTGGCGAAAGCGGCAGGCGGCACTCAAAGCCCCGAGCTCGGAGCCCGGCTGATGGCGCAGTTTGATGTTTATCCAAATCCGGTGCAAGAGTGGCGCGACCAATCACCCTATGTGGTCGATATCCAAAGCGATTTTGTGCGTGGCGTGCGTAACCGCCTGACGATTCCCCTGACGCATGTCTGGGTAGAGGCGCCCACCGAGCGGCTTGCTCCCGTTGTTGAGGTTGAAGGCGAGGCCCTGTTTCTGGATACCCTCGGAGTGCTGGCTTTTGCCTCAGCTGACCTGCGGGGTGCAGTCAGCAGCCTGCGCGGCGCCGCACCGCGCATCTGGGCGGCGATTGACTATGCCTTGCACGGCTACTGAAGAAATACATGACGCCCCAAACCTTCATCACCAAATGGGGCCCCGGCGGGCTGGCCTTTTTTCTTAACGAGGAGCAGGGCGCGTAAAGCCACTTTCTTGATTTGTGCGAGCTGCTCGGCGTTCCCAAGCCCGGCAGTGAAGACGGCTATTTGTTTGAAGAAAAAAATGCCGTCATCGGCGGCCGCACCGGTTATGCCGATGTCTTTCGGCGTGGCGCCTTTGCCTGGGAGAACAAGGCGCCAGGCAAAAAAACCGATGCCGCGCTCGGGCAACTGCTTACCTACAGCCTGGCCCTCAGCAATCTGCAGCGTTCCGAATCAAGACAGTAGCTGAATCAGCGCCGTGGGGTGAATTCCCCAGCCGGCCAGGCCTGCCAGGCCCATCAGTACGCCAAAGCCCGTGGGCACCAGGGCCAGAAAATACAGCCACCAGAGATGGGTCAGCGCCGTGACCGCCAGCAGTGAAATGGCAATCGCCAGCAAGGCGTCGGCCAGGTCAAACTGGTCATCGCGAAAGTTGGCTGCGTCATAGTCCTTCTGGTCCTGCTCGGCTTGCGCCTTCAGCTCGTCTTTCTTTTTGCCCTGGTCGGCCGCCAGCTGCTCATACTGCGCAATCGCCTTCTGGTAATTGGCCTGTTCCGCCGCAGGTTGTGACGGGGTGGCGAGCCGGAGTTGCAGCAAGGTCCCCTTGGCTACTTCCTCGCGGATGTTGCGCGCCTGGTAGAAACTCCAGTGATCGAGCTTGTTGGCCTGGGCCTGCTGCATGGCCTGGACAATGTTGTCGTCCTTGACCTTGCAGATGCCCATGAAGGTCGCCAGCAGCGCGATCGTGACGGCAACATACTGGTTGAGCCGGCGCGATTGCGCTTGAGAGGGTTCATCGGGTTCAGCCGATTTGACAGATTCAAGGGGATCAACATCCATGGGTGGGCCTATAGGTCTAAGCTTGGTTTCGGGGGGCTGGGGCTGATGGTACTCGGGCCAAGGTTGCCTGCGACCACTAAAGAGCTTGCAGTTGTGGTCTTTACGGTGCGGCGTCCCTGTGCCGCTGGAAGAACCGGTCAAACAGGGCGGTCAGCGCGCTGAAGTCCTGTGTGAAGCGTTCGCGGTTGACGAAGTAGGCTTCGCAGGCCACTGCAAAAAACTCGGCCGGTGATTCCGCACCATAGGCATCCAGCCACGGCGGCTCGCCGCCGAAGCGTTCGGCCATCACGACCTGGCTTTTAAAGGCTTCATAAGCCGACTGCATCACGGCCTGCCATGCCGCTTTGGCGGCGCGCGAGGGCAGGGGCGGGCAACCGTTGGGCCGGCCATCGCGCATGTCTATCTTGTGGATGAACTCGTGGATGACGACGTTGTAGCCCTTTGTCGCCAACTCGCCCGACGCTGCCACATCCTGCCAGCTCAGGGTGACCGGGCCGCGCTCCATGGCTTCGCCTGCCAGCACTTCGCTGTAGCGGTGCACCACGCCCGCGGCATCGGTGATTTCACGGCGCGCAATCATGGCGCCGGGGTGCACAACAATGCCCTTGAAGTCGTCGTAAAGTTTTAAACCCAAATGCAGCACCGGCAGGCAGGCCTGCGCGGCAATCGCCACGGCCATCTGGTCAGTCACGATAAGGCCATGCGCGCCGCTGAATTCCTTTTGCGCCAGGAAGCGGCTGCTCAGGCTGCGCAGGTGCAGTTGCTGATGCGCAGGGAGTTGGGCCAGAAAAGGGTAATGCTGCAGTGTGCGTTGCCATAGCGCCTCGGGGATGGGCTTGGGGACGAGGCCGGTGCGGTTAAGAAGCTTTTGCAGCCAGGTTGGCATGGGGTAGTTGCGATGGTGTGTTGAATGGATGGTGTACTGGTTTCTGCTTGCATGGGTAGACTAGCCGCTGGCCAATGCAACTCAACCTGAACAACCGGAGCCCATTGTGACCTTATCTCCAGACCCGCTTGCGCCGCCTTCGCTGCAGTTTTTTGCCGACCTGTCAGTCACCGTCGGCAAGCCGCAGGAGGTGGGCGCGACTGTGCAGGGCCTGCGCCGTCTGATTCCCATCACCGGCGGCAGCGCAAGCGGTGTCGGCTGGACCGCGCAGGTGCTGGCCGGCGGCGCGGACTTTCAACTGGTGGTGAGCACACGCATGGCAATGCTGGATGCGCGCTACTGTCTTGAGACCGATGGCGGCGACCTGATTTATGTGGAAAACCGCGCCATCCGCAGCGGGCCGCCCGAGCTGATGGCACGCCTGGCGCGTGGCGAGCCGGTGGACCCAGCGCAGATTTATTTTCGCTGCAGCCCGCGTTTTGAAACCGCGTCGCCGGCCTTGCACTGGATCACCGAGCGCATGTTTGTGGGCAGCGGCGTGCGCCAACCGGACAAGGTGGTCATGCGGTTTTTTGAGCTGGCTTAGGGATTTAAGTCAACGCGCTGCAGTCCGGCGGCCGACAGGCGCATCACTTGCGCGCGTGATGGGTTGGCCCCGTCGGCATCTATATGCCAGTCGCTGAGCACCACGCGCCTCAGGCTATCCAACAAATCATGCTCCGCCGGTTTATGCGTGTGGCCGTGAATCAGCGTGCCGGCGTTGGCGGCAAGCAGCCACTGGCGGGCGCTGGGCGCATCCACATCGGCGTACAGGGCGCCTGATTTCTTTTTGGCCTCGCTTTGCTGGCGCAGCGCACCTGCGATGGCCTGGCGTTCTGCCAGCGGTTTGGCAAGGAAATCCCGCTGCCATTGGGGGCTGCGCACCTGCTGGCGGAACTGCATGTAGTCCACATCGTCAATGCACAGCGCATCGCCGTGCGACAGCAGCCAGCGCGCACCTCCAAACACCAGCACCGTGGGATCGTCCAACAGGGTAGCGTTGCACAGCTTCATCAGTTCCTGGCCCACCAGGAAGTCGCGGTTGCCATGCATGAAAAACACCGGCAGCCTGCGGGCAGCCCGGCCCAGCACCTGGGCGCACTGGCTTTCAAAGCCGGTTTTGTCATTGCCTACCGCGTCGTCGCCTATCCACACTTCAAACAAATCGCCCAGGATAAACACCGCGTCCGCCGGCGTGCTTTCCATGTAGCGCTGCCAGGCCGTAAAGGTGGCCGGCTCGCTGGCGTGCAGATGCAGGTCCGAAATGAAATCGACCGTGCGCCAGGAAAGCGGGGCAGTCAACTCCGCTATTTGGGGCACGGTCGCAGCCATGGAAGGCGGACTGGATTAAACCGGCGGTGGCTTAGAGCGCGACGGCCTTTTCGATGATCACATCGGTTTGCGGCACATCGCTGTGGCCGCCCTTGTTGCCGGTCTTCACGCCTTCGATCTTGTCAACGACGTCGCTGCCGCTCACAACCTTGCCGAACACGGCATAACCCCAGCCGGAACCGCTGGGTGCCGTGTGGTTGAGGAAGTTGTTGTTGGAGGCGTTGATGAAAAACTGCGAGCTGGCCGAATGCGGCGCGTTGGTGCGGGCCATGGCAACCGTGTACTTGTCGTTTTTCAGGCCGTTGGTGGCTTCGTTTTCGATCTCGGCATCGGTGGGTTTTTGTTTCATGCCGACCTCAAAACCGCCGCCCTGCACCATGAAGCCGGGGATCACGCGGTGAAACACGGTGTTGCTGTAGTGGCCCTTGTTGACGTAGCTCAGGAAGTTGGCGACGGTTTTTGGCGCTTTGGCGGCGTCGAGCTCAAGCGTGATCACGCCGTGGTCTTTGATGTGGAGTTCTACTTTGGGATTGCTCATGATGGTCCTTTTAGTCCTTTGGGGCTGCTTGTCCGGATGGACAGGGTTAGTTGATGAGGGTTGCAGATTTGATGAGGACCGGCGTTTTGGGGACGTCGGTGGGGAAGGGGCCGCCTGCACCCGTGGGCACGGCCTTGATCCTGTTGACCACGTCCATGCCGCTGACGACCTTGCCGAAAACGGTATAGCCAAACAGCTGCGGCGCATTGACAAGCTGCGCGCGCGGCGTGTTTTCGTAGACGCGGCCCTGGTACTCAAACTTCGGCACCGGGTCGCCGGGCGGAATGATGGTGGGGTTCAAAAAGTCGTTGTCCTTGACATTGATGAAGAACTGGGCCGAGGCCGAGTTGGGGTCACCCGTGCGGGCCATGGCCACCGTGCCGGTGACGTTTTTTGGACCACCTTTGGCCAGCGCCTCGCGGCCTTCGTGCGCGACAGGCGGGCGTGTGGGCTTTTGCGCATAGGTCGCATCAAAGCCGCCGCCCTGCACCATGAAGTTGCTGATCACGCGGTGAAAAATCGTGCCGTCATAGTGTTTGTCCTTGACGTATTGCAGGAAGTTTTCAACGGTTTTGGGCGCCTTGTCGGGATAGACCTCGATGACAAAGTCGCCTTCGCTGGTGGCGAATTTGACTTTGGGTGCGGTTTGCGAAAAAGCCGGCACGCAAAACAGGCTGAGCGCCGCAAGCGCAAGGCCCGCGGCGGCCAGGCCAGCGCGCCTGGCGGCGCAGACTGGGGAGTTCATCCTATGATTCCTTCGTAAAATATTTTCCACTGGCTGCCCTGGCGGCTCCAGTACTGGCGCTTGATGCGGCCGGTTTTTGCGCCCTGGATCAGCTCGCCAAAGGTTACCACCATCGTGTCGGCGGTGTCGGTCCAGCGCAGGTAAGACACATCCTTGAGCTGGATTTTCCGGCCGGCCAGTTTGTCCATTTCACTGCGCAACGCGGGCGTCCACTGGGCCAGCGTTTTACCGTTACTGGTGAAATCCGGGGCATACCAGGCGGCCACGCGTGTGATGTCGCCGCTCGATTTGGCCGCGTGCCATCCTTTCAGCGCGTCCTCGAATGGCTTGCTGTCAGCCCGCACGGATTGCGGTGCGACCCATGTGAGGCTTTGCGCTATCACCACCGGCGTGGTGCGTATTTCAACCGTGCGGATGATGCGCTCGAGGTCGGGGTTGGCGATCGCCACGCAGCCGTCGGTGGCCAGCGGTGCGCGCGAATACTGGGCGGGCGGTGTGCCGTGCAGCCAGATGCCGCCGCCGGTTTTTCCGCGCTTGATGTCCAGCTGGTTGGGGTAGTTGACCGGCAGCGCGCCGGAACCGTAAAAATCCCTCAGCGACTTGGGGTCCAGGTTGCTGGTGATGAAATACACGCCCAGTGGCGTGCGCAGGTCACCCTCGACTTTTTTCTCTATGCCCAGCTTGCCGACCGAAACGTAGTAGTCGGCCAGCAGCCGCATGCCGGTGGCGGTGTTTTCAAACAGGTACAGCCTTGATTTGGACGCGTCCACGGCAATGGCGTGTTTGTTGGCGGCGGACAGCGCCAGGAATTGCGAGGGAATCGTGCCCGCGGCAGGGCGATCGCGCAAGGCCTTGAGGCGTTGCAGCGACTCCTCGCGCAACTCGGCCAGCGCGGGGCCGGCGGTTTTGGCGGTGGCGCTGGGCACATCGCCCAGCATGCGCAAGGGCCGCAATTGCGCGGCCAGCAGGTCGCCGTAAACCAGTTGCGCCAGCTGGAAGTTCGGATGGTCCGTGACCAGGTTTTCCGCTTTGGCCAGTGCGTCGCGGGTCCTGGCCTGGCCTATGAGTTTGTAGATGTCTATCAGCCGGGCTTCGGCTTCGCCGTCACGGACCGCCTTGACGGGGACTTGTACGCGCGCCTGGCGCGAAGCCGGCTTGCCCTTGGCCGGGACGTTGGCCTGCGTGTGTGGTTTGTTTTTCTTTTCTTCGGCCTGCGCAAACGGCGCCGCCAGCACCAATGCGAGCGCTGTCAAAACAATGGCTGGAAACACCCTTTTTTTCATGGGTCTCAGGCGGGCGTGCAAACGAAAAAACCGGTAGGGACGCGGGAAAAGCGCAACACGGTGCGCCCGTCAAATCGAAGGCCCGCCATCAGTTGCCTGTGGATTCCCTGACGATGACCCAGCGATCGCCTGCCTTGACCAGATCCAGCGTTTTGCGGCTGGACACATTGAGGGAGTCGGCGCTGTAACCCTGCTTGAATTTGGCCGTGGCCTTGTCGCCGTTGACGGATGCCTTGAGGTTGTCCAGTTTGACGCTGATGCGGGTCTTGCTGACGATGCGCGTGCGGCGGTCTTCTTCCCATGCCTTGCGGGCCTGGCCGCCGGGTGTGGCGAAGTCCTTGCCGTAGCTGCCGAGGTAAGCATTCATGTCCTTGGCGGCCCAGGCGGCGGCCCAGGCGCGGACAGCGGCCTCCACGTCTTTTTCTGCAGCGCTGGCGGCCGGGCTGGTGACGGGCGCCGGTTTGGGCGCGGCAGGGGCTGGCGGTGCTACTGCGGCTGGCGGCGCCGCTGCGGGTACAGGTGCGGGTGCCGGCGGTGGTGTGACCGGGCCGGAAGCCTGTGCGCTGGACACCGGTTTCTGGCCTTTGGGCTCCGGGGCAAACAGGGTTCGAATCAGTGCCAGCTTGGGCTGCACGCCGGTGTTGGTGCCGTCAAGCTGCAAGGCCTTGCTGTAGGCCTGGCTGGCAAGCTTGGCATAGACATCGCCCAGGTTTTCGTGCGCGGTGGCATAACTCGGGTTGGTGCGGATGGCCATTTCAAGTGCGGCCCTGGCCTTGTCAAACTGGTTCTGGCCGGCATAGAGCACGGCCAGGTTGTTGTAAGGCTCGGGCAACTCGGGGTAGTCCTGGGTGATTTTGGTGAAGGTTGCAATCGCGTCGGCAGGCTTGGCGGCTTCGGTCTGGATCACGCCCTTGATAAAGCGCATTTGCGGATCGCGCGGTTTGCCGGCCAGGTACTGGTCGGCCTTGGCCAGGGCTTCTGACAGTTTTCCGGCCCGTACCAGGGCATTCACATCGGCGTAGTCGTCAGCATGGGCAAGCGTCGCAGACAGGGCGGCGGCTACAACAAGCACGCGCAGGACACTGGCAAAACCGGCTGGAGAAGACCGCTGCGGACGGGATACTGGAGTGAACATGGGGCCTCTGCAATTTCTGATGCTTTTGACGTGGGAAGCGGGCTGGATATACTGGTGGATTGTAGCTGAGGGGTATAGTTCGCCTGCGTCCGTATCACCCGTATTTCCAGCACCTCGCTGCATCGGCCCCTCCTGTACAACCCCCTTTTTTATTGCTGCTTCCTACCTGCCCAGGCCAGTGAGATGGCGCTTTTCCAGCCCTTTTTGACTGCCTCAAGGCAAACCACGCACCCAGACAATTCATGAGCCTTCGGATATACAACACGCTGTCGCGTGACGTGGAAGATTTTTCGCCCCTGATTCCAGGCCAGGTCCGCATGTATGTGTGCGGCATGACGGTCTACGACCTGTGCCACCTGGGTCACGCGCGCGCCATGGTGGCGTTTGACATCGTGCAGCGCTGGCTCAAAATCGGCGGCCTGAAAGTCACCTATGTGCGCAATGTCACCGACATCGACGACAAGATCATCAAACGCGCCGTCGAGAACGGCGAGACCATACGCGCCCTGACGGACCGCATGGTCGAGGCCCTGCACCAGGACGCCGACGCGCTGGGCATTGAGCGGCCCACCCACGAGCCGCGCGCCACCGAGTTTGTGCCGCAGATGCTGGGCCTGATCGCCAGGCTTGAAAAGAAGGGCCTGGCCTACCAGGCGCAGGCAGGCTCGGGCAAGGGCGACGTCAACTACGCGGTGCGCAAGTTTGCCGGTTACGGCAAGCTGTCGGGCAAATCGCTGGACGAGCTGCGTGCCGGCGAGCGGGTCGATGTGCTGGACGGCAAGGACGACCCGCTGGATTTTGTGCTCTGGAAGAGCGCCAAACCAACCGAGCCCGACGACGCCAAATGGGACAGCGCCTACGGGACTGGCCGCCCCGGCTGGCATATTGAATGCTCGGCCATGGCCTGCGAGCTGCTGGGCGAGTCGTTTGACATCCATGGCGGTGGCGCCGACCTGCAGTTTCCGCACCATGAGAACGAAATAGCCCAGTCCGAAGGCGCTTTTGGCAAACCCCTGGCCGGCACCTGGATGCACAACGGGTTTGTGCGCGTGGACAACGAAAAGATGTCCAAGTCGCTGGGCAACTTCTTCACCATACGCGAGATCCTGGCGAAGTACGACGCCGAAACCGTGCGCTTTTTTATCATCCGCGCGCACTACCGCAGCGCGCTGAACTACAGCGACGCCCACCTGGACGATGCGCGCAATTCCCTCAAGCGGCTGTACACCGCGCTTGACCTGGTGGCGCCTGCTGCTGCGGTGGCGATTGACTGGGCGAATCCCTTCGCTGCGCGCTTCAAGGCCGCCATGGATGAAGACTTCGGCACGCCTGAAGCGGTGGCCGTACTGTTTGAGCTGGCCGGTGAGGTCAACAAAACCGGCTCGGCAGAGCAGGCCGGCCTGCTCAAAAGCCTGGGCGCCTGCCTGGGCCTGCTGCAAGGCGAGCCGGGGGCTTACCTGCAAGCGGGTGCCGGGCTGGACGATGCCAGTATCCAGGCCTTGATCGCGCAGCGTGCCGCTGCCAAGGCCGCGAAAGACTTTGCCGCGGCCGATCGGATACGCCAGGATTTGCTGGCGCAGGGGATTGTTCTGAAAGACTCGCCCTCCGGCACCACCTGGGAGGCGAAATCGTGAATTCTTCAAGCCTTTTATGCCCGTGGCCCCCTGTTTATGAGCGCAGCAAGCTATGAAAAAGATAGTGAAAGCGCAAGCTGAAGGCCTTGACAGCACGGTTGCCGGGTCCAACGGCATTGCCGTGGAAAGCAGTCCCGAGTACTGGACCGAGGCCTGCAAGCACCTAGTCAAAAAAGACCGGGTCATGAAACGCCTGATCCCGCAGTTTGGCGATGCCTGCCTGCAGTCGCGCGGCGATGCGTTCAGCACGCTGGCGCGCAGCATTGTCGGCCAGCAGATATCCGTCAAGGCGGCGCAAACCGTCTGGCACCGTTTTGTGGCGCTGGCCGAAAAACCGAAGGCCGCCGGCCGGAAAGCCGTGCCGGGGGGCAGTGGAGCAGGCGAAGCGACAAACGCGGGTGCCTTGATTGCACCGGCCAATGTGCTCAAGCTCAAGGTTGACGACATGCGCGCTGCCGGCCTGAGCGCGCGCAAGGTCGAATACCTGGTGGACCTGTCGATTCACTTCGACGCGGGGACCGTCCATGTCAAGGACTGGGCGGCGATGGACGATGAGGCCATCATTGCCGAGCTGGTGGCGATTCGCGGCATAGGCCGCTGGACCGCCGAGATGTTTTTGATTTTTTACCTGCGCCGGCCCAACGTGCTGCCGCTGGACGACGTCGGCCTGATCAACGGCATCAGCCAGAACTATTTTTCTGGTGAATCCGTCAGCCGAAGTGACGCGCGTGAGGTGGCCGCCGCCTGGGCGCCGTATTGCAGCGTTGCAACTTGGTATATTTGGCGCTCGCTGGACCCCTTGCCGGTCCTGGGCGCCGAGCAGAATTGATTTGATGCCCTGAGGAGTAAGACATGGCCAAAAAAACCTTCCTCGATTTCGAGCAGCCGATTGCGGAGCTTGAAGGAAAAATAGAGGAACTGCGTTATGTGCAGACCGAATCCGCAGTTGATATTTCGGAAGAAATCGACCAACTTGCCAAAAAGAGCCAGCAGCTCACCAAGGACATCTACAGTGACCTGACCCCGTGGCAGATCACCAAGATCGCGCGCCATCCCGAGCGTCCCTACACGCTGGATTACGTGCGCGACATCTTCACCGATTTTGTCGAACTGCACGGCGACCGGCACTATGCCGATGACCTGAGCATCGTCGGCGGCCTGGCCCGTTTCAATGGCACGGCCTGCATGGTGCTGGGTCACCAGAAGGGCCGCGACACCCGGGAGCGCGGCCTGCGCAACTTCGGCATGAGCAAACCCGAGGGATACCGCAAGGCCTTGCGCCTGATGAAAACCGCAGAGAAGTTCAAGCTGCCGGTGTTCACCTTTGTGGATACGCCGGGTGCCTACCCCGGCATAGACGCCGAAGAGCGCGGCCAGTCGGAAGCCATAGGCCGCAATATTTTTGAGATGGCGCAGCTCGAAGTGCCCATCATCACCACCATCATCGGCGAGGGCGGCTCGGGCGGCGCGCTGGCGATCTCGGTCGCCGATCAGGTCGTGATGCTGCAATACGCCATCTATTCGGTGATCAGCCCCGAAGGCTGCGCCTCCATCCTCTGGAAAACCTCCGAGAAAGCCGAGCTGGCCGCCGAAGCCCTGGGCATCACTGCGCACCGGCTCAAGGCGCTGGGCGTGATCGACAAGATCGTCAATGAACCGGTGGGCGGCGCGCACCGCGACCACAAGCAGATGGCGGCCTTCCTGAAGCGGGCACTCAACGACGCCTTCCGGCAGGTCAGCGACCTGAAGGTCAAGGAACTGCTGGACCGTCGCTACGAGCGCCTGCAAAGTTATGGCCGCTACACCGACACCAAAGCCGACGCCAAATAAGCCGGCAAATCCGTCGGCCATCAACCCGGCCAGCGTTGCGCTTACCTCGCTGCCGTCATCCATCCCAACGCCCCTAGGCATTGCCTACAGCGGCGGCGCCGACTCCACCGCCTTGCTGCTGGCAGCGGCGCAGCGCTGGCCGGGGCAGGTCAGCGCCATTCATATCCATCACGGGCTGCAGGCTGCGGCAGACGGTTTTGTGCGTGTCTGTGAATCGGTTTGCGCGGACATCGAGGTGCCCCTGCATGTGCTGCATGTCGATGCATCCCACGCCACGGGTGAAAGCCCTGAGGACGCCGCGCGGCGCGCACGTTATGCCGCGCTGGCCGGCGCGGCGAAGCGGCTCAGCTTGGCTTGTGTACTTCTGGGCCAGCACGCCGATGACCAGGTGGAGACCTTGCTGCTGGCCTTGAGCCGCGGTGCCGGCCTGCCCGGCCTGTCGGCCATGGCGGCGCAGTTTGAGCGTGGCGGTGTGGCGTTTTACCGTCCGCTGCTGCAAACGCCTGCCGCCAGCCTGCGCAACTGGCTGCTGCAAGAGCAGATGCCCTTTGTGGACGACCCGACCAACACCGACGAGCGCTACACCCGCAACCGGATTCGCGCCCGCCTGCTGCCGGGGCTGCAGGATGCTTTCCCTCAGTTTCGCGAGACCTTTGCACGCAGCGCCCAGCATGCGGCCCAGGCGCAGGCGCTGCTGCAGGAGGTGGCGCGTGAGGATCTGGCGCGCATCGGGGCGCCGCCCGTGATCAAGGCCCTGCAGGCTTTGTCCAGGGCGCGGCAGGCCAATGTGCTGCGGCACTGGCTGCTTGAAGCCCACCAGGCCACGCCCAGCACGGCGCAGCTGGAGCAGTTGCTTGAGCAGGTCGCGGCCTGCACGACACGCGGCCACCAGATCCACCTCAAGGTGGCGGCGGGCCATGTGACGCGGGCCGGCGCCGTTCTGGGCTACGCGGGGCCGGCGGCCTAGGTAGTTCTCCTAGGTATAATTGCAGGCTTTGCCGGGGGCGCCCTTGCTTTCAGCCTGCAAGACGGCTGGCCCCAAAATCCGGCAAGCCATGTTTCAACCAACTCCTGAGTGACATCTTCGCAATGGCATTGATCGTTCATAAATACGGTGGCACATCGATGGGCTCGACCGAGCGCATTCGCAACGTGGCCAAACGCGTCGCCAAGTGGGCACGGGCCGGCCACCAGATGGTCGTCGTCCCCAGTGCCATGAGTGGCGAAACCAATCGCCTGCTGGGCCTGGCCAAGGAGCTGTCACCGGCCAAGCCTGGCACTGCCTATAGCCGTGAACTCGACGCACTGGCCGCCACCGGCGAGCAGGCCTCCAGCGCGCTGCTGGCCATTGCGTTGCAAGCTGAAGGCATGCCCTCGGTGAGCTACGCCGGCTGGCAGGTCGCCATCAAAACCGACAGTTCCCATACCAAGGCCCGCATCGAGTCGATTGACGACGCAAAAGTGCGTGCCGACCTGGATGCCGGCAAGGTCGTCATCATCACCGGCTTCCAGGGCGTGGACGAGGGCGGCAACGTCACGACTTTGGGCCGTGGCGGCTCGGACACCTCTGCAGTGGCTATCGCGGCCGCGCTCAAGGCACACGAGTGCCTGATCTATACCGACGTGGACGGCGTCTACACCACCGACCCGCGCGTGGTGCCCGAGGCGCGCCGCCTGCAGACCGTGAGTTTTGAAGAGATGCTGGAAATGGCGTCGCTCGGCTCCAAGGTGCTGCAGATACGCTCGGTTGAATTTGCCGGCAAATACAAGGTGCCGCTGCGCGTGCTGTCCAGCTTCACCGACTGGGACATTGACATCAACGTAGAAGCCAAATCAGGCACTTTGATCAGTTTTGAGGAAGATGAAAACATGGAACAAGCCATCGTATCGGGCATCGCATTCAACCGCGATGAGGCCAAAATCTCCGTACTCGGCGTGCCGGACACCCCGGGCATCGCCTACCAGATCCTGGGCGCTGTGGCGGACGCCAACATCGAGGTCGATGTCATCATCCAGAACATCAGCAAGGACGGCAAAACCGACTTCAGCTTTACCGTGCACCGCAACGACTACGCCAAGGCCGTCGACCTGCTCAAGGCGCAGGTGCTGCCCAAGCTGGGCGCCAATGAAATCACCGGCGACGCCAAGATCTGCAAGGTCAGCATCGTCGGCATCGGCATGCGCAGCCATGTGGGCATTGCCAGCAAGATGTTCCGCGTGCTGAGCGAGGAAGGCATCAACATCCAGATGATTTCCACCAGCGAAATCAAGACATCCGTGGTGATTGACGAGAAATACATGGAGCTCGCCGTGCGTGCTTTGCACAAGGCTTTTGACCTGGACCAGCCCGCGGGCTGAAAACCGGCTTTAAGTCGTGAGATAATTGCTTTATTGGAAACGTGACCGAGTGGCCGAAGGTGCTCCCCTGCTAAGGGAGTATGGGGTGTAGAGCCTCATCGAGGGTTCGAATCCCTCCGTTTCCGCCAAGACAACCCCTGTGAGCTTCGTGCTTGCAGGGGTTTTTTGGTTTCTGGGACTTCATCAGTCTCTGGTGGGAATGCGTCCAGCATGGCGCGGATAGTTGCCTTGGCTTGCAACTCGTATTCGTCCTCGCTGTCGAGGGAATCCTCAAAGTATTCAAAGATTGTTCTGAGCCGGTCAGCGCCTGCTATCTCGGCTATTTGAATGCGTTTCTTGAGTCCGCACGCTCTTGAGCCATTTTTGAATGCGCTGATGTGACTTTGTGTCTCGCCGATTAGCTCGGCTAGTTGCGCTTGGCTTCCGGCGACCTCTATAGCTTTTTCAATTGTTGAGCTGAATGGCATGGCGGTTCCTTTTTTCTTGAAATAGTCCAACAAATGGTATATTCTGTAAATACCAGTGAATGGACTAAGTCCATTGAGTGGTAATTATCAACCATAGGAGCCACACCATGATCAAGTTCACCGTCATCAGCCAAACCACCCGCGAAAACAAAGGCATCGGCACCAAGTCCGGCAAGCCGTACCACATGTTTTTCCAGACCGCCTACGCCCACACGTACGACAAGTCCGGCGAACTGAATCCCTTCCCTGAAAAGGTCGAGCTCATCTGCGAAGTTGATGCCTCGACCAACATGCCAAAGACCTACGCGCCTGGCGAGTACCAAATGCACCCGGCCAGTCTGTTCATGGGCCAGTACGGCCTTGAGGTGGCTCCCAAGCTCGTCCCTCTGGTCAAAAAATCAGCCTGAGTCCGGGTGCACCATGTCGCGCCATCTCCAGATAGAGCAGGCCAAGGCCACGCTCAAAGCCGCCATGCTCGGCATGCTCGCCGCGCATGCGCCCTCAGACGGAAACGACGTCATTCCTGACCGGATGATTGCCAGTCTGAGCATTGACGCAGAGGAAGAGATCGACGGACAGTACGATCTCTCCATCACCACAAAAAGCGGAGAGTTCCCACTGGTCGGGGGTTCACTGTGAACGCCGCCGACCAACTCCAGATGTTCGAGCCAGAGGGTGCAAAGCTGGCCGAACTTGTCCAGGCGCACAACCGGACATGCGCGTTTGAACGCCGCGTCGCGCATAACCTCATCACCTCCGGATTTATCAGCGCCGCGTATTCACGCGCCGCTAGATCATTAAGATACGTGAGCAAAGTCTATGCAACTTCTCAAGAATCGAATCTGCGGTGGCCGTCCATTTGAACGGTTGGCTGTTGGCATTGTGATGAGTGACGAACTGATCGATGCGCTGCACGAGCTGCTTGACGCTGGTGAACGATCCGCGCCGGATGGCTTTGTCGGTGATCAGTGCGAAGAAGCGCTCGACCTGGTTCAGCCAGGAGCTGTAGGTCGGGATGAAGTGCATGTGCCAGCGCGGCCGGGTGGTCAGCCAGGCCTTGATCTTCGGATGGTCAACTTCAGCCGCGCGGCGATCGCGTTGTTGGGTTCGCCCTCGGCGCTGCTAAGGACGATGCGCGCCCGGCTACTCAATGCCGCTGGCAACGAGCGGCTGCGCGCGAACGACTGCAATTGCGATCGCTCCTCGTCACTCAATACCAATTCAGACTTCGGTCTGCCTGTTCTCATCGCGGTACCCGCCGTATTCAAAACGCACACGACCTCTTCTGTGGAATCGGTGGCCAAGCTTGAAGAAGAGCTAAAACAAATTGCCAAGCATGGGTTTGCAGTGAATCTCGGCGAATGGCGTGACTCCGTGGGGGGCCTTGCCTCACCAATTTTTGATGCCATGAGACGTCCTGTTGCTGCTATCGGCTTGGCCGGACCGCTTGATCGCCTGTCGCCTGCAAAAGTGCAAGCCCTCGCTCCGTATACGCTGGAAGTGGCCCAGGAGGTTGCATCGGCTCTTGGCTACCGTGGTGATGCCTATACCAAATTTGCAAACGGAAGTGTGATTGCCTAATCAATGGGCAATAACGTCTGCAGCTGTCCGAATTTTTTGAGTCGGATATGACGGCCATGAGTCTGGATTAAATCCTTGACGAAGGTGCGACAGCGGGGTCCTTTCCAGCAGGGGATATCTAAGGCCTGCCCGCTTTTATAGGCCAGCCGGCTTTTTTGTGCCTGCATGTTTTTCTGGACCTCCGACGGGGCTGGATGCACTGTGGGTAATCCATGAGTTTTCGCCATGGGTTTGTCGCGAAAATGAATAGTACGCAATCCCGGGGTGCTCCTGCGCTGGTGATGCGGACCTTCATTTGCTGTTCATTGTGTAACTTGCTGCCCATCCATTTCTGGAGAGGATTCATATGAAGTTTTCGACACCCATGGCCACCGTGCTGTTTACTGCGGGCCTGCTGACCGCCATGGCAGGCGCCAGTGCGCAAACCCTGAAAAAAGTGGCCGACAGCAACAAGATCACCGTGTCTTACCGCGAGTCGTCCGTGCCTTTCAGCTATCTGATCGGCTCAACCAAGGCGGTGGGCTTTTCGGTGGAGCTGACCGAGGCCATCATTGACGACGTGCGCAAGAAGGTCAAAAAGCCCAATCTTGAAGTGGCCTACATGCCGGTGACCTCACAAAACCGCATCCCGCTGCTGGTCAACGGCACTTACGACCTTGAATGCGGCTCGACCACCAACAATTCCGCGCGCGGCAAGGATGTGCAATTTGCCATCAGCCACTTCTTCACCGGCACGCGTCTGCTGGTCAAGAAAAGCTCGGGCATCAAAAACTATGCCGACCTGGCCAAAAAGACGGTGGCCAGCACCACCGGCACCACCAATGCACAGGTCATCCGCAAATACAGCGCCGACAAAAACCTGGACATGCAACTTGTCCTGGGCAAGGACCATGATGACTCGTTGTTGCTGGTTGAAAACGACCGTGCGGTAGCGTTTGCCATGGACGATATCCTGCTGTTCGGGCTGATGGCCAACTCCAAGAATCCGGCTGCGCTGGAAGTGGTGGGCGACTCGCTGCAGGTGGAGCCCTATGGCTGCATGCTGCGCAAGGATGACCCCGAGTTCAAGAAGCTGGTGGACGGCACCATTACCCGCATGATGAAGTCGGGCGAATTCTCCAGGCTGTACACCAAATGGTTTGAGTCCCCGATTCCCCCCAAGGGCGTGAGCCTGAACCTGCCCATGAGCCAGCAGCTCAAGGACAACTTGAAGGCGCTGAGCGACAAGCCGGCAATGTAGGGCCTGAAGGGCGACGGGGACGGCGCATTTTGAGTATTGAAAGTTGCTGAGTACCAATCAGGGTGAGCGCAGCAAGCTATAAAAAATATAGCGGGCTAATCTGCTGACGCGCTCCAGCGGCTGCCCCAGGCTTTGGCTTTGTCGATGTCGCGCCGGTCGCGTTTGGTGGGGCGGCCGTGTTCCAGGCTGCTGGCCGGCTCGCTGGCCAGGCGGCGTTGCTCGGCGGCCTGCACTCGCAGCGCCAGGCTTTTCGCGGTTTCTTCATACAGCTGCTGCGCCACCGGCGCGGCGCCGCGCTGGCTGCTGATGCCGCGCACCACCAGCGTGCGCATGAGCGGGCCTTGCCGCAGGGTGACGGTGTCGCCGGCCTTGACCTCGCGGGCCGGTTTGGCCTCAATGTCATTGATGCGCACGCGCCCTTTGTCGATTTCTTCAACAGCGAGTGAGCGGGTCTTGTAAAAACGCGCGGCCCACAGCCATTTGTCTATGCGTAACTTTTCCATGACTCCTTATTTTGAACTAATGGCAAGCGGGCGGTGGCATCCAGCCCTACAACCATGCCGTGAATCACGCGGTTGTCCAGCGTGATGCTGCCGCCCAGCGCTTGGGTGATTTCGCGGCAAATGGCCAGGCCCAGGCCGGAGCCGTGCCGCACGTTGCCGGCTGAAAACGGCTGGTACAGGCGGGCGGCCAGTTCGGCGGAGATGCCGGGGCCGCTGTCGCTGATGGTCAGGGCGGCGTAGTTGGCGTCGCGCACAATGCGTACCGCCAGTGTGCCGCCCGCGGGTGTGTGCTTGATGGCGTTGTGCAACAGGTTGCGCGCGAGTTCGCCCAGCATCCATTCATGCGACTGGATCAGCGTGGGCGTGGTTTCGATATCGAAGTCTATGTTTTTCTCCGCGATCAGCGCCGAGAGGTCCAGCGCCACCGAGCGCACCACCTGCGCCATGTCCATGACCTGCGGGTCGGCCTGCTGGCGCAACTGCTCGACCTTGGCCAGGGCCAGCATCTGGTTGGCCAGCAGGGTGGCGCGCTCCACCGTCTGGTTGATTTCACCCAGGGCGTCCTGCGGGTTGATGTCGCCGCGCAAGGCCGACTGCACCTGTACCTTGAGCACAGCCAGCGGCGTGCGCAGCTGGTGCGCGGTGTCGCGCACAAAGCGTTTCTGGTGGTCCAGCAACTGTTGCAGGCGCCCCATGACCGCGTTGGTGGCCTCCACCAGGGGCAGCAACTCGCGTGGGGCATGGGCGGCGGCAATCGGCGTCAGGTCGCCTTCGGGCCTGGCCTGCAGCTGGGCGCTGAGCTCACGCACCGGCCGGGTGGCGCGCTGCACCACGACGACAACCACCAGCGCAATCACGGCCACCAGCAGGGCCTGGTGCCACACCGTGTCAAACAGGATTTTGCGCGCCAGCGTCTGGCGCAATTCCAGTGTTTCGGCCACCTGTATGACGGCCATGCCGCGGCCCTGTGCGCTGGCGACGGGCTGCAGCAACACCGCCACGCGTACATCGTCCTCGCGAAACACGTCATCGTAAAAATCCACCAGCGCTGCATAGGGCGGCTTGGCCGGGATGCGGCCGCGCCAGAAGGGCAGTTGGGCAAAGCCCGAGATCATCTCGCCCTTCAGGGTGGAGACGCGGTAAAACAACCGGCTCTGGTTGTCGGCCTCAAAAGCCTCCAGCGCCGCATAAGGCACCGTGACGCGCAGCTCGGACTGCTCGTCGTAGCCGGTCACGTCGAGTTGTTCGCCAATCGACTTGGCCGAGGCCAGCAGCGTGCGGTCATAGGCCGTGTTGACGGCGCCGAGCGCCTGGCTGTAAAGACTGAATGTGTTGACGATGACCAGCAGGCAAACCGGAACCAGAATGCCCAGCAGCAGGTAACGGCGCAGGGATATGGCCCCCACGCTTGTCACTGCGTGTACCAGAGTGCCCTTCACGCATCCACCTTCAGTAAATAACCCAGGCCACGCAGCGTGACCAGCGTGACGCCGGTGCGTGCGATTTTTTTACGCAGCCGGTAGACCACCACTTCGACGGCTTCGTACTGCACGTCGGCTTCGCCCGGAAAAACCAGCTCAAACAGCTTTTCCTTCGAGACGGCATGACCGGGCTTGACCATCAGGGCCTGCAGCAGGGCCAACTCGCGCGGCGTGAGCTCCAGCACCTGGCCCTCATGGTAGATGGCACCGCTCTCTTTTTCATAGCGAAGTGCGCCTGCCACATGGGCACCAGCGCTGGATTCCGTATCCGGCGTGCGGCCGGCATCGGAGCGTCTGCGGCCCAGGGCGCGCAGGCGGGCTTCGAGCTCGTCCAGGTCAAAGGGCTTGGGCAGGTAGTCGTCCGCCCCGAGGTTCAGGCCCATGATGCGGTCGCCGACGGTGCCGCGTGCGGTCAGAATCAGCACCGGTGTGGCCAGGCCCTGTTTGCGTGCCAGGTCCAGCACCTGCAGGCCGTCCAGGCCCGGCAGGCTCAGGTCCAGCACCACCACATCCGGCAATGTTGCCGTCCACTGGTCCAGAGCCAGGGCGCCGTCGGTACAGCCGGAAACCTCCATGCCGCGCCGGCTGAGCGCGCGTTGCAGGGCGACCTGCATGGAGGCGTCGTCTTCGATCAGCAGCAGTTTCATGGGGGTAGCGGGAGGCTGGGAGTTAAGCGGAAGGGGTGAGGATGCGTGTTATGCAAGCCCCGGACATTAGCACTTTCCCCAATGCCTGCGGACAGCCATTTGACAGCCACGGGGTGCATGATCAGGGGCTGTTACCCGCTGGCGGTACGTTTATGGCCCGTTTATCGTTTTGTAGAACACCAAGGAGACACACATGCGTCGTGATACTTTCCTCAAATCCATGGCCGCGCTGGCAGCCGCCGGAGCCTTTCCCTTCTCTGCCCATGCGGCGGCCAACGTCAAGATGATGATTCCCGCCAATCCCGGCGGCGGCTGGGACACCACGGGCCGTGCGCTCGGCAAGGCGCTGATGGATGCGAAAGTAGCCGATACCGTCACCTATGACAACAAGGGCGGCGCCGCCGGCGCGCTGGGCCTGGCCCAGTTTGTCAATGGCTCCAAGGGCGACCCGAATGCCCTGATGGTGATGGGCGCCGTGATGCTGGGCGGCCTGATCACCGGCAAGCCGCCGGTCAGCCTGTCGCAGGCCACGCCTATCGCCCGCATGTCCAGCGAATACAACGTGTTTGTGCTGCCCGCCAACTCGCCTTTCAAGACCATGAAGGACGTCGTGGATCAGCTCAAGAAAGATCCCGGCAGCGTGAAATGGGGCGGCGGTTCGCGCGGCTCCACCGAACACATCGCCGCTGCCATGATTGCGCAGAAAGTCGGTGCCGATCCTTCCAAGATCAATTACGTGGCTTTCCGCGGCGGCGGTGAGGCCACGGCCGCCATCCTGGGCGGCAACGTCACCGTCGGCGGCAGCGGCTACAGCGAGTTTGCCGAATACATCAAGGCCGGCAAGATGAAGGCGATTGCCGTCACGTCCGGCAAGCGCCTGGACGGTGTGAATGTGCCGACGCTGAAGGAGCAGGGCATTGACGTTGAAATCGGCAACTGGCGCGGCGTTTATGGCGCGCCTGGCATCAGCGCGGCGCAGCGCAAGGCCCTGACAGAGATGGTGCTGGCCGCGCTGAAAACATCGGCCTGGGCCGACGCCGTCAAGAAAAACGACTGGACGCCCGCGGTGCTGACGGGCGATGCATTCGCAAAATTTGTTGACGATGATTTCGCCAGCCTGCGCGCCACCATGGTCAAGTCCGGCATGGTTTGACGCACAGCGTTGCAGTACCCCGGCGCGCTGCCAGTCGAAAGGCCAGCGCGCCGCTTTTATATCCATTCGCAGTTCTCGGGAGCATCCCATGACACATCCAGATTCCCAGGCGGCCCCGGTAGCAGTCTGGCCGCAAACCCTTGTCGGCACAGGCGTGCTGCTGACCGGCCTGGCGCTGGCTTTCGGCGCCATCAACATTTCCTCCGAGGCCGGCTACGGCGGCGTTGGCCCCAACTTCCTGCCATGGCTGGTGTCGGTGGTGCTCACGCTTTGCGGGGTGTTGATCATCCGGGAAGCGCGCACCGGCGGCTTCCGTGAACTGGAAACCCCTTCGGGCGCGGCGCGCGCCTACTGGCCTGGTTTTGTCTGGGTCTCGGCCGGCTTGCTGCTCAATGCGGCCCTGATCACCACCATTGGTTTTATTCTCAGCTGCGCCCTGTGCTACCTGCTGGCGGTGCAGGGCCTGCGCCGTGCCAGCGGCCAGCCTTCGGGCGCGCCGCGCACCTGGCTCGTGGACCTGGTGACCGGCCTGCTGATTGCCGGGCCGGTGTTCTGGATGTTCACAAAATTCCTGGCGATCAATTTGCCTGGCATCACCGCAACAGGGTGGATCTGACATGGATATTTTTAATGCACTGATGGCCGGTTTCGCCACGGCGATCACCCCGGCGAATATGCTCTGGTGTCTGGTCGGCTGCGCGCTGGGTACGGCTGTGGGTGTGCTGCCCGGCATTGGCCCCGCGGTGGCGGTGGCCATGCTGCTGCCCATCACGTCCAAGGTCGATGTCACGGCCTCAATGATTTTTTTCTCCGGCATTTATTACGGCGCGATGTACGGCGGCTCGACCACCTCCATCCTGCTGAACACACCGGGGGAAACCGCCAGCATGGTCACGGCCATGGAGGGCAACAAGATGGCCAAGAGCGGGCGAGCCGGCGCGGCGCTGGCGACCGCCGCCATAGGCTCGTTTGTGGCCGGCACGATTGCGACGGTCATCGTCACGCTGTTCGCGCCTTTTGTGGCCGACTTCGCGGTCAAGCTCGGCCCGCCCGAGTATTTCCTGCTGATGCTGCTGGCCTTCACCACGGTGAGTGCGGTGCTCGGCAAAAGCACCTTGCGCGGCATGACGGCGCTTTTTATTGGTCTGGCTGCAGGCTGCGTCGGCCTGGACCAGATTTCCGGTCAGGGGCGTTACACCGCCGGCGTGCCGGAACTGCTGGATGGCATTGAAATTGTGCTGGTCGCTGTCGGCCTGTTCGCCGTGGCGGAAGTGCTGTATGCCGTGCTGTACGAGGGCAGGGTCAAGGAAGAGCAGAACAGGCTCAGCCGTGTGCACATGAGCGCACGCGACTGGCGGCGCTCGATTCCCGCCTGGCTGCGCGGCACGGCCATAGGCACGCCGTTTGGCTGCATTCCCGCGGGCGGCACCGAGATACCGACTTTCCTGAGCTATGCGATGGAAAAAAAGCTCGCCAAGGACAAGGATGCCAAGGCCGAGTTCGGCACCAGCGGCGCCATCGAAGGTGTGGCCGGCCCGGAAGCCGCCAACAACGCGACTGTGACGGCTGCGCTGATCCCCTTGCTCACGCTGGGCATTCCAACCTCCAACACCACAGCCATTCTGCTGGGCGCATTCCAGAACTACGGCATACAGCCCGGACCGCAGCTCTTCACCACCTCGGCAACGCTGGTCTGGGCGCTGATTGCCTCGCTCTATATCGGCAATGTGATGCTGCTGGTGCTCAACCTGCCCATGGTCGGTCTGTGGGTCAAGCTGCTGAAAATCCCCAAGCCGCAGCTCTATGCCGGCATCCTGATCTTCGCCACTGTGGGAGCCTACGGCATGCGCCAGAGCGCGTTCGACCTGTTCCTGCTGTATGCCATCGGCCTGCTCGGCGTGGCGATGCGGCGCTTTGATTTCCCGACCGCGCCTGTGGTGGTCGGCATGATTCTCGGCCCGCTGGCCGAGGCGCAGCTGCGCAATGCCATGTCCATAGGCGAGGGCAGTGCGGTGGTGTTTTTCCAGCGTCCCATGTCGATCACGCTGGTGGTGATTGTGGTGGCGGTGCTGGTGTTGCCGCGGGTGGCTAAGGTTGTCTCTGCGCGGAGGGCGCGGGCTGGGCTTGTCTAAAGTTGTTGGTGTTTTGGATGGGTACTCATCAGACTGTACGTGCACCTTTTCCACGTGCCGCCGCAAGGCAGTCCTGCAGTGTCGCGATGAGCCGCTCGGACACCAGCTTCACGATAGGTCCGGGCGGCTTGGTTGCATCCACGGCCACGCTGATCTCCTGTGGTTCGGCCCCCCGGTCCCGGACTGGGATGAAGACCAGTTGTCCGGTGGCCAGCTCCTGCGACACGTCCAGCTCGGACGTGAACACCACATGGTCGCCGCCGAGCGCAAGCTGCTTGACCAGCTGCAGCGAGTTGGTCTCGGTATAGCGGCGCGGTTCCTTGAACAGCCAGTTGTACTGCGCCTCGAGATAACGCCGGATCGTCAGCGCCTTGCTCTGCAGCGCGACCGGGTGGGCCATGGCCTCCTGGAAACTCACCGTCTCGCGCTGCGCCAGCGGGTGCGCGGGCGCCACCACGCAGCCTAGCGGCAGCGCGCTCTTCCAGAGCACCAGCAGCTCCCGGCGCGGTTTCAGGTTGAAGATGGCTGCCAGGTCGGCCTGGCCGGTCAGCAGTGCAGCCTCGGCATCGTCGGGGGTGGCCAGCGCGATGGACAGGCTGACCAGCGGATGCTGCGCACCCAGATCCCGCACCAGGGCGGGCATGACGCTGGTGGCATGGCTGTCCATGGCCACCAGCGACACATGGCCCTGGTGGACGCCCTGGATGCGCCGGATCTCGGCGACCACCCCACGTTCGTCTTGCAGCCAGTGGCGCGTCAGCGTGATCAGTGCGTCGCCCGAGGGCGTCAACCGCATGCCGCGCGGCAGCCGCTCGAACAAGGGCACGCCGAGTTCTTCCTCCAGATGCAGGATCTGGCGGTTGATGGCCGAAGCCGCCACGTGGAGTTCGCGCGCGGCCTTCTGGATGGAGCCCGAGCGCGCAACCTGGTCGGCGTAGCGCAGTCCGGCGGGAACGAGCGAATAGCGCATGGATGGGTGCTGAGAAGTGTAGGTAGAGTGTACTGATTTTGCGTACGCAGCGTTGCAAAAATGGTGATGGACGGCAATGATTTGCGTCCCTACTATCCGTTCCATGACAACACGATCCAGCCTGGAACACCTCAACACCTGCGCGCCCGAGGTCTTTTGCGCCGCCCTGGCCGACATCTGGGAACATGCGCCCTGGGTGGCACACGGCGTCGTAGGCCAGCGCCCTTTCGCGACCGTCGAAGCGTTACACACGGCGATGGTGGGGGTGGTGGCCGGGCGGGACGAGCCCGCGCGTGTCGCTTTCTATGCCGGACACCCGGAGCTGGCCGGTGAAGACGCCCGCCGGGGCACGATGACCGATGCGTCTATTGCAGAGCAGGGCACGCTTTCGCTGGCGCGACTGGATACACACGAGGCCGAACGCTGGAGCGCGCTCAACCGGGCCTACCGTACGCGCTTCGGCTTCCCGTTCATCCTCTGCATCCGCCGCCACACGCGGGAGTCGGCCCTGCAAGCCTTCGAGCAGCGCCTGGAGCACGACCGCGCCACCGAGCTAACCACCACACTCGGTGAAATTGCCGCCATCACCCGCCTGCGGCTGGACCGCCTGGTGTCCGATGTTTCCCACGCGGCCAGCCACGGCGAATCCATTCCTTCCTGACCTACCACCGGAGTTACCCATGAACACTCGACACAGAATTTCCCTCCTGACGTGCGCGCTGGGCCTGCTGGCCGCGGCGGTGCCCGCCGGCGCCCAGGGCACCTATCCCGACCATCCGGTGAAAGTCATTGTGGCGCTGCCTGCCGGCGGCGGGGTGGACATCATTGCGCGTCTGGTCGGCCAGAAGCTGGCCGCAGTCACCGGCCAGCCCTTCGTGGTAGACAACCGGGCCGGTGCCTCCGGCCGCATCGGCCTGCCGGTAGTGGCCAAGGCCGCGCCGGACGGCTACACGCTGATGGCTTCACCCGCCTCGTTCCTGACCACCAACAAGAGCATCTTCAAAGAGCTGCCTTACGACCCGCAGGCTGATTTCGCACCCATCACCAAGCTGGCCAACCAGTCCATGGTGCTGGTGGTCAAGGACAAGCAGAAGTTCTCCAGCGCAGGGGCTCTTCTCGCCGCAGCCAAGGCCAAGCCCGGTAGTCTGAACTACGCCAGCTCGGGCGACGGCAGCCCGCAACACCTGGCCGCGCTGATGTTCGAGACGCGGGCGCAGGTGCGCATGACCCATGTGCCTTATAAGGGCGGCGCGTTGGCCATCACTGACCTGCTGGGTGGCAACGTTGACCTGCTGTTCGCACCCCTGCCCGAGGCGCTGCCCTACCTCAAGTCCGGCAAGCTGACAGCGCTGGCGCTGATGAGCGACAAGCGCTCGGCGCTGATCGCCGACGTGCCCACGATGCGCGAAGCAGGCATCCCGAACATGATCATGCAGACCTGGATCGGCCTGCTGGCTCCGGCGGCCACGCCGCGTCCCCTGGTGGACCAGCTGAACCGCCAGGTGCACGCCATCCTGCAGAGCGAGGACGTGAAGAAACAACTGCATGAAATAGGCATGGAACTGGCGCCCACCACACCCGAGCAATTCCAGCAAACCATTGCCCAGGAGATCGCGCTGCATGCGGAACTGGTGAAGGCTTCGGGGCTTGTGCCGCAATAGGGTTTGCAGAGAATGGGCAGTGCCGCGGAGCCCGGTGAAGCCAGGCGGCCGCCTGCCGCTCAAGAGGCCAGCGAGTAAAACTTCGATGCTGCGGGCGAGACTTGTCCTTCAGCGCAACCGAGCTGGCCCTTCTTGATCATGTACGCCATCGCAGCCGTGTTGGCGCCGCTCTTGTCGACGGTGATTTTCCCGGGCACACCGTGCAGTCCGATGGCCCGCTCCAGGAGACGCCGGGCAGCAGCGCAGTCTCTCCTGGCGCGCAGCGAGAAACTTAAGTTGATGTGATATCAGCTGTGCTCTCAGTCTGCAGCGTTACCATCCCCCCATGCAACCCACAGCCACTACGCCGCAAGGCCTGCCGCGCGACGCCCAGAGCATTCTGGAGCTGGCAGCGCGGTCCATGTTCCACCTGTTTTCCAGCATCAGCCAGGGCATGTTTCTGGTGGACCGCACCGGCCGCATCGTCTGGGTCAATGACGGCTACAAGCGTTTCCTGCCGGCCTTGGGCTTTTCATCGGTGGACGAATTTGTCGGCCACATGGTGGAAGAGGTCATCCCCAACACGCAGATGCGGCGTGTGCTTGAGACGGGCGAAGCCTTCCTGATTGACCTGCTGACCAATCGCGCCGGCACTTTTGTCGTTAGCCGCATTCCCTTGCGCGACGAGAGTGGCGGCGATGTGATTGGTGCCATCGGCATTGTGCTGTTTGACCACCCTGAGACCACCCTGCAGCCGCTGATCAGCAAATTTGCGTTGCTGCACCGCGACCTCGACGATGCGCGCCGCGAACTGGCCAGCCAGCGCCTGCGGCATACCGGCGGGCAGCGCCAGTCCAAACACACCTTTGCAAGTTTCATCGGCACAAGCCCGGCTGCCGTCGAGGTCAAGCGCCAGGCACGCCGCGCTGCGCAGACATCCAGCCCGGTCTTGCTGCTGGGTGAAACCGGCACCGGAAAGGAATTGCTGGCCCACGCCATTCATGCCGCTTCGGCAAGGGCGCGCGGGCCTTTCATCAGCGTCAACATCGCGGCTGTGCCCGACACCTTGCTGGAGGCTGAATTTTTTGGTGTCGCACCCGGTGCTTACACGGGCGCGGACCGCAAGGGGCGTGAGGGCAAGTTCAGCCTGGCCGATGGTGGCACGCTGTTTCTTGACGAGATAGGCGACATGCCGCAAGCGCTGCAGGCCAAGCTCTTGCGCGCGCTGCAGGAGGGCGAGATCGAGCCGCTGGGCTCGAACAAGCTGATTCCTTTTGATGCGCGTGTCATCGCTGCCACCTCGCGCGACCTGGCGGTGCTGGTGCGTGAAGGTAAATTCCGTGAAGACCTGTTTTATCGCCTCAATGTGCTGCCTGTGCGCGTGCCGCCGCTGCGTGAACGCCGCTCCGACATTCCGGCCCTGCTCGAAGTGCTGGGCGAGGAAATGGCGCTGCGCAGCGGCGACCGCCAGCCTGAACTGTCATCCGACGCGCTGGCGTTGCTGTCCGCGCAAACCTGGCGCGGCAACATCCGCGAGCTGCGCAATGTGCTTGAACAATCGGCCATGCGCAGCGATTCGGCCAGCATAGGCCGCGCGCAGGTTGAAGAGGTGTTGAAGGCGTCCGGCATCGAACGCATTGCACCGGCGCTTGCTGTGCCTGATGGAGCGGCGTCTGCTTCTGATCCCCTGCGCCCGCTGGCCGAGCAGGTGGCGGAGCTGGAACGCCGCGCCATCGCCGCCGCGATGGACGCCACCGGCGGCAACAAGCTGGCGGCCTCGCGCATGCTGGGGATATCGCGCGCCAAGCTCTATGAACGTCTGGATAACCCTGATCGAAAATAATACAAATGCCTGAATAAAAGACAATTTATTTGTATTATTTTTATACAAAAATTAAAACGTCAGATAAATACCGTTATAAATCAAGGGCTTGAAGCTGGCACACAATGTGCGATCATGGTGCGTAGCTAATAACAGGAGACCTCCATGTACCGTCGCACACTGATCGCGCTCGCCGCGATCGCCACATCCCTCGTTTCGCCCCTCGCGCTGAGCCAGTCCGGTGAAATCAAAATCGCCCACATCTACAGCAAGACCGGCCCGCTCGAAGCCTATGGCAAACAGACCGCCGTCGGCTTCATGATGGGCCTGGACTACGCCACCGGCGGCACCATGATGGTTGCTGGCAAGAAACTCGTGGTGATTGAAAAAGACGACCAGGGCAAGCCCGACCTCGGCAAGTCACTGCTGGCCGCCGCCTATTCGGACGATAAGGCTGACCTGGCTGTCGGCCCGACGGCTTCCGGTGTGGCGCTGGCCATGCTGCCAGTCGCCGAAGAGTACAAAAAGATACTGCTGGTCGAGCCTGCAGTGGCGGACTCCATCACCGGCGACAAATGGAATAAATACATCTTCCGCACCGGCCGCAACAGCAGCCAGGACGCGATCTCCAACGCCGTGGCGGTGGACAAGGCCGGCGTGACGGTGGCCACCCTGGCGCAGGACAACGCCTTCGGCCGCGATGGCGTGAAAGCGTTCAAGGAATCCATCAAGAAAGCCAAATTCGCGCATGAGGAATACCTGCCCGCGGCGACCACCGACTTCACCGCCGGTGCACAACGCCTGATCGACAAGCTGAAAGACCAGCCGGGCCGCAAGATCATCTGGATCGTCTGGGCCGGCGCCGGCAACCCGTTCAAGATTGCCGACATGGACCTCAAGCGTTACGGCATTGAGATCGCCACCGGCGGTAACATTCTGCCGGCCATGGCCAGCTACAAAAACCTGCCCGGCATGGAAGGCGCAACCTATTACTACTTCGGCATCCCGAAGAACCCGGTTAACGAGGCCATGGTGGCCCAGCATTACAAGCAGTTCAAGGCCCCGCCTGATTTCTTCACGGCAGGTGGTTTCTCGGCAGCGATGGCTGTGGTCACCGCGCTGAAAAACAGCAAGGGCGATGCCTCCGCCAATACACTGATCAAGACCATGGAAGGCATGAGCTTTGACACGCCAAAAGGCAAGATGACCTTCCGCAAGGAAGACCACCAGGCCATGCAGAGCATGTACCACTTCAAGATCAAGGTGGACCCGGCCTTTGCCTGGGGTGTGCCTGAACTCGTTCGCGAGATCAAGGCCGACGAAATGACCGTCCCGATTCGCAACAAGCGTTAAGCGCCGTCTGCTTCCGCTGTCATTGCGGGCTTGACCCGCAATCCATCCCCGCGTCCATTGGGCATGGATCCCGGATCAGGTCCGGGATGACAGCCAGGGTCGGCAGCAAGCCAAACCAAAAAAATGCTTCAAACCAAAGATCTCACGGTCCGCTTCGGCGGGCACGTGGCGGTGAATGCTGTCAGCTGCACTTTCCAGCCTGGCACCCTGACGGCCATTGTTGGCCCGAATGGGGCGGGCAAAACCACGTATTTCAACCTCATCTCGGGCCAGATCAAGGCCACGGGCGGTGAGGTGCTGCTCAACGGCAGCAGCCTGGCAGGCATGAGCCCGTCGGCCAGGACGCGCGCCGGGCTGGGCCGGGCCTTCCAGCTGACCAACCTGTTCCCCAACCTGTCGGTGCTGGAGAACGTGCGCCTGGCCGTGCAGGCGGCGCGCTCGGGCAAACATCTGCGCGGGCTTAACCTGTGGAGCATCTGGAGCGACCACAAGGCGCTGACGCAGCTTGCCGAAGAAGTGCTGGAAGCCGTCAGCATGGCTGACAAACGCCATACGCCGGTCGCCAGCCTGCCGCATGGCGACCAGCGCAAGCTCGAAGTCGCGCTGCTCATGGCGCTGGAGCCGGATGTGTTCATGTTTGACGAGCCGACCGCCGGCATGAGCGCCGACGAAGCGCCTGTCATCCTCAACCTGATCCGCAAACTCAAGAACGACAAACGCAAAACCATTTTGCTGGTGGAGCACAAGATGGACGTGGTGCGTGAACTGGCCGACCGCATCATCGTGCTGCACAACGGCACGCTGGTGGCCGATGGTGAACCTGCAGAAGTGATTGCCTCACCCGTGGTGCAGGAAGCTTATCTGGGCGTGGCGCCCGCATCTCAGGGGGAGGGTGCATGAGTACAAATCTGTTGACGCTGGAAGGCGTTCACACCCACATAGGCGCGTACCACATCCTGCATGGCGTGGACCTTGTCGTGGCGCGCGGCCAGCTCACCATGCTGCTGGGCCGCAATGGCGCGGGCAAAACCACCACGCTGCGAACCATCATGGGCCTGTGGCAGGCGTCCAAAGGCCGTGTCACGTTTGACAACAAGGACATCACCGCGTCCGACACGCCGCAGATCGCGGAGCTCAATATTGCTTACGTGCCCGAAAACATGGGCATCTTTTCCGACCTGACGGTGAAGGAAAACATGCTGCTCGCAGCGCGCAAGGCCAGCCGCGCCAGTCAGATGGACGAGGCGCGGCTGAAGTGGATTTTTTCGCTGTTCCCTGCGATTGAGAAATTCTGGAACCACCCGGCGGGCAAACTGTCCGGCGGGCAAAAACAGATGCTCGCAGTCGCGCGTGCCATTGTCGAGCCGCGTGAACTGCTCATCGTCGACGAGCCCAGCAAGGGCCTGGCGCCGGCCATCATCAACAACATGATCGATGCCTTTGCCCAGCTCAAGGCTACCGGCACCACGATTTTGCTGGTCGAGCAAAACATCAATTTTGCAAAACGTCTGGGCGACCAGGTCGCGGTGATGGACAACGGCCGGGTAGTGCATGCCGGCACCATGAAAAACCTGGCTGAAGACGAAGACTTGCAGAAGTCATTGCTGGGACTTGCGATATGAAACAGATTGACTTTGACTGGAAGCCCCTCCTGCTGGTGCCTGTATTGGCGCTGCTGGTACTGCCCTTCATTGGTTCTACTTCGACCTGGATCACGCTGACGGTGGCCGGGCTGGCCATGGGCATGATTATTTTTATCATTGCCTCCGGCCTCACGCTGGTGTTCGGCCTGATGGACGTGCTCAACTTCGGCCATGGCGTGTTTATCGCACTTGGTGCATTTGTCGCGACGACCGTCCTTGGCCTGATGAGCGACTGGACCGGCTCGCAGGATTTGTGGCGCAACCTGGTGGCGGTGTTCCCGGCCATGCTGGTGGCGATGGCAGTGTCGGGCGCTCTGGGTCTGGCGTTTGAGCGCTTTATCGTGCGGCCCGTCTATGGCCAGCACCTCAAGCAGATCCTGATCACCATGGGCGGCATGATCATTGGTGAAGAACTCATCAAGGTCATCTGGGGCCCGCAGCAGATTCCTCTGCCCTTGCCCGAAGCCTTGCGTGGCTCGATGCTGCTCGGCGATGCGGCGATTGAAAAATACCGCCTGCTGGCCGTGGTGGTCGGCCTGTTTGTTTTTGCGCTGCTGGCCTGGACCTTGAGCCGCACCAAGATCGGTCTGTTGATTCGTGCGGGCGTGCAGGACCGCGAGATGGTCGAGTCGCTGGGCTACCGCATCAAGCGCCTGTTTGTCGGGGTGTTTGTGGTCGGCAGCGCGCTGGCGGGCCTGGGCGGTGTGATGTGGGGCTTGTACCAGCAGAGTGTCACGCCGCAAATGGGCGCGCAGGTCAACGTGCTGATCTTCATCGTCATCATCATTGGCGGCCTTGGCTCCACAGGCGGTGCGCTGATAGGTGCCTTGCTGGTCGGCTTGATGGCGAACTACACCGGTTTCCTGCTGCCCAAGGTGGCGCTGTTTTCAAACATCGCACTGATGATGGCCATTTTGCTGTGGCGTCCGCAGGGTGTGTACCCTGTGGCTAATCGGTAGGAATTGATCATGTTGAAAAGACTCCTCTCCGATGACTTTCCGCGCAGCCGTGTGCTGGCCGTGATGCTGGTGCTGCTGCTGGTTGCACTGGCCGCGGCGCCGTTTATTTTTCCTGGCATCAAGGCGCTTAATGTCGCCGCCAAGGTGTTGATCTTCATCGTGCTGGTGGCCAGTTTCGATTTGCTGCTGGGTTACACCGGCATCGTCAGTTTTGCCCACACCATGTTTTTCGGCATTGGGGCATACGGCATTGCCATCGCCACAACACGCATGGGGCCTACCTGGCAGGCGCTGGCCGTGGGGCTGCTGTCGTCGCTGGCCATTTCTTTTGTGCTGGCGCTGCTGGTGGGCCTTTTTTCGCTGCGCGTCAGGGCCATCTTTTTCGCCATGATCACGCTGGCGGTGGCGTCAGCCTTTTTAACGCTGGCATCGCAGCTATCTGACATCACGGGCGGTGAAGACGGCCTGACCTTCAAGGTGCCCGAGGTTCTATCGCCCAGCTTTGAGTTTGCGGACCAGCCCTTCCTGGGCGTGACGCTGGACGGGCGCTTGCTGTGTTACTACCTCTTGTTTGTGGTGGCTGTGGTGCTGCTGCTGGCCATGCTGCGCATCGTGAACTCGCCTTTTGGGCGCGTGCTGCAGGCGATACGTGAGAACGAGTTCAGGGCCGAGGCGATTGGCTATCGCGTGGTGGTCTACCGTACGCTGTCCAGCATTTTGTCGGCGCTGTTTGCCTGTCTGGCCGGTGCCATGCTGGCGCTCTGGCTGCGCTACAACGGACCGGACACCTCGCTGTCCTTTGAAATCATGATGGACGTGCTGCTGATCGTGGTGATAGGCGGCATGGGCACGATTTACGGCGCCGCGCTCGGCTCGGCCCTTTTCCTGGTGGCGCAAAGCTACCTGCAGGATTTGCTGCGCCTGGGCAGCGAATTCGCGTCTTCCTTGCCCTGGCTGGCCGCCTTGCTGTCGCCCGACCGCTGGCTGCTCTGGCTGGGCGTCCTGTTTGTGCTTTCGGTGTACTACTTCCCCACCGGCGTAGTGGGGCGGTTCAGGGCCGTTCGGGTTCGGAAAACAAACGGGGCCTGAGCCCCAAACAGGAGACAAGTCATGCGGACATTCAGGACATGGGGCCGACAGACGGCGGCAGCGCTGGCGCTGTGTGGGTTGGCCGGGCTTGCCCCGGCGGCGGAACTGGTGATCGGGCAGGTGGCGCCCTTGTCCGGCGTGCTGGCCAGCACCGGGCACCAGATGGTGGTGGGCGGGCAAATCTATTTTGACGCCATCAATGCGCAGGGCGGCATACACGGCGCAAAAATCCGGCATGAGGTGGTTGATGACGGCTACAAGGTGGCCGAGACGGTTCGCCTGACGCGCGAGATGCTGGCCAGGCCGGAGGTGGTGGCGCTGTTTGGTTTTGCCGGCACGGCCAACGTCACGCAGCTGCTGACCGATGGCGTGCTGGATGCGGGCGGTGCCGCGCTGGTCGCGCCCTATACCGGCGGCGAGTCGCTGCGCAACCCCTTCAATCCGTGGATTTTCCATGTGCGCGCCGGTTATGCCGACGAGGCCGAGCACATGGTGCAGCAGCTGACGACGCTGGGTATGAAACGTATTGCAGTGATGTACCAGGACGATGGTTTTGGCAAGGCCGGTTTGCTTGGCGTGACCAATGCGCTGGAAAAACGCAAGCTGACACTGGCGGTTGCGGCGGGCTATGAGCGCAACACCGACAAGGTGGAAGAGGCTGTCAAAAAGATCAAGGCGTCGGATGCGCAGGCCATCATCATGGTGTCGGTCAACAAATCCACCGCGGCTTTCATGAAGCTCTACCGCGAGAGCGGCGGCGGCGCGCAGATGTACAGCATCTCGGTGGTGGATCCGGCCGAGCTGGTCAAGCTGGCCGGCCTGAAAAACGCGCACGGCCTGGGCATCAGCCAGGTCGTGCCTTACCCCTACATGGCCAACCTGCCGGTGGTGCGCGAATACCATGCCCTGCTGAAAAAATACGCGCCCAAGGAGTCCATCAACTACACAAGCTTTGAAGAGTTTGTCGGTGCCAAGGTGCTGGTCGAGGCCCTGCGCCGCGCCGGTCCTAACCCGACACGGGCCAAGGTGCTCAAGGCGCTGGAGTCCGTGGGCAGTTATGACACCGGCGGCATCACCATTGGCTACTCGCCCAGCAACCGCATCGGCTCGCGTTATGTCGAGGTGACCGTGATCGGCAGCACCGGCAAGTTGCTGAAATAGGCCGCTCACAACCAGCACGCGCCGCACGCATTGTTCATAAAGATATCCAGCCCATGCCCTTCACGTCGCACTATCTGAACTGCGCAGGACGCGAGATCCACTACACCGAGTGGGGCGCGCAGCATGAGCGTGTTGTCATCGCATGGCACGGGCTGGCGCGTACCGGGCGCGACATGGACGAGCTTGCCGCGCATCTGAGCACCCGTTACCGCGTGATCTGCCCGGACACCATAGGGCGCGGCCTGAGCCAGTGGAGCCCGCGGCCCACGCACGAGTACTGCCTGCGGTTTTATGCACGCATTGCGGCGGCGCTGTTTGAGCATCTCAAAATTGAAAAGGCGCATTGGGTGGGTACCTCTATGGGCGGTGCGATCGGCACTGTCTGCGCGTCAGGCCTGTTCCAGCCCGGCATGAAACAGCGCATTGTGAGTCTGACCCTGAACGACAACGCCCCGCAGCTGGCCGACGAGGCCATAAGCCGCATCCGGGCCTACGCGGGCAGCCCGCCGACATTCGCCACCGTGGCGGAGCTTGAAGCCTTTTTTCGCATGGTCTACAAGCCTTATGGCTGGTTGAGCGATGCGCAGTGGCGGCGCCTGACGGAAACCTCCACACGCCGTTTGCCCGATGGCCGCGTCACGCCGCATTACGATCCGGCCATGGTGCAGCAGTTCATCAGCCACCCCAACGACTACCTGATCTGGGACCACTATGACGAGATCCGGGTGCCGGTGCTGTGCTTGCGCGGTGCCGAGTCTGACCTGGTGCTGCGCGAGACGACCAGCGCCATGATGCGCCGCGGGCCGGGTGCCTGCGGCCTGGCGCAGGTGGTGGAGATTGAAGACTGCGGCCATGCACCAGCGCTGAATGTGCCGGACCAGCTGGAGCGGGTGGCGGCGTTTATTGATGCTGCGGGTTAAGCTCTAATTGCTATTAAATTGATAGCTTTTGGCGTGCATGGCATAAGGGCTAGCGCTATATTTGATGCTTGAAGCTGGCCTGGGTGACGCGGTTCAAGCCTGCATCAGCGTTGCCGAAACCACTTGCGCGTCGGGCGTCGCAAAGGACGTGTTGTGCCGCTCCGTGAGCGGGCCGCCGCCGGGAATGAGTTCGCCGTTGGGGGCGTAGCCAATCGCCTTGAACTTCCACAAGCCCCTGATCAGTTTCAGGTTGCCGACGTGGCCGCCCTGCGCGTCCAGCACACGGTAGACGCCTTCGTTGAGCTGGCTGAGTATCAGTTCAGGCAAAGAATTCTCCCTGGGTGTTGCATGTCCCTATTGCTTTGCGCCAAGCGACAGCGCTGCAGCCCGCATGGCGGCCAGCTCTTGCGTCGCCGCGCCGGCCTGCGTCGGCCAGCCGGCCAGGTGTTGCGCGCTGAACTCCGCCAGCGCGGCCATCCACACCGGACTGTCGTTCAGGCATTCGATGTAATTGAAAGCCGTGCCGCCGGCCTGAAGAAATGCGTGGCGCGCTTCCATATTGATTTCTTCCAGCGTTTCCAGGCAGTCGCCGGTAAAACCAGGGCAGACCACGTCAACACTTTTGATGCCGGACTGCGCCATGCCGACCAGCGTGGGTTCGGTGTAGGGCTCCAGCCACTTGGCCTTGCCGAAACGTGACTGGAAGGTGACCTTGTAGCGGTCTTTTTCCAGGCCCAGGCTGGCAGCCAGCAGCCGGGCGGTTTTGTGGCATTCGCAGTGGTAGGGGTCGCCCAGCTTCAGCGTGCGTTCGGGCACGCCGTGAAAGCTCATGATCAGTTGTTCGGCCTTGCCGTTGGCGCGCCAGTGCACGCGGATTTTGTCGGCCAGCGCGTCTATATAACCGGGTGCATCGTGGTAGTTGTTGATGAAGCGGAACTCCGGCAGGCGGCGCACCCTGGCGGCCCAGCTGTAGACCGCATCAAACACGCTGGCCGTGGTGGTGCCGCTGTATTGCGGATAGGCGGGCAGGATCAGCACGCGCGTCACGCCATCGGCCTTGAGCTGGTCCAGCTGCGAGGCGATGGATGGGTTGCCGTAGCGCATGGCGTAGCGCACCTCCACCGCGTGGCCGCGTACGGCCAGGTAGCCGCGCAGCATGGTGGCCTGCTTTTCGGTCCAGACCTTGAGCGGCGAGCCTTCCTTCATCCAGATGCTGGCGTACTTGGCGGCGGATTTTTTCGGCCGTATGCGCAGGATGATGCCGTGCAGGATCAGCCACCAGAGCAGCCGGGGAATCTCCACCACACGATGGTCGCTCAGGAATTGGGCCAGGTAGCGGCGCAGCGCTGGTGCGGTGGGCGCATCGGGTGTACCCAGGTTGCAAAGCAGCACGGCCGATCCGGAAGTGGCCCTGGGCGCCTGCCCGTGCTGGAAGGTGGGTTCGGTGGCAAAAGACATGGGTTATTCTCGCTTACCTAAATTTTTACAGAACATGCTGCAGAACATGCTTGATCTGAAAAGAATCAAGGCCATTACCCTGGACCTTGATGACACGCTCTGGCCCGTGTGGCCGGCCATTGAGAGGGCCGAGAAGGCGCTTGAAAACTGGTTGAGCACACACGCACCCATGACGGCCGCGCTGTTTTCCAATTCCCTGGTGCGCAATGAAATCCGTGAACACGTGGTTCGCACGCGGCCGGAGTTAAAGCACGACATGGGTGCCATAAGGCGCGAGGCGATCCGTGTGGCGCTGTACCGTTCCAAAGAAAATCCCTTGCTTGCCGAGCAGGGCTACGAGGTGTTTTTTGCGGAACGCAACCGGGTGACCCTGTTTGAAGACGCCTTGCGGGCGCTGGAGTTTCTGTCTGCGCGTTTCCCTGTGGTGGCGCTGTCCAATGGCAATGCCGACATTGAACGCATAGGCCTGCAGCGGTATTTCAAGGCCAGCGTCAGCGCGCAGGCGTTTGGTGTGGGCAAGCCTGACCCGCGTATTTTTCATGCGGCGGCGGGCGCTGTGGATACCGTTCCTGAAAACGTCCTGCACATTGGCGACGATGCCATGCTCGATGTGCTTGGCGCGCTGAATGCCGGCATGCAGACGGCCTGGCTTAACCGGGCGGCCAATGCCTGGAAGCATGCCGAGAAGCCACACATCACCGTGAGCAGCTTGACCGAGTTGTGCGATGTCATTGCTGCCTGATACCCCGGATTTTTAATGAAAAGTGCCCGGAGTCAAGGGTACACCTGCGCAGTCAGCTATTGAATTGATAGCGACTTGGGTGCCGGGGCCGGCAGCGCCCTGGCCGCTTCCAGGCCTGAACGCACGGCCCCTTCCAGCGTTGCCGGGTAGGGCCCGTCTATATAGTCGCCGCAGGCCAGCAGGCCGGGGGCGATGTGCCGGCCGGGCCGCTGCAGGCCGGGCGAGCAGGCAAAGGTGGCACGTTTTTCAACAATGGTTTGTATAAGCTGCAGGCCGTCCAGGCCAAGCTGCTGCGCGGCTTGCGCCTGCACCTGGGACCCCAGGGTGGCACTGTCGCCCTCGCTGATGCTCACCACAAAAGCCAGCAGCCCCGGCGTGCCGCCAAGCTGCCCGCGGTCAAATACAAACTGCGCGGGCAGGCCCGTGCCGGAGCGCAGGGCCAGCATGGGCTGGCTCAAACGTGCACCGGGCGCCATGGCGTACACCGTGGCGATGGGCTCGTGCCGCAGGCCGCGCGTTTGCGTGAGCCAGGGTTCACAGGGCAGGGCGCATCCTTGCACCAGCCGCGCAGCTTCAAGCGGCGGGCAGGCCAGCACAAGGCTGTCAAACCCGCCCAGGTCCTGGCCGGCATCACCTGCCAGCATCCAGTTTTGACCGGCCGGTGTGATGGCCTGCACCCGCGCGCCCAGCCGGACCTCGCCGCCCTTGCGCTGCAGCCAGGCCAGCGCGGCATCCGGCATCAGCGCACTCAGGTCAATACGAGGCAGCAGCAGGTTGGATGCGCCGCTGCCTGCAAACAGCGCATCACGCATGACACGCAGAAACACCTGGCCGCTGGCCCGCTCCGGCGGGGTGTTCAGGGCCGACACGCACAGCGGTTCGATCAGCGTGCGCATCACCGCAACCGGGAGCTGGGTGCACAAATCGGCAACCGACAACTGCGGCGCGCATTCAAAACGGCGCAGCTGCCAGCCCATGCATACCTTGAGAAGTGAAAACCTGTCGCGCCATGACCAGCCACGCGTGCCGAGGATGCCAAGCACTGCATCCAGCGGCGCGGGCAGCCGTGGCAGCCTGAGGCCGCTGCCATCGGGGAACTGCATGGTCAGGGGCAGGCGCAGCAGGCTGGCGGAAATGTCCACGCCGACATCGGTCATGAGTTTCAGGCTTTCGCTGTAGGCGCCAATCAGGATGTGCTGACCGTTGTCCAGTGTCTGCGCCTGGTCCGCCAGCATGACCTCGACACGCCGGGCGCGGCCGCCAGTGGTGCGGGCAGCTTCAAATACCGTGACCTGGTAACCGCGCCGGGTGGCTTCAACAGCCGCTGTGCAACCGGCCCAGCCTGCGCCAATAACGGCGACTTTCACGGCGTAAGCGTGGGGGCCAGTCCCGCCGACAGGCCGCCCTTAGGCGGGACAGCCCCCTCGGGGGGCAGCGCAGTACGCGAAGCGACGAGCGTGGGGGCCATATTTACACTACTCGGCCGAAGGCCTGGGTTTTCCACGCCAGCCAGAACTTGCGAAGAGGTGTCAGGCTGACGCGCTGGTGCAGCACCTGGTAGTTGTCGGCGGCAATCTCGCGCAGCAGGGTGCGGTAAATGCTGGCCATCATGAGGCCGGGTTTTTGTGCCCTGCGGTCGGCGACGGGCAGCATGGCCAGGGCTTCGTCATACAGCGCCAATGCGCGCTGGGTCTGGAACTGCATCAGGGCTGTGAAGCGGTCGGAGTACTGGCGCTTCAACACCTCATGCGCCTTGACGTCAAACTGCTGCAGTTCATTGACCGGAATGTAGATGCGGCCGCGCAAGGCATCTTCGCCCACGTCGCGGATGATGTTGGTCAGCTGGAAGGCCAGGCCCAGCTTGTGGGCGTAGGCGGTGGTGATGTCTTCGGTCTGGCCAAAAATACGCGCGGCGACTTCACCGACGATGCCGGCCACCAGGTGGCAATAACGCTGCAGGCCGGGAAAGTCCAGATAGCGGTTTTGCTCCAGGTCCATCTGGCAACCTTCAATCACGGCCTGCAGATGGCGCTCTTCAATCTGGTACTTGCCGGCCAGCGGCATCAGGGCCTTGGTCACGGGGTGGCTGGGCTGGCCGGCAAACGCTTTGCCGACTTCACTTTGCCACCAGGCGAGTTTGGTGCGGGCGACACCAGGGTCAACAACTTCATCGACCACATCGTCGATTTCACGGCAAAAGGCGTAAAACGCGGTGATGGCGGCGCGCCGCTCCTTGGGCAAAAACAAAAATGCGTAATAAAAACTGCTGCCGGACGCGACGGCTTTTTCCTGGACATACTGCTCGGGGGTCATGGGGGCGATTGTTACATGGCCCCCACGCTCGCTCACTGCGTGTAGCTCTCTGCCCCCCGAGGGGGCCGCTGCGCCTGCGGCCCGGCGAAGCCGGTTCCGCGGCCCCCACTTGCGAAAATCTTGCTTCGATTAACGCCTGCTACATCCAGAGCGCGCGCCAGGCCATCACTACCGCATCCCATGCAGTCAGTTTTGGCCTTTGCCTGAGCGTTGCGAAACCAAGCTGTTCGATCTTTTCAGCAATGCGCAGGCCGCCCTGGACCACCAGCCGTAGTTCCCAGCCGGCCCGGCCGGGCACGGTTTTCACCAGTGGCGCGCCTTCGCGCATCAGTGCCTGCGCCCAGGCGACATTTGCCGCGACCAGTGCGGTGGTGGCCGGGTTGACCTGCAAGGCCAGCAACTGCGCCTCGTCAATCGAGTGTGTGGTCCAGCTGTCTGCAGGCAGGTAAATCCGTCCATTGGGAATGTCCCGACTCAGGTCCTGCCAGAAATTGACAAGCTGCAGGGCGGAGCAAATACAGTCGCTTTGCCGGAGTGAGGCCGCATCCTGCACGCCATACAGATGCAGCAGCAGCCGGCCGACCGGGTTGGCGGACCAGCGGCAGTAGTCCAGCAGTTCGGCCTGGCTGGCGTAGCGGCTTTTGACGACATCCTGCTCAAAGGCGCTGAGCAGGTCGGCCAGCAAATGGACCGGCAGTGCAAACTCTTTGATGACGGGTTGCAGGCGCGTAAAGACCGGCGCCCAACGGGCTGAAGCCGGCAGGCCGCTGGCGCAGGCCGCGAGGTCGGTCCGGTAGGCGGCCAGGTCGGCCAGCCGCGCTGCGGGTGCGGCATCACCTTCGTCGGCCAGGTCGTCGGCCGTTCGTGCAAACCAGTAAATCGCGGCTATGGCCGGACGCAGGGCGGGCGGGCAAAGAAAGGATGCTACCGGAAAGTTCTCGTAGTGTTCGACCCCTTGGGCGAGGCTGTGTGTGCCTGTGGCGGGGTGGTTGCCGGAGCCTGCGTTGCTGGCGTGATTCATGCCGCAGATTGTCGCTTGACAAGGATTCAGGTTTACCCTAGATTACTAACCAGTCAGTCAGTAATATGGGTTAAATTCCACTCAAATCATGAAAAAAACAATTCTTGCGCTGGCCAGCGCAGCCTTTTTGCTGCTTGCCTGTTCCCCAGCCGCGCCGCCCGAGGAGCCCGTCCGTGCTGTGAAAGTGCTGACGGTAGGGAGCAATGCTTTTTCGTCCGGCTACGAGTTTGCCGGCGAAGTCAGGGCGCAGGTGGAGTCGCGGCTGGGTTTCCGGGTGGCCGGCAAGATCATCAAAAGGCAGGCCGAACTGGGCCAGCGCGTCAAGGCCGGCCAGGTCCTGGCCCAGCTTGATCCGCAGGATTACAAACTGGCTGCCGATGCCGCAAGAGCCCAGTCGCGGGCTGCCGAAACCAACCGCGACCTGGCGGCCGCGGACTTCAAACGCTATAAGGAACTGAAGGACCAGAACTTCATCAGCAGCGCCGAACTGGAGCGCCGCGAGACAACCCTCAAGGCCGCCCAGGCCCAGTTTGAGCAGGCCCAGTCGCAACTGGCAGTGCAGGGCAACCAGGCCAGTTATGCCTCGCTGGTCGCGGATGTGGCGGGGGTGGTCACCGCCATCGAGGCCGACCCCGGCCAGGTTGTGGCGGCCGGCACGCCGGTGGTGCGGATTGCCGCCGACGGCCTGCGTGATGTGGTTTTTTCCGTGCCTGAAGACAAGCTGGCTTTGTTCAGGCCGGGCCTGCCCGTGAAGGTACGCGGCTGGAACCAGGACACGCAACTGGCGGCCAAGGTGCGCGAGGTGGGCGCCAGCGCCGACCCCATCACACGCACCTATCCGGTCAAGGTGTCACTGGAAGTCAGGGACACGACACCGCCGCTGGGCGCGACCGTGTATGTCTTGCCGCAAGGGCTGGGCGGCGCGGGCGCGCAAGGCCTGCAGGTCATCAAGCTGCCCACCAGCGCCCTGCGGCAGGAAGGCCAGGCCAGCGCCGTCTGGGTGCTGGACAAGGCCAGCATGACCGTCAGGTCGCAAACGGTGCAGATCGCCACGGCCGATGGCAACGACGCCGTCATTGCCGCAGGCCTGCAGCCGGGCATGCTGGTGGTGAGTGCCGGTGTGCATGTGCTGTCGCCCGGGCAAAAAGTCAGTATTTATCAGGAAAAAGCGGGCCCGGCGCCCGTCAAACCTGCGCAGAAAGCTATTAATTCAGGAGCAAGCGGTGCCGCCGCCGTCAAGCTCGCTGCTTCGGTGCCTGCTGCCAGCGCGGCCGTAAGCGCTGCTTCCAGCGTTTTGAAGTAAGGCTGCCATGACGCAGACGCCACCTTCGACGCAGCCTTCAACGCCTTCAGAGCAGCCCGCCAAAGGCTTCAACCTTTCCAAATGGGCGCTGGACCATCCGGCACTCACGCGTTACCTCATGGTCGTGCTGATGCTGCTGGGTTTTGCCTCCTACTTCCAGCTTGGACAGGACGAGGACCCGCCCTTTACCTTCAGGGCCATGGTGGTGCGCACCTACTGGCCGGGCGCCACGGCGCAGCAGGTGGCCGAGCAGGTCACCGACAAACTGGAGCGCACGCTGCAGGAAGTGCCTTACGCCGACAAGATCCGCAGCTATTCCAAGCCGGGCGAGTCGCAGATCATTTTCCAGATCAAGGACTCCTCCAAAGCCGCGGACGTGCCCAACGTCTGGTACAGCGTGCGCAAGAAGATTGGCGACATGCGCGCTACCCTGCCGGGCGGCGTGCAGGGGCCGTTCTTCAACGATGAATTCGGCGATGTGTATGGCGTGATCTATGCACTGGAGTCCGACGGTTTTAACTATGCCGAGGTCAAGACTTTCGCCGACGATGTACGCCAGCAGTTGCTGCGCGTGCCCGACGTCTCCAAGGTCGAGCTGTTCGGCGTGCAGGACGAGAAACTGTTTATTGAAATCTCGCAAAAGCGGCTGGCCCAGCTGGGGCTGGATTTCAACCAGGTGATTAACCAGCTCGGTCAGCAAAACGCCGTGGAATCCGCAGGCGCGCTGCAGACGCCGCTGGACGTGGTGCAGGTGCGCGTGGCGGGGCAGTTCGAGGCCGTCGAGCAATTGCGTGCCATGCCGATACGCGGCAGCTCGGGCAACCAGTTGCGTCTGGGCGACATCGCCGAAATCAAGCGCGCCTATGTTGATCCGCCCAGCGTCAAGGTGCGCCACCAGGGCAAGGAAGTCATTGCGCTGGGGGTCTCCATGGCCAAGGGCGGTGACATCATTGCGCTGGGCAAATCACTCAAGGCGCTGTCGGCCAGCATCGGCAAAACCCTGCCGGCAGGCATCACGCTGGTGCAGATACAGGACCAGCCGACTGCCGTGGCCAGCTCGGTCAATGAATTTGTCCGCGTGCTCATTGAGGCGGTGGTGATTGTGCTGGCGGTCAGCTTCATCAGCCTGGGTTTCCACAAGCGGCCAGTGAACGGCACTGGCCCGCTGCCATGGTGGAAGCGTTATTACATCGACGTGCGGCCGGGGCTGATCGTCGGCATCACGATTCCGCTGGTGCTGGGCGTCACCTTCCTGGCGATGCTTTATTTCGGCATCGGCCTGCACAAGATATCGCTGGGCTCGCTGATCATTGCGCTCGGCCTGCTGGTGGACGACGCCATCATTGCCGTGGAGATGATGGTGCGCAAGATGGAAGAGGGCTACGACAAGGTGCGCGCCGCCACCTTCGCCTATGAAATCACCGCCATGCCCATGCTGACCGGCACGCTGATTACCGCTGCTGGTTTTTTGCCGATTGGCCTGGCCAAGTCGGTGACCGGCGAGTACACCTATGCGATCTTTGCAGTGACCGTGATCGCGCTGGTGCTGAGCTGGATTGTTTCGGTTTATTTTGTGCCTTACATCGGCACCCTGCTGCTCAGGAAACCCGACCATGTGCTGGAAAGAAAACCCGGCGCGGACGAGCATGACGAACACGAGATGTTCGACTCGCCCTTCTACAACACCTTTCGCCGGGCGGTGAACTGGTGCGTGCAATACCGCTGGATCACCATAGGCGCAACGGTGTTGACTTTTGCTTTGGGCATAGCCGGCATGGGCAAGGTGCAGCAGCAGTTTTTCCCGGACTCCAGCCGCCCGGAAATCATGCTGGACATCTGGTTCCCCGAGGGCACCTCGTTTGAGGCCAACGAGGCGACCGCCAAACGTGTCGAAGCGCGTTTGCTGAAGGAGGAGGGCGTGACCTCCGTGAGCACCTGGGTCGGCTCTGGCGTGCCGCGTTTTTATTTACCGCTGGACCAGGTTTTCCCGCAGACCAATGTATCGCAAATGATCGTCCTGCCCAAAGACCTCAAGGTGCGCGAATCCCTGCGCATCAAGCTGCCAACGCTGCTGGCCCAGGAGTTCCCCGAGGTGCGCGGTCGCGTCAAGCTTTTGCCCAACGGTCCGCCCGTGCCTTATCCGGTGCAGTTCCGCGTCGTGGGCACCGATCCGCTGGTGCTGCGCGAGCGCGCCGACGAGGTCAAGTCCGTCATGCGCGAGAGCCCGAATACCCGGGGCGTGAACGACAACTGGAACGAATCCGTCAAGGTCTTGCGGCTGGAGGTAGACCAGTCCAAGGCCAGAGCCCTGGGCGTGACCAGCCAGTCGATAGCGCAGGCCTCACGCACCATTTTGTCGGGCACCACCGTCGGGCAATACCGCGAGGGCGACCGGCTGATCGACATCGTGCTGCGCCAGCCGCAGGACGAGCGCAATGCGATTAGCGACATAGCCAATGCCTACCTGCCGACGGCATCGGGCAAATCGATACCGCTGACCCAGATCGCCAAACCGGTGTTTACCTGGGAGCCCGGCGTGATGTGGCGCGAAAACCGCGACTACGCCATTACTGTGCAAGGCGACATCGTGGAAGGACTGCAGGGCGCCACTGTCACCGCGGAACTGCAACCCAGGCTGGACGCGCTGGAGAAAAAATGGCATGCCGCGGGCCTCACCGGCTACCGCATACAGGTGGCCGGCGCGGTGGAGGAAAGCAGCAAGGGCTCCGCCTCGATCGCCGCAGGCATACCCATCATGCTGTTTTTGACCTTTACCCTGCTGATGCTGCAGCTGCACAGCTTTAGCCGGGCGCTGCTGGTGTTCCTGACCGGGCCTCTGGGTATTGCCGGGGTGGCCGGCGCGCTGCTGGTGCTGGGACGGCCCTTTGGTTTTGTGGCCTTGCTGGGCGTGATCGCGCTGATGGGCATGATCCAGCGCAATTCGGTGATCCTGATTGACCAGATCGAGCATGACCGTGCCCGGGGCGTGCCGGCCTGGGATGCGATTGTCGAGTCCGCGGTGCGCCGCTTGCGCCCCATCGTGCTGACCGCGGCGGCGGCGGTGCTGGCCATGATCCCGCTGTCGCGCAGCGTGTTCTGGGGCCCCATGGCCGTGGCCATCATGGGTGGGCTGATTGTGGCGACGGCGCTGACCCTGCTGGCTTTGCCCGCCATGTACGCCGCATGGTTTCGCGTAAAACGCGAAACACCGGCGTCTCAATAATCCCGCCAGCGGGCCGGCGCAAAGCGCCGAGACCCGCCTGGTTTCGGGTAAAACGCGAAACACCGGCATTGCAATGACTCCGTCTGGTTCAGGGTGAAGCGGGAGCAGGGCGGCCATTACAGGCTAAAATAGAAAGTTGACCGATTTCAGGCGGGAGTTCGGCCAGGCCTTTGAGAAACCTCTGGCAGGCCGTATTCCCGTTTTTTGTTTCAGGCGCGCGGGTGGCGAAATTGGTAGACGCACCAGGTTTAGGTCCTGACGCCAGCAATGGTGTGGGGGTTCGAGTCCCCCCCCGCGCACCACCTTGAAAATTGCAGATTGACCGGGCAGCGCATAGGCGAGCGCCGGCCAACCCTGTTTGACCATTACTAGACGTTTAGGAAACCATCATGGCCGTGACTGTTGAAACCCTTGAAAAGCTGGAACGCAAAATCACCTTGACGCTGCCCGTAGGCACCATCCAGTCTGAAGTTGACACGCGTTTGAAAAAGCTGGCCCGTACCGTCAAGATGGACGGTTTCCGTCCCGGCAAGGTGCCCATGAATGTCGTGGCCCAGCGGTATGGCTATTCGGTGCATTACGAAGTCATGAACGACAAGGTCGGCGAGGCATTTGCCGTGGCCGCCAATGAAGCCAAACTTCGCGTGGCTGGCCAGCCGCGCATCAGCGAAAAAGAAGGCGCCCCCGAGGGCGACCTGGTGTTTGACGCGGTGTTTGAGGTTTACCCGGACGTCAAGATCAAGGACCTGGCTGGCGCCGAGGTTGAAAAAGTCAACGCCGAAGTCAGTGATGCCGCCATCGACAAGACCATTGACATCCTGCGCAAGCAGCGCCGCACCTTCGCGCAGCGCGCAGCCGATGCGCCGGCACAGGAAGGCGACCGCGCCACCATCGATTTTGAAGGCAAGATGGACGGCGAACCTTTCGCCGGTGGCAAGGCCGAGGACTACCAGTTCCTGATCGGCGACGGCCAGATGCTCAAGGAATTCGAAGATGCCGTGCGCGGCATGAAAAGTGGCGAAAGCAAGACCTTCCCGCTGAACTTCCCGGCTGATTACCACGGCCAGGACGTTGCCGGCAAACAGGCCGACTTCCTGGTCACGGTCAAAAAGCTCGAAGCCGCGCACCTGCCCGAAGTGAACGAAGCCCTGGCCAAGTCCCTGGGTATCGCCGACGCAACGGTTGAAGGCCTGCGCGCCGACATCAAGAAAAACCTGGAGCGTGAAGTCAAGTTCCGCCTGCTGGCCCGCAACAAAAATGCGGTGATGGACGCGCTGGTGGCCAATGCCGAACTCGATCTGCCCAATTCCAGCGTGCAGGCCGAACTCGACCGCATGATTGAAAACGCCCGTGCCGACCTGAAGCAGCGCGGCATCAAGGACGCCGACAAGGCACCGATTCCCGACGACATTTTCCGCCCGCAGGCTGAAAAGCGCGTGCGCCTGGGTCTGGTGGTTGCCGAGCTGGTGCGTTCGAACGACCTGCAGGCCAAGCCCGAGCAGCTCAAGGCGCACATTGAAGAGCTCGCCGCCAGCTACGAGAAACCGCAGGATGTGGTGCGCTGGTACCTGAGCGACAACCGCCGCATGGCGGAAGTCGAGGCCGTTGTGATTGAAAACAACGTGACCGACTTTGTGCTGTCCAAGGCCAAAGTGAGCGAAAAAGCCGTGTCCTTTGACGAACTGATGGCACAGAACTGACCAGCCATCCGCTTTTCGAATGAATTGGGGTTTGCGCCCGGCTTGAAGTCCGGAGCACAAGCCCCATTTCTTTTGGGTACAGTACAAACATCTCTGGAGAAAACATGATGGTTCGAAACAGTATTTATGGCGGCGCCTATACCGGCCCGCAAGCCGGCGCGCTTGAAACCCAAGGCCTGGGCATGGTGCCCATGGTGATTGAGCAATCCGGCCGCGGCGAGCGGTCTTACGATATTTATTCGCGCCTGCTCAAGGAGCGCGTGATTTTCCTGGTCGGCCCGGTCAATGACCAGACCGCCAACCTGGTGGTGGCGCAGCTGCTGTTCCTGGAAAGCGAAAACCCGGACAAGGACATTTCCTTCTACATCAACTCCCCTGGCGGGTCTGTGACGGCCGGCATGGCGATTTACGACACCATGCAGTTCATCAAACCCGATGTTTCGACGCTGTGCGTCGGCATGGCGGCCAGCATGGGCGCGTTTTTGCTGTCCGCAGGGACCAAGGGCAAGCGTTTCTCGCTGCCGAATTCCCGCGTCATGATTCACCAGCCTTCGGGCGGTGCGCAAGGGCAGGCCACGGATATCGAGATCCATGCCCGCGACATCCTGAAAACCCGTGACCAGCTGAACCGTATCCTCGCGGCCAACACGGGCCAGACGGTCGAGAAAATCGAGCGTGATACCGAACGCGACTACTTCATGTTTGCCGACGAAGCCAAGGCCTATGGCCTGGTTGACGAGGTGATCTCCAAGCGCCCGTAAAGTCCGGGAGTCGAGCCCGGGCAAAAGCATGCAATTGCTCTGGTGAAACGGCGCTTTCTGTAACAGGAGGCGCCGTTTTTCTTTGCTTATCTATTTGGTTATCATTAGGTAACAGTTCTCCATCAGCCACTTTAGAAGGCATCCCCCCAATGGCCGAAAAAAAAGGCTCCTCCAGCGAAAAGACTTTGTACTGCTCTTTTTGCGGTAAAAGCCAGCACGAAGTCAAAAAACTCATCGCAGGACCGTCGGTTTTTATCTGCGACGAATGTATTGACCTGTGCAATGAAATCATCCGCGACGAGTTGCCCGCTGGCGAAGATGTGCGCGAAACGCGCAGTGACCTGCCCACCCCCCTGGAGATCAAGACCACGCTGGATGGTTATGTGATAGGCCAGGAGCCTGCCAAGCGCACGCTGGCTGTGGCGGTCTACAACCACTACAAACGCCTGCGCCACAAGGACAAGGCCAAAAAAGACGAGGTCGAGCTCACCAAAAGCAACATCCTGCTGATTGGCCCGACCGGTTCGGGCAAGACGCTGCTGGCGCAAACGCTGGCGCGCACCCTGAACGTGCCTTTTGTGATGGCCGACGCCACCACGCTGACCGAAGCCGGTTATGTGGGCGAGGACGTTGAAAACATCATCCAGAAATTGCTGCAGAGCTGCAACTACGAAGTCGAGCGCGCGCAGCAGGGCATTGTGTACATCGACGAGATCGACAAGATCTCGCGTAAATCGGACAACCCCTCGATTACCCGTGATGTGTCGGGTGAGGGCGTGCAGCAGGCCTTGCTCAAGCTGATTGAAGGCACCATGGCTTCCGTGCCGCCGCAGGGCGGGCGCAAGCACCCGAACCAGGATTTCCTGCAGGTCGACACCACCAACATCCTCTTCATTTGCGGCGGCGCATTTTCGGGGCTTGAGAAAGTCATTGAAAATCGCACCGAGGCATCGGGCATAGGTTTTGGCGCCGCGGTCAAGAGTAAAAAAGCCCGCAGCCTGACCGACTCGTTCAAGGAAGTCGAGCCCGAAGACCTGATCAAGTTCGGCCTGATCCCCGAACTGGTCGGCCGCATGCCGGTGGTCGCCACTTTGGCCGAGCTGAGCGAAGATGCCCTGGTGCAGATCCTGACCGAGCCCAAAAATGCGGTGGTCAAACAGTTCAGCAAGCTGCTGTCCATGGAAGGTGTTGACCTGGAGATTCGCCCTTCGGCGCTCAAGGCCATTGCCCGCAAGGCGCTGGCCCGCAAGACCGGCGCCCGCGGCCTGCGCTCCATCCTGGAGCAGTCGCTGATAGACACCATGTTTGATCTTCCCAACGCCAGCAATGTCGACAAGGTGGTGGTGGATGAATCAACCATTGAAGAGAACAAGCCGCCCCTGCTGGTGTACCGAGAGGCGGCAAAAAAGGCCTGAACGTCCTGGAAGGCCCGGGAAGAGGTGCTTGAAAAGCCTCTTTCCCGCCCCACGTTCGAAGCTACTGTATCTGGCCTGGCTTTCGGGACTTGTCCCGGCGGCTTACGTTTAAAGCTCTTTTAAGGCTTATATGTCTGGACAAACCTCATTGCCTCCTACCCCCATAGACCTGCCACTGTTGCCCCTGCGCGATGTGGTGGTGTTCCCGCACATGGTGATCCCGCTGTTTGTCGGACGCCCAAAAAGCATCAAGGCCCTGGAGTCGGCGATGGAGGCCGAGCGCCGCATCATGCTGGTGGCGCAAAAAGCCGCGGCCAAGGATGAGCCTTCGGTCGAGGACATGTTTGAGGTGGGCTGTGTCGCCACCATCCTGCAACTGCTCAAATTGCCGGACGGCACCGTCAAGGTGCTGGTGGAGGGCCAGCAGCGCGCCAAGGTCAACAAGATCGAAGATGGCGAGCAGCATTTCAGCGCCAATGTGACGCCGATTGAAGCCGCTGCCATCGCCGCGGACAAGACCAGCGAAATCGAGGCCTTGCGCCGCGCCGTGATGCAGCAGTTTGACCATTACGTCAAACTCAACAAGAAGATTCCGCCGGAAATCCTCACCTCGATTTCCAGCATCGACGATGCCGGGCGCCTGGCCGACACCATCGCCGCGCACCTGCCGCTCAAGCTTGATGCCAAGCAGGTGATTCTTGACCTGGCCCAGGTCAAGGAGCGCCTTGAGAACCTTTATGAGCAGCTTGAGCGCGAGGTGGACATCCTGAACGTGGACAAAAAAATCCGCGGCCGCGTCAAGCGGCAGATGGAAAAGAACCAGCGCGACTTCTACCTCAACGAGCAGGTCAAGGCCATCCAGAAAGAGCTGGGCGAAGGCGAAGAGGGCGCGGACATCGAAGAGATCGAGAAAAAGATCAAGTCCGCCAAAATGCCTCAGGAAGCGCGCAAGAAGGCCGAGAGCGAACTTAAAAAACTCAAGCTGATGTCGCCCATGTCGGCCGAAGCCACGGTGGTGCGCACCTACATCGATGTTTTGACCGGTTTGCCCTGGAGCAAAAAAACCAAGATCAAGCACGACCTGGTCAATGCCGAGAACGTGCTCAATGAAGACCACTACGGCCTCGAAAAGGTCAAGGACCGCATTGTTGAATACCTTGCGGTGCAGCAGCGCGTCGACAAACTCAAGGCGCCGATTCTTTGCCTCGTAGGCCCGCCGGGCGTCGGTAAAACCTCGCTGGGCCAGTCGATTGCCAAGGCCACCGGGCGCAAGTATGTGCGCATGGCACTGGGCGGCATGCGCGACGAAGCTGAAATCCGCGGGCATCGCCGTACCTACATAGGCGCCTTGCCCGGCAAGGTGCTGCAAAGCCTTTCAAAGGCCGGCACGCGCAACCCGCTGTTCCTGCTCGACGAGATCGACAAGCTGGGCACGGACTTCAGGGGCGATCCGTCCAGCGCGCTGCTGGAGGTGTTGGACCCGGAGCAAAACCACACCTTTGGCGACCATTACGTTGAAGTCGATTTCGACTTGAGCGACGTGATGTTTGTGGCCACGTCCAACTCCATGAACATTCCGCCAGCCCTGTTGGACCGCATGGAAGTCATCCGGCTGTCGGGGTACACCGAGGATGAAAAAACCAGCATTGCCATGCGCTACCTGCTGCCCAAGCAGGTCAAGAACAACGGCGTGAAGGCCGAAGAACTCGAAGTGCAGGAGCAGGCTGTGCGTGACATCGTGCGCTACTACACGCGCGAAGCCGGTGTGCGCTCGCTGGAGCGCGAACTGTCCAAGATCTGCCGCAAGGTCGTCAAGGGCATACAGCTCAAGAAGATGACGCCGCAAGTGGTCGTGACGCCGGACAACCTCAATGAATTCCTGGGTGTGCGCAAATTCAACTACGGCCGCGCCGAGCAGCAAAACCAGGTCGGCCAGGTGGTTGGCCTGGCGTGGACCGAAGTGGGCGGCGACCTGCTGACCATTGAGGCCGCCATGATGCCGGGTAAGGGCGTGATCACACGCACCGGCTCGCTCGGCGACGTGATGAAGGAATCGGTGGAAGCCGCCCGCACGGTGGTACGCAGCCGCGCCAAAACGCTGGGCATCAAGGACGAGATGTTCGAGAAGCGCGACATCCACATCCACGTGCCGGACGGCGCAACGCCCAAGGACGGCCCGAGTGCGGGCGCCGCCATGACAACGGCATTCGTGTCCGCGCTCACCGGCATCCCGGTGCGCGGCGATGTCGCCATGACTGGTGAGATCACACTGCGCGGTGAAGTCACTGCCATTGGCGGCCTGAAGGAAAAGCTGCTGGCTGCCTTGCGCGGCGGTATCAAGACCGTGCTGATCCCGGAAGAAAACGCCAAGGACCTGCAGGAGATTCCCGACAACGTCAAACAGGGCCTGGAGATCATTCCGGTGAAATGGATTGACCAGGTGCTGCAGGTTGCGCTTGAGCGCCAGCCGGTTCCATTGACGGATGAAGAACTGGCGATTGCTGCGGCCGCAGCTGCTGCGCCAGCCGTGGTTGCGCCTGCGGAAATCACTGGCAGCGTAAAACATTGACAGACTTTTTTCGTGATCTTGCGTAAAGCGTCAAAATCGCGCTATAATTCGAAGCTGTAAACGATACGATATATGTATCTGATACGCGGGAGTAGCTCAGTTGGTAGAGCGCAACCTTGCCAAGGTTGAGGTCGAGAGTTCGAGACTCTTCTCCCGCTCCAATTTAAAGGGCAGCACTTCAAAATGCTGTCCTTTTTCATTGGGTAGTCCATAGGCTGGTGAGTCTTGTGGATGCCGGCGGAATACGGCGCGGTAACAAAGCGGTTATGTACCGGATTGCAAATCCGGCTAGCCCGGTTCGACTCCGGGCCGCGCCTCCATCATGTCCTGGTTAGAGCCCCTGCAAAGGGGCTTTTTTGTTTGACAATGAGCCCTTGGCCCGAGTGGTGAAATAGGTAGACACAGCGGACTTAAAATCCGCCGCTTCGTGAATAGCGGGCGTACCGGTTCGATTCCGGTCTCGGGCACCACGATTCTTTTCCGTCGAAGTTTTTGGCTCTTCTGCCTTCCCAACTGCCGCCATTGGCGTCAACCTGTTCAAGTGGTTAAGATAGTTTTATGGCGAGTTACAACACACCTTTTGAAATCCATGTGCATGGCGAAGTGCCCTTGCGCGAGGACGTGACGTTTGAGCAGTTGCAGGAGGCCCTGAAGCCGATCTGGAAATACGCGGGCGCCAAGTCGCTGGCCGATGCCGCCGAGAGCGCTTACGAGGAAGAGCCGGGCATCCGCTTCGATGTGCACAAGCATTTGCTGCAGATGTGCTGGACCGTTCCCGGTGACGAGGATTTCCGTCAGGCGCTTGACGAGATGTGCATGGGCCTGAACGAGCTGTCCAGTGAAGGCGCGCCTCTCGAAGTGACGTTTTACGACGCCGATTTTGACGACGAGGACGAAGGCGGCAGCGAAGAGGCGCGTGATGATTTCGCCATGTATTTTGTCGGCCCCACGCCGGCGGCCATCATGCAGGTGCAGCGCGACCTCCTTGTGCAGGACACCATAGGCCTGATGGAGCGGCACTTTGACGGCTCCGAACTCGGCGAGGTTGTCGCCGCCATCGACAAACTGTTTGAACGGCGCTTTGATGCGCTGGTGACCTCCATGCAACTGGGCCGGCCGCCGCGCGGCCTGGGCGGGTCTTCAGGCGGTACGGGCCACGGCGGCGGTGGCCGCAAACCGCGGCATCTTCACTAAAAAGTTTCTCAAGTGGGCGCTGCCTGGCCTGCGCTTGCCTCCGGGTCAAGGCGAAACCCCAAGCCGGCCAGGTACACATCGATCACCTGCCGGCTGGTTTGCGCCAGGTCAAAAGCCTGCGCATCGAGCAGCCAGTTCTGGATCAGGCCATCGACAATCGCGTGCAGGCCCTGGGCGGCTGTTGCGGGGCTAATCCGCATGTGCAGTTTCTGCTCGGCCCCTGCCAATACAAATCCCTGTTCTATCTTGACCAGAAACTCATTGCGCACGGTCAGGTGACGCAGGCGGACCGCCTGCAATTCATCGACATACTCGACCTTGTGTGTCGCCACCTCAAAGACACGGCGCATGCGGGTATCGGTCGCGATTCGCTGCAAACAGTCGCGCATGCCCTCGCGTATGGTTGCCAGTGAGGTGCCCGTCCCGCCGTTCTCCCGGTTCTGGAAAGCCTCTTCCAGTGGAAGCGTCGCCCTTTCCATCATGGCGTTGAAAAGATCGGCCTTGTCCTTGAAGTGCCAGTAAATGGCGCCCCGGCTGGTGCCTGCCTTGCGGGCGATGTCGTTCAGCGACGTGTGCGAGACGCCTTGTGCCTGAAACAGCAGTTCTGCTGCATCGAGCAGGCTGTGGCGAGTGGCCAAGGCCTCTTCTTTTGTCCGGCGAACCAAGATAAGTCTCCTGCTGCGAGGTAAATTTTTAAAGTATTCAACTATACATTCAACGATGTATGTAAAATAACGGACGGGTAAAAACCCTCTATGCTTGAGATCTTGTGTTTGCAAGCCGCTTGCAAATCACTTCTTTCCGGTATTTCCTCTACCTGCAGCTCTCACCATTTCCAAGGACGCAGTATGCCTACGCCCAGTATGAACCTGACTTCTTCATCTGCCAAACAATCGCTCAAACCGACACGCCGTCAGCAAATCCTGCTTGTGGCACTGGCTTCAGTTTTTATTGCAAGCTGCGGTAAAAGTAGTGACAGCAAGGGCCAGGGGGCCGGCGGCGGCCCGCCAGCCGCCGAAGTGGGCGTGGTCACCGTCAAGCTCGGTGATGTGGGCCTGATCACGGAGTTGCCCGGTCGGCTGGAGGCCTCCCGCGTCGCTCAGGTCAGGGCGCGTGCTGCAGGCATTTTGCAAAAGCGCCTGTTCCGCGAAGGCAGTGATGTCAAGGCTGGCCAGGCCCTGTTTGCCATTGATCCTGGGCCTTATGCGGCCGCACTGGCCAGCGCGAAGGCCGGCCAGGCACGTGCCGAGGCTAATTCGGCGCAAGCCACGGCACTGGCTGAACGCTACAAACCCCTGGTTGCGGCCAATGCGGTCAGCAAGCAGGAGTATGCCAACGCCGTCGCCGCACAAAAGCAGGCGGAAGCCGACGTGGCGGTGGGCAAGGCCAATGTGCAGACGGCCGGCATCAACCTGGGTTATGCCTCGGTCACGTCGCCCATATCCGGCCGCATAGGCCGGGCGCTGGTGACCGAAGGCGCACTGGTCGGCCAGGGCGAGGCAACACAGCTGGCCGTAGTGCAGCAGATCAATCCCATGTATGTCAATTTCACGCAGTCGGCGACCGAGGTCATGAAGCTGCGCAGCGCCATGGCCAGTGGCCGGCTCAAGCGGGCCGATGGCACCGAAGCCGCCAGCATCCGTGTTGTGCTTGAGGACGGCACCGAATACGCCAAGGCCGGGCGCCTGCTGTTTTCCGACCTGACCGTGGATGCCACGACCGGGCAGATCACACTTCGCGCCGAGGTGCCGAACCCGACCGGTGAACTGCTGCCCGGCCTGTATGTGCGGGTGCGCCTGGAGCAGGCCCAGGCCAGCGATGCGTTTACCTTGCCGCAGCAGGCCGTGACGCGCACGGCCCAGGGCGACACGGTGATGGTGGTGGGCGAAGACGGCAAGGTCAGCACCCGACCGGTGAAGATCGGTTCGGCCAAGGGCGCCCAATGGGTGGTGCTCAGCGGCTTGAAATCCGGCGAGAAAGTCATGGTCGACGGCTTCCAGAAACTGCAGATGATGCCTCCGGGCTCGCCGGTCAAGGCCGTGCCCTGGACGCCTGCGGCGCCAGCCGCCGCCGGAGCCCCGGTAGCCGCCGCATCCGCACCTGCCGCAGCTGCTTCAGCCGCAGCGAAGTAAGGAGCCCACTTCATGGCCAAGTTTTTTATTGATCGGCCGATCTTTGCGTGGGTGATTGCCCTGTTCATCATCGTTGTCGGTGGTGTGGCGGTGACGCAGTTGCCGATTGCCCAGTACCCGCCGGTGGCGCCTCCCGCCATCGTGATATCGGCAAGCTACCCCGGCGCTTCCGCCAAGACGCTTGAAGACAGCGTGTTGAGCGTGATCGAGCGGGAAATGAACGGCTCGCCCGGCCTGATCTACATGGAAGCCGTGGCGCAGGCCAACGGCACCGGCAACATCACCCTGAGCTTCCAGCCCGGCACCAACCCCGACCTGGCGCAGGTGGACGTGCAGAACCGGCTTTCGCGAGCCGCACCGCGCCTGCCTGCGGCGGTGACGCAGCAGGGCGTGCGCGTGGACAAGTCGAACGCCAACTTCCTGCTGTTCGCCATGCTGTCGTCCGATGATCCGTCCATAGACCCGGTGGCGCTGGGCGACTACGCCTCGCGCAGCATCGTGCCCGAACTGCAGCGCCTGCCCGGCATAGGCCAGGCCCAGCTGTTCGGCACGGAGCGCGCCATGCGCATCTGGATTGATCCGGCCAAACTGGCGGGTTTTGCGCTGTCGACCAGCGACGTGACAAGCGCCATCCAGGCGCAAAACGCACAGGTGGCTTCCGGCACCATAGGCGACCTGCCGAATGTGGCCGGGCAGGGCATTGCCGCAACGGTGGTGGTCAATGGCCAGCTCTCCAGCGTGGCGCAGTTTGGCAACATCGTGCTGCGCGCCAACACGGACGGCTCCTCGGTGCGCCTGAAGGATGTCGCCCGGATTGAGCTCGGTGCGCAGGCCTATGCCACCTCGGCGCGCCTCAACGGCAAGGATGCCGTGGGTATCGGTGTGCAGCTCACGCCCAGCGGCAATGCACTGGCGTCCGCCAAGGCCGTTCGCACCCGGATGGACGAACTCCAGCGCTATTTTCCCAAGGGCGTGAGTTACTCCATTCCCTACGACAGCTCGCGTTTTGTCAGCATCTCGATCCGGCAGGTGGCCGAGACCCTGATAGAAGCCGTGGTGCTGGTGTTCCTGGTGATGTTCCTGTTTTTGCAGAACATCCGCTACACCATCATCCCGACCATCGTGGTGCCGATTGCCCTGTTGGGGACTTTCGCCACACTGCTGGCCCTGGGCTTTTCCATCAACGTGCTGACCATGTTCGGCATGGTGCTGGTCATCGGTATCGTGGTCGACGATGCGATTGTGGTGGTGGAAAACGTCGAGCGCATCATGAGCGAGGAAGGCCTGCCGCCGCTTGAGGCGACACGCAAGGCCATGGGACAGATTTCGGGCGCCATCATAGGCGTGACCGTGGTGCTGATCTCCGTGTTTGTGCCGCTGGCCTTTTTTGCCGGCTCCACCGGCAATATTTACCGACAGTTCGCGGCGGTCATGGTGGCCTCTATCGGCTTCTCGGCTTTCCTGGCGCTGTCGCTGACGCCGGCCCTGTGCTCGACGCTGCTCAAGCCGGTGGAAGCCGGCCACCACCACGAAAAGAAAGGCTTTTTCGGCTGGTTCAACCGCGGTTTCTCGCGCACGGCCAAGGGCTATGAAGGACTGGTTGCGCGCCTGCTGCGCCGTGCCAGCCGCTACCTGATCATCTACGTGGCCATCATCGGCGTGGTGGCCCTGGTCTACACACGTCTGCCGACCTCCTTCCTGCCCGGCGAAGACCAGGGCACCATGCTGGTGAACGTGCAGTTGCCGCCGGGTGCGACGGTGGAGCGCACGCGCCATGTGATGGAACAGGTCGAAGGTTTCATGCTCAAGCAACCCGAGGTTGAAAGCATGGTCGGCGTGCTGGGCTTCAGCTTCTCTGGCCAGGGCCAGAATGCCGCGTTGGCCTTTGTGACGCTGAAAGACTGGTCCGAGCGCAAGGGTCCGGGGCAATCCGCCGAGGCGCTGGCCGGACGCGCTTTTGGCGCCCTGTCGGGCATCCGTGATGCCTTTATTTACCCCTTGAGCCCGCCGCCGATTCCCGAGCTGGGCACCGCCAGCGGCTTTACCTTCCGCCTGCAGGACCGCTCCGGTGCCGGTGGCGAGGCCTTGCTGGCCGCGCGCAACCAGCTGCTGGGCATGGCGGCCAAAAGCCCTGTCCTGACGCAGGTACGCCCTGACGGCCTGGAAGATGCACCGCAGCTGCAGATCGATGTGGACCGCGACAAGGCCAATGCGCTTGGCGTGAGTTTTGGCGCCATCAACACCGCCTTGTCGACCGCCCTGGGCTCAAGTTATGTCAACGACTTCCCGAACCAGGGCCGTTTGCAGCGTGTGGTGGTGCAGGCCGATGCGCCTGCCCGCATGCAGCCGGATGATTTGCTGCAATTGAATGCGAGCAATTCGAAGGGACAACCGGTGCCGCTCTCGGCATTTGCCACGACGCGCTGGATTAAGGGCGCGATGCAGACGGTGCGCTACAACGGCTACCCCGCCATGCGCATCAGCGGCGGCGTCGCACCGGGCTACAGCACGGGCGCGGCCATGGCGGAGATGGAAAAACTCGCCGCCCAGTTGCCACAGGGTTTTGGTTATGAGTGGACCGGCCAGTCGCGTGAGGAAAAGCTCGCTGGCTCGCAGGCCATGATTCTTTACGGCTTTGCGATCCTGGCGGTGTTCCTGTGCCTGGCCGCGCTGTACGAGAGCTGGTCTATCCCGCTGTCCGTGATCCTGGTGGTGCCCCTGGGTGTGGTCGGCGTGCTGCTGGCAACCTTGCTGCGCAGCTACTCCAATGACGTGTATTTCCAGGTGGGCCTGATCACCATCATCGGCCTGTCCGCGAAAAACGCCATCCTGATCATCGAGTTTGCGAAAGACCTGCAGGCGCAGGGCAAGGGCGTGATCGAGTCGGCGCTGGCCGCTGCCCATCTGCGCTTTCGACCCATCATCATGACCTCGTTCGCGTTCATGCTGGGTGTGCTGCCGCTGGCCATCGCATCGGGCGCGGGCTCAGCCAGCCAGCGCGCCATCGGCACCGGCGTGATAGGCGGCATGATCACCGGCACCGGACTGGCCGTGTTTTTTGTGCCCATCTTCTTTGTGGTGGTGCGCAGTGTTTTCAAGGGCAGCGAGCGGCAGCGGAAGATTTATTCAGAGCATGCAAAAGCTGCGGGCATCGACGGCGACGAAGGCCATCAAAAGGATGAGGAAAAGACGCATGGCTAACACCAGATTCTCAAGACTCCCGGCGCTCTCGGCCGTGTGCGCCGCGGCGCTGCTGGCCGGCTGCTCGATGATCCCTAAATACGAGCGCCCGGCGGCGCCCGTGGCGGCCGACTGGCCGGTCCTGAAGGGCGCTGCCGAGCTGTCCCCGCGCAGCGTGGCTACAGTGACCTCCAACGTTGCCGCGGCCGACATCGAATGGCAAAACTTCTTCAGCGATCCCAAGCTCAGGCAGCTGATTGAGGCGGCGCTGCGCAACAACCGGGACCTGCGCATCGCGGTGCTGAACATTGAACAGGCCAGGGCCCAGTTCCAGATCCGCCGCGCCGACCAGTTTCCCACCATCAACGCTGCGTTTACCGGGTCACGCCAGCCCAACGCGAACGGCAATGGCGGCATCACCAGCGTCTATTCGGCTGGCCTGGCAGTCACGGCTTACGAGCTTGATTTTTTCGGCCGGGTGTCCAGCCTGAAGGAAGCGGCGCTGGCCCAATACCTGGCCACGGAAGAAGGGCGCAAGACGGCCCAGATCAGCCTGATCGCGACGGTAGCCAACACCTACCTGAGCCTGCTGGCCGACGAGGAACTGCTGGCGATCACGCAGCAGACGCTGGCCTCGCGGGAAGAGTCTTTCAAGCTGAGCAAGCTGCGCTTTGACAACGGCGTGACGTCCGAGCTGGACTACCGCCAGGCCGAGTCGCTGACGGAGGCTGCCCGCGTTTCACTGGCGCAACTGGTGCGCCAGCGCGCGCTGGACGAAAACGCGCTGACCCTGCTGATAGGCCAGCCGATCACGGAGGAACTGGCGGTGGCCTTGCCCAAGGGCAAGGGCCTGGCCGACACGCCCATGATGCTTGAGGTGCCTGCCGGCCTGCCTTCGGACTTGCTGGCCAGGCGCCCGGATATCCGCCAGGCCGAGCAGCAACTGCTGTCGGCCAATGCCAATATCGGGGCGGCCCGCGCCGCGTTTTTCCCGCGCATCTCCCTGACGGCAACCGCCGGCAGCGCCAGCTCCACCCTGTCCGGCCTTTTCAAGAGCGGCAGCTACGGCTGGACCATGGCGCCCCAGCTGCTGCTGCCGCTGTTTGATGCCGGCCGGAACGCCGCCGGGCTGGATTCCGCGAACGCCGGGCGCGACATTGCCGTGGCCCAGTACGAGAAGGCCATACAAACGGCTTTCCGCGAAGTGGCCGACGCACTGGCCGGCCGTGCCACCCTGGGCGAGCAATTGCGTGCCAGCCAGGCGCAAGCCAATGCCGAGGCCACGCGCTTCAAACTGTCGGACATGCGCTACCAGAACGGCGTGGCCAGCTACCTCGACCAGCTCGATGCCCAGCGTTCGCTGTTTGCCGCGCAGCAGGCCGTGGTACAGACCCGTTTGGCCCAATTGCAAAGCCAGGTCACGCTGTACAAGACCCTGGGCGGCGGCTGGAAGGAAGCTGCTGCCAACCCGGCGCCTTGAACTCCTGATGGTCGGCGGATTTTCGCTATCAATAAGGTAGCTGTTTGCGCCCGTCAGTACTGAGGTTTAGGCCTTTTTTGCCTCCAGCTTTTGGCTGAAAATACCCCAAACGGGTCGCCTGGCCTGTTGTGCAGCCGTTTTTCCGTCAAACCTGCCTGTACATGGGCGTAGTCAGCTATTAAAAAGAGAGCGATTCGGCGGTGCTTGCCAGGCCCAGCCAGCGGCTGGCCGCGGTTTGCAGGGCCAGCGGCTGGCCCGTGCTCAAGAGCTGCACCTGACCGGACGCAGCACCTGCCTGCAGCTTGCCGGCCAGCTGCCGCCGCGTCTGGCGCGCCACGGCCTCGCCGGTTTCAATGATCTGCACCCCAGGCCCCAGCAGGGCGCGCAGCTGCTGCTCGGCAAAGGGGTAATGCGTGCAACCCAGCACCAGCGTGTCGATTTCCCCGGATTTATTGCCAAACAGGCCCATGGCCCCCGTGTACCGGGCACAGTAAGCTATTGTTTCTGTAGCGTCCCCGGTGCCGGCGCTGCGCTCTATGGCATCCGCCAGGCCGTCGCAGGGCTGCACCACAAAGCTTGCCGATCCCGCTTGTGAACCAAGCAGGGTCTGGAATTTGGCGCTGTTTAGCGTGCCGCGCGTGGCCATGATGCCGATGCGGCCGGTTTTGCTCAGGGCCACGGCGGGTTTGAGCGCGGGCTCGACGCCTATGATGGGCAGGCCGGGATGCTCGGCGCGCAGCAGGTGGATCGCCGCCGCCGTGGCGGTGTTGCAGGCAATCACCAGGGCCTTGAGCTTCCGGCCAACCAGATGGCGGCAGACGGCGCGGGTGCGGGCCACCACATGCGCCACATCACGCTCGCCGTAGGGCGCGTGGCCGCTGTCAGCGGCGTAGATGAAGTCCTCATGCGGCAATTCGGCCCGCAGCGCTTTTAAAACGCTGAGGCCACCCACACCGCTGTCAAACACTCCAATCATTGGCCCCCACGGTCGTTCACTGCGTGTTGCTCCTTGCCAAGCGTCAAACGCTGGTGACAGGGATGCTTTTGAACTCGCCGGTCGCGATTTTCTTTTGCCATTCGGCCGGGCCGGTGATGTGGGCGCTGGTGCCACCCGAATCCACCGCCACGGTCACAGGCATGTCGACCACGTCGAATTCGTAAATCGCTTCCATGCCCATGTCGGCAAAACCGACGACTTCTGCATGTTTGATGGCTTTGGACACCAGGTAGGCGGCGCCGCCCACGGCCATCAGGTAGGCGCTTTGGTGCTTCTTGATGGCCTCGATGGCAACGGGGCCGCGCTCGGCCTTGCCAATCATGGCGATCAGGCCGGTTTGCGCCAGCATCATTTCGGTGAAGCCGTCCATGCGCGTGGCGGTGGTCGGGCCGGCGGGGCCGACGGCCTCACCCTTGACGGGGTCCACCGGGCCGACGTAATAGATCACGCGGTTGCTGAAGTCGACCGGGAGTTTTTCACCCTTGAGCAGCATGTCGGCGATGCGCTTGTGCGCGGCATCGCGACCGGTCAGCATCTTGCCATTGAGCAGCAGTGTGTCGCCGGGTTTCCAGCTGGCGACTTCTTCCTTGGTCAGCTTGTTCAGGTCTACCTTTTTGCTCTTCTTGTAGTCGGGTGTCCAGTTCACGTTGGGCCACAAATCGAGCGAAGGCGGGTCGAGGTAAACCGGGCCGCTGCCGTCCATCACGAAGTGGGCGTGGCGGGTGGCTGCGCAGTTCGGGATCATCGCCACCGGCTTGCTGGCCGCGTGCGTCGGGTACATCTTGATCTTGACGTCCAGCACGGTGGTCAGGCCGCCCAGGCCCTGCGCGCCTATGCCCAGTGCATTGACTTTTTCAAACAGCTCCAGGCGCAGGGCTTCGACCTTGGTCAGTGCCGCACCGCTGGACGATTTGGCCTGCAGTTCGTACATGTCCAGGTCGTCCATCAGGCTTTCCTTGGCCATCAGCACGGCCTTTTCGGCGGTGCCGCCTATGCCTATGCCCAGCATGCCGGGCGGGCACCAGCCGGCGCCCATGGTGGGCACGGTTTTCAAAACCCAGTCAACGATGGAGTCGCCGGGGTTGAGCATGACCATCTTGCTTTTGTTTTCGCTGCCGCCGCCCTTGGCGGCAACCGTGACTTCAACCGTGTTGCCGGGCACCAGCTCGGTGAAGATGACAGCCGGGGTGTTGTCCTTGGTGTTCTTGCGGTCAAAGTGCGGGTCGGCCACGACCGAGGCGCGCAGGGTGTTGTCGGGGTGGTTGTAGCCGCGGCGCACGCCTTCGTTGACGGCGTCATCGATGCTGCCGGTAAAACCTTCCCAGCGCACGTCCATGCCGACTTTCAGGAAGACGTTGACGATGCCGGTGTCCTGGCAGATGGGGCGCTGGCCGGTGGCGCTCATCTTGCTGTTGGTCAGGATCTGCGCGATCGCGTCCTTGGCGGCCGGGCTTTGCTCGCGTTCATAGGCGCGCGCCAGGTGGGCGATGTAGTCGCTGGGGTGGTAGTAGCTGATGTACTGCAGGGCAGCGGCTACGGATTCAATCAGGTCGGCTTGTTTGATGGTCGTGGTCATGGCGATTCGTGAGGTGGGGCAATTTCATTGCAATGAGAACTGCGTTAAAACGGCTTTTATTTACGGCTATGCTGGGAGCTCCAACCCCCTATTTTGACAGGTCAGGCCCACACCATGAGCACACCCCTGGATACACGCACGGAACGTGACACTTTTGGCCCGATTGAGGTGCCCGCCAGGCACTTGTGGGGGGCGCAAACCCAGCGTTCCCTGCAAAACTTCGACATCTCCGGCGAACGGCAGCCGCGCGAGATCATCCGGGCGCTGGCACAGATCAAGCGCTCTTCCGCCCGCGTCAACCAGGCGCTGGGTTTGCAGGACGAGGCCAAGACCGCCGCCATAGTCGCGGCCGCCGATGAGGTGATTGCCGGCCGGCATGCGGACGAGTTTCCCTTGGTGGTCTGGCAAACCGGCTCGGGCACACAAACCAATATGAACGTCAATGAAGTGCTGGCCAACCGCGCCAGCGAAATCATGGGCGGCGAGCGCGGCGAAGGCCGGCTGGTGCACCCGAATGACGACGTGAACCGCAGCCAGTCGTCCAATGACGTTTTTCCCACGGCCATGCATGTGGCGGCGGTGGACGCCATACGGCACAAGCTGCTGCCGGCGGTTGCCAGGCTGCGCGCCACGCTGGCGCAAAAATCAAAGGACTTTGCAGGTATCGTCAAGATTGGCCGCACGCACCTGCAGGACGCCACGCCGCTGACCCTGGGCCAGGAATTTTCCGGTTATGTGGCCCAGCTGGAACACGGCGAAAAACATCTGCGCGACGCCTTGCCGCACCTGTATGAACTGGCTTTGGGCGGCACGGCGGTGGGCACGGGGCTGAACGCGCCCAAGGGGTATGCCGAGCAGGTCGCGGCCGAGCTGGCGGCGCTGACGGGCCTGCCCTTTGTCACCGCACCCAACAAGTTTGAAGCCCTGGCCTCTGCCGACGCGCTGGTGCATGCGCATGGCGCGCTTAAAACGCTGGCCGCCAGCATGATGAAAATCGCCAACGACGTGCGCTGGCTGGCCAGCGGCCCGCGCAGCGGCATAGGCGAGCTGAGCATCCCGGAGAACGAACCCGGCTCGTCCATCATGCCGGGCAAGGTCAACCCCACGCAAAGCGAAGCGGTGACCATGCTCGCGGCCCAGGTGTTTGGCAACGACGTGGCCATCAACTTTGGCGGTGCATCGGGCAACTTCGAGCTCAATGTGTTCCGGCCCATGATCGCCCACAACTTTTTGCAGAGCGTGCGCCTGCTGGCCGACGGCATGGTGAGTTTTAACGACCACTGCGCGGTGGGCATAGAGCCGAACCGGGAACGCATAGCCGAACTGGTGGGCCGCTCGCTGATGCTGGTGACGGCGCTCAATACCCACATCGGCTATGACAAGGCGGCTTTCATTGCCAAGAAGGCGCACAAGGAGGGCACGAGCTTGCGCGAAGCGGCGATTGCCTCGGGCCATGTCACGGCCGCGCAGTTCGACGCCTGGGTCGTGCCGCAGCACATGGTATGAACAAAAAAAAGCGCCAAATGCTATCGTTTTAATAGCATATAGCGCCCGTCCTGCTTGCGAAAGAGGCTTGTTTTGTCAGTGCTTTTCTGCGGCAATGCCCGACATGATCTTGTCGGTGTAGGCAATCGCAATGGCGGACAGCAGGAAGGTGATGTGGATCACCGTTTGCGCAATCAGGACCTTGTCGGTGTAGTTGTCGGCATTGATGAAGGTTTTCAGCAAATGGATGGAGCTGATGCCTATGATGGCTGTGGCCAGCTTCACTTTAAGCACCGATGCGTTCACATGGCTCAGCCATTCGGGCTGGTCGCGGTGGCCTTCCAGGTCCATGCGGCTCACAAAGGTTTCATAGCCGCCCACAATCACCATGATCAGCAGGTTGGAGATCATGACCACGTCAATCAGCGCCAGCACCACCAGCATGATGACAGTTTCATTCAAGGTCACGACGGGTATGGCCGTTTTGTAGCCGATGCTGGTGATCAACGACTGCAGGGCTGTCTGGCTGCCAAACGCCGCCTCGATCAGATGCAGGAGCTCCACCACAAAATGAACCACGTACACGGCCTGCGCAGCGATCAGCCCCAGGTAAAGCGGCAGTTGCAGCCAGCGGCTGGCAAAAATCAGGTTGGGCAGGGGGCGAAGTGGCGGAGGCGGGGGGTTGACGGAGTTATCGGACATGGGATGAAGGGATGGGAAAGTAGGAGAATTGTAAGGTTCGCACTTGTAAGATTCGCGCCAGTCAGTGGCTTGTAAGTGCCAAGCATGACAGTACCACGCCAGCACACCGCCCTTCATGACAAACAGGAGACCCTCGCAATGAGCACCGCCACGCCAGCCGCCCCCCAGTCCAATATCGAATCCATGCTGATCGAAAACCGCGTGTTCCCGCCCTCTGCAGCCACCGTCAAGGCTGCCCGCATTTCAGGCATGGGCGCCTACAACGCAATGTGCGCAGCGGCTGAAAAAGACTTCGAGGGTTTCTGGGCCCAGCTGGCGCGAGACAACCTGAGCTGGAAAAAACCTTTCACCCAGGTGCTGGATGAGTCGAACGTTCCGTTCTACAAATGGTTTGGCGATGGTGAACTCAATGCGTCGTACAACTGCCTGGACCGCCATATGGGCACGCCGACCGAAAACAAAAAAGCCATTATTTTTGAAGCCGACGATGGCCAGGTGACCAACGTCACCTACAAGGAACTGCACGCCAAAGTCAGCCAGTTCGCCAGCGCGCTCAAGGCCATGGGCATCAAAAAAGGCGACCGCGTCATCATCTACATGCCGATGACGGTCGAGGGTGTGGTCGCCATGCAGGCCTGCGCGCGCATAGGCGCCACGCACTCGGTGGTGTTTGGCGGCTTCTCGGCCAAAAGCCTGCAGGAGCGCATCCAGGACGCCGGTGCCGTGGCCGTCATCACCGCCAATTACCAGCTGCGCGGCGGCAAGGAACTGCCGCTCAAGGCCGTCGTGGATGAAGGCATTGCCATGGGCGGCTGCGAGTCGATTAAAAACGTCATCGTCTACCAGCGCACACCGACGGCCTGCAACATGGTGGCCGGACGCGACAGCCTGATGCACGAGGTCACCGCCAAAGCCGCGGCCGTTTGCGAACCCGAGTTTGTCGGCGCGGAGCACCCGCTGTTCATCCTCTATACCTCCGGCTCCACCGGCAAACCCAAGGGTGTGCAGCACAGCACGGGTGGTTATCTGCTGTGGGCCAAGCTCACCATGGACTGGACTTTTGATTTGGCAAGCTCCGATGTGTTCTGGTGTACCGCCGACATCGGCTGGGTCACGGGCCACACCTATGTCGCTTATGGGCCGCTGGCTGCGGGCGCGACGCAGGTCATCTTTGAAGGCATCCCGACCTACCCGAATGCCGGGCGCTTCTGGCAGATGATAGAAAAACACAAGGTCACGATTTTTTATACGGCGCCCACGGCCATCCGCTCGCTGATCAAAGCCGCAGAGGGCGACGAGAAGGTACACCCGGACCGCTCGGACCTGAGCAGCCTGCGCATCCTCGGCTCGGTCGGCGAGCCCATCAACCCCGAGGCCTGGATGTGGTACTACAAAAACGTCGGTGGCGAGCGCTGCCCTATCGTTGACACATTCTGGCAAACCGAAACCGGTGGCCACATGATCAACCCGCTGCCCGGTGTCACGCCGCTGGTGCCCGGCAGCTGTACCTTGCCCCTGCCTGGCATCATGGCTGCGATTGTTGATGAAACCGGCAAGGAACTGCCCAATGGCGCAGGCGGCATGCTGGTGGTCAAGCGCCCCTGGCCGTCGATGATTCGCACCATCTGGAACGACCCCGAGCGCTTTAAAAAGAGCTATTTCCCCGAGGAGATGGGCGGCAATGTTTACCTGGCCGGTGACGGCGCAGTGCGCAATGCCGACAACGGCTATTTCCGCATCACCGGCCGCATTGACGATGTGCTGAACGTGTCGGGCCACCGCATGGGCACCATGGAAATCGAATCGGCGCTGGTGGCGCATTCCGCGCTGGTGGCCGAAGCGGCGGTGGTCGGCCGGCCCGATGACCTGACCGGCGAAGCCATCGTGGCCTTTGTGGTGCTCAAGCGCTCACGCCCCACCGGCGATGAAGCCAAGGCGATTGCCAAGGAGTTGCGCGACTGGGTGGGCAAACAGATAGGGCCGATCGCCAAGCCGAAAGACATCCGTTTCGGCGACAACCTGCCGAAAACCCGCAGCGGCAAAATCATGCGCCGCCTGCTGCGCGGCATTGCAAAGGGCGAGGCCATCACCCAGGACACGTCGACGCTTGAAAACCCCGCCATCCTCGATCAGCTGTCTGAAAACCTGTAGGGCCGCAAGCCCATTAAAAAAGCCCGTCCATGTGGACGGGCTTTTTTGCGTGAGGCACAGTTCCAGGGACGGGACCGTGAATCCGAAAATTACTTCTGGGTCAGAATCCAGGCCACCAGTTTTTTTGCTTCGTCAGGGCTGACCTGGGCATTGGCGGGCATGGGCACGGGGCCCCAAACACCGGAGCCGCCCTTGATGACTTTGGCGGCAAGTTTGTCGGCGGCGTCTTTCTGGCCGGCGTATTTCGCGGCCACGTCCTTGTATGAAGGGCCCACCAGTTTTTTGTCAATGGCGTGGCAAGCCATGCAGTTCTTTGCGGTTGCCAGGGCAAGATCGGCCAAGGCCGGTGTGGATATGGCAACACCGGCGGCCAGGGTAGCGATTGCGACAAGAATGCGTTTCATGAATTGTCCTCGTGGGAGTTTGGATTCGGTTACAGTCTTTTAACGCTATTGTAGTGAGACGGGTTGACCCTGTTTTTTAGGGTTATCCAGCCGGAGGCCCCAATGCAAACTGTCTTTACTCGCCGTATATTGTTGAAATCAGGAGTTTGAAATGTTTTTCCTGCTTGTTGGCGTGGCCATGCTGGTCATGAAATATCTTGAATTCGGGCCGGTCGCGAGCCTGAGCTGGTTCATCGTGCTGTCCCCGTTTGCCCTGGCCGTGGCCTGGTGGGCCTGGGCCGACAAGTCCGGCTATACCAAGCGCAAGGAAATCGAAAAAATGGACAAGCGCAAACAGGACCGCATAGACAGGCAACGTGACGCGATGGGCATGCTGTCCAAAAAACGCAAGTAATTGCCCGAATCCAACTCTGCCATTGGCAGGCCCTGCGTTCAAAGTAAAAAGCCCGTGAAGTCTGTGACCCACGGGCTTTTTGTCTTACATGTCAGCCGGAATCAATAGTCGTCCAGCACCGCGCCCTTGCTGGCGCTTGATGCGTTGAAGGCGAACTTGGCCTGCACGCCGCGTGTGTAGCGCGGTGCCGGGGCCTTCCAGCCCTCCTTGCGTTTGGCCAGTTCGGCGTCGCTGATGTTGAGTTGCAGCAGCAATTGTTTGGCGTCGATGGTGATCGAGTCGCCTTCGTTGATGAAGGCAATGTTGCCGCCGGCCGCCGCTTCCGGCGCCACATGCCCGACCACCATGCCCCAGGTGCCACCCGAAAAACGGCCGTCGGTGATCAGGCCCACGCTTTCGCCCAGGCCGGCGCCGATCAGCGCACCGGTCGGTGCCAGCATTTCCGGCATGCCGGGGCCGCCCTTGGGGCCGAGGTAACGCAGCACCATCACATCGCCGGGTTTGATCTTGCCGGCCAGGATGGCGGCAAGGCCGGACTGCTCATCGTCAAACACGCGGGCCGGGCCGGTCATGACCGGGTTTTTCAGACCGGTGATCTTGGCGACGCAGCCTTCAGGCGAGAGGTTGCCTTTGAGAATGGCCAGGTGGCCTTGCGCGTACATCGGCTTGTTGATCGGACGGATCACATCCTGATCGGCACGCGGCACATCGGGCACGTCCTTCAGCACTTCGGCAATCGTCTGGCCGGAAATCGTCAGGCAGTCGCCATGCAGCAGGCCGGCGACCAGCAGCGTCTTCATGACTTGCGGAATGCCGCCTGCACGGTGCAGGTCGACAGCCAGGTAATCGCCCGAAGGTTTCAGATTGCAGAGCACGGGCGTGCGTTGGCGAATCCGTTCAAAGTCGTCGATGCTCCACTCGACACCGGCGGTGTGGGCAATCGCCAAAAAGTGCAACACGGCATTGGTGGAGCCACCGGTCGCCATGATCACGGCCACGGCATTTTCGATCGCCTTCTTGGTGACGATGTCGCGCGGCTTGATGTCCTTCTTGATGGCCTCGACCAAAACTTTCGCTGACTCTTTTGCCGAGTTCATTTTCTCGTCGTGCGGATTGGCCATGGTGCTGGAGTAGGGCAGCGAAATACCCAGGGCCTCAAACGCGCTGGACATGGTGTTGGCCGTGTACATGCCGCCGCAGCTGCCGGTGCCGGGAATGGCGCGACGCTCGATCTGCAGCAGGTCTTCATCGCTCATGCGGCCGGCGGCGTTCTCGCCCACGGCTTCAAACACGCTGACGATGTTGAGGTCCTTGCCTTTGTAAGTACCCGGCAGGATGGTGCCGCCATAAACGTAGATGGCCGGTACGTTGGCGCGCAGCATGCCCATCAGGCCGCCCGGCATGTTCTTGTCGCAGCCGCCGACCACCAGCACGCCGTCCATCCACTGGCCCTGCACGCAGGTCTCGATGCAATCCGAAATCACTTCGCGGCTGACCAGCGAATATTTCATGCCTTCGGTGCCCATGGCCATGCCGTCCGAAATCGTCGGTGTGCCGAAGACCTGCGCGTTGCCGCCGGCTTCTTCAATCGCCGCAATGGCGGCATCGGCCAGCTTTTGCAGGCCGCTGTTGCAGGGCGTGATGGTGCTGTGTCCGTTGGCTACGCCGATCATGGGTTTTTTGAAGTCGGCTTCTTCGTAACCCATGGCGTAATACATGGACCGATTCGGCGCGCGCGATTTGCCTTCGGTGATGTTCTTGCTGCGTGGGTTGAGCGTGATGGTTTTGGTTTCCATGGGGTGCCTCGTGGGAGTTTGTTGTGACGTCGAGTATGCGTGCTTTGACTGATACTTTCCAATCCATTTTATGCTCTACATTAATATGTATGGCATATGAGTGAATTGCCTGGATATTCAGATAAGTCGCCGCTGGTGGAACTGCGTTTGTGGCGCCAGTTTGTGACGCTCGCGGACGAGCTGCATTTTGGCAGGGCGGCCCAGCGCCTGAACATGACCCAGCCGCCCCTGACACAAGCCATCGCCCAGCTGGAGGTCGTGCTCGGGCTCAGGTTGTTTGACCGCACCAAACGCAGCGTGAAACTGACCGCAGCCGGCGCGGCCCTGGTCCCTGAGGTCCAGGACCTCCTGACGCGCGCACAGGCCTTGCCCGCGCATGCCAGGGCGGCTGCCGGCGGCGAGGTTGGCCATCTGCGGCTGGCTTTTGTGTCCACGGTGGGCTTTGCCCTGCTGCCGCAATGGGTGCGCGCCTTCCGTGAACGTTATCCCCGACTGGCGCTGGAACTGATTGAAGCCACCGGCGATGTGCAACTGCAATTGCTGGAGCACGGCGAGATAGACGCCGGCTTCATGCTGCATGCCCCCAGCTTTGTGCCGCCCGGGCTGGAGCGCGCGCTGATCGCCAGCGAGCCGCTGTTGCTGGCCTTGCCCGAGCACCACCCGCTGGCAGCGTTGCCGGCGCTGTCGCTGGCCAAGGTGCTCGCGGAGCCGCTGGTGATTTTTCCGCGCCGCATCGTGCCATCGCTTTATGACGCCATTTTTGCGATGTACCACGCCGCCGGCCGCTCGCCGCAGGTGGCGCAGGAGGCCATACAGATGCAGACCATCGTGAACCTGGTGTCTGCGGGGCTGGGGCTCGCCTGGGTGCCCGAGAGCGTGCGCCAGTTCCAGCGGTCCGGCGTGGTGTACAGAACCTTGCCCGCCGCCAGATCAGCCACCAGGGTGCCGGGGTGTGAAACCAGCCTGGTCTGGACGCGCAGCAATGCCAACCCGGTGCGGGAGCGTTTTGTGGCCTTTATCGCCGGGGCCAGCGGCCAGGGTGCCTGAAGCGGCGCCGTCATCACTTGCGTGCAAAATAGGTCCATGCTGATTCACCCCCAAATCGACCCCATCGCCCTGCAAATCGGTCCGCTGGCCATCCACTGGTATGGCCTGACCTACCTGGCAGCCTTCGGTCTGTTCTTTTTTCTCGCCACGCTGCGCCTGCGCCATGAGCCTTATGCCTCTATCAGCGGACCCGGCGCCTGGTCGCGCAGGGACATTGAAGACATCCTGTTTCTCGGCGTCATGGGGGTGGTGATAGGCGGGCGCATCGGTTACTGCCTTTTCTACAAGCCGGGTTATTACCTTTCGCATCCGCTGGAGATTTTTGCGGTGTGGCAGGGCGGCATGAGTTTTCACGGTGGCATGCTGGGCGTGCTGGCCTCGCAGCTGTGGTTTGCGTGCAGCCGCCAGCGGCCATGGCTGCAGGTCATGGACTTCATCGCCCCCTGCGTGCCCACCGGGCTGGCGGCCGGGCGCGTCGGCAACTTTATCAATGGCGAGCTGTGGGGCCGTTTCTCCTCGCCCGATTTGCCCTGGGGCATGGTGTTCAAGGACAGCGGCTCCCTGCTGCCGCGCCACCCCTCGCAGGTCTACCAGTTTCTGATGGAGGGCCTGCTGCTGTTTGTGCTGCTCTGGCTGTACGCAAGAGGCCCGCGCAAGATGGGCCAGGTCTCGGGCGCCTTTTTATTCGGCTACGGCGTGTTCCGTTTTATCGCCGAGTTCTTCCGCGAGCCGGACCAGTTCCTGGGCATACTCGCGCTCGGCATGAGCATGGGCCAGTGGCTGTGTGTACCCATGATCCTGGGTGGGGCGTGGTTGTGGGCGTGGGCGTCGAAGCGGGTATGAAGCCATTTCCATTGCTGCCCTTGCCAGCATGAAATCGCTCCTTAATTGATAGCTGCTTGTGCAGTATTCACGGGATCTGGCGCCACTTTATTTATAAAAATGGGGTTTCCTGCGCTGACACAGGCCAGGACCTAGTGCCCCAGGATTTTTGACAGGAAATCCCGCCCGCGCCCGGTTTTGGGGGCGTTGAAGAAGGCGTCCGGCGTGTTCTCCTCGACGATCTGGCCTTCGTCCATAAAGATGATGCGATTCGCCACCGCGCGCGCAAAACCCATCTCGTGCGTGACGCAGAGCATGGTCATGCCCTGGTCGGCGAGGCTGACGATCACGTCCAGCACTTCCTTGATCATCTCGGGGTCCAGCGCCGAGGTTGGCTCATCAAACAGCATGATTTTGGGCGTCAGGCACAGCGAGCGGGCAATCGCCACGCGCTGCTGCTGGCCGCCTGAAAGCTGCAGCGGGTATTTGTGCGCCTGCTCGGCAATACGTACGCGCTCCAACTGCGCCATGGCGATCTGCTCGGCCTCTTTTTTCGGCAGGCCGGCGACCCAGACCAGTGCCAGCGTGAGGTTTTCCAGCACTGTCAGGTGCGGGAACAGGTTGAACTGCTGGAACACCATGCCGACCTCGCGGCGCACGGCTTCAATCGCCTTGATGTTGTCACCGAGCACGGTGCCGGCCACCGTCAGCGTGCCTTCCTGGTAGTCCTCCAGTGCATTGATGCAGCGGATCAACGTGGACTTGCCCGAGCCGGAGGGCCCGCAGATCACGATGCGTTCGCCCGGCTGGACCGACAGGTCGATGTCGCGCAGCGCGTGAAAGTTGCCAAACCACTTGTTGACCTTGTCGAAACGGATGATGGGATTGCTCACGTTCTTGTCCTTTTGTTTCCCGTTACTTCCCGTTCCTGGCCAGCCGCTTTTCCAGCCGCAGGCTGTAGCGCGACATGGCGTAGCAGAAGGCGAAGTAGATGGCGGCAATAAACAGGTAGGCCTCGATCTTGAATGGCCGCCAGTTCGGGTCCGAACCCAGCGCGAGCGACAGCGCGCCCGTGAGTTCGTAGAGCGAGACGATGGTGACCAGCGAGGTGTCCTTGAACAGCGAGATGAAGTTGTTCACGATGCTGGGCACCACCGCGCCCAGCGCCTGCGGCAGGATGATCTTGCGCTGGGCCTGCCAGTAACTCAGGCCCATGCTGGCGGCGGCTTCTGCCTGACCGCGGCCCACGGTCTGCAGGCCGCCGCGAATGATCTCAGCCATATAGGCCGCGGCAAACAGGGTGATGCCGACAATCACGCGGATCAACACATCGGGCGACTTGCCCACCGGCAAAAACAGCGGCAGCATGAAGGAGGCCATGAACAGCACCGAGATCAGCGGCACGCCGCGTACCAGCTCAACATAGACCACACACAGCGAGCGTATCGCCGGCATGTCCGAACGCCGGCCCAGCGCCACCCCCACCGCGATCGGGAAAGCCAGCACCATGGAGATCACGCTGAGCATCAGGGTCAGCGGCAGGCCGCCCCAGACATCGGTCGATACTTTTTCAAGGCCAGCCACACCGCCGCCCATCAACACAAAAAACAGCGCCAGCCCGGCCACCCAAATCAGTGTCAGCGAAGGTTTCCAGAAACGCGTGCTGCAACTGGCCAGCACCGGCGCCAGCAGCGCAAAGGTGGCCAGCACGGGCCGCCACTGCTCGGTTTGCGGGTAGCGGCCCAGCAGGATAAAACGGGCTTTTTCATGGATGACGCCCCAGCAGGCGCCCAGTCCGCGTGCCGCCTGGCAACGGTCTGCATCCGGCGCAAACACGGCGTTCACCAGGCCCCAGCTGAATCCCTTCACCACCAGCCAGCCGAACAAGGCCATCAGCAGCAGCGACAGCACGGTATTGGGTACGCTGGAGAAAAGATTGCGGCGCAGGCTGGCCATGGCGCCGACAGTGTGTACCGGCGCGGGCCTTGGGGGGATGGGTTGAAAAGCCTGAGTTTGATCTGGCATGGCTCAGCGCTCCTTGATCGCCGCACGGCGGTTGAACCAGTTCATCAAGGCGGAGGTGAGGAGCGACAGCAGCAGGTACACCCCCATGATGATGGCGATGCACTCGACGGCGCGGCCGGACTGGTTCAGCGCGGTGTTGGCAATCGACACCACATCGGGATAACCGATGGCCACGGCCAGGGATGAGTTTTTGGTCAGGTTCAGGTACTGGTTGGTCAGTGGTGGAATGATCAGGCGCAGCGCCTGCGGCAAGACGATCAGGCGCATGGCGCGCGCCCGTGACAGGCCGATCGACGCGCCGGCCTCATGCTGGCCCTTGGGGACCGAGGCAATACCGGCCCGCACCACCTCGGCAATAAACGCGGAGGTATAGAGCACCAGGCCCAGCAGCACGGCCATGAATTCGGGGCTGAGCGCCGCGCCGCCTTCCACCTGCATCTCGCCTATCCGGGGGATTTCAAACTGCAGATGTCCATCTGCCCAGCCGAGCGACGGAAAGGCGATGCCGTTTTTGCTCAGAAAGACGCTGTCGCCCAGGCTCAAGGCGGCATCGGGCGGCGGCAGGTACTCGATGAAGAGCAGGTACCACATCAGCAACTGCAGCAGCAGGGGGATGTTGCGGAACAGCTCGACATAGCCATAACTCAAGCCTCGCAGCAGCGCATTGCGCGAAAAGCGGGCGATGCCCAGCAGCGTCCCCAGCAGCGTGGCCAGCACGCAGCCGATCAGCGCCACGCGCAGGGTGTTGACGATGCCGACCAGAAAGGCTTTCCAGTAGGGGCTGGTCGCGTCGTAGTTGAGCCAGCCCTCGCCGATGTCAAAACCGGCCGGCTGCCAGAGGAAATCAAAACCGCTTTGTATGCCGCGCAGGCGCATATTAGCCAGCGTGTTGCTCACCAGCAGCCAGCCCAACAGCACAATCACCCCCACGGCCAGCACCTGGTAGGCGACGCTGCGCGCCTTTCGGCCGCGCCAGGAAAACTGCCGCGTTGCTGCGGGGGCGGGGCGCGGCGGTATCAAGGGGGCTGAGGGTTCCGGCATCAGCGCACGGGTGGAGCGTACATCAGGCCGCCTTGCGACCAGAGCTTGTTGCTGCCGCGTGGCAGGCCCAGCGGGCTTTTGGGGCCGACGTTGCGTTCAAAGATTTCGCCGTAGTTGCCGGTGGCCTTGATGGATCGCGCCAGCCAGTCCTTGTCCAGGCCCAGCAGCTTGCCGGTGTCTTCGGTGCTGCCGAGCAGGCGGCCGATATTGGGGTCCTTGCTGTCTTTTTGCAGCGTGTCAACGTTGGCTTGCGTCACGCCGTATTCCTCGGCCTCGATCAGGCCAAACACCACCCATTTGGCGATCGCAAAAAACTCGTCGTCACCGCGGCGGACGGCGGGGCCAAGCGGCTCCTTGGAGATCAGCTCGGGCAGCACCACATGCTCCGCCGGAGTTTTGGCTTCCTTGTTGCGGATGGAGGCCAGACCGGAGGCGTCGGTGGTGTAGGCCTGGCAGCGGCCGGAGAAGTAGGCGGCGTTGGCGGCGTCGAATTTTTCAAACACCACGGGTTTGAGGCTCAGGTTGTTGATGCGCGAAAACTCGCTGAGGTTTTTTTCAGTCGTGGTGCCGGACTGCACGCAGACTGTGGCGTTTTTCAGCTGTTTGGCGCTCTTGACCTTGCTTTTGGCCGGCACCATGAAACCCTGGCCGTCGTAATAGGTCACGCCGGTAAAGGCCAGGCCCAGCGAGGCATCGCGCGTCAGCGTCCAGCTGGTGTTGCGCGACAGGATATCGATTTCACCCGACTGCAGGGCTGCAAAACGTTGCTGCGAGACCAGAGGCACCCATTTCACCTTGTTGGCATCGCCCAGCACGCTGGCGGCAATCGCGCGGCAGACATCAACGTCCAGGCCAGACCACTTGCCAGCGCTGTCGGCCTGCGAAAAACCGGCCACACCGCTGCTGACGCCGCACACCAGCTGGCCGCGTGCCTTGATGGCATCCAGCGTCTTGCCCGCATGGGCCGGGGCTGCTGCGATGACGGCCAGGCTTAATACGGCACCAGCCATGCAAGCGTGTTTTTTAAAGGCATTCAACATTTTTGACTCCAGGAATTGAGGGGGAATTGTCAGGCACGCGCCATCAATCGATGTTCGCACAAACTTGGCGTAGACGCCTGAATGGCTAAGTGGCGTGGGCGGGCATCAATCGCCCATCACAATGCCTTCGCGCCGCGGGTCGGCGCCGCCGAAAAATCCGGTGGCCGTGCGCTGTATGCCCTGAAGGCCGCTGGTCATGTCCTGCTCACGCACCTCGTGGCCGCGGGCGCGCAGGGCCTCGACGGTTGCTGCCGGAAAGCGTTTTTCTTCCAGCAGGGTCGGGCCATTGAGTGAGCCGAAGTTGGGCAGCTTGATGGCCTGCTGGATGTTCAGTCCCCAGTTCAGCACCCCGTACAGCGTTTTGGCTGTGAAGTGGATGATCACCGCGCCGCCGGGGCTGCCGGTGGTCATGACCAGCTGGCCGGTGGCCTTGTCAAACACCAGCGTGGGTGCCATGGACGAACGCGGGCGCTTGCCGCCTTGTACGCGATTGGCAATCGGTGCGCCAGCTGCATCGGTGGGGGCGAAGCTGAAGTCGGTGAGTTCGTTGTTGAGCAGAAAGCCGCCGGCCAGGCCCTTGCCGCGGTTGACCATTTGCCGCGAACCCCAGGCGTCTTCAATCGTCGTGGTCATGGCAATCGCGTTGCCATAGGGGTCGATGATGGAGATGTGTGAGGTGCCGTATTCGTATTGCTCAGTCATGGGCGCATAGCTGGTTTGCGTGCCGGGCGGCTTGCCCGGCGTGGCGGTTTTCATGCTTTGCGCGCCTATTTGTTTTGCGCGGCTGGCCAGATAGGCCGGGTCAAGCAGGCTCATCCAGCTGCCGGCGGGCGGCTGCACAAAGTCCGGGTCGCCCAGGTATTGCGCGCGGTCGGCATAGGCCAGGCGCGATGCCTCTGTGTAGAGGTGCAGCCAGTCGGGGCTGGGCAGCACGCTTTCCACCTGGCTGGGGCAGGGCGCGCGGATGCAGCGTATGCCGGTATCGCTCATGCTGCGTTCGGGCGGCAGGGTGGCGGCAGGCGTGTTGTTCAGCATGCCCAGTATCTGCCCGATGGCGATGGCTCCCGAGCTTGGCGGCGGCATGCCGCACATGCGGTAGTCTTTGCCGGACGCCGCGTAGTCGTAGCACAGCGGGTCACGCTTTTTGGGCTGGTAGCCGGCCAGGTCGGCCATGCTCAGCTGGCCAGGGTTTGTTGGGTGTTGTTGCACCTTGTTGACGATGGCTTGGGCCACTTCGCCTTCGAGCAAGGCCTTTGAGCCATGGGCCGCAATCATTTTCAGCACGGCCGCCAGTTCCGGGTTTTTCAGCAGGTGGCCCACGGGCCAGGGCTGGCCCGTGCTGTCGTAAAAATAGGCGAGGGCGACCGGGTCTTTTTTCAGGTGAACTTCGGGCACCAGCAGGGTGTAGAGCCGGGCGCTGACATTAAAACCATTTTCGGCCAGCGTGATGGCCGGCTGGAAAAGCTGCGCCCAGGGCAGCTTGCCGTGTTGTTTGTGCGCCATCTCCAGCATGCGCACCACGCCCGGCGTGCCGACGGAGCGGCCGCCGACGACTGCGTCATAAAAGGCCATGGGTTTGCCGTCTGCGCCTGTAAACAGCTTGTTCGTGGCGGCGGCCGGTGCAGTTTCGCGGCCATCGAAGGCCTCCACGTCCTTGCCGTTGAAATGCATCAGGAAGGCGCCGCCGGCAATGCCGCTCGATTGCGGTTCCACCAGCGCCAGCACCATTTGCACGGCAATCGCTGCGTCAACAGCCGAGCCGCCGGCCTTCAGGATCTGGTAGCCCGCGTCGGTTGCCAGGGGGTTGGCGGCGGCCACGGAAAACCGGGTGGTCACCCAGCCGGGTTTTTCGGTGTAGCCGGAGGAGCCTTCAGGTTGCGCCGGAACGGTGTAGCTGAAATTGCCCGGAGCTGTGGCGGGACTGGTGCAGGCCGTCAGGACAAAAACAAGGATGAGCGACGTTAGCAGGCGTTTCATGCAATCCCCTCTGGATGGAGTGATTGGCGATGGTACGCCCTCGGCCCGCCTGTGATGCCGTTTGAGGGCATTGCGGCCCGTTTCAAAGCTGAAACCGGCTGTTTTAAATGTAATTAATGCTTGCAGCCGGTGTTCCACAAGCGCAAGCAGCTATCAAAAAGAGAGCGGAGTTGAAGCCTCTTGTTGGCCATCAGACCGCCCCAGGGCAAAAAGCCCCCCTCGCCACAGCGTGGAGGGCTTTTTTGGGGGTCAGCGTGGCGCCAGGCGGATTGCGCCGTCGAGGCGGATGACTTCTCCGTTCAGCATGTCGTTTTCAATGATGTGTTTGGCCAGCTTGGCGTAGTCCTGCGGCGTGCCGAGGCGGCTGGGGAAGGGCACGGATGCGGCCAGCGAGTCCTGCACTTCCTTGGGCATGCCGAACATCATGGGCGTGCCGAAAATGCCGGGCGCAATCGTCATGTTGCGGATGCCGTTGCGGGCCAGGTCACGGGCGATAGGCAAGGTCATGCCGACGATGCCGCCCTTGGACGCGCTGTAGGCGGCCTGGCCGATCTGGCCGTCATAGGCCGCTACGGAGGCGGTGGAGATCATCACGCCGCGCTCGCCGGTGGCTTCGGGTTCGTTCTTGCACATGGCATCGGCGGCCAGGCGGATCATGTTGAAGCTGCCGACCAGGTTGACCATGATGGTCTTGTTGAACACGCCCAGGTTGTGCGCGCCGGTTTTGCCCACGGTTTTTTCAGCTGGCGCAATGCCGGCGCAGTTGACGAGGCCCATCAGCTTGCCCAGCGACAAGGCCTTGGCGACGACGGCCTGGCCGTCGGCTTCCTGGCTGACATCGCATTTGACAAAAGCGCCGCCGATTTCCTTGGCAATCGCCTCGCCTTTTTCAGCCTGCATGTCGGCAATCACGACCTTGGCGCCGTTGTCCGCCAGCATGCGCGCCGTGCCTTCGCCCAAGCCAGATGCGCCGCCGGTGACGATAAATACTTTGCCTGCGATATCCATGAGATGTTTCCTTGAATGAGGGGCGCTGCCGCCCGGAGTTGACGTTTACGTAAAGGTTAATTATGGCTCAATATGGCTCAATAAATAATGGTCCCCGCTCCGCCGCTGCGCGGGTCGCTTCCCCCTCAGGGGGCGCTTTTTGCCTTGGGGCGGCCCGGCGGCAAAAAAGCCCGACCATCTTTCGACAACCGGGCTTTTTCTTTCTAACGCCGTGTAAGTGCGTCCGGAAATTCAGCTTTTCGGGAGGAAGTGCGAGGCGCGCGGCGCGCAGCAACCGGTACATGAGGATTGCGAGCATCGCGCAACGATGCAATTCGCCCGAAAAATGGATTTATGGATGCACTTACTTGTAGCCGACGCGGTCCAGCATCTGCTGGACCTTAAGCTGGTTGTTGCCCACGGCGCTGATGGGAATCGTCTCGGACTTGAAGCTGCCGTTGCCTGAGCCGGTCATGGCCTTGAGCGCCGGGTTGCTGATGCTCAAGCCTGGCACGGCAGGCCATTCGTTGTTGCCGTTGGCAAAGTATTCCTGCGCGCTGGGGCTGGCCAGGTATTCCATGAACTTGACGGCATTGGCCGTGTTTTTGGCATTTTTCGCGACGGCGGCGCCGGCGATGTTCACATGCGTTCCCCAGCTTTCCTGGTTCGGGAACACCACGCCCACGCGGTCGGCCACCACTTTGTCGTCAGGCGCGTTGGAGCGCATGATGCGCGCGAGGTAGTAGGTATTGGTCAGTGCAATGCCGCACTCGCCGCTGGCCACGGCCTTGATCTGGTCGCTGTCGCCGCCCTGCGGGTTGCGCGCCATATTGGCGACCAGGCCCTTGAGCCAGGCTTCGGCCTTGGCTTCGCCCATGTGCTCGGTGACGGCGCCAAACAGCGAGAGGTTGTAGGGGTGCGCGCCGGAGCGGGTGCACAACAGGCCCTTGTTTTTCGGGTCGGCCAGTTTTTCATAGGTGTTGACGTCGGCTTTTTTGACCTTCAGCTTGTCAAACACCACGACGCGGGCACGGGTCGAAAACCCGAACCAGGTTGTGCCTTCGGCCGTTGGGGCTGCGCGCAGCTTGGCGGGAATGGCGGCTTCCAGCGCTGGCGACTTGATGGGCTTGAACAGGCCATCGACATCGCCTTTCCAGAGGCGGGCGGCATCCACCAGCAAAATCACGTCGGCGGGGGAGGCCGCGCCTTCGGCTTTCAGGCGCGCCAGGATGCCGGCATCGTCGGCGTCCACGCGGTTGACCTTGATGCCTGTGGCTTTGGTGAAGTCGCTGTAGAGCTTCTCGTCGGTCTGGTAGTGGCGTGCAGAATACAGGTTCACCACCTGTTCCTGGGCGGCCGCAAAACCTGCGACCAGCAATAACGACGACAGCGTGATTTTTTTCAACATGCAGACAATCCTCAGGGTTATAAACGCCGGTCATGATAAAGCAAACGAGAATCATTCTTGATATAGCCCCTACGCTGCGCTGGATGATTCGCGCCCTGGTCTCCTCCGGCCGGCGGCTGGCCTGCCTGGGTGCCGCACTGTTGCTGGCGGCCTGTGCCGCGCCGCCGGCGGGTCGGGAAAGTCCCGTGACAGTTGCGCCCGCGCCGATGGAGCTTGCCAAAAAACCGCTCAGGATAGGCCTGGCGCTGGGTGGCGGGGCGGCGCGTGGTTTTGCCCATGTGGGCGTGATTGCCGTGCTCGAAGAGGCCGGGCTCAGGCCGCAGCTGGTGGTCGGCACCTCGGCCGGCAGCCTGGTGGCCGCGCTTTATGCCAGCGGCAAAACCAGTGCGCAGATGCAGCAAACGGCGCTGAACATGGACGAAGTCGCCATCACCGACTGGATGCTGCCTATCTTTGGCCGCGGCATGTTCAGGGGTGATGCGCTGGCGCGTTATGTCAACGGCCTGGTGGCGGGCCGCCTGATTGAAAACATGGCGATTCCCCTGGGCATTGTGGCCACCGACCTCAACAGCGGGCAGGCCGTGCTGTTCCAGCGTGGCGACACCGGTACCGCGGTGCGCGCTTCCAGCGCCGTGCCGGCGGTGTTTGTGCCCGTCAAGATCAATGGTCACGAGTATGTTGACGGCGGCCTGGTGTCGCCGGTGCCTGTGCGTTTTGCCCGGCAGATGGGCGCCGACGTGGTGGTGGCGGTCGATATTTCCAGCCCGCCCGAAGCCAACCCGGCGGGCGGCACGCTGCAGATCCTGCTGCAGACCTTTGCCATCATGGGCAAAAGCATCAACCAGTACGAACTCAAGGATGCCGATGTGGTGGTGCGGCCTTCGCTGGCCGGCCTGAAGAGCGCGGATTTTTCCGCACGGCAACGCGCGATTGATTCAGGCCGCGCGGCCATGCTGGCGGCCCTGCCGGCGCTGAAGGCCAGGCTCGAAGCGGGTGTAGCTGCGCGTTAGTTCCCAGGCATATATCCGGGCATTTTCAGAAATTCAGCTTTCGGGATGAAGTGCAAGGCGCGCTGCGCGCAGCCACCGGAATGTACTGGCGTACATGAGGATGGCGAGCACTGCGCAACGCAGCAATTCGCCCGAACGATGGATTTATGGAATTGCCCAAAAAAAAGCCCGATCGTGAGATCGGGCTTAACTGGGTCCGTGAAAATGAATTTCGGAAAGGACCCGAGGAGACAACTGGTTCAGGAAGCTGCCCGCAGCTTGCGGGGCAGTGTTCCGTAGACAGGCACCTTCAGCGAATTAACGCTTTTTGGCGGCGGTCTTGGTGGCGTTCACGGCAGAGGTGGCCACGGTGTTGAAGTTGGATTCAGCGATGTCGCTGGCTTGTTTGACGGCTTTTTGAACCGACTCAAAGGCGTTGTTGGCAGCAGCCACGGCGCTTTTCAGGACGGCCACAGCGGTTTCGGAACCAGCTGGTGCGTTCTTGGCGGCGTTGTCCACCAGGCCGGCGAATTTCTTCTGGGCATCAGCGGTCTGGGCTTCAAAGGTCTTGCCGATGTCGGCGCCAGCGGCGCTAGCGATGTCATACAGGTGACGGCTGTAAGCGGCGGTTTTTTCAGCCAGGGGCTGGACCAGGCCGGCTTGCAGGGCCAGCAGTTCCTGTGCATCTTTCACGCCCAGCACGGCTTGCGTGTGGTTGGCGGTTTCGGCCAGGGCAGCCTTGGTGGCTTGCACGTTCAGTTCGACCAGTTTTTCAACGCCTTCGAAGGCTTTGTGGGTCAGACCAAACAGGGTTTCGATGTTGGCTTTGTGGGAAGCAATGATTTGTTCGGCGGTCAGCATAATTAATCTCCGTGATGGTGGTTGGGGGTCAACAGTTGCTTTGCGCTAAATTGCTGCACTGCAACATGACCTGAAGTATAGAGGGTGGCCATGGGATTGCAAGCATTTTTTGTTGCACTGCACCATTTTAGTTGTAACGCCCTATTTCAGGCTGCCGGCAGCGCCCTGGGCAGCCAGCCACAATCGGGGTTCCGGAAACAAAAGTCACACGCTCTTGCAAGCCTTCTACGCCGACAATTTTGTCCTGCCGTTGCCGGCCGGGCACCGCTTCCCGATGGCCAAGTACAAGCTGCTGCGGGACCGCGTGGTCAGCGAGCTGCCCGGCGTGCGCATGGCCCAGGCACCCGCGGCCAGCGACGGCGAACTGGCGCTGGCGCACACCCCCGCATATATAGGCGCCATCACACACGGCACGCTTGCGGCGCCTGCGCAACGCGAGATCGGCTTCCCCTGGAGCCCCGGCATGGCCGAACGGGCGCGGCGCTCGGCAGGCGCGACGGTGGCCGCGGCGCGGGCGGCTTTGGGCCTGGGGCCGGACGGACGGTGCGCGGGCCTGGCGGCAAATATGGCCGGCGGCACGCACCACGCTTACGCCCACAAGGGCAGCGGGTTTTGTGTGTTCAACGATGCGGCTGTCGCAGCGCGGCTCATGCAGGCGGAATGGGCGCGCCGCTTTAAACACGAACGCAAGCCGTTGCAGGTAGCCGTGATCGACCTGGACGTGCACCAGGGCAATGGCACGGCCAGCATCTTTGCTTGTGACGCCAGCGTGTTTACCTTGTCCCTGCATGGGGAAAAGAACTTCCCGTTTCGCAAGGAAGCCAGCGACCTGGATATTGAGCTGCCGGACGGCTGTACCGATGCCCCCTACCTGCAGGCACTGGAGCATGCGCTGGATGAACTGGGCAGGCGCTTTGAGCCCGGGCTGGTGCTGTTCCTGGCCGGCGCCGACCCGTTTGAAGGCGACCGCCTGGGCCGCCTCAAGCTGAGCTACGACGGCCTCGAGGCGCGCGACCGCCGCGTCTTTGACTGGGCCTGGCAGCGCCGCATTCCGCTGGCGTTTTCCATGGCCGGGGGTTATGGCGTGAAGATTGATGAAACCGTGCAGGTACAGATGAACACCTACAGGGTCGCGCTTGAGTACTGGGCCAGATGGCAAAATAGTCACTCATGACCTCATCCGCGCGCCCCCAAGCCGAACCCCGCAGTTCCTACAAAGCCTTCCGCAACATTGGTACCCGCTGGTCTGACAACGACGTTTATGGCCACGTCAACAATGTCGTCTACTACAGCTGGTTTGACACCGCCGTCAATGGCTTGCTGATCGAGCGGGGTGCCATAGACATCCATTCAGGCGGCGTGATTGGCCTGGTGATTGAAACCCAATGCAATTATTTTGCCCCGCTGGCCTTTCCCGAGGCCGTGGTTGCGGGTATCCGCGTGGCACATATCGGCTCGTCCAGCGTGCGTTACGAGGTGGGGCTGTTCCCGGCCGATGAGCGCCAGCCGTGTGCGGCCAGGGGCCATTTCATCCATGTGTATGTTGACCGCGGCACGCGCAGGCCGGTAGCCTTGCCGCCCGAATTACTTTCTGTTCTGGAGACATTGAAATGAAGCCAACCGTGAATTCCCCAGCCGCCGTGCTTGCCGGCGACTTTGCCGCCGTGGATGCCTCGGGCAGCGTGTTTGCCCCTGCCGTCAACGCGGTGGACCACGCGATAGAAAGCCGCCAGTCCATGCGCGAGTTCCTGCCTGCGCCTGTGCCGCGCGCCACCATAGAACACCTGCTGGAAGTCGCCAGCCGCGCGCCCTCGGGCACCAACACCCAGCCCTGGAAAGCCTATGTGCTGCAGGGCGCGAGCAAGGATCGCCTGGTTGAAAAAGTCTGCCAGGCCCATGATGCCTTGCGTGCCAACCCCGAACTGGCCGCCGAGTACAAAGAGGAATACGACTATTACCCTGAAAAATGGGTGTCGCCCTATATTGACCGGCGCCGTGAAAACGGCTGGGGCCTGTACGGCCTGCTGGGCATCACCAAGGGCGACAAGGACAAGATGCATGCGCAGCACCAGCGCAATTACCGCTTTTTCGACGCGCCCGTGGGCCTGATGTTCACGATGGACCGGGTCATGGGCCGCGGCAGCCTGCTGGACTACGGCGCCTTCCTGCAAAACTTCATGGTCGCCGCGCGCGGCCATGGCCTGCACACCTGCCCGCAGGCCGCCTGGAACGGCTTTGCCAAAATCATATTGCCGCACGTTGGCGCCGCTGAAAGCGAGATGCTGGTCTGCGGCATGTCGTTGGGTTATGCGGATGAAACCGCGCTGGTAAATACCTTTCGCACGCCGCGCGTCAGTGCCCGCGAGTTCACCACTTGGCTGGACTAGATTGATGGCTGATGCGCGCAAGGCCAAGTTGAGCGCATGACGTTTTCCGTCATTCAACTGCTGGGTGGACTGTCTTATGCCACCACGCTGTTCCTGATGGCGGCCGGCCTGACCCTTATTTTTGGGGTCACACGCATTGTCAATTTTGCCCACGGCAGCTTTTTCATGCTGGGCGCGCTGTTCACCGCGCACTGGGTCAGCAACTGGTTTCCGGCCTGGGGTGAGAGCGCGCCGCTTTACCTTTTTGCTATTGTTTTTGGAGCTGCCTGCGCTGCAGTGGCGGGGGCTGTGGCCGAATTCTTTCTTCTAAGGCGGATGGCGGGCGCGCCCGAGTTGTACCAGCTGGTGGCAACCTTCGGCCTGAGCCTGGCCATGCATGACGCCATGCAGTGGGCGTTTGGCGTTGACGAGGTGTTTGCGCCGCGTTTCCCGGGGCTCAAGGGCGCGGTGCAGATAGGCGAGGACTTTTTCCCGGCGTACCAGCTGGTGATGATTGTGCTGGGTCCGCTGGTCTGGCTGGGCCTGCATCTTCTGTTGAAACATTCGCTGTTTGGCAGGCGCCTGCGCGCTGCCACGCAGGACCGTCACATGCTTGCCGCGCTGGGCGTGAATCCCAAGCCGCTGATGCTGGGCGCGGTTGTGCTTGGTTGTGCGCTGGCCGGCTTGGGCGGGGCGCTTCAGTTGCCGCGTGAACCCGCTCACCTGCAGATGGACATGAACGTGATTGTGGAGACCTTTGTGGTGGTCGTCACGGGCGGCCTGGGCAGCATAGGTGGCGCGTTTGTCGCAGCCCTGCTGATCGGCATGGTTCACGCATTCGGCATCAGCGTGTTCCCGCAGGCCACGCTGGTGCTGGTGTTCCTCACCATGGCGGTGGTGCTGGTGTTTCGCCCGCAGGGGCTGTTTGGCCTGCCGCCGTCTGCGCTGGAGGTGCCCCGCGAAGCCGCGCAAAAATTCAGGGGGCTCAAGCTGGGCGTTTTGCCCAGCTCGGTCATCGTTGTGTGTTTTGTCCTGCTGGCCTGCGTGGCCTGGTGGGGCGGGCCTTATTGGCAATCGCTGGCCGCCGATGCGCTGATCCTGATGATTTTTGGCATCAGCCTGCAGTCCATGATGGCCCTGGGCGGCCTGGTCAGTTTTGGGCATGCGGCGTTTTTTGCGCTGGGCGCCTATGGTGCGGCGCTGTCGCACAGCCTGTGGGGCGCATCCCTGCCGTTGGCGCTGGCGGCCGGCTGTGCTGCGGCGCTGCTGGTCGCCGCCGTGTTTGGCGCGGCCGTGGTGCGCAGCGCCGGGGTGTACCTGGCCATGCTGTCGCTGGCGCTGGCGCAGGTGGTCTGGGCCGGCGCGACGCAGTGGGTCGGCCTGACCGGCGGCGACAACGGCCTGATCGGGCTCACGCTGGTGGGCGACGAGGGCCGGCCGCTCTTTTATGCCTTGCTGGTGGCGCTGGCGCTGCTCGCTGTTTTTGCGCTGCGCCTGCTCGGCTGCTCCGTCATGGGCGCAGCCCTGCAGGCTCTGCGTGATGCGCCTTTGCGCGCAGCCGCATCCGGCCTGCCGGTGGGCTGGCTCAAGTACCGGGTGTTTGTAGAGAGCGCCGTGCTGGCGGGCCTGGCCGGCGGCCTGGTTGCCGCGCACAAGGGTGCGGTTTTTCCTTCGGTGGCCGCCGTGTCCACCTCGGTGGATGCCTTGCTGGTAGTGCTGCTGGGTGGGGTGCACCAGCTCTGGGGCGCCGTGGCGGGCAGCGCGGTACTCAGCTACGCCGGCGCTGAACTGGGCCGTGACGTGACCTACTGGCGCGGCCTGCTGGGTCTGTTCATCATGCTGATCATGGTGGCCGCGCCGTCCGGCCTGCTGTCGCTGCTGAACCGCTTGCGCGCGCCGGGCCGGCGTGTTTTTCCGGGCGGGGCTGCCTGATGCTGCAAGTCCAGAACCTGGTCAAGCACTTTGGCGGCATCAAGGCCGTGGACGGCGTGAGCTTTGAGCTTGCAGCCGGCGAGTGCGTGGCATTGATAGGTCCTAACGGCGCCGGAAAATCCACCTGTTTTGCCTGCATGGCGGGCCAGTACCAGCCCACCGCCGGGAGCATAGTCTGGGACGGCAAGGTGTTGAACGGCCTGGCGCCCGCGGCGCGTTTGCGCCAGGGTGTGGCCCGCACATTCCAGGTGGCGCAAGTCTTTGAGGCGTTGACCGTGCTACAAAATGTGCAGCTGGCTGCGCAGGTACCACGGGGGTTACAGGCCATTTCTGCTTTTAAATCGCTGGACGCGCAGTCGCATGACACGGCCGCTGCGCTGCTCGAAAAAACCGGCCTGCAGGCGCTTGCCGGCCAGGACGTGCTGAGTTTGCCCTATGGCGCAAAAAAGCGGTTGGAGCTGGCCGTGGCTCTGGCGGCCGGCCCGCGCCTGCTGCTGCTGGACGAGCCCGCGGCGGGCCTGGCCGAAGAAGAACGTACGGGCTTGATGCGGCTGGTCAAGGACCTGGCGCACCAGGGCATGGCCGTGCTTTACACCGAGCACAACATGGATGCCGTGGCGGAAGTCGCCGACCGCGTGCTGGTGCTGATTGAAGGCCGGCTTGCGGCGCAGGGCTCGTTTGAAGAAATTTCCCGCGACAGCACCGTGCGCAGGCGTTACCTCGGTGATGTCGGCAGGGGGGCGGCCCATGCTTGAGGTGGAAAAACTCAATGCCTTTTATGGGCCGGCGCAAGCCCTGTTTGATGTGTCGCTGCAGGTCGGGGCTGGCGAATTTGTTGTGCTGCAGGGGCTGAATGGCGCGGGCAAGTCCACGCTGCTCAAGGCGCTGATGGGCCTGGACGTGACAACACGCGGCCGCATCAGCTACCAGGCACAGGTGGAGCGCACGGACGGGCGCACGGACATCCAGCATTGGGAAACGCATTTGCGGGCCAGGGCCGGCCTGGGTTATGTGGCGGAGGACCGGCGCCTGTTTACCGGCTTGAGCGTGCGCGAAAACCTGCAGGTAGCCGCCGGTCGGGACGCCTCGGCGCAGGAGGCGAGGGTGCTGGACCTGTTTCCGGTTTTGAAAACCATGCTCAAGCGTCCGGCTGCGCACATGAGCGGCGGCGAGCAGCAAATGCTGGCAATTGCCCGCACGCTGATGACCGGCCCCAGGCTGCTGCTGCTCGACGAGCCCTGCGAAGGCATTGCCCCGGTGCTGGTCGAATCCATACGCGATGCCTTGCTGGCCCTGAAAGCCGATGGCATGCCCATGCTGGTCGCCGAACAAAACCAGTTGCTCGCCGCGGTCGCCGACCGGCTGCTTGTGCTGGTTGCAGGTAAAGTCAGGGGTTCATGAAAAGCCTGCGATTCCTGCTTTTTGTTTCATTTTTTTACCCTGCGTTGCAGGCCCGTTCCATCCGGAACAGGGCCGTGACGCAATTTCATTTTTAGAAAGACCCCATCATGACCACCACCACTTCCTCCGGCCTGCAATACGAAGACACCGTTCTCGGCACCGGCGCCATCGCCAAGGCCGGGCAAAACGTCAGGGTGCATTACACCGGCTGGCTGTACAACGACGGCGTGCAGGGCGCCAAGTTTGATTCCAGCAAGGACCGCGGCCAGCCGTTCGAATTTTCATTGGGTGCCGGCCAGGTCATCAAGGGCTGGGACGAAGGCGTGCAGGGCATGTCGGTGGGCGGCACGCGTCGCCTGATCATCCCGGCTGAGCTGGGCTACGGCGCGCGCGGTGCGGGCGGTGTGATTCCACCGAATGCCACCTTGCTGTTCGAGGTGGATTTCCTCGGCTAAGTCCTGCGGGCTGAGGTGCCCATGATCATCACCAGCCTTGTGTACATGAGGATTGCGAGCACATCACAACGCAGCAATTCGCCCGAAAAATGAATTTACGGAGGTACCCATGATCATCACCAGCCTGCTCGACACCGACCTCTACAAATTCACCATGATGCAGGCCGTCCTGCATCAGTTTCCCGCTGCGGAGGTCGAGTACAAGTTCAAGTGTCGCAACGCGGGCGCCCCCGGCATTGCGCCGCTGGCTCCGTTTGTCAATGAGATCCGTGAGGAAATTCGTGGGCTTTGCAGCCTGCGTTTTCAGGATGCCGAACTGGCCTACCTGAAGAGCCTGCGGTTTATCAAAAGTGACTTTGTTGATTTTCTGGGCATCTTCAAGCTCAATGAAAAATATGTGGACGTCACAGCCTTGCCGAGCGGCGAGATCGAGGTCTCCATCAAGGGGCCGTGGCTGCACACCATCCCATTTGAGATTCCGGTGCTGGCCATCATCAACGAGGTCTACTTTCGTAATACCTGCAAGAAGCCCGATCTGGCCGAGGGCCGCAAGCGGCTGGACACCAAAATCCTGGAGCTGCAGGCCGACGGCTTGCGTGAGCTCAAAATTGCAGACTACGGCACGCGCCGGCGCTTCAGCAATGCCTGGCACGAAGAGGTGTTGCGCACCTTGATGGCGCGCCTGGGCACAGGGCGGCAGGGACAGCTTGCGGGCACCAGCAATGTGCTGTACGCCATGAAGCTGGGCCTGACGCCGCTGGGCACCATGGCGCATGAGTACCTGCAGGCCTGTCAGGCCCTGGGTCCGCGTTTGCGTGACAGCCAGGTGTTTGGCTTTGAGTCCTGGGCCAAGGAGTACCGGGGCGACCTGGGCATTGCGCTGAGCGACGTCTACGGCATGAGCGCCTTTCTACGCGACTTCGACATGTATTTCTGCAAACTCTTCGATGGCGCGCGCCACGACAGCGGTGACCCGTTCCAGTGGGGCGAACGCATGCTCGCGCATTATGCGAAGAACCGCGTGGACCCCTTGACCAAGACCCTGATCTTCAGCGATGGCCTGACCGTGCCGCGCACCATAGCGCTGTACCGGCAGTTCAAGGGGCGTTGCCAGCTGGCCTTCGGCATTGGCACCAACCTGACCAACGACCTGGGCTACGAGCCGCTGCAAATCGTCATCAAGATGGTTCGCTGCAATGGCCAGCCGGTTGCCAAACTGTCGGACACGCCGTCCAAGAGCATGTGCGAGGACGAAAAATACCTGGCCTACCTGCGGCAGGTGTTCGAGATTGTCTGATCCCGGTCAAGCTGTGCGCAGAGTCGGGGCCTTGCTGCTGCAGGGTTTGACACGCTGCGACTTTCCGGGCGCCGGGCAGATATTACAAAAATACAAGGAGACAGAAGTGAAGGGTTTGCGCTGGGTTGCGGTGTTTGTTGGACTGGTATTTTTACCCGGGCTGGCGATGGCTGCTGATTTTGATGGCAGCCGGCTGTCGGTGTATTGGGGCATTCCCTTTGCGGGCCTGCTGCTGTCGATTGCGCTGATGCCTTTGTGGCTGCCCTCGTTCTGGCACCACCATTTCGGCAAGGTGTCGGCCGCCTGGACGCTGGCCTTTTTCCTGCCCTTTGCGGCGCTGTTCGGCCCGGCCCTGGCCGGCAGCAGCCTGGTGCATGCGATGCTGGCCGAGTACCTGCCCTTCATCATCCTGCTCACCGCGCTGTACACCGTCGCCGGAGGCATCTTCATTCGCGGCAACCTGCATGGCAGCCCGGCCCTGAATACCGCGATCCTGGCGATAGGCACCGTGCTGGCGAGTTTCATGGGAACGACGGGCGCGTCCATGCTGATGATTCGCCCCCTGATTCGCGCCAACGACAACCGCGTGCACAAGGCGCATGTGGTGGTGTTTTTTATCTTTCTTGTATCCAACGCGGGCGGTTCCCTGACGCCGCTGGGCGACCCGCCGCTGTTTCTCGGGTTTTTGCAGGGCGTTGATTTTTTCTGGACGGTGAGCCATATCTTTCCCGAAACCCTGTTTCTGGTCGGCAGCCTGCTGCTGGTTTTTTACGCGATCGACCGCTGGTACTACAGCAGGGAAGGTGTGCTGCCGCTTGACCCGACGCCGGACACGCGCCGTTTAGGCTTTGACGGCATGGTGAACTTCTGGCTGCTGGCGGCCGTGGTGGGGCTGGTGCTGCTCAGCGGCTTCTGGAAATCTGCGCTGGTATTTGATGTCATGGGCACGCAGATCGGCCTGCCCGGCCTGGTGCGCGATGCCGGCTTGATCGTCGTGACCCTGGTCTCGCTTTACGCCACATCGGCAAAAGTGCACCGGGACAACCAGTTTTCCTGGGGGCCCATACAGGAAGTCGCCAAGCTGTTTGCAGGCATCTTCTTGACCATCATCCCGGTGATTGCCATGCTCAAGGCCGGTGTGCATGGCCCTTTTGGTGCTGTCATCGCCGCCGTCACCCGGCCCGACGGCCAGCCCGATCCGGCGATGTATTTCTGGGCCACTGGCGCGCTGAGTTCCTTCCTGGACAACGCGCCGACCTACCTGGTGTTTTTCAACACGGCAGGCGGTGATCCGGCCACGCTCATGACCACGCTGGCGCCTACACTTGCTGCCATTTCCGCCGGTGCTGTTTTTATGGGAGCCAACTCCTATATCGGCAACGCCCCGAACATGATGGTCAAGGCCGTTGCGGAAGAGCGCGGCATCAAAATGCCGGGCTTTCTGGGCTATATGGCATGGTCGGGCGCGGTCCTGATTCCCCTTTTTATCATCATGACCTTTATCTGGTTCAAATAAAACGCAAGAAAGTCGATAACCATTCATGAGCAAACCAAAAATACTTGTCGCCCGGGCCGTTTTTCCTGAAATCATCGCCAGGCTGGAACAACACTTTGAAGTCGAGTCCAACCAGGCCGACGAAACCTGGAGCAAGATCCAGCTTGCAGAAAAATTGCAAGGCAAGCAGGGCGCTTTCACGACCGGCAGCGACCGCATTGATGCCGAGGTGCTGGCGGCCTGTCCTCATCTCAAAATCTGCGCCAACATGGCGGTGGGCTACAACAACTTTGACATCGACGCCATGACGGCGGCCGGTGTGCTGGCCACCAACGCGCCCGATGTGCTGACAGAAACCACGGCCGATTTCGGTTTTGCGCTGGTGATGGCGGCGGCCCGCCGCGTCACCGAGAGCGAGCATTACCTGCGTGCCGGCAAGTGGGGCAAATGGCGTTACGACATGTTTGCGGGCTCCGACATCCACGGCTCCACCCTGGGCATCATGGGCATGGGCCGCATCGGCCAGGGTATTGCCAGGCGCGGTGCGTTTGGTTTCGGCATGAAGGTGATTTACCACAACCGCTCGCGCCTGGGCGCCGCGCTTGAAGCCGAATGCAAGGCCAGTTATGTCAGCAAGGAAGAACTGCTCAAGACCGCCGACCACGTGGTGCTGGTTGTGCCTTATTCCCCGGCGTCGCACCACACCATAGGCGCGGCCGAACTGGCCATGATGAAAACCACGGCCACGCTGGTCAACATCGCACGCGGCGGCATCGTCGACGATGTGGCGCTGGCAGCCGCCTTGCGCGACAAGCGCATCGCGGCGGCGGGCCTGGACGTGTTTGAGGGCGAGCCCAAGGTACATCCGGACCTGCTCGCGTTGTCCAATGTGGTGTTGACGCCGCATATCGCCAGCGCCACCATGCCGACACGCCTGGCCATGGCCAGCTTGGCGGCCGATAACCTGATCGCATTTTTTGAAGGAAAAGTGCCACTGTCCCCCATCAATGCTGCGCAGCTAGCTAGCAAATAAATAGCAGAAAAATAGCATGCAAAGGTCTATGTGATGGAACTCTGGCTGATCATCCTGCTGTTGCTGGTCAACCTGCTGCTGGTTGCCTGGCTGCTGCTTCGCAAGCCGGCCGACAACGGCCAGGCGCGGACCGAGCTGCTTGCGGGCATGGCCCTGGGCAACGACAAGCTCGAGCGCGAACTGCGGCGCGAGATGGGCGACAACTCGCGCGCCAGCCGGCAGGAACTGGCAACGACTTTTGCGACTTTCCAGCAGACACTGGTGCAGCAAAGCTCGGAGGCCATACGCACGCAGAACACGCAGATCGATGCTTTTGCGCAGCAACTGACCCTGCTGCAGAAAACCCTGTCGGACACGCTGAGCACACAACTGCAATCGGTCAGCGAATCGAATGCGCGGCGCATGGTCGAGGTACGCGAAACCCTTGAAAAGCAGCTGGCCCAGCTGCAGCAGACCAATTCGGCCAAGCTCGACGAGATGCGCAAGACGGTCGATGAAAAACTGCAGACAACGCTGGAGACCCGGCTGGGCGAAAGCTTCAAGCAGGTGGCCGACCGGCTGGACCAGGTGCACAAGGGTTTGGGTGAAATGCAGACACTGGCGGTTGGCGTCGGCAGCCTGCAGCGGGTGCTGACCAACGTCAAGACGCGCGGCATTTTTGGCGAGGTGCAGCTTGAAGCCCTGCTGGAACAGGTGCTGACCCCCGAACAATACGGCAAGCAGGTGGAGACCAAACCGCGCAGCGGCCAGCGTGTGGATTTTGCGGTGCGTTTCCCGGGGCGCAGCGCCGACGGTTCCCCGGTGTGGCTGCCCATAGATGCGAAGTTTCCGCGGGACGATTACGAACGCCTGCTTGACGCGCACGAGCGTGCTGACCCGGCGGGTGTTGAACTTGCCGGCAAGGCCCTGGAAGCGCGCATCCGCAGCGAGGCGAAATCGATTGCCGAGAACTACCTGGCTTCGCCGCATACGACCGATTTTGCGATCCTCTTCCTGCCGGTGGAAAGCCTGTACGCCGAGGTGCTGCGCCGTCCCGGCCTGATGGATGCGGTGCAGCGCCAGCACCGCGTGACGCTGGCCGGGCCAACCACCTTGCTGGCCATGCTCAACAGCCTGCACATGGGCTTTCGCACGCTGGCGCTGGAGCAGCAGGCCTCCGAGGTGTGGAAGGTGCTGGGCGCCGTCAAGACCGAGTTCAACCGTTTCGGCGAATGGGTGGAGCGCATCAAGGAGCAGGTTGCCAAGGCGTCCGACACCATAGACAAGGCCGACACGCGGCAGCGCCAGATGCGCCGTGCGCTTAAAAGCGTGGAAGCCCTGCCCGAAGCACAATCGCAGGCGCTTTTGCCTTCAGCCGATGCCGATAACGACACTGAAGAAGACGCATCCTGATCCATGCCCGCTCTTTTTTTGATAGCTTATACCGCTCGTTCTGATTGGGCTACAGCGCGATTTGACCTGAAAAATGACACCTGAACTGCTTCGCCTGATCGCAGCCCAGGTCTGCCTGCATGCGGCCATGACGGGCATGCGGCTGGCGGCCCCGCTGCTTGCCTTGCAGCAGGGTTACAGCGCCGCCGCCGTGGGTGTGCTGCTGTCGCTGTTTGCGCTGACGCAGGTTTTCCTGGCCTTGCCGGCCGGCCGTTTTGCCGACCGGCACGGCCTGCGCCTGCCGCTGGTGATTTCAGTGAGCGCCGCATCCGGCGGCTCGGCGCTGGCGGCCATGTTTCCAGTTTTTCCTGTGCTTTGCCTGGCGGCCTTGCTGACCGGCGGTGCGACCGGCATTGCGGTCATCGCATTGCAGCGCCATGTAGGCCGTGCTGCTGCGGGGACGACCCAGCTCAGGAAGGTGTTCAGCTGGCTGGCCATCTCACCCGCAGCCGCCAACTTTGTCGGGCCTTTTTCAGCCGGCTTGCTGATCGATCACGCCGGCCATGCGGCGGGCGACCTGACGGGCTACCGCTTCGCTTTCCTGCTGCTGGCATTCCTGCCGCTGGTCTGCTGGCTGATGGTGCGGCGGACCAAGGAACTGCCGTCGCTGAAGCCTGCGGTCGATGCGCCAAAGCAACGCGCATGGGATTTGCTGCGTGATCCGATGTTCCGGCGCCTGCTGTTCGTCAACTGGCTGCAATCCTCGGCGTGGGATGTTCACACTTTTGTGCTGCCGCTGCTGGGGCACGAACGCGGCCTGAGCGCATCCGTGATCGGCTCCATACTTGGCGCGTTTGCCGTGGCTGCGGCAGCCATCCGCTTGCTGCTGCCGCTGTTTGCCTCGCGCGTGAGTGAAAGAAATGTGATCACTTCCTCCAACATCATCACGGCGCTGATGTTTGCGGTCTATCCGCTCATGAGCTCGGCGCTTGGCATGGGCCTGTGCTCCGTCGTGCTCGGTCTTGCACTGGGCGCGGTGCAACCCATGGTGATGAGCATGCTGCACCAGATCACGCCGCATGAACGCCACGGAGAGGCCTTGGGCCTGCGTCTGATGACCATCAACGCATCCAGCGTGCTGATGCCCATGCTGTTTGGCGCCGTGGGCGCGTTGACGGGCGTGGCCGGCCTGTTCTGGATTGTGGGCGGCGTGGTCGCGGCCGGCACCGGCGCCGCGAGGGGCCTGAAAGCCGGCCCGGCGGGCTAGAGTTTGTAAAACTTCTTGATGGCGTCCCAGGCGGCCTGCGGGTCATCGACATACTGGAACAGCTTGAGGTCATCGGGCGAAATCGCGCCTTCTTCCACCAGCACCTCAAAGTTGAAGAGCCGCTTCCAGTAGTCGGAGCCAAAAAGAATAATCGGCACCGGCTTGGCCTTGCCGGTCTGCACCAGCGTGATGACTTCAAACAGCTCGTCGAGGGTGCCGAAGCCGCCCGGAAATGCCACCAGCGCCTTGGCGCGCATCATGAAATGCATCTTGCGCAGGGCAAAGTAGTGAAACTTGAAACTCAGGGAGGGCGAGACATAGGGGTTGGACGACTGCTCATGCGGCAACACGATGTTGAGTCCCACCGTGGGGGCGCCCAACTCCTGCGCGCCGCGGTTGGCCGCTTCCATGATGCCGGGGCCGCCGCCCGTGCAGATAAACAGCCGTTCTGCCGGCGGGCAGGCGTTGCTGTGGGCCGCCACCAGGCGTGCAAACAGGCGCGCCTGGTCGTAATAATGCGCGTTGCGTGCGTGGCGTTTTGCCAGGGCCAGCGCGGCCTGGTCACCGGTTTCCTCGGCCTGTTTCAGGGCTGCGTCGGCCTGTTCCGGGGCGGGAAAGCGGGCGCTGCCGAACACTACGATGGTGTGTTCAATGCCTTGCTCGTGCTGCTCCAGGTCGGGCTTGAGCATTTCAAGCTGGAGGCGTATGCCGCGGGTTTCGCGCCGCAGCAAAAACTCGGGATCGGCAAAAGCCAGGCGGTAGGCGTCGGCGTCCAGCGGCGTTTCATCACGGGCGTGGGCTTGCAGTTCGGCCCAGGCGTGCGCCAGGCGGTTGACGGATAAGTCTTGTGTTTGGTCCATGCGCCATTGTCAACGATTGGGCCGGCACTGGAGCGTGTCTGGAGTGTGCCTGGTTCATGGAGGAAAGGGCGCGCGGCAATAAAAAAGGCTCCATGAGGAGCCATTTTTATTTGAGCAAGCCGGGGGCATGGCTTAAACGCGCTTGCGGTACTCGCCGGTGCGGGTGTCGATCTCGACCACATCGCCTTGCGCCACAAAAATAGGCACGCCGATTTCGAAACCGGTGGCGAGCTTGGCGGGCTTGAGCACCTTGCCGGACGTGTCGCCCTTGACGGCGGGCTCGGTCCAGGTGATTTCGCGCTGCACGCTGGTGGGCACTTCAACCGAGATGGCCTTGCCGTCGTAGAACACGACTTCGAGTTCCATGCCGTCCTGCAGGTAGTTCAGGGCGTCGCCCATGTTTTCGGCTTCGACTTCGTACTGGTTGTACTCGGCGTCCATGCAGATATACATCGGGTCGGCGAAGTAGGAGTAGGTGCAGTCCTTCTTGTCCAGGATGACCTGGTCGATCTTGTCGTCGGCCTTGAACACCTGCTCGGTGTTGAAGTTGGCGACCAGGCTCTTGAGCTTCATGCGCACGGTGGCGGAGTTGCGGCCGCCGCGGCTGTATTCGGTCTTGAGCACGACCATCGGGTCCTTGCCGTGCATGATGACGTTGCCGGCGCGTATTTCTTGAGCGATTTTCATGTCAGTATTAACGCAATAGCTTGCGGTATTTTTGAAGTAGGCCGCTCAACGCGTCAGTGCCTGATGCGCTATGCGTCAGTGCCTGGTGCATGTTCTGCGGCGAAAGTGCAAAGCCTGCCTGAAAGTGAAAACACCCGGCAAATTCTGCAAAGCCTTTGATTTTAACGGGTTTTTTCTACAAATTCCAGCAGCTTGCCGGTCAAATCTTGCTGCGCAAGCTGCCTGGCTTGCGCCTGCAGCACCGTTTTTTGCCAGGCTGGCAGATCCGCCATGAGATGGGCCAGGCCAACCGCCGGGTGTTGTTCGGCCAGATCAGCCGCATTGCCGGCATTCCAGAGGTGGTGAAAGGCGCGCAGGGAGGGCGTGGCCCCCAGCATGTCCAGAAACGCGTCCAGCTTGGCGCGGTGCGCGTCGTCATCCTGCGGGTAAATCTGCCAGACAAAAGGTTTGCCGGCCCACAAGGCCCGCACGATGGAGTCCTCGCCGCGTACAAAATTGAGCTCGCAGGCCCACAGCAGGTGGTCAAAATCGGCTTGCGTGAGCAAAGGCATGTATGAAATTGATAGCTGGCTGTGCGCGCCAGTAAAGGGTTGCAGGCCTTTTTTGTCATTAACCAGAAGGTTGTTAGCGGCGCTTGCAGCCTGGACTGCCGACTGTGCGCGCCCGGCGGCAACCAGCAGGTGCACGGGCCCGCCGTTCAGGCCGGAATCCGCCCATTGGCGCAGTAGCGGGGCCAGGGCCGGTGGTTCATAGCAAAACAGGGATACCAATATCTCTCCGTCCCCATTGATGCCCCGTTGGCTTAACCAGCTGTGCCGGTCAAATGCCGCCTGGCGCCTGGCCAGGCCGGGCTCGCGCAACAGGCCGCCGGTTTGCGCCGTGAAGCCCGGGTAAAAAAACCATTTGGTCCAGCCGGCAGCCGGGCCGCGCTGGACGGGGGAGGGCAGGGCATGGTTGCGCTCTGCGTAAACCTCGGCAGACAGGTATTCGAGGTTGATCCATACGGGTTTTATGCCCCTGGCTGCCGCCGTATGGGCGCAGGCAGCTATGAATTCAGGAGAAATCTCGCAGCCGAAGGCTTCCACCAGGACGTCAGTGGGGGCGGTGTTGAGGCATTCCAGGTCGGCCGGAGCCAGTGGCTCGCCCCACGGCAGGACGCGAACGCCGTCGCAGCCCGTGGGCGCCATCCAGGCCAGCGCGCTGGCATCGTCTACCCAGAGCCGGACCTGCTGCCCGCGCGAAGCCAGGTCCGCGGCCAGGCGCCAGCAGATGCCGATGTCGCCAAAGTTGTCTATGACCTTGCAAAAAATGTCCCATTGCTGGGGGCCCAGGCTGCGATTCATGACAGGATTGTCCACAATACGGGTTTCTTGATATCGGCGCCTTTTTGAATCCATGACCAAAGCACACGAATTCGATCCCCAACTGCTGAGCGAGGTTGCCGCACTGCCGGCCTTGCCGGGGGTTTACCGTTATTTCGATGCGGATGGCACGGTGCTGTATGTGGGCAAGGCGCGCAATCTGAAAAAGCGCGTCTCGAATTATTTCCAGAAAAACCATGGCGGCACGCGCATAGGCCACATGGTGACAAAGATAGTCCGCATGGAAACCACGGTCGTGCGTTCCGAGGCCGAGGCGCTGCTGCTTGAAAACAACCTCATCAAGACGCTGAACCCGAAGTTCAACATCCTGTTCAGGGACGACAAAAGCTACCCCTACCTGAAGATCACCGGCCCGCATGCCAAGCAGGGGAGCGGGGCTGTGTCGGCGCCGGCTTTTCCGCGGGTCGCCTATTACCGCGGCGCGGTCGAGAAAAAACACCACTACTTCGGCCCTTACCCCAGCGCCTGGGCGGTCAAGGAAAGCATTTTGCTGCTGCAAAAGGTTTTCAAGCTGCGCACCTGCGAAGACACGGTGTTCAACAACCGCACGCGCCCCTGCCTGCTGTACCAGATCAAGCGCTGCTCGGCGCCCTGTGTGGGCCACATCACGGCGGAGCAATATACCCAGGACGTGACCAATGCCGAGCGTTTCCTGCAGGGCGAAACCCAGGACATCCTGAACGGGCTGGAGCGGCAGATGCTGCAGCACGCGGAGAAACTGGAGTTTGAACAGGCCGCCGAACTGCGCAACCAGATGTCGGCGCTGTCCAAGGTGCTGCACCAGCAGTCCATGGAGACAGGCGGCGACAAGGATGTGGACATCCTGGCCGTGAAAGTGCAGGGCGGCAAGGCCTGCGTCAACCTGGCCATGGTGCGCGGCGGCCGGCACCTGGGTGACAGGCCTTACTTTCCAACCCATATCGAAAATGCCGTCGATGTCGCGGAGCTGGATGCGGAGCCCCCGGCAGCGGCTGACCCGGCTGGCCTCGCAGCTGAAACCGCTGGCGCGAAAAAAACCAAGTCGCTTGAAGCGCTGGTGATGGAGGCCTTTATCGCCCAGCATTACATTGACGTGCCGGTGCCGCCCACACTGGTGTGCAGCGAGCCGGTGGACAAGGACCTGATGGCCGCGCTGGTGGCGCAAACCGGCACCCGCATAGTGGCGATTCACCAGCCGCGCGAGCAGCGTCGCATTTGGCTGGAAATGGCGGAAAAAAATGCCGGCCTGCAACTGGCGCGCCTGCTGGCCGAGCAGGGCTCGCAGCAGGCCCGCACCCGCGCGCTGGCCGAGGCGCTGGACCTGAAGATGGAGGACCTGGGCGCGCTGCGCATCGAGTGTTTTGACATCTCCCACACCGCTGGCGAGTCAACCCAGGCCTCGTGTGTGGTGTTTCACGAGCACAAGATGCAAAGCGCCGAATACCGCCGCTACAACATTGAAGGCATTACCCCGGGTGACGATTACGCCGCCATGCGCCAGGTGCTGACGCGCCGCTACAGCAAGCTGGCCGAGGCCGCCCGCAACAACGATGCCAAACTGCCGGACCTGGTGCTGGTCGACGGCGGCAAGGGCCAGGTGTCGATGGCGCGGGAAGTCTTCACCGAACTCGGCCTGGACCTGGGCCTGATTGCCGGCGTTGAAAAGGGCGAAGGCCGCAAGGTCGGGCTGGAAGAGCTGGTGTTTGCCGACGGCCGTGAAAAGATTTACCTGGGCCGCGACTCCGCCGCGCTGATGCTGATTGCGCAGATACGCGACGAGGCGCACCGTTTTGCCATCACCGGCATGCGTGCCAAGCGCGCCTCGGTGCGCACGGGCTCCAGCCGCCTTGAAGACATCGCCGGCATAGGCCCGAAACGCCGCGCCAGCCTGCTGCAGCGCTTCGGCGGCCTGCGCGCGATTGCGTCGGCCAGCGCCGAGGACATTGCCACCGTGGACGGCATTTCGCGCGAGCTCGCAGAAGAGATTTACCGCGTTCTGCACTGAACTTTTGGCCGCGGCGCACGGAGTTGTCCGGCTCATGCCAAAATGCGTGAAGATGTTCTGGACTATTCCCACCCTGATGACCTGGACCCGCATCGTCGCGATTCCATTGATCGTGGGCGTTTTTTACCTGGACATCGCGCCGGTTGAACGCAACCTGATCGCCACGCTGATGTTTGTGGTCTTCGCCGCGACCGACTGGCTGGACGGCTTTCTGGCCCGCAAGCTCAACCAGACGTCCTCGTTCGGCGCCTTCCTGGACCCGGTGGCTGACAAGTTCCTGGTGTGCGCTTCGCTGCTGGTGCTGGTGCATTTGCAGCGCGCCGATGTTTTTGTGGCGCTCATCATCATCGGCCGCGAAATCGCAATCTCGGCCCTGCGCGAGTGGATGGCCATCATAGGCGCGACCAAAAGCGTGGCCGTGCACATGCTGGGCAAGGTCAAGACCATGGTCCAGATGATTGCCATTCCATTCCTGCTGTTTGACGGCACGCTGTTTGGCGTGATCAACACCCACCTGTGGGGCACCTGGCTGATCTGGATATCGGCAATCCTCACGGTCTGGTCCATGATTTATTACCTGCAAAAAGCCATTCCGGAAATCCGTGCGCGGGCCAAATAAACCGGCTTATTCGTGAGCAGCCGTCCGTGAGTTCCACGTCTTCCGACAGCGCCCTGATACGGGCCATGCCCGCCGTGTTTGTGCTGATCTGGAGCACCGGCTTCATCGTCGCCAAATTCGGCCTGCCCTATGCGCCGCCGCTCACTTTTCTGGCGATCCGCTATTTCCTGTCCATTGTTTGTTTCCTGGTCTGGATAAGGCTGGCGCGCGCCTCCTGGCCGCGCGGGCGGCAGCAGTGGGTACACCTCGGTGTCACCGGTATGTTGATGCATGCGGGTTATCTGGGCGGCGTCTGGATTGCCGTGAAGGCCGGCATGGGTTCCGGCTTGACGGCATTGATTGTGGGGCTGCAGCCGGTTCTGACAGCCTTGTGGGTGTCCTGGATCGCCTCGGAAAACGATGACCCGCAGGCGCAAAAAGTAACCTCCCGGCAATGGCTGGGGCTTGCGTTTGGACTGGGTGGCCTGCTGCTGGTGGTGTCGCGCAAATTCGGCACAGGCCATGAGGTCACGGCGCTGACACTGGCGGCAACCGTGGTTGCGCTGCTGAGCATCACCGCCGGAACGCTTTATCAAAAGCGTTTTGTGCAGCCCACCGATGTGCGCAGCGCCAACGCGATCCAGCTGGGCGCCGCGCTGCTGGTGACCTTGCCCCTGAGCCTGTTCGAGACCGAGGCGATTGTCTGGAACCACCAGTTCCTGGGCGCCATGGCCTGGTCTGTGCTGGCCCTGACCCTGGGTGGCAGCTCGCTGCTGTATTTGCTGATCCAGCGCGGTGCGGCCACGGCGGTCACCAGCCTTTTGTACCTGGTGCCGCCCACCACCGCGCTGATGGCCTGGGTCCTGTTTGACGAGCCCATCACGACCTCGACCGTGATCGGGACGGCGCTGACGGCGCTGGGCGTGAGCCTGGTGGTGCGCGCCGCCCAGCCGAAGCCGAAGGCAGGCTGACCTTCCACGGCTCTCGCGTGAACTGGGCCAGCAGGAAATCAATCAACAGCCGGATGCGCCGCGGCGCATCGGTCCGATAAGGCGCCAGCCAGTGGATATCCGCATCCGGCATTGACCAGGACGGCAACACCCGTACAAGCTCTCCAGAGGCCAGTTGCGGCGCAATGTCCCAGAGGCTTCGCAACATGATGCCGCGCCCGTCCAGGCACCAGTCCCGCACCAGTTCGCCGGAGTTGCTCGTCAACGGGCCGCTGACCCGCACACGAACTTCGCTGCGCTCACTGTCCTTTTTTTCTCTTTCCTTTGTGAGCCGCCAAACATCAAAGGGCTGCCCGGCCGCATTGCTGTTTTCGCGCACGATCAGGCAGGCGTGCTGTTGCAAGGCCTGGACATCCGATGGTTCACCATGTGCCTTGAGGTAGGCGGGCGAAGCCACCAGAGCGCGCTGGTTGTGTGCCAGCCGCCTGGATACCCACTGAGCGGCCTGGTTGCCGCGCACCGACCACAACCAGATGGCGCCGTCAAAACCATTCGCAGCCAGGTCGGGCAACTGTTCGGTCAGCTGCAGCTGGACTTCCAGGCCCGGATAACGCTCCTGGAAACGTGCCAGCGCCGGCCCGAGCCAGAGCCTGCCGAAGCCGAATGTGGCCGCCAGCCGGATTCTTCCCGTCGGCTCTTTCTGCCTTTCCTGCAATTCGGCTTCCAGGTCCCTGAATCCCTGCAGCAGCACCGCGGCGCGGTCGCACACGGTTTCGCCCTCCGCCGTCGGGCTGACGCGGCGGGTGGTGCGCTGGAACAGCTTCTGGCCAAGGCGCGCTTCAAGCGCCGCGAGCCGCTTGGTCACCGCAGGCGGCGCAATATCCAGGCTGAGGGCCGCCGCCGCAAGGCTGCCGTGGTCGCGCACGGCCAGTACAAGCTCAAGGTCGCTTCGCTCCATTAGTTCCTTTTTGGAAATAATAAAAGTATTTATTATTGCTTGAATGGGGTCGTCCCATTGGGCATCATCGAAACATGACAAAGTTGAATAAAACAGCTGAACTTTTTTATCCGGAAAGCCGCCATCTTGTTTGAGAACTTTCATGCAGGTGCTGTCCAGGGCCCCGCTGGCCAGATCCACACGCAACGCGGCGGCAGCGGCCCGCCTTTGCTCCTGCTGCACGGCCACCCGCAAACACATGCCATGTGGCACCGTGTTGCCCCCGGCCTCGCAGAGCACTTCACGGTCATCATGATGGACCTGCGCGGTTACGGCGATTCCGCCAGGGTTGCGGGTGATGCGGCGCATGCCGCGTATTCAAAACGAGAAATGGCGCTTGATGCCCTGGCAGTGATGCAGCACCACGGCTTCAGGCGTTTTCAGGTGCTGGCGCATGACCGGGGCGCGCGGGTGGCGCACCGCCTGGCGGCCAACCATCCCGAAGCGGTCGAGCGCCTGATGCTGCTGGACATTGCGCCCACGCTGGCGATGTACAGCAACACCACCGAGGCGTTTGCAAGGGCGTACTGGCACTGGTTTTTCCTGATCCAGCCGCCACCGCTGCCGGAAGCCTTGATAACGTCTGACCCGATTCGTTACCTGCATGGCGTGATGGGCAAACGCCATGCCGGCATGGCGGCGTTTGCGCCGCAGGCGCTGGCCGAATACGAACGCTGCATACAGGTCCCGGGCACGGCGCAGGCCATTTGCGAAGACTACCGTGCCTCGGCCACGCTGGATCTGGTGCATGACCGGGCCGATGTCGCAGCGAAACAAAAATTGTCGCAGCCGCTGCGGGTGTTGTGGGGTGAGCATGGCGCGGTCGGCAAATGTTTCAATGTGCTTGAGCTTTGGCGTGAGCGTGCCGAGGATGTATCCGGGCACAGCCTGCCTTGCGGGCATTACATCGCAGAGGAAGCGCCGGGGCTTTTGCTGGCGCAGGCATTCAATTTTTTCAAAATCTAAACAGAGGAACACACCATGAGCACAGGTAAAAAAAGAATCGCAGTGATTGCCGGCGACGGTATTGGCAAGGAAGTCATGCCCGAGGGCATACGCGTGATGGATGCGGCGGCGCGCAAATTCGGCATAGACCTGCAGTTTGATCATTTCGATTTTTCGAGCTGGGACTATTACGAAAAACACGGAAAGATGCTGCCCGACAACTGGAAGGACCAGATAGGCGGGCACGATGCGATTTATTTCGGTGCCGTGGGCTGGCCGGACAAGATCGCCGACCATGTTTCATTGTGGGGATCGCTGCTGCTGTTTCGCCGCGAGTTTGACCAGTACATCAACCTGCGCCCGGCGCGCCTGATGCCCGGCATCATCGCGCCTGTGGTGCGCCGCGACGGCAGCCCGCGCCTGCCCGGGGAAATTGATTTTTACATCGTGCGCGAAAACACCGAAGGTGAATACTCCAGCATAGGCGGCAAGGCTTTCCCGGGCACCGACAGGGAGTTTGTGCTGCAGGAGTCGGTCTTCACGCGCATAGGGGTGGACCGTGTGCTCAAGTTTGCATTCGAGCTGGCCCAGTCGCGGCCGAAAAAACACCTGACCAGTGCCACCAAATCCAACGGCATTTCAATTTCCATGCCCTACTGGGATGAGCGCGTGGCCGAGATGGCCAGAGGCTATCCGGGCATCACGCTCGATAAATTCCATATCGATATTCTCACGGCGCATTTTGTGCAGCGGCCCGATTTTTTTGACGTAGTCGTGGCGAGCAATCTCTTTGGCGACATTCTCAGCGACCTCGGGCCTGCCTGCACCGGCACGATTGGCATTGCGCCGAGTGCCAACCTGAATCCCGAGCGAAAATTTCCTTCCTTGTTCGAACCCGTACACGGCTCCGCCCCTGACATTGCAGGCCGCCAGGTGGCCAACCCCATTGGGCAGATCTGGTGTGGCGCGATGATGCTGGAATTTCTCGGGCACAAGGACGCGCATGACGCGGTCCTGGCCGCCATTGAAAAAGTTCTTGCACCCCAGAGTGGTGCACCGCGCACGCCCGACCTGGGTGGCCGTGCCTCTACATCGGATGTCGGCAAGGCGATTGCCGCCGCGCTTGGCTGATCTGTCTTTTTGCAAGGCAGGAAAATTGCAACGTGTACAGACAGTCATGTGGTGAAAGCGTGAAAAATGAGGCTAGAATCCGCCTCCGCACGTTGTAAAAACCCGATGCTGTATTGACACCTTGGAAGTCCATGGCTCTAATGTGATCAGCAGATAACCTGCGCCTGCCGCCTCCCGCTGATATCGCTTACCGATATCCCGGGAGATATTTTTTAGAGACAACCAGATTAACTTTTATCAACGAGGGGTCCCTTGTGAACAAGACTGAACTGATCGAACACATTGCAAAACATGCCGATATTTCCAAGGCCGCCGCAACGCGAGCGCTGGAAGCAACCATTGGTGCCGTGAAAACAACCCTGAAAAAAGGAGGCTCCGTGTCTCTGGTTGGTTTTGGTACTTTTGCAGTGGGCAAACGTGCTGCGCGCACGGGCCGCAATCCGCGTACCGGCGATGCGATTAAAATCAAGGCAGCCAAGGTTCCAAAGTTCCGTCCGGGCAAGGCGCTCAAAGACGCTTTGAACTGATGTATATGGTTTGAAAAGTTTGTGGGGTGCTTAGCTCAGTTGGTAGAGCAGCGCCCTTACACGGCGTAGGTCGGCGGTTCGAGCCCGTCAGCACCCACCACAGACTGGGATAATCCGGAGTCAATCCGAACAAAGGCGAACAGATGGTTCGCCTTTTTCTTTTGGGCTCGCGGAAATTTTTACCTGGCTTGTCATCTGGTTTCCAGCCAGTCCCTTCTTTTTGCCCCTTGCCGGCCGTACAGGAAAATCGAGATGTTTGATTTCATTCGCAAGCACACCAAGTGGACCATGGCGCTGCTGTTTTTGCTGATTGTTCCGTCCTTTATCCTGTTCGGGCTGGATGGCTACAACCGCAGCAAGGACCAGGCTGCCGTTGTGGCAAAAGTCGATGGGCATGAAATCACCCAGACGGAATGGGACAGGGCGCACCTCCAGGAAGTCGAAAGGCTGCGTGCCTCCATGCCTTCGCTGGACCCCAAGCTGCTGGATTCGCCGGAGGCGCGTTACGCCACGCTGGAGCGACTGGTGCGCGACCGCGTGCTGGCCGCAGCGGCAAACAAACTGCATCTCAACACCAGCGACCAGCGCCTGGCGCGCGAGCTGCATGAGAACCCCGACATTGCCGCATTGCGCCGCGCCGACGGCACGCTGGACATGGATCGTTACCGCCAGATGCTGGGCACCCAGGGCCTGAGCCCCGAAATGTTCGAGGCCAATGTGCGGACCGATCTTTCCAATCGCCAGGTGCTGATGGGCGTGGCGGGCAGCGGCTTTGCCTCCAGGCCGGTGGCCGACACGGCGCTCAATGCCTATTTTGAACGGCGCGAGATCCAGGTTGCCAGCTTTCCGGCCGCAGAGTACGCCGCCAAACTCAAGCCCACGGATGCCGACCTCGAACAGTTTTACAAGGCCAACGAAAACCTGTTCCAGGCGCCCGAGCAGGCCAGCATTGAATACGTGCTGCTCGATGTGGACACGATTAAAAAAGGCATCACGGTCGATGAGGCGGAACTCAAGGCCTACTACGACCAGAATGCCGCACGGCTGAGCGGTACCGAAGAGCGCCGCGCCAGCCACATCCTGATCGCGTCGCCGAAAACCGCACCCGAAGCGGACCGGCAAAAAGCCAAGGCCAAGGCTGCCGAGTTGCTGGCCCTGGTTAAAAAATCCCCGGACTCGTTTGCCGATGTGGCGCGTAAAAACTCCCAGGACCCAGGCTCGGCCCCCAATGGCGGCGACCTGGATTTTTTCTCGCGTGATGCGATGGTGAAACCTTTTTCCGATGCCGCCTTTGCCATGAAAAAAGGCGATATCAGCGATGTTGTCGAATCCGAGTTTGGTTACCACATCATCAGGCTGACAGACATCAAGACGCCCAAACAGCGCAGCTTTGAAGAGATGAAGCCCGAACTCGAAGCCGATGTGAAAAAACAGCAGGCGCAAAAGAAGTTTTCTGAAACCGCCGAAGCCTTCAGCAACGGTGTGTACGAGCAGGCCGACAGCCTCAAGCCGATTGCGGATCGCCTGAAGCTTGAAGTAAAAACGGCCACCGGCATTACTCGTAGCCCCCAGCCCGGTGCCACGGGTGCGCTGGCCAATGCCAAGTTCCTGAACGCCATTTTTTCACCCGACGCGATTGAGAAAAAGCGCAATACGGAAGCCGTTGAAGTGGCCGCCAACCAGCTGATTTCAGGCCGCATCACACAGTACACGCCCGCCCGTACCAAGCCCTTTGCAGAGGTCAAGGACATCGTGCGCCAGCGCTGGCTGGCCACGCGCGGCGCGGAGGAAGCCCGCAAGGACGGCATCGCCAAACTCGCCGCCTGGAAGGCCGCACCCGCCTCCGCAACCCTGCAGGAGCCGCTGGTGGTGTCACGCGCCCAGGGCCAGAAGCTGCCGCCCACGGTGGTGGAGGCTGCCCTCAAGACGGATGCCGCGACCCTGCCGGTTTTCAGCGGCGTTGACCTCGGTGCGCAGGGTTATGCGATCGTCAAAATCACCAAGGTGCTGCCGCGCGAGCCGGCGCCGGAAGCCGGCGCCAAACAGGAGCGCGACCAGTATGCGCAGTGGTGGACTTCCGCCGAAAGCCTGGCCTATTACAACGGCCTCAAGGAACGCTTCAAAACCGACATCAAGGTCGCCAAGCCGGTACGCACCGCTGCCGACCAGCAGGCCCCGGCAGCAGCCGGTGTGACACAGTAATTTCAGCGACGCAACTTATGGTGAAACTAGCGGCTATAATTTGACCCTGCGGTGGCTGTAGCTCAGTTGGTAGAGTCCAGGATTGTGATTCCTGTTGTCGTGGGTTCGAGCCCCATCAGCCACCCCACACCGCATATGAAAAGCCTGCTATTAAGAAATAGCAGGCTTTTTTCGTTCTGTGCTCATGTAGCCACGATGTAACCATCAATACCAGGTCTTGTAGCGCTTGGCCGAAAGATCTAGACGTCTCGATCCGCCGGCGAGTGCTAGGCAGCCGGACTGTTGGGGTCTGGCGCATGCTTGGATGCTCTCTCAATTCCGGCCGCACGCTGAGCGGCCTTGGCATCGATGGGCGGCTTGTACAGGGTGCGATCGCGTCCAGCTTGCGGGCAATAGCAGCGCGTGCAGGTTCTCCAGCTCGGAGGGGTGCCCTCATAAAAATTTCTGTTCTACGGTTATCTTTGCGGCATGCTGCTTCAAGCGTATCCGAGCAACACCCCCGATGATCCGGACAAGCGCCAGGACCTTGGTGACCAGCGCAATCACCCGGGGCATCAAAGCACCTTTCCCGGGTTCACATGGCCTGTGGCTAAAACGGCCAGCTGTTGTCATGAAAAGCCAAGTCAAAGGCGTGTAATGTCAAGTGAAACATGGCGCAAAACCAGATGATTCACAACTTGCT